>NZ_JAVDXA010000004.1:0-613812 GCF_031457695.1 Dyadobacter sp. BE31
GGCTAGGGCTAAATATGACTCTTGCAATGCATTCAATATTGATTCATCGCAAAACAACTACTTTTTTATCGCCCCCCAAGTTTTCGGACTGATCCGTGTTTACATCTTTATGGTAACAAAAAAACGTCTGCAACTCTTTGAGTTACAGACGTCTAATTGTGGAGATGCGGGGATTCGAACCCCGGTCCAGAACAGGGAAAACCTGCGCCTTCTACATGCTTATCCGTGATTCGGTTTTCGAGCCTGACAAGGTTCCCGGCGGACCTGCGTCATAGCCTTAGATGCAAGGGTCTCGTTGGTTTTACGCATCAATATACCAACCAGCGCTGCGGTTCGACACCTCTGGACCCACCCGGCAGCACGTTAGGTGGAGAGATGATGGCATTTGGTTAATCCTCCGGATTAAGCAGCCATGGCGTAAGTAGATTCGCCAGTTATTGTTTGAGAATATTATTTACGGGAGGTACTCTCAACTCCCGACATGCTTACACACAAGCCCTCAGCCCGCTGTCAAAACCAGTCACCCCCATTTGGTAGTGCAGCCTCGGACAAAGCCAAAGTTTGATTGCAGATAAGTTTACAAATTAAAAATCCGGAAAGTTCAGCCATGTTCAAAAATTCCTGAATCATCAGAAACAAACCATTGATAAACACCACCTTCGACCAAAAAAATATTCAATCATTCAATCATTCAATCATTCAATCATTAAAACTCCCATCTATAACTGAGCACAGGGATCAGCCCCAGCTGTTTCTGTACCACCACTTTCTTTTGAAATGCGTCGTAGCGATGGTAAGCCTCATTTTGCGTGCCCGAGACGTTCTGCAAATCCAGCGCCAGCGTGCGGTTGTAGCTGCGGTGGCTTTTTTTCCAGTAAATGCGTAGGTCGGGCCGGAAGTAGTCGCGGAGTTTGACGGAGTAACTGTCGCTACTTTCAATGGTGTAATTCAGCTTTCTGGAATATTCTTCGTCGATAGGGCGCTCTTTGAAGCCCCCGATCCAGAGGATTTTGGCATTGAAACCCCAGATGCCGCGCGCACCGCTTTTAATCTCTTTTCCGCCGGTGAGGCTTAGCGTGTGGCGGCCGTCGAACCGTGTACCGCTCCACAGGCCAGCCGCGGTGGCGTAGGTGGCTTTGTACAACGAGCCGGTGGCGAGAAGGTAAAACTGGTTGGTAAGAAGTTTCTGATAAGTTACCTCAATGCCGTAATTCCGGGCTTTGCCTTTGTTTTCATAATAAATATTGGGGATCTGCTCCACAAGATTAACGGCCGAATATGTCCTTTCCAGATCCGTTCCAACGGCAATGTCGTACTGGTTTTGCAGGTAGGCCTCTATTTTCAGCATACTGGCATTGGAGAAATTACGCTGGTAGCCCAATGTAAAATAATGTCCCTTCGACGGTGCCAGTTGGAAATTTTTGTAATTATCGCTCACACCATAATAAGCGGTATACAAATCCGCGCTTTGCAGCTGGCTGTGTATACCATACGAAAAGCTCCACCTCGTGTCGGCCGAGGATTGCCAGCGGAGTGCCAGGCGCGGTTCCACGGAAGCATGCATATCAGCCCGGTCCGACCGCACTTTGCTGATCATCGAATGCAAGCCCACCTCCACCGACAGCGATTCGCTGATTTTCCAGCCCCAGTTTACATACGGCTGCACTGTCCACACGTGCAGGGATTGATTCGTCAGCGTCGGCCGCTCTGCCTCCTGGAACAGCAGGAATGTGCCGAGCGTCAGCCTATGGTTTGGATTCATGCGGTGGGCGTACGAGGTATTGCCCGAGATCTTGTTGTTGGTCAGCCTGCTGCTCCCTTCAATGTCGCCATAAGGCTGCCACTGCTGGTACAATGGTGTTGCCAACCGCGTGGTATGCAGCCCCGAAATGGCGAAAGCGGCGTGGTAAGTCCCGCGCGTACCGATGGGCTGTGTGAGCGTGACACCCAATGCGCCCATTTTGTTTTTGTATTTAATGTTGTAGGCATCCTTGTCATTTTCCCATTGCAGGGAATCGGCGTCCGCCTTAAAATCGTTGCTACTTACGCCACCCAGGCCGAAAAAAGTAAAATTCCCATTGCCTTTGGTGGGTATGGACACGTTCCACGACAAATCCTGGAAACGAATGTCTTCACCACCGAAATTGACACCCATCGCCCCCAGCAAACCGGTAAATGAATACCTGTAATTGACGAGGTAGGAGCCTTTATTACGCTTCGATAGCGGCCCTTCCGCAGCAATATCCAACCCGATCAGCCCCGCCTGTGCTGTAAATTCGCTCTTTTCATTATTCCCTTTCCGTAACGACATATCCAAAATAGCCGCCATCGCATTGCCATACTGGGCTGGAAAAGGTCCACTCATAAAATAGGATGTTCCCATGAGTTGGGTACTCAAAATATTCACCCCACCCCCTGTGGACGTCGGCCTATCACTAAACGTGCCTGCATTCGACAAGTGATTCGGATTTACGATCTCCACGCCTTCGAGGCGCCATTGCATGCTGTTCGGTGAGTTGCCGCGCACTACCAGCCCGTTGGCCTGATCGTTGGCAGCGGCTACTCCGGCGAAGGAGGTCGCCACGCGTGCGGGATCGAGGTAGGTGGCAGCATAGCGGAGGGTCTGCTCGACGGTAATGGCCTGCACACTGTTGAATGCCGGCGGCCTGCTCCCCGACACGGTTGCTTCCTGTAACTGCCGCCCAGCGGCACTGAGCCGCACTTCCTGCACGTTTTCCTTCCCCGATTCGAGCAATATCTCCTGGATCACGAGGGTCTGGTAACCAACAAACGATATGGTCAGAATGTGCCGTCCTACCTTTACCCCCTCAAAACGGAAGTGCCCTGCTTCGTCCGTTACATTTCCCTGGTCATCGAGCTGCACGGTCGCTTGTGCCAACGGCAGGCCGGTGTCAGCGTCCTTCACGCTCCCGCGGACGACGGACGTAAATTCCTGGGCAAACACCAAATTGACGGAAAGAAGGAGCAGTAAAATAGTACGGATCATAGGGGGACGTTGATATTCAAAACTATCAGTTACAAAAATAAAGCGAATCGTTGCACCGGACATTTTTATTTTTCAATTTTAATTCTACATTTGTAGAGCAACATATCTTCTTGTAGAACAAAGCACGCTCGTCATGTCACTCACCAAAGCCGAAGAACAACTCATGGAATACATCTGGCAAAAAGAAAAGGTCTTTATGAAGGACCTGATCGAATGTTTCCCCGATCCTAAACCGGCCACGACGACCGTGGCGACGCTGCTTAAAAGAATGCAGGACAAAGGTTTTGTGGCCTACACCCTATATGGCAACTCCCGCGAATACCATCCGCTGGTTGAGAAGAAGGATTATTTCTCCAAGCAAATGAGTGGCATGATCAAAAACTTCTTCAACGACTCGGTGGCGCAGTTCGGTTCTTTTTTCGCGCGCGACACGAGCATGAGCACGCAGGAGCTCGAAGAATTGAGGAACATCATCGACGAAGAAATCAAACGCAAGCAAAATGGTTAGCTATCTCATCAAATCCATTATTTGCTCCGGGCTCTTGTTCGCGGTGTACCATTTCATTCTGAAAAGGGAGAAAATGCTGCAATTCAACCGGTTTTACCTGCTCGCGGCGATGGCATTTTCATTACTCGTCCCGCTGGTGACCATTGAAATGCCTTCACAAACCGCCAGCCAAGCAATTATTGATAACCCGGTAAACCATAACATTGTGGGTACCATGGCGGATAATGCGGTGCAGAGAGCTACTGCCCAAGAGCGCGCCGCGCTGCCCGCTTACCTTTCCTGGCTGCTTTACGGGTTGGTTGCCGCCGTATTACTCATGCGAACGGGTTTCCAAATGCTGGTTATTCTCAGATCCAAATCGGGGCGGCGGGTCGTTCCTTTTGAAACCGCGCAACTCGTACTCACGCAGGGCGACACGCCTGTTTACAGCTTTTTCAAATTCATTTTCATACCTCAAGAAGCATTTGAAAACCAGTCTGTTCCAAAAGAAATCCTCACGCACGAACTTGCCCATGCAAGGCAAATGCATTCGCTGGATATTCTCTTCACGGAATTGCTGATCGCATTATGGTGGTTCAATCCGCTGCTGCTTCTCTATCGCCGGGCCATTCGGCTGAACCACGAATATCTCGCCGACGACGCCGTTCTGGCCGGCCCGACGGGCGTAAAAGAATACCAGCTCATGCTACTCGATTCCCTTCTCGCTCAGCACGGAACCGTTCTTGCCAGTTCTTTCAATTATCCTGTCACCAAAAAACGATTAGCCATGATGACCACGAACATTAACCGCCGCATTCAGTTTGCCAAAAAGGTGTTTATTGCATTGCTGCTGCCGGTGCTTGCATTGGCGCTGTCGGAGAAGACTTATTCGCAGCAACCTGATTCCGGAAAGGCATTTTCACCGGATCGAAAAGTTGAAACCGCACACGACGGAGTTTCAGAAGCGGAAATGCAAGACTTCTTCGCTACAATCGGGAAAAACACTAGGGCTGTTAAAAATCGAAAAGGCCGTACTGACTTTCACATTGAACTGAGCCCTCCCGAAGAAAACCGGCTTTACGCTGTCTACGAACGAATGAGCGATGCACAAAAAGCACAGATCAAAGCAAAAGAAATCTCGGTGTTCAGAATGGATATTCCGGTCAAAAAAGCGCCAACGCCCGAAATGTTCGAAAACTGGAAAAGGATGGATCTTTTTGGAATATGGCTGAATAACAAGCATGTACCAAACTCGCAGTTGAACAAATACAAGTATTCAGACATTGCCGAATATGATTTAAGTAAACTCTATGGCGCGGCATTGAAAGGCAGAGGCTACAAATATCAGCTCGATATTCTTACCAACGACTATTTCGATAAAACGTATGATGAACGCGTTAACAACAGGGTCATCATCACGCGTATAGGCTGGTTCACCCCGAAAGAAGCGCCCAAAAAGGGGAAATAATCGTGCACCACATAGGGGAAACGTCGTACTTTTGCCGCTCGCAGCATTGACTACCTACTATGAAAGTGGAAGATATAGAATCGTTTTTCAAGGATTTACAAGACCGCATTTGCACGGCCATCGCAACGACCGATGGGGGCGCACAATTTCATGAAGACCTATGGCAGCACCATTCCGGCGGTGGCGGCCGTACGCGACTGATTCAGAACGGTGCGGTGATCGAAAAGGGTGGGGTTAATTTTTCGAGCGTAAGAGGTGAGGTACATCCCAGGCTGCGCGCGCAGATGAACCTGCCCGAGGACGCAAACCCTCAATTCACGGCTACGGGCGTGTCCATCGTAATGCACCCGCGTAACCCGCACGTGCCTATCATACACATGAATGTACGCTATTTCGAACTCGACAATGGTACCTGCTGGTTCGGTGGCGGTATCGACCTCACACCGCATTATGTGGTGGAAGAAGACGCCCGCGCATTTCACCAGACGTTGAAAGCCGCCTGCGACAAGCATCACCCTGCGTTTTACCCCAAGTTCAAAACCTGGGCCGACGACTATTTCTTCATCCAGCACCGCAATGAAACACGTGGCGTAGGAGGCATTTTCTTCGACTACCTCAAACCCGATGAACCGGGTAACGGTCAGGGTTTGTCCAAAACAGAGCTTTTTGAGTTTGTAAAAGAGGTAGGCGAGAATTTTGCCCCTATTTACACAGCATTAATGCAGAAATATGCAAACAAGCCATTTACCGAAGCACAAAAACAGTGGCAGTACCTGCGCCGCGGGCGTTACGTGGAGTTCAACCTGGTGTGGGACCGTGGCACGAAGTTCGGGCTGGAAACCAATGGCCGTACGGAATCGATCCTGATGAGTTTGCCGCCTCAGGCCAACTGGGAATACAATTTCATACCGGAGCCGGGAACTGCGGAAGCGGAAACCTTAAACTGGCTCCGCAAGGGCGTGGCCTGGTAGCTGCCAGGCTATCTCTTTGCGATAATACAAATGACCGTTTTCGACCGTCAGCGGGGAATCGAAGTTGTTGGTATAGAGCTGGCCGGTACCCAGTCCCTGCGGTAGCGGATTGTTGAATGATGCGGTGTATTGCGCAATGGCGTTAAGGCCAATGTTGGATTCCAATGCGGAGGTGATCCACCAGCCGATATGCAGTCGGTTTGCGATTTCGATCCATTCGCTGGTAGCCGTGAAGCCGCCGAGCAATGTAGGTTTAAGGATAACAAAAGGTGGCGCCAGCTTTTTCAGCAGCGCAAACTTGTCGCGGTAGTTGGGAACGCCGATCAGCTCTTCGTCCAACGCAACCGGCACCGGCGACGACGCGCAGAGGTCGGCCATCAGCTCGTGCTGGCCTGCCTTCACAGGTTGCTCAATCGAATGCAAGTCGAATTCACTCAGTCTTTCAAGTCGCTCTTTTGCATTCTGTGCTGTAAATGCCCCGTTCGCATCGACGCGCAGCGTAATCGTGTTTTTATCAAATCGTTGGCGAACAGCTTCCAGAATCCGGCATTCCTGCTCGAAGTCAATCGCGCCCACCTTCATTTTAAGGGTAGTAAAACCTTGCGAGAGCTTTTCCTCTACCTGCGTGAGCATGTTTTCATACGAACCCATCCAGATCAGCCCGTTCATCAGAATGCCCTCGTCGTTTCCGGAAAAACCATTCTTGAACAACATCCGCTGCCCGCCGTTCATAATGTCCAGCAGGGCCATTTCAATACCCGCACGAATGGAGGGCAGGTTTTCGGGAATCAGCTGTTCGAGGATAATGCTAAGGTTGAATGGAAATACATCCAGGTCGAGCTCATTGAAGATGCTGCATACGTCCGCAAGCTGCGCCTCAAAGTCCGGGATATCGTCGACACTCAGGCCGGGTAACGGTCCGCATTCGCCATAACCGGCCACCCCGGGTTTTTCGGAGTCGGTAATGACGACGATCCAGGATGTCTTTTGTGTAAGTACCCCGCGAGAGGTGCCCGCTTCTTTGCGAAAATGAAGCGTATGTGGCTTATACACAATTTTTAACGGCATGATTTTGCGGTGTCAGATTTTAAAAGGGGCACAATATTAGACAAAATTTACGTAATTATGCACCAGGATGAAAGAGCTGCCCTGGATAAAAAATGCACTGCTGCCCCTCTCGTGGATCTACGGCGCCGTCACAGATGTACGTAACTTCCTGTTCGACAAGGGCATTTTACGTTCCGAAAAAGTACTACAAAAAGTCATCGTGGTAGGCAATCTTACTGTCGGCGGAACCGGTAAAACGCCAGTCATTGAATACCTCGCACGGCACTTTGCTCCGAAAGCCCCCACTGCCATATTGAGCCGCGGGTACGGCAGGCTAACCAAAGGCTTCCACCTCGCAGACAACTCCTCTTCCGCTGATACAATCGGCGATGAACCATTTCAGTTTTACAGCAAATTTCAAAATGAGGTGGTTGTGGCTGTTTGTGAAAAACGGGTCGAGGGGGCAGAAAGGATCCTTAACTTTTATCCCAAAAACAAATTGCTGCTGCTCGATGACGCATTCCAGCACCGTGCCATTCAACGGGACGTCAACATCCTGCTCAACGACTACAACCGGCCCTTTTACGAGGACCACCCCTTCCCTGCCGGACGGCTGCGCGAACGGCGGCATGGCGCACGGCGCGCCGATGCCGTGATTGTCACCAAATGCCCGGCCAACCTCCCGGTTTCGGAAAAAGAGTATATTATGGAAAATATCCGCCGCTATACCCGGCCAGGCGTGCCGGTTTTCTTTGCTACCACCCGCTACGATGTCCCACAGTCGTATGAAGGCGGGGCTGTTGAGTTAAAGAATGTTAAAATGGTGGCCGGAATCGCAAATCCGCAGCCATTCGCCGCATATTTGACCACCCGGTTCAGCGTTACAGATCAAAAGGTTTTTCCGGATCATCACAATTACACGCCAAGTGACGTCGAAGACCTGATTAAGAACCTAAAAAACGATACTTTTGTGGTCACGACTGAAAAGGATATGGTCAAATTAAAACCGTTGGTTGTTGCAAAAGGCTGCGCAGCACGCTTTGCGTACGTTCCGGTTTCCGTGGATTTCGGGGACGACGAACAGGCTTTTGCACAATGGGTCACATCACAGACCACCGACCGGTTTTAGCAACGGCAGAACGAGTTTCCCTCTATGAGAATTGTTTTATATAGCTTCCTGTGTGTTTTATGCAGCTTCATCCTAACCATCCCGACAGCCAGCGGCCAGGTGAAGCTTCCGGGCAATATCCGGATGCCGAGCGGTGGCGGAGGGGGTGGCGGCTCGCGCGGGGGCGGAGGACAATCCATTCTCGACGATAGTACCAAAAACGTCTACGGCCCGCATTCGACCCTGCATTTTTACGAACACGACATTCTCAACAACCGCGACTCGGTCCGGTACCGCGTGGATACGGGTATGACCAATTTCCACCGGTGGATGCCGATGGACAAGGCGTGGGGCAAGCTCGTCGACCTTGGTAACAACGTAACGGCCACACGCAACCTGTTTTTCCAGCCGCGCGAGGACATCGGCGCGCAGCTGGGCCTTCGTGTGTACGACGCCTATGCGATCAAGCAGGAAGACGTGGCTTATGTGGACACCAAATCGCAGCATACCGAGCTGGATTTTATGTCGGGGCCCAAGAAGACCTCGCTCGGAACGTTCGCCTATACCCAGAACGTGCATTCGCGGTTCAACTTCGGGATGCGGGCTACACGCCTGACTTCCAACAAAATATACGGCTTTGCCAATTCCATTTCCTCTGCCGCATTGCTCGGCAAGAACTGGACTTTTCTGGCACATACCAGCTTCTTTTCCAAAAACAAAAAATACCTCATCCTGGCGCATTACCGACATTTGAACATGAAGGTGGCGGAACAGGGCGGCGTGATACCGAATGTGGACGAGGCGGGTGTGGTTGACAAATATTCTTATGATGGTGCGGCCAAAATCAGCGATAATGCCAATTCCTGGGAGCGGCGCCATGTTTTCCATGTGTACCAGCAATACCGGCTGCTCAATGGGTTCCAGGTTTTCCAACAGGCCGATTTGCAGAGTACCATCGACCATTATACCGACCTGCAAATAGACCGGGGACTTGAAAAAGGGATTTATCCCGACGCTAAATTCAGTACCGAGCAAACGCGTCAGGATATTTACTACAAACTGTTGGACAACAAAGTCGGGATCAAAGGCTTTTACGAAGGGTTCAATTACCGGGCTTATGTGCGGCAACGGTTTTACGGAATGCGCGGCGGGGCACAGTCGAAAAACGAAACGGGCGATCCTTATGCGACTTACCGCACGGGGCTTAAATTCGACAACATTATCGGCGCGTGGCTGGGTTATTACCTGAAAGATTCGGTGCAGTACCTGACGGCCGAGGCCGACCTCAACCTCGCCAAAAATGTGGAATACCGCCTCAAAGGCGAACTGAATACCCGCTGGGGAAAAGCCGGGTTCCAGAGCATTCAAACCGCCCCCGACCTGCTGGTACAGCGCTATCTGAACAACCATTTCGACTGGCGTAACAACTTTGATCCTACCAAGGTCCAGACGATTTTCGCATCGCTCGTATTGAAAACGAAGAAGATCGAGTTCGTGCCGGAAGCACAGATACATCAAATCAACGACTACATTTATTACGATACAGCGGCGGTGCCCCGGCAACTTAATGCCGGTTTCAGGTTGCTGCGCCTGGGCTTCAATTCGGGTATTCACCTCAACCGCTGGAATTTCACGACCATGGGTTACCTCACGCTGAACGATAATAAGGACGTGATGCGCATTCCGACGTTCTTCGCGAGCGGCGAGGTCACTTTTGATTTTGTGTATGCCAAAGTGCTTTTCATCCAACTAGGCCTCGCGGCGCGCTACCGCTCGTCTTACATGGCCGATGCGTACATGCCTATCACACAACAATTTCATTTACAAGACAGTACGCGACTAGCCGGCAATGCGGTAGTCGACGGCTTTGCCAATGTGCGGATCAAACGGGTAAGGTTATTCTTTAAAATGTCTTATCTTAACCAGGGCGGCAACTTCGGCCTTTTTCCGAAAGGGTATTACATTACCCCCAATTACCTGGGTCTGGCAAGGTCATTTTCATTCGGGATCAATTGGCCGATGTTCGACTAGCTGAACAAACTTTTGACCAATATGGCTACATCACTTACAACGCTCGGACTGGAACTTCCGACCGATCCCCGCTGGACCGACATTGCTTCCATGCAGATCGGCGATGTTTTGATAGATCACGCCTATTGTGAGCAAAAAGCTGCTTCCAGCTGCATTTCGCTCATCGTGCATTATCCCGACAAAGCGCTGCTCGTGGAAACACTCACGCCCATCGTTGCCGAAGAATGGGGGCATTTCCAGAGGGTTTTGAAGGAATTGAAGAAAAGAAATATCCCGCTCGGCCGGCAACGCAAGGACGAGTACGTGAACCAGCTCATGCAACTTGTCACCAAAGGCGACGCTAACAAAATGTTCCTCGACAGACTGCTCATTTGCGGGTTGATCGAGGCACGGAGCTGCGAGCGTTTCAAGCTGCTTTCGGAAAACCTGGAAGACGAATCGCTGCAAAAGTTCTACCGTGAACTGATGATCTCCGAAGCCGGGCATTACCGCACATTTCTTGAACTCGCCGAAACTTACGTCCCGGCAGAGAAGGTAAGGGCGCGCTGGAAAGAACTCCTGCACGCCGAAGCCGAGATCATGCTATCGCTGTCACCTCGCGGCGACCGCATTCACTGACATTTACATCCGCATTCCCGATGCCATCATTCCTGAACCTCGTCGCCAAACGGATCCTGGCCAACCATACCTCGCTCGACCACGTGCAAATAGTGGTTCCGACGCGGAGGGCCGCGTTTTTCCTCATGCAAGAGCTGGCAAGCGAAACCAGCGAGGCAATGATGAGCCCCGACATTATGGCCATCGACGACTTTGTGGAAAGCATTTGCAGCCTGGAAATCGAGGACCCGGTACACCTGCTCTTCGATTTGTACGAAACATTCCGGGAAATAGACCCGGATGTACAGTTCGACCGCTTTATGGGCTGGGCTTCGGTATTGCTGAGCGATCTCGACAAAATTGACCAGTACCTCGTCAAAACAGATTTCCTTTTTGAATACCTCTCGGAGGCGCACGCGCTCGCGCGCTGGCAGGAAAGCCTCCCGGAAGGGAAATCGCTGCAAGGAGAAGGCGGTTCGAGACAATACTTCTCCCTTTTCGAGCATATTAATAAGGTATACCGGTCGTTCAGGCAGCGGCTGATCGCCAAAGGAAAGGCCTACCGCGGAATGGCCTACCGCGAGCTGGCCGAGGACATTGGCGGCCTCACGGAAGCACGCCCGGAAGACGAACGGATCTATTTTGCGGCTTTCAATGCATTCACCACCTCGGAACAGACTATCGTTACTGCATTGATCAAGGCTAAAAAGGCCGAGGTGCTGTGGGATTCGGACCGGTATTATATGTCGGAGAATACTGTGGTAGAAGCCGGCAAGAGCCTCCGCGAGTACCAGCGAAGCAAGGAGTTCGGCGAATGGAACTGGACCGGCGACGACCTGCTTTCTACCGAAAAGCACATTACCATTTACGGCGTGCCCAATGCAACCCTGCAAACGAAAGTCGCGGGGGAGCTTTACCAGCAAATGAAGCGCTTCGATCCGGACGACGCTCCTATCCCGACCGCCATTGTCCTCGCCGACGAGAACCTGCTCCTCCCGATGCTGTATTCGCTGGACCAGGACGTGCGCGACCTGAACGTTACGATGGGCCTTTCGATGCGCAATTCGCTGCTTTACACGTTGGTGGACGGCATTTTTGAATTACAGCAAAACGTGGTGGAGTTCCGGACCAAGAGTGGTAAAATGATCCGTGTTCCGAAATTCGGGCACAAATCCGTCGATAAAATCCTGAACCACCCCTTCATACGGCATTACGAGCACGTAGCGCTCACGCCGCTCGAAGACGGGCAGACAATCATCCAGCGAACGCTCCGCGAAATCACCGAAACCAACCAGGTGTTCCTCAGCTCGGAAGAACTCGTCGCGTTGGGAGATAGTAATCCATTATTCCAAATCCTTTTCACGCATTGGCAGAAAAACAATGCACAGCAAGTGATCCGCTCGTTTTACCAGCTCATTGAGCTCTTGCGCGAGGTTTACAAGGATTACAAGAATGCGCTGGAAACCGAATACCTCTACCTTTTTTATTCACTACTCAAACAATTCGAGCAGACGATCGAAGAACGGGCGGAGCTGATCACGTTGCGGACGCTCAAATCGTTTATGTTCGAACTGATCCGGCAAACGCGCATTCCTTTCAGCGGCGAACCGATCAGCAACCTGCAAATCATGGGGATGCTCGAAACCCGCGCGCTGGACTTCGAACGGATCATTATATTGTCCGTCAACGAAGGCATTATCCCCCAGGCGAAGCGGCAGAACTCGCTGATCCCGTTCGACGCAGCGCAGGCTGTGGGGCTGCCGACGCACCAGCATCAGGAAGCCGTGATGTCCTACCATTTCTATCGTTTGCTGCAACGGGCTTCGGAAGTACATATTTTATACACCAGCACCAACGACGCGCCGGGCGGGGGCGAAAAAAGCCGGTTTCTAAGGCAAATCGAATACGAACTGGCAGAATACAACCCGCTGATCCGCATTGAAAACAAGACCGTCGTTTTCGAAGCCAAGCAGCAGCAGGAACTCGAAGAAGTTGTACATAAGGACGATGCCTTGGTAGCCGCCATCCGGGTGTACCTCGACGGCAAAGGCATTTACCCTACACACCTCAATGAGTTTATCCGCTGCTCCATGCAGTTTTATCTCAAACACATTGCCGGAGTAAAAGAGAAAGAGGAGGTCGAAGAAGAGCTCGGGATGGACAAAATCGGTACATGGCTGCACGCGTCACTCGAACGTCTCGACCATGAATTTTTTCTGCTCGACAACGACCCGACGGAAGAACAGATCGCGACCGTGCTCCGTGAGGAATTCGACCGGCTTTTTAAAGGTTACGTAACCGATTTGGGCCTCAACCGCATTTACTATCAGATCGGCGAGCAGCAGATCCTGACCTTCCTTCGCCATCATATGGCACAAAAGCCTCGCCGGAAAATCCTCGCAGCCGAGCAACCGCTGCACACGCGCATACAGCTCGTGCTGCAAGGCGCATACACGCCCGTGCGCGTAGGTGGGAAGATCGACCGCATTGAGCTTGCGGAAGACGGTACGTTGTATGTGATGGATTACAAAACCGGCAGCGTGGAACTGACGGGCAAGCAAAAACTCGCCGATCCGGCAGGCCGCGAAGAAGTGATCCGCGTCGATCCCGATCGCAAAATGGGTTACGTGCGCCAGCTCTGGATTTATGAATACCTGATGTACCGCCGGATGAAAGAAGAAAACGGCCTGAAATTGCGTGGTACGACCTACAATTTCGGCGAGTACGCTGTTAAATCGGGCTTCTATTCATTCCGTGACCCGAAAAACCTCATTGCCAATCCGCTGGAAATTACCGAGCAGCTGGCGCCGCAGGAATTCATCGAAAAATCGGAGGTGATATTGACGGATATCCTCAATGTGATGCTCGATCCGGACGTCCCCTTCCGCAAAACCGACGACCTCACGACCTGCAAATTTTGCGACTTCACCGGCATTTGCGGGCGGTAGTTTGCCGCTCGAAAAATACCCGCGAAGCCTTACAACCATTGCCGGAACAAAGCGATCTTTTTAAAAAAAATCGTTTACGGTATGATCGTTGTTGCAAAGTTGACCCTCTTCATTATCTGGCTAATGGCCTTTGTCGTCACCTGCCTCGTCGTAGGCATTACGTTCCCGGTGATTGTCCTGTTCGACAAGTTTCAAATGCACTTTAAAGAAGTATCCTTATAATATCAAGTCGAAATGCCTCTCAAAAATAAAGGCGGGTGAGTGATCTCATCCGCCTTTTTGCTGCATTGAAAATGCACTATTTCTTTTTGAATTCCAGGTAAACTTCCTCGTTGGGCGCTCCGCTGCTGGCCTCCGACGATTTCAGGGTAATGTTAATCTGCGACACCCCGCTCCCATTCACGATCCGGCTGCCGAGACCGCTCAGCCGAACGCTCAGGGCCTCGCCCGTGCTTTGGGTCACGTTTACTTTCTCATTCACCTCGAAATTGTCCTGTGCAGTGGTTTTCACAGCTACCAATGGATATTCCTGGGTAAGGTTAATGGTAGTACCCGATACTGTTACCTTCGTTGCTTTCGTGTATTTGATGTTCAACTGGTTTTTCGCTTCGGTGGTGATGTCCCATTTATAATTACTGGTGATCCCTCCCTCCACGGTGGTGGTTTCATAAACTCCTACAAAGCTTGTTGCATAATCCGTTTCCGGTTCAGGGTCTTTCTTGTCGTCCTTGCAAGCGCCCATTAGTAGTACCAGACAGCAAAAAATCAGCTTTTTCATACTTCAATTTTAAGAGTAAACAATTTTCAAATATAAACACGCATCCTAAATTTCCTACTATAACGGCACTACCCCGGGATACGCATATCGGGGCAATTATTTATTCATTTCAAAACGGCAGTTTACCCAGGTCGACATTGCCGCCGGAAATAATGATACCCACCTTTTTACCTTCAAAAACGGCCTTATTTTTCAAAACAGCGGCAGTAGACACCGCCCCGGAAGGTTCCACCACGATTTTCATCCGCTCCCACAAATACCGCATTGCCTGGACGATCTCCTCGTCGGAAACCGTCAAAATATCCGTCACCTCTGCCTTGATGATCGGGAAAGTTTTGTCGCCCAGGTATGTGAGCAGGCCGTCCGCAATGGTATTCACGTAGGGCGCCTTTTCGATTTTGTCGCTTCTGAAAGACAGTACGGCATCCGCCGCGCCTTCGGGCTCGCCCGCATACACCTTCGTGTGCGGGGAAAAGTATTTGGCCGACAGCGCGGTCCCGCTTAGCAAGCCCCCTCCTCCCACCGGCGCGATGATCGCATCCAGCGTTACGGCTACATCTTCGATCAGCTCCTTGGCGGCAGTAGCCTGCCCGGTGATCACCTCGTAGTTATTAAATGGGTGTATAAAAGTGGCTCCCGTCCTTGCAACAATCTCATCGACAGTCCGCTGCCGGTCTTCGGGCGTGTTTTTACAAAATGTAATGGTTGCTCCGTAACCTTCCACCGCAGCTATCTTTACTTTCGGGGAATTGTCGGGCATTACGATATAACACTTGGCCCCTACCTTCTGCGCCGAAAACGCCATCGCCTGCGCATGGTTACCCGACGAATGCGTAACGACGCCATTCGCGAGCTGCTCCGCCGATAAAGAAAGTACCGCATTCAACCCACCTCTGGCTTTGAACGCACCGATCTTTTGCAGGTTTTCGCATTTGAAGTACAACTCTGCGCCCGACAGCTCATTAAGGAATTGAGAAGTAAAAACAGGTGTGTGATGAATATAGGGTTTGACGAGCGCGTGCGCCGCCTCAATGGTTACTCTGGTAGGTACAGTTCCTGTCATGTCGGTGTATATTATGAAAATTGTTCCTGCAATAAAAAGAAAAAGGGCCCGTCTTGCTACCGACGGGCCCTCTCATCTGAAAAATTTCTCAGTTTACCTTATTTACCAGCATTTGGTGTGTAAAGGTTGAAGAACTGATCCAATTTCGGCGTAATGATGATTTCCGTACGACGGTTCAGGCTGCGGTTAGGCGCTGAATCGTTAGCCACTTTGGGGAGATATTCTCCACGGCCACCAGCGATCATACGAACCGGCTCAACACCGTATTTCTTTTGCAGCGTACGTGCAACAGCCGTTGCGCGCAGTACTGAAAGATCCCAGTTATCCGCTACTTTATCAGTTGAGATAGGTACATTATCCGTGTGACCTTCGATCAGAATTTCGATTTCTTTGTAGTCGTTCAGGATTTTCGCCACTTTACCCAACACGTTATCAGCTGCGGAGTTGATAACAGAGCTTCCCGAACGGAAAAGCATCTTGTCGGAAAGAGAAACGTAAACCACACCTTTTTTCACTTCGATCTGAACGTCTTCATCGCTTACATCAGCCAATGAACGTTTCAGGTTCAGTACCAGCGCCATGTTCAAAGAATCTTTGTGCTGGATGCTCTTGTTCAGGTCGCGGATCTGGGCACCTTGCTGGTCCATCATCGCGAGTGACTTCTTGATGCTTTCCGAACCTTCTTTCGAGATTACCGAAAGATCGGACATACGGTCAAGAAGGTTGTTGTTGTTCTTTTTAAGGAATTCAACCTGTTCTTCCAGCTCTTTCATTTTTGCATTTTTGCTGGTCAGTTCGTCATTTTTGGCCTTCAAATCATTATTCAAGCTAGCAGTTCTGCTGTCACAATCATTCAGGTCGGCTCTTGCTTTGTCCAGTTGGATTTGGATCTCATTGGCTTGCTTCTGTGCGGAAAGCAATTTTTTCTTGCTGGCACATGAGCCCAGTACAAAGAGCATAGCAACGGCTAAAAGCGTTTGTTTCATAATCGTCTAGGGTTGTTAAAAATAGATAAACACTGTTAAGTAAAACATTTGGTAACTACACTGATCGCTATCAATAATCGAGCCACAGACATTAAAAGTCGCCGCCCGGGGTGCTTTCAAAACGCGAAAGTACAAAAAAAGGGAACAATGTCGTAGCGACACTTTCCCTTTTTCGCAATGTAATATAGTATTTTACCTAATAAGGCATCGACCAGAACGGGTTCCTGCGTGCCTTGATGCTGTCACGAATGTGTACGGACACAATATCCTGATACTGTTTATTGTTAATCTTACGTCCTTTGATCTTTTTCGGAAGATTAATATCCTCTGCCGCAACCGGTTTCATCTTAATATCAATGGCGCTGATAATAATATCTCCGTCATTAATGTCCAGTTCGAGAATCATACCTGGTAAGCCGGTGTACATTTCCGGCCCGCCCGATACCGGCAGATCATTGGCGAACCATGCTGTGATCTTCTGGTTTTTGATCGTATCCTCCGTTACGGCCATCATACACATACGCCCCGCCACTTCCTTGATCTTGTTCATTACTTTCCAGCTCGGCGCTTTGAGTGAGTCCTCTATCACATAGGTCTTGCCCAGCATTCCAATGATATCAGTCCTGGTCTCTTTCTCAAAATTCCGGTAAATCTTGTAATCCGCCTCGGACCACGACCAGCCCTCCTCATTCTCAATCACTTTCGGATAACCATAGAAGCTCTGTTTTTCATTGAAATACAGGGTCATTTTTTGCTTATACTCGTCCCTCTTGCCCCAGGTTTGCTTCATGCGGTCTTTTTCTTCATTACTCAGAAAGCTCAGGCGGGAGTTGATTTTTGTCCAGTAATACACCCTCTCGTAGGTAATCTCGCCTTCCAGGTTTTGCGCAAATAATGGCGCTGAGGTAAGCGCCATCATGAATATCCATATTCTGATTGTTCTCATGACTTGGTTTATAACTGATTAATAGAATCCACTGCGTTTTACGGAAGCCGACATGCCCCTCATGTTGTAGGTAAAGCTCAGCATGAAATACCGCGATAATGTCGCTACGCGGCGCTCAGAATAGTAGTTCTGATTAGCATTCTGACTGATGCCCAGGTTTCTTTTAAACACGTCGTTAGCAGTGAGACGGATTTCCCCTTTTTTGTTTTTCAAGATCAATTTGTAAACCGAAAGCGTCAAAATAGGTACCTGCTGGTTGAAACCGAACTGATCGTTTTTATAAGTCCGGTAATTGAGGCGGCCGTTGAAATAGATCTCTTTCGGCATCTTGACATTCATGTCGGCATTGTAATTCGCATTGAGGATCTTCTGGTTCTGATTCGTGTTAATTGAGTACTTTGTTTCACTGATATTCCAGTTTGCATTGGTATAAAGTGTAAACACATCGCTTGGCGTCAAATCCAGTCGTGCTCCAAAGTTGTAGCCGTCGGTACTCGTTTCGTTTTTGATGTTATTAATATAAGTCAGGTTATTACTGAAATTAATACCTGTATTCACCCCAAATGTCGCCTTGGTCTTCTTCAACGGGAACCCGAAACCAATGTAGGTACCGTAGTTGTTTCCTCCGCTGATATTCATTGGCTTGGTTGTCGTTACCAGGTCAGCGTTGATCGTCCGGTTATAGACGATCTGGTCCTCGTTATAATTGTAATAGGCATTGATATACAGGTTGGTGAAGCTCGCCGGGTTGAACATGTTGAAACCCGCATATGCATTATGCGTCGTTTGCGGGATCAGGTCCGGATTACCTTCCACGATGTAGAGCGGGTTACTATTGTCCACGATCGGTTGGAGGTCGGTAATCGACGGCTCCCGCACGTTGAGCCCGTATTCTGCATAGAGATACTTGTTGTTTTTGAGGCTGTAATTCAATGAAACATTCGGTACCAGCTTTTTGAATGTCCTGTCCACACGCGTCATGTTCTGCTGCGACTCGTCGAGCGCGAACTTGCCTTTCAGATCAAACTGCACGCCAGCGAGTCCCAATGCGAGGTTCAATCCCTTGTGTGAATACCGCACGCTTGTTCCAAGGCGGTTGAACGTGAAGTCGTTGGTGTAATAGCGCGTCAGGAACGGGTTCACTTTGTCCCCGCTTCCTTCCACATCAAACACATCCCTGTCCACTTTATCTTTCCGCATGCTGTAATTGTAGAACGTCTCCCAGAAAAACTTCTTGGCGAAAGGCTCTACGTACGACAAGCTTCCTTTGAAATTTCCCCGTGTACTCTCGGTTTGTTGCAATTGGTTGATGACACTATTCTTGGTAGAATCCTGTAAGAACAGGTTCACCGAGTTCTGACGGCGGTCCTCATCCGAATTGTTGATGTTATAACCTACGCTGGCCGCAAAGTTCCGTCCCTTTTTCTTGAATTTGTGACGGTACAACAGCAAGTTGGCCATGGCGAACGAGTTGTAATCGCTCAGATTCTTCACATCCGATCGGTTGGTGAGCATATTCTCGTTGCGATACGACCGCGTTTCACTCGAATAGTCGTTATCGCCACCATTGATCCGCGAGTTGCTGATCAGAATGAGTGTGTTAAGCGAGTCGATATTGTGCTCGAACCGGAATGCAGGGCGGTGGTTGCCTGTAAACCCGAGCGTTTTATTTTTACCTGCGGTGATATAGGAATCATTTGTCAGAAAGTTCTCGGAGCTGGTCTCCACATCCGTAACCGAGCGCGTAGAGTTATAAAAATAGCTGGTGCTCAGCTTCGTTTTCTTCGTATCGAAGTTGTAGTTGGCGCCTCCGGCCCAGTTTTTGGTAAAACCTTCGGAGCCCTGTCCGCCCCAGTTCGGCTGGATCGTGATATCGTCGCCACCGTAATAGCGGCCGCTGCTGAAACCGAAATCGCCATCATCTCCCCAGTTGAACGACTGGCTACCCTTGAAATCCTGGTAATCATTCCGCGCAATACCCGATTGGTTCGTATTATTTCCAAATCCAAGCACGGCGAATTGCTGTTTTTCATCGAAGCGGTTGTAACTCACTTTGCCTTCGAGCCGCGAATCCGTTCCGACGCCCGCAACCGCCTTACCGAAACCGCCTTTTTTATGGCTGTCCTTCAATTCAAGGTTCATCGTTTTCTCACGTTTGCCATCGTCCACGCCTGTCGCCTTGGCCTGTTCCGTCTTGCCATTAAAAACCTGCACTTTGTTAATAGCCTCAGCAGGGAGGTTTTTGGTGGCCATCTTCGGATCGTCGCCAAAAAAGCGCTTACCGTCTACCGTTACACGTTTGATCTCTTCGCCCTGTGCGCGAATGTTACCGTCACCATCCACCTGCACGCCCGGAAGCTTGCGCAGAAGGTCCTCAACCGATGAGCCCGGCGGTACCTTAAATGCTTTTGCATCAAACTCCACAGTATCCCCGCGTATGCTCAAAGGGGCACGGGCGGTTTTGATTACCACCTCGTACAATTCTTTTTGCAGGACTTTCATTTTGGCCTTACCAATATCTACAACTTCCTGATTCTTAGGATCTACTATCTCCTGATAAGGTACATAACCTACGTAAGAAACTTTAAAAATGTAAGTTGTACGTTTGAGGTTCTTCATTTCGAATGATCCGTCTTTGGCGGTCCTTCCGAAGTTGACGAGCGAGGAGTCTTTCGGCAACAGCAACATGATCGTCGCTTCGGGTAATATCGTCCCGGAAGTATCGGTGACGGTTCCTTTTAACGTAAATCGCCCTCCGGTCTGCGCGTGCGCAGCGAGCATGGGAAGGCATAACCATAACAGAAGTAGGATTTTTTTCAAGGCCAGTTTTTGGTGGTTATGTGAGTAGAGGTTGTAACTGAGGTATTACATTTTTGCAATTATAGAGAATGCAAATCAAGTTTACAACTAAAAATATAGTTAAAACGTGATTTTGCACCGAAACGAGAATTATTTAACTTTTATTAAGAATAACAACTGTGAAAGTACTCTTTTTGGTATATATAAGTTACTTTAATTCGATAATTTTTTTGTTAAATTATTCCCGGCTGGATTTCATTGACCATATTTGCCCTCTAGTTGTTATTGTTTTAGTGTTGAAATGAAAAGTATCGGAGTATTATCAGACACGCACGGCTACCTGGATGAACGCGTTTTCGATCATTTTGCCAATTGTGACGAAATATGGCATGCAGGCGATATAGGCTCGACGGAGATCGTGAGCCAGTTACAGGCGTTTAAGCCTACCCGTATTGTTTTTGGAAATATCGATACCCCTCAGGTGCGCGCAGTCACCGATGAGAACCTGCATTTTGAAGTCGAAGGCTTCCGAGTCTGGATCACGCACATCGGCGGGGCGCCTCCGCGCTATAATCCGCAGGTGATGCCAACGTTGAAGTCGAATACGCCCGACATTTTTGTCTGCGGCCACTCCCATATTCTCCGGGTAATCCGCGACAAGTCTTTGAATAATATGCTGTATATCAACCCAGGTGCTGCGGGGCGTGAAGGGTTTCACAAGTTTCGTACGCTGCTCCGTTTCAACCTGCATGAAGGGCTGATCAGCCAGATGGAGGCGATTGAACTGGGCAAGCGGGGGGCGGTGGTGTAGTCTGGAATGGTTAAGAGTAGTCAGGAATGGTCAGGAGTTTAGTCAAGAATAGTCAGGAAGCGTGAAGGGTAATCTGGAATGGTTAAGAGGGGTCAAGAGTAGTCAGTAAGTCAAAGGTTAAGAGTCCTCCAATCAAAATTGACAACACTTGACGATGCTGAACATTATATGACAATACATGACCATGACAACACCGGACAAAACATGACTATTAATGACAACATTTGACAGCATCATTTAAAACGTCACCTTAACTACCTTCGTTTCGCTTCCGCGCAGCAATTCCGCCTCAACGGTCTGGCCTTTTTCGTGTTTAGCGAGGATTTCCATGTAATCGTAAATGGTGCCGATCGGCTCGCCGCCTAGTTTGGTGATGATGTCGCCCGCCAATATTCCCGCCTTTTCAGCCGGGCGTGCTTTGGATACACCGTCGATCTTCAAACCTTTACCGGTATAGCTGTAATCCGGCATGACGCCGAGCGTCACCTTGAAATTACTGGTAGTGTTTCCGGAATGCGGGTTACCTGCGGTGAGGAACTCCGGTTCGGTGGTTTCTTTGTCCAGCGCTTCCAGCAACTCCGAAATCAATGTGAGTATGCCGGCTTCGCCTTCATAATTAATCTTATCGGGATCGTCGGATATTTTGTGGTAATCGCCGTGGCCGCCGGTGAAGAACTGCACCACCGGGATGTTTTTCAGGTAGAATGAAGTATGGTCCGACGCCCCTACCCCCGATGAATCCACCGTGTATTTCAGGTTCTGACGTTTGGCCAGGTCCGGGATCAGTTTGCCCCAAACTTTACTGGTGCCCCAGCCTGAAACGATAATGCCTTTCTGCGCATCGAACCGGCCGATCATATCCATATTGATCATGGCCGAGACGGTATTCAGCGGAAGCGTCGGCTTTTCGACATAATGCTTGGATCCCAACAGCCCCAGCTCCTCCCCTGAAAATGTAATAAACAGGTAGTTATGCTTCTCTTTCACATTGTTACCGGCAAAATACCGCGCCAATTCCAGCACACCCGCTGTGCCCGACGCATTGTCGTCGGCCCCGTTGTGTATTTTGTTCTTACTATCCGGCGAAAGTGAGCTCCCCTGAAAGCCCTTGCCCAAATGGTCGTAATGGGCGCCTATCACAATGGTTTTAGCAGCGCCATTGTCCAGAAAACCTACCACATTCCGGCCGGTCAGGTCGTGTGCCTCGCCATCAATGCCCATTGAAACTTCAAATGGCTGAAAATACCCTTTCGTTCCGGCGGGCTTCAAACCGATTTCCCTGAAAGCCGCAGCTATGTAATTGGCTGCCCGCACTTCGCCCAAACTGGCGGTCCCGCGCCCTTCGAGGTCGTCGGAAGCAAGGTATTCAATGTGCTTTCGGATCGGCGCGACCTGAAACCGCTGTGCGAAAGTATGCGAAGCGCACGTGAATGCGAGCAAAATTGAGAGAAGGTGTTGCATTTGTGCGGTGTTTGTTTTGGTTAATTTGACGGCCGACGACCGACCGCCGACGGCCGATTACATTTTGGAATCGTTGGAATTAATGACCATGGACCGCCGACCATAGACCGCCTAGTGCATTGTTGGAACGTTGGATCGTGATCATGGATGGCAGATGCCAACAGGTATTATCGGAAAGAATACCACGGCAGATCGGGCGCAGATCATCATTTCATTGCCGCATCGGCGGTCGGCGGTCCATGGTCGACGCGCAGCGCCCCTACAGCACTTCCTGAATATCCGTCAAAAATTTCCTTACCCGCATGAGGCGCTGGATCAGCAGTTGAGCCTCTTCCTTACGCCGCAGCTGCTCGCGCGTGCCTTTGATCGTGCGCCCCTGCTTGTCGCGCTGGTGCATGATCTTGCGGATAATCTCGATGTCGCGCTCGGTATAACGCCTGCGGTTGCGCGAGTCGCGTTTGGGGTTGAGTTGCGGGAATTTCTTTTCCCAGAAGCGTAAGGCGGAAGGCTCGCAGCCTACCATTTCAGCAACTTCGTTGGTGTCGTAGTATAATTTGGTATTGGGTTCCATAGGTTCAAAGCGGTTATTACAAAGATAATCGTACCCGCTGTTAAACCCGGTTTTCCGACAAATTTTTGATTTTCTCGAGGGCAGTCTCCGCGAACGCTTCCGAGGAAGCGTAATAATCCTTCCCATCCGGCAATACCGAAAAATCACCTATTTCCAGTTCCAGAAGCGTGCTATCCCCTTCTTCCGCCAGCCGGTAGCGGTAGGCTATATCGTAATGCGAAGGCGATTGCTCCCATTTCGATACGTACAACGAGAAAATGAGCAGCTTGTTCGGCTCGTACCCGGTAACAGTGAGCCGCGTCATACCCGACCAATCGATCACTTTTCCGTATTCGAGATAGTAGTCTTCGAAGTCGTTCGGCAGATCGTCCCATTGCCGGATATATTTGGGGGCTATCAACACTTCCCACACCTTCGCCACAGGTGCTTCAATGGTAATTTTCTTGCTGACGGTAAGCTCTTGTGCCATAAAACGATGTTTAACGTTCTTTTCCCGATTAGCCAAAAAACTGTGCCGTATCAGAAGTACTGATATTTCCTTATTGTGAAGGAAAAACACTTTTTGCTATCTTTCCCGCTGACACGGCGTGACCAATTTCAGTGTCTAAGTATTCAATAACGAACAAATAACTTATCAATTCTCATCGGAATGGGACAAGAACAAGGCCCGGGCCGCGTCATTCGTGAATCCAAATTAGACAGCATTCAGGTTTTGAGGGGCATTGCTGCATTGTATGTCACGATTTATCATTTAAAAGACGTAATCCCGGGTGGCGCTCCTTTCCGGAATGAAATTAACTTCATAGCGGGATCCGGCCCGGCAGGGGTAAGCCTCTTTTTCGTGATCAGCGGTTTCATCATGGTGTACATCACCCGCAATACCGTGCCGTCGGGAAGGAGCATTTTCCGCTTCACCGCCAAACGACTGATCCGCATCTGGCCTGCGTACGCAATCATCACACTGGCGTATTGCCTGCTCCACAGCCGTATGTCGCCCAACCCCGAATGGCCGTCCGAACTTCTGCGAAGCCTTCTCTTCATTCCTTTATCCAATACACCCGCGCCTTTTTACGGCTATGCCACGCTCAATGTAGGATGGAGTCTTAATTATGAGATCTATTTCTATCTTTTGATTGCTATTTCGATGCTTTTTTCGCGTCTCCGCTGGTACGCATTCTTCCTGATGATCGCGGTTACCCTGGTGGGCATTCCGACCTATTACGGAGCCTTCACACTTAAAGCGGATAAAATGCAGGATTTGGGCGCTCCTTACATCAATATGATCACTAACCCTATCATCTGGAACTTTGTTTGTGGGGTGTTCCTCGGGCTGGCCTATTACCACGACGCCCTGCATGAGCGGATCCGCGCATTCCTTTCCATCAAAATGGTAGCACCCACTCTGCTCTGCCTGGCCATATGGCAATTTCTTTCAGGCTTCCTGGGCGGGTTCGGGCCACTGGAATGGGGTTTGGGGTCTACCCTCGTTTTTGCCACGTTTGTGTTCCATTACCAGGAACGCATTCAGCAATTCCCGTCGTGGCTGGTCCGTTTAGGAGACATGTCGTTCTCGATTTACCTCCTGCACGTTCCGATCGTCGTGGGGTTGGGTTTCCTGTTCCGCAAGCTGGGTTTTCCGGTTTATAGCGAAGGCACGGCAATGTTCCTGTTATCACTGGCCCTTACACTCATCGGCTCTTACCTTTCCTACGAATACATTGAGGTAAAACTGACCTCCTACCTCAGCCGATGGCTTCGCGAAAGCAAGAAGCAGCCCGTAAAGGAACACGCCGACAGCTAGGCTCAACGGAGTCTTACATCTTCCACGGTTTTATAGCCGTTGTTGGTGATCTGCCGCGGGTTCTGTGACCAAAGCCGTTTCATGAAACCGGCATAACGTCCTACCACATACTCCTCCGGATAGCTGAGGTGGTGGCCTTCCAGGTTTTCGAAGTTCAGTTCAAGTGGGATCTTAAACTTTTTCAGCTGATCCGAAGCGACTTTTGCGCCCACCATTCCGGGATAAGTCGGGCACGAAAGGAAGGTACCGCCATAATACGGGAGCACATTATCCCCTATCCGCTGGAAAAAGACCGTCGGCATGGCATTCGAAGCATTGATATATTCACTTCTGAATATCCCGTAACCCATCTGCGTGAGCAGTGCACGCACGCGGAAAGGGCTGTCCTCTGCCTGGGGATCGAGGCGGCCTAATGCCTTGGTAATACCCGGCGCCAGCGCTTCAAAATCCGCTTCATTCATATAAACCAATGCAGTAACCGTAATAGCTCCGGCGCTGCTGCCGGCCAGCATGATCTGGCGCGTATCGATGCCAAACTCCTCCGCACGATCTACAAAGTAATGGATTGCCGCATAGGTATCCTGTACCGCACGGTACACAGCGCGTACCGCATCCTGGCCACTGCCCCCGCACGCGAAAGTTTCACTCGCCCCGTTGAAGCCCAGGCGATAGTTGATCGAAGCCGCCGCATAACCTCGCTGTGCGAGTCCGCGGGCCATCCCCATTTCGTTGTCCAAATCCCCAAAAATGAATGCACCTTCATGCAGCATCAACACAAAAGGACGGTATCGCAGCGTGTCGTTATTGGGAGCGACGAACTTGAATTTCAATGGTGTGGCCTTTCCGCGGTAATCGGTCGCGGTATCAAAAACGCCTTCGCTTGTTTTGAGATTGATGTCGGTAAAAATCTTGTCCGCGCCGAAGCGGGCAGTATTGGCAAGGGAAGAATCGGGATTCTTGGCCGGGATCGTGTCGACAATCACGGTATCGGGTTTGTTAGGTACCGTCGTGTCATTCCCGCCATCTATCGGTCCCGGATCCGAGGCCGGGTAACGGCAGCTTGCAATCATCCCGATCAATATAACCAGACCATACGTCCAGTAAAGTTGTTTCAACATTTGTAGGGCTAATAAATTCTGATACGGTTCGTGGTAACAGAAAGACGGCCGGGCAATGAATACCGGCCGTCTTTGCGCCATCCGGCCAATCCGTACACGAAAATACGCTGTTTTCGCTTCAAATGTGTCCACTCCCGGCGCGATCGACTTAATTATTTATGTTTTTTCTGATCGTAGTCGAGTCCTTGCTAGTGTCCTGTTCTGCCTGGTGGTAGAAATACCCCTCGGTTTTGTTCTTTTTGGCCACACCTTCCTTTTCCGTGTTGCCCGCCTGCATGCGCTTCCCGCACGAGATCACGAACAGGAACAGGACGATCCCGGTGATGATACCAATGGTTATGCTCTTTTTCATGATTGATACCCGTTTAGTTTGTTGATTTCAAAAGACGGGTCATTTACAAAAAAGATACCAGCACCAGCCGACGATGGAAGTGCTGCAATGCTCCTGGTACGGTTTTTACAAGGTACCGGCAGTCACCCACTATATGAAGTCATGGATATCATCATCTTTCTCAAAGCAATCGGCAACCTTCTTTTCGCAGCGATACTCCTGCTGGCGGTCGCATTTTCGTCCGCGTTTTCGGTATTGACATACATGTTCCGCGGCACCCGGCCATCGGTAGCCGGGATCAAAAGCTTTGTCAGGAAAAAACATACATCGCGCTAGCGCCTACGACAGCAGGTTTTGCCGGAGCAGGAATTCAAGCTGGCCATTGACATCGATCAGCTTTTCGATCAGCTCCTTGTTTTCCTCCCGCAAGTGGAAGATCTCGTAGGCATTTTTAATGATGATGCGGAGCTGCTGCTCGTCCCAGGGCTTGTTGAGGTAATAATAGATATGTCCCTTATTCACAGCGTCGATCACCGCGGTAATATCGGTGTAGCCTGTGAGCAGAATGCGCACGGGATCGGAGTAATCCTTTAACACTTCGATCAGAAAGTCCACGCCCGTCATTTCCGGCATGCGCTGATCGGTAATGATCACATGCACGACGTTGTGTTTCAAAAGTTCAAGACCTTCCCTTCCCGAAGTCGCAATTAAAATATTGAAGTCTCGTCTGAAAGCGGCCTTGAATGAGTTGAGGTTGTTGATTTCATCATCTACATACAGTACGCTTATTTTTCCTTTTTCCATTCTGAATACTTGGTGCTTGCCGGGGCAAGGAGCTGCTCCACCCCGAACTAATTGATAATATTATAATATTAATTCTATATTCGCATCAACAGCCACAGCACTTTCGACAATTTTTTTACACGATGCATAGGTGCAAGCTTCTGCTAATAAGGGAATTTTACGGACTTGTGTCCAAATATTTTGTCCCCCATTGAACCAGAGGTTAGTTTTACAAAAATAAATTCAGCAATTTGTGTAATTATTGAAGCGAGTAAAAATGCGTGAATATACGAGATTCAGGGTATGCGATAGCCGGTCCGGTGAATTTAATACGAAGATCGGCACAATTTTGTGATTTGTTAAATCCGGCCACGGCCCATTGAAGGACAGGCTTCACAATTATTCTAAAATGCACCATAACACAGAAATCAACTATATCTACAAACCGGTTTTCATCTCCAAAGAGCGCCACGCAGATAAAACAAGTTTCCTCTCCTTCATTGCAGATTATCGCGGCAAAACCATCCTGGATTTGTTTGCTTCCCAGAAAAAAGAACTCATTCGGATCCGGCATCCCAAAAAACGGCTCAATGCCGCGGAAACAGAACAAAAGTACCGCGAATGGGCCGAAGGCAAAGATATCGATGCCGAAGGTGTTTGGGTATACTATCCATGGTCGGAGCGGCTTTTGCACCTGGTCGACGAAGCCGAATTCATTGAACTCCGGACCAGCCGTAACCAATATAAAATCACACCCGATGAGCAGCTACACCTTTCCAAACGCTCAATCGGCATTATCGGGCTATCGGTGGGGCATTCCGTCGCGCTGAGCATTGCGACCGAACGGGCGTGCGGCAAACTCAAACTGGCTGATTTTGATACAATTGAGCTCAGCAACCTTAACCGTATACGCACAGGACTCCACAACATCGGTGTCAACAAATGCATTGTAACCGCCCGTGAGATTGCCGAGATCGACCCTTTCCTGGACATCGAGTGCTTTCCCGACGGTATCACCAAAGAAAACCTGGACGGTTTCCTGCTCGACGGCGGAAAACTCGACATCCTCGTCGACGAATGCGACGATATTGCGCTGAAAATAAGCGCACGTGTCCGCGCGGCGCAGCTCAGCATTCCGGTGGTGATGGAAACCAGCGACCGCGGTATGCTCGACGTCGAGCGGTTCGACACCGAACCCGAACGGCCGATCTTCCACGGCTATTTACAAGGGCTCCCGCTGGACAAATTCGAACATATTTCCGAAGAAGACAGGCTTCCGCTCGTGCTACGGATCGTGAACGCGATCAACGGCTCCAAAAGAGGGAAAGTATCGCTCGTCGAAATCGGACAGAGCATTGGTACCTGGCCGCAGCTGGCCAGTGCGGTGACGCTCGGAGGCGGGGTGGTAACGGATGTATGCCGGCGCATTCTGCTCAATCAGTTTCATGAGTCGGGCAGGTATTACATTGACCTCGAAGAACTCGTGGGCGATAAATCTGAGAAACCTCAGGGTGCTTTCAGGCATAACCCCCATGCCCCTTTCGACTTCACCGAAGCTGTTCGTATAGCTGAGTCGTTACCTCAAAAACAGGCCGAAACTATTCCCGAAAACATACTGGCCGACATTGTAAATGCCGCCTGCCAGGCTCCTTCAACAGGGAACGACCAGCCCTGGAAATGGCTTTATCACCACGGAAGACTATTCCTTTTCCACGACCGTTTCCGTTCCTTCTCTTTTGGAGATTTCGACCAGATCGCTTCCAACATTTCTTTCGGAGCTTCGTATGAAAATATATTGTTAAAGGCCCGCGAGGCCGGCCTCGGCGTAAAAGCTGAAACTTTCCCGCTGGGCGAAGATTCACCGCTCATTGCAGCGATCGATTTTCAGCGCAGTGACTCAAATGGTGCCGAGCCCGTGTTTGCCCCCGAGGCCGTCGGGGTGATCTACGAACGTTGCACAAACCGCAACCCGTCGACACCGGTAGAAATTCCAGAAGCTGTTTTTCAGCAATTGAAAGACGCCGCCGAAAGTGTCAGCGGGGCAAAATTCCATTACTTTTCTGAAAAGCAGGACATTATGGCCATCGGCGAGATCATCGGAGAATGCGACCGCGTGCGCCTGCTCAACCCCGAAGGGCACTACGATTTCGTACACCGCGAAATGAAATGGTCGCCCACCGAAGCGGAACTGTCCAGAGATGGGATTGACGTTCGCACGCTCGGGCTCAACAATGCGCAGATAGCCGCGCTCTCGATCATCCGCGACCGTGAAATTTCCCAGACATTGAAAGGCGTACAAGGAGGCGGTGCATTGGTGGACGCGGCGCTCAAATCCGTCAGCACAGCCTCTGCATTAGGCATGATCACCATGCCGAAATACAGTTACAAGGATTTTTTCCTGGGCGGAATGGCCATGCAGCGCCTCTGGCTTCAGGCCGAACAATTGCAATTTGCGATCCATCCATTAATTTCCCCGTTTTATTTGTTCCCCCGCATTACAAAGGGCAACAATGCAGGCCTGGACGAAGCCGAGGCAGCCAGATTACGAACTTTAAGAAAGAGATTCATGGAACTTGTCCCGTATGGAGAGGAAGTGGCGGAGGTGTTCTTGTTTAAGATTGCAAAAGCGGAAAAGCCCGGGATCAAAAGTTACCGATTGCCGTTAAACGAAACACTATTTATTGTAAACCCATAACAGTACATGGTAGCACATATAAAAGCATACCGTGCACCGGATGATGTGGAAACGAGCCTGAGATATGTCGAAGGGCACCGCAAGGTACTCGAAGCATACGGCGTGAAGCAGGTGACATCGGCCAATCACACCTGGTTGGAGGACCCGAATACTTATGTGATCATCGTGCAATCGGAAGATGGCAAGGACATTTATGGAGGTACCCGGGTGCAGGTCCGCTCGGAAAACCTCAAAATGCCGATGGAGGATGCGATCGCGAAGATCGACAAGAGCATTTACGGTTATGTCGACAAGATCGGCGACTATAACGTGGCAGAATTTTGCGGGCTTTTCAACTCAAAGGAGGTAGCCGGTTATGGCATCGGTAGCGTATACCTGGGGAGAACAGCCATGGCCATCGCATCGAAGGTCGGGATTCAATACCTGATGGGCCTTTGCTCGCCTATCACCCTGGTTATCAGCCAGCGGATCGGGTTCGAGGTATTGACAGACCTGGGCAACAACGGGACATTTTATTATCCCAAAGAAGGATTGATCGCTACGTCGCTGATCGCGCGGGACCTGATCAACCTGCCTTTCGCCACCGATGAGGAACGTGAAAAGATATTCAGCCTGAGGGCAAACCCTACGCAAACCGTTGTTGAAACCGGTCGTCGCGGGGACTTAACCATAGTTTACGATATCAATAAATGGATGTAAAGTTCTACCGCAGGATTATTGGAACCCTTCTGTTGCTCGTGAGCCTGCTTGCCCGCGCTCATGCAGGGGAAGTTGTGTTCAAGGGGAGCGACGTGACGATCGGGAGGCAGGTGGAAATACTCGAAGACACTTCGGCCGCATTGACGATCGACGACGTAAAAGCCCACGGAAAATTTACGCCCAGCTTCGAGGATACGCCCAACTTCGGCGTCAGCGCTTCCGCATTCTGGGTACGCCTGAATATCAAAAACGACAGCGACGAGGACAATTTGTTTCTTGAACTCGCCTACCCGCGCATTGAATCCGTAACATTGTATTCGACCGAACGCGGTAAAGCCAAAGCGGAAACCATTTCCTGGAACGAGGCCTTCGACAAGCGGCATGTAAAACACCAGAATATCGTCTTCAAACTCGATATTCCGCGGCAAACGGCCCAGACCTATTACCTGCGAATCCACGGCAGCGAGCAGATCGTGGTTCCGCTCATCGTCCGCAGCGAGATGGGCTTTTTCCAGTTTGCACTCACCAACGAAATCATATCCGGTATTCACATCGGCGTGCTCTTCGTGATGATGCTCTACAACTTCTTCGTATACTTCTCGATCCGCGAAAAGAGCTATTTGTATTACGTTTTGTATATCCTGTTCATCGGGCTTACCCAAACGACCATTACGGGGTACACGTTTAAATTCCTCTGGCCCGAAACGCCGGCGTTCAACGAATATTCGATCATCCTGTTCCCGGCGCTGGCCGGAAGCTTTGCATTGATGTTCTTCCAGAATTTCCTGCATATCCGTGAGCGGTCGACCACCAATTACCGGATCATCATCGCGATCATCGTCACCTATGGTGTAGCGGTGCTATTCAACCTGCTGGGACTGAATATGGTCAGCTACCGGATCATCGATCTGCTGGCACCTTCGGCCGCGCTTTTTGCGCTCGTGGTGGCGCTGATGTTATCCCTCGAAGGTTATCGTCCGGCGAAATTCTTCCTGGTGGCATGGTCGATATTCCTGGTCGGGATCGTACTTTATTCGCTGCGAAACCTTAACATCCTGCCTTACAACAGCTTCACCAACTACACGATGCAGGCCGGGACTGCCATTGAAGTGATATTGCTATCGTTCGCTCTGGCCGACAAGATCAACATTTTCAAGAAGGAGAAGGAAATATCCCAGGCGCAGGCGCTGCGGATTTCGATGGAAAACGAGAAAATCATCCTCGAACAGAACGCCTTCCTCGAAAAGAGTGTCAACGAGCGCACTGCCGAATTGCAGTTTGCCAACACCGAGCTCAATCTGACGCTTACCAAGCTCAAAGACGCGCAAACACAGCTGATCGACTCCGAGAAAATGGCATCGCTCGGTCAGCTCACCGCCGGGATCGCACACGAAATCAACAACCCGATCAACTTCGTCAGCTCCAATATCCGTCCGCTGCGGAGAGACATCGACGATGTACTGGAAATCCTCGACTCTTACGATGGTATCAGGGAGGTCGATTCCATGGAAGGACTTCAGGGCAAAGTGAAGGAAATCGAACGCCTCAAAGAGGACCTCGACCTGGACTACCTCAAAACCGAGCTGGGCACCTTGCTGAAAGGAATGGAGGACGGCGCCCACCGGACCGTCGAGATCGTGAAAGGTTTGAAAATATTCTCCCGTGTAGACGAAACCGATCTCAACCTGGTGAATGTCAATGAGGGAATCGAGTCCACACTCATTATCCTCAATTACCAGATGGGGAATTCGATCACGCTGGTGAAGGAATTGGGCAATATTCCGAGCATCGAATGCTACGCAGGCAAGCTCAATCAGGTGTTTATGAATATCCTGACCAACTCGATCTACGCGCTGCAAAAGGAAAAGCAAGAAGGCAAGACCCCGACTATCTGGGTAAAATCATGGCTGAAAGACCCTGAGACGGTGGCGATATCGATGCGCGACAACGGCCCGGGCATGACACCGGAGGTGCGTGCCAAGATTTTCGAGCCGTTCTTCACCACCAAGCAGGTAGGCGACGGTACCGGATTGGGACTTTCAATTGTCTTTAAAATTATCGAAGTTCACAGCGGTAACATCCAGGTGAATACCGAAGTAGGACAAGGAACAGAATTTTTGATCACGCTGCCAGTTAAAAGAAAAGCACGCCCAATCCCTGATTTTCAATGAGCGAAAAAGCCATAACCATTCTGTACATTGACGACGAGGAGCACAACCTGCATTCGTTCAAGGCTTCGTTCCGCAAGCAGTACGATATCACAATTACCTCCTCGGTAGTGGAAGCGGAGCAAATGCTCGACGAAAAGGATTTCTGCATCATTCTGGCCGACCAGCGAATGCCGGGGCTGACGGGCGTACAATTCTTTGAAAAGATCAGGACCAAATTCCCGAAACCGATACGTATCCTCATTACCGGGCATACCGATATCGGCGCGGCGATCGACGCGATCAACAAAGGGGAAGTGTTCAGGTTCATCGACAAGCCCTGGGATTACAAGTATGTCGAAAATGCGATTTCGAATGCATACGACATTTACAAAACCCGTGAGGACCTGAAACAGCGGAACATCGAACTGCAAAAGGCCAACGAGGAGCTCGATAAGTTTGTGTACAGCGCCTCACATGATCTGCGTGCGCCGCTGATGTCGGTACTCGGCATTGTGAACCTGGCATTGTTGGAAGAGGACGTCAAATCGCAGAATGAATACCTGGAACTGATCCGGCAGTCGGTGAAGAAGTTGGATACATTCATCATCAACATCATTGATTATTACAAAAATGCACGCGGCGTACCTGTCGTGACGGACATCAGCTTCGAAGAGCTGGTTACCGAGGTGCAGGCCACGATTCAGTACCTGCCCGAATACGGCAACCTGAAAATGACGACGGATATTCAGCAGGACGGCATATTTCATTCGGATGTGATGAAGCTGCGGATCATTTTCAATAACCTCATCAACAACGCCATCAAATTCCAGGATAAGAACAAACCCAACCCATTCGTTCATCTGACCGTAAAATCCACCGATTCCGACGCGCAAATCATCGTGGAAGATAACGGAACGGGTATTAAGGAGTCGGACCAGGATAAAATTTTCAAAATGTTTTACCGCGCAGGTGCTACCAACAGTGGCTCAGGGATAGGACTTTACATCGTACATGAGGCAATAGCGAAACTGGGAGGGGAAATCAGCGTAACTTCAAAAATCGGACAGGGTAGTATTTTTGAAATCAACATTCCTTCTATTAACAAATAACCCGACATGGAGCCACTGCTTAACTTCTTTTTGATAGATGACAGCGCATTCGACCTGTTTATCTACGAAAAGTTACTGATCAAAAGCGGGATTACAAATTCAGTCAAAACCTTCAACTCGGCGCGCGACGCCCTCAAACACCTCATTGCCCAGGCCGAAAGCCTGCCGGATACCATCATTCTGCTCGATCTCCAGATGCCCGACATGAACGGCTTCGAGTTCATCGATGAATTCGATCAGCTGCCGGAAACGCTTCGGCAAAAGATCAGGATTTTCATGCTCTCTTCGACGATCGACACGCGCGACATTGAGAAAGCCAAAGCCAGCCAGCACATTATCGACCTGCTGCCGAAACCATTGGAGATTCCTTTCCTGAAAAAGAAGCTGGCAATCTAAAATCCTTGTAGTATAATTTTTTTAGGACATTAAATTAAGTGGACAGGACTACCAGCATCCTTATCCGCCATTACCGTCGTGTGTGACCCTAAAAGGCCTCCTGTGCAGGTCTTGGAAGAACAAAACAGCAAACCGACCTCCTATCCGTTGATTGTCAAGCCAATAAGCTGACTTACAAAATCCAACACACCTCCACAAATTGTCCTATAATGTAACAATCGGCACGACCGTTACCTGAAACAACGCGTCGGAGGAAAGCTATTTCCTAAACCATACTATAAGCTTTCGAATCAACAATATGATTTTTCAAATATTAAAAGATTTTATGAAGGGTTGGGTACGTTCTTATTGCATACTGTCCGACAACCAGTGCAAACTTTAACACAATGTTTAATGAAAACTGATAGCAAAACCCTGGCCGAGATTTTGAAATTGCACGCACAGTACGTTAAAGAGGTTGAGTTCAGTGGCATCAAGCCCCTATCCATGGAGATTTACAAAACTAACTCCCACAATTTTGTACGCTGGATCCAGGACGAATTTCATCCCGGAAAAAAATTACGCAAAGAGGCTCTGTCCTGAATAGCAAACAAGCACTCATTATACTCAACGTTTTATGACTGAGGCTGCCGGTGAATGGGAACACCGGCAGCTCTTTTTTTATAGCGCGTTCTTTGTTAAGTTTGGGTAGATAAAGGGTTACCTGACCCTACTAGCTTAAAGAATATGATTTTCACGATTTTCAAACTGCTGAAAGGACGTTTCTCCAAAGACGCGATCGAAGAAGCCAAGTCCAACGAAAAAGCGATGACCCGCCAGGAAGCATTGCAGCAAATGCGGAACATCGCAAGCCGCCGGTCGGGGAACGGTAGCTCAACCAAGAAGAACTAGCAGCCCTGCCCGTAATAGGCGTCCTTGCCGTGCTTCCTGAAATAATGCTTGTCGCACAGGCTTTGCTTGATGGCCGCTGCGGACGGATTGATCTGCAACGTGAGGTAAGCCATTTTCGCGATCTCTTCCAGTACAATTGAATTGTAAATGGCCTTGGCCGGGTCTTTTCCCCAGGTAAATGGCCCATGGCAAGCTACCAGCACCATTTCCACTTCTTCATAACTTAGCTTTTCCTTGCCAAAAAGGTCGAGGATCTGGTTACCGGTTTCGTGCTCGTAATCGCGCTGGATCATTTCGTCGGACATCACTTCCGTCACCGGAATAGAACACGTTAAATGGTCGGCGTGTGTGGTTCCCAGGTTTGGGATAGGCCGGATCGCCTGCGCCCACGCCACCGCGTACGTAGAATGAGTATGACACACGCCCCCGATCGTCGGGAAACTTTTATAAAGCAATGTGTGTGTTTTGGTGTCTGACGACGGGCGCATATTTCCCTCCACCAGCACGTTATCCAGGTCTACAATTACAATGTCTTCTACTTTCAACCGGTGGTACGGCACGCCGCTGGGCTTGATCGCCACCACGCCCTCGGCCCGGTCGATACCGCTTACATTGCCAAACGTCACGATCGCCAGTTCCTCCCGCGGGATTTCCATATTGGCTTCGTAAACCTGTTCTTTGAGATATTGATATTTCGACATTTCGGATTATCTGTAATAAGCTTCACTCCACCGCAACTCGTTTTTCATCTGGCGCAGCGTGGTATTTTTATCAATCACAACCAGTTCAACCCCCACCATTTCGGCGAAGGTTTCAATATGTTCCGTCGTAAGGTTCTGGCTGAATGCCGTGTGGTGTGCGCCGCCGGCGTAAATCCAGGCCGCGCAGCCCGTCTGCATGTCGGGTTGCGGCTTCCAGAGCACGCGCGCCACCGGCAGTTTGGGTAGTTGTTCGGTTGCTTCAACGGCTTCCACTTCATTCACGAGCAGGCGGAAACGGTTACCCATATCCACAAGCGAGACGTTCAATGCAGGCCCGGCAGGTGCATTAAACACGAGCCGCACGGGGTCCTCCTTGCCTCCAATTCCCAATGCATGCACCTCCACGGAAGGTTGGCCTTTCGCGATGCTCGGACAGATTTCGAGCATATGCGAGCCCAGCACCAGGTTATTATTGGGATTAAAATGATAGGTGTAATCCTCCATAAACGAGTTACCGCCCGGAAGGCCGCTGGCCATTACTTTCAAAGCACGCACCATCGCGGATGTCTTCCAGTCGCCCTCGCCGGCGTAGCCGTACCCCGCCGCCATCATGCGCTGCGAGCCTATGCCCGGCAACTGCTTCATACCGTGCAGGTCTTCGAACGTATTGGTATAGCCCTTGAAATTTCCGTCTCTGAGAAAGTATTTCAAACCCAGCTCTATTTTCGCGGCGTCACGCAAAGCCTGATGCCGATGCCCGCCGTTTTCCAGGCCGGAAGCGAGTTGGTAAGCGTCGGCATACTCCCCGATCAATGCCGAAATTTCGGCATCCGACACCTGGTTGATCACCGCTACCAGATCGCCCACCGCATAAGTATTGACTGAGAAACCAAAAGTCATTTCAGCAGCGACTTTATCGCCATCCGTTACCGCCACTTCGCGCATATTATCGCCGAAACGAACGAATTTTGCCCCTTTCAGGTCGTGACGGCCGGCCGCTACCCTCGCCCATTGGCCAAGCCCTTCGAGCACATGCTCCTGCTGCCAATGCCCGACGATCACCTTGCGGTTTAATCGCATACGCGTCATCATAAAGCCGAATTCGCGATCACCGTGCGCCGACTGGTTCAGGTTCATGAAATCCATATCGATGTCGGCCCAGGGAATATCACGGTTATATTGGGTATGCAAATGCAAAAGCGGCTTTTGGAGGATCTGCAACCCGCGGATCCACATTTTGGCTGGGGAAAAAGTGTGCATCCAGGCTACGATACCAATGCAATGGGCAGCGCTGTTGGCTTCCTGGATGATGTTGTAGATTTCATCCGGCGATTTCACGACCGGCTTAAAAATCACCCGCACAGGTACCTGCGGGGCCTGGTCGAGGTAGCGGGCGATGATCTGTGAATGTTCATCGACCTGGCGGAGTGTTTCCTCGCCGTACAAATGCTGACTTCCGGTGATAAACCAGATTTCAAACTGTTTTAAATCAAGCATCAGGTGAGTTGTAAATATCCTTTTTGTAAAAATTCATTTTCGATATAAGCCCCGGCTTGCAGGTACTTCTGGTAAAGCTGCTGGTACACGGCCGACTGCGCCTCGCGCGGCTGATACACGGCATCAAAGCCTGAACTGATTGCCTCCTGCGCCTCCTGCAAATTGGCATGCACGCCCGCAGCCACCGACGCGAACATCGCCGCGCCCAATGCACAAGCCTGCTCGGAAGCCGCTACTTTAATAGGCATATTGAGCACATCGGCGAGTGTTTGCATCACGAATGCTGACTTCTTCGCCACCCCGCCGATCGCGATCACCTGGTGAATGGGCACACCTTCATTCCGGAACCGTTCGACAATGGCCTTGGAACCATACGCCGTGGCCTCCACCAATGCTTTAAATATGCGTGCACTGTCGCTGGCGAGGTTCAGTCCGAGCAAACCGCCTTTGAGCGTGTGTTTCGCGTCGGGCGTGCGCCTGCCGTTCAGCCAGTCGATGGCAATAATGTCTTTTTCGGTTACGGGTAATTTCGCTGCTTGTTCGGCAAGATGCGGGATTAGCTTCTGCGAGAGTTTCGCCGCTTCCTCCTCACCCAGCAATGCGCGAACGGGCTCGGTGATCAGTTTGGAAAACCATGCATAAATATCCCCGAATGCCGATTGCCCCGCCTCCATACCCAGCATACCGGGCACAATGGAGCCGTCGACCTGCCCGCAAATGCCTTTGATCAGCAAATGCCCCACCTCTTCATTCGGCGCCACGAGCATATCGCAAGTGGAAGTACCGATTACCTTACATAATGAATATGGCTCTATCAGCGCGCCCACCGCGCCCATGTGCGCGTCGAATGCGCCCACACCTATGACTACGTCCGCGGGAAGGCCCAATTTCGCAGCCCATTCCTGGGAAATGGTGCCCATCGGCTGGTCGGAGGTGGCAGTATCGGCGAAAAGCCGGTCGCGCAGGCCGTCGAGCAAAGGATCGAGTTCGCGGAAGAATGCATTGGATGGAAGGCCATCAAAATCCTGGTGCCATAGCGCCTTGTGCCCTGCCGCACAGCGGGACCGTTTCAACAGAAGCGGATCGGTAATGCCGGTCAGCTCAGCCGAAATCCAGTCGCAATGCTCTACCCAGGAGAATGCATGCTCGCGTACAGCCTCGTCCACGCGCAGCGTGCGAAGAATTTTCGCCCAAAACCATTCGGAAGAATAGATGCCGCCTACATACTTGGTAAAATCAATGTCATGGCTGTGCGCCAGCCGGTTGATCTCCTCTGCCTCCGCATTGGCGGTATGGTCTTTCCAAAGGATGAACATCCCATTCGGATTTTCTGCAAATTCCGGAAGCAACGCCAGCGGCGTACCGTTTTTGTCTACGGCTACGGGTGTGGAGCCTGTCGTATCCACCGAAATTCCCCGCACATTTTGCCCTACGGTCGGCGAAGCCTGGTCCAGCGCACTGCGAACGGCATTTTCCAGACTTTCGAGATAGTCGAGCGGATGCTGCCGGAACTGCGAAACGCCCGCATCACAATATTTGCCTTGCTTCCACCGAGGATACTCCTGTACGGCGGTTCCCGCCTGCTCACCCGTGTCCGCATTCACTACCAATGCCCTCACAGAGTCGGTACCGAAATCAATACCAATGACGTAATTCTCCTTCATAATATCGGTTTAGGATGTTCTCAGACCAATTTGACGTATTTATTTAACTAATCACCTAACAAATATAAATAATTTTGTTTTTAGTGTAGTATTGACACAATTTAAATTTTGAGCGAGCGAAGCGAGCTGGCGCGAAGGTCTGCCTTCGTGCCTACCATTCGCAGGCCTCCGGCCGGTCAATACCACAAGAACAAAGTCGTTGTAGCGACCAGAGGCTTGCTAATATTATGTACAAATCAAGAGATTTGCACCAGCGGATTCCGCATAAATGCCGCCAGGCATGTAATATTGGTAGCAACATATCGTCGCCACCTCACCGTCAAATGCCCTTGGGCATGTAACAACCGCGCATTGGCGCCATTTGCGTCCGCAATTTTCGTCGTTACATCCCTAACGGGATTTCCGATAATGCTTGCATCAACTTCCTACCAATATTACATCGCTACGCGACTTGAGAAGTCAGGCGCGAAGAACCACCTTAGTGCCTACTATTACCAGGCCTCCGGTCGGTCAATACCGCAAGAACGACGTTGCCGTACCGACCGGCCGGAGGCCTGCTAATATTATGTACAAATCAAGAGATTTGCACCAGCGCGCAAGCGCACTTAATTGCTCTTCATCGAATCCGGCATAAAATTCCAGAATGAGTGGAATTTCGTCTTGTACCGTTCGGCGTCGAGTTTATAGAGTGTCGCCTTCTTTGTAGCACTATTGTTGTTCTTCTGGCCCGTATCGATGAGCAAGCCAGTAGAGAGCAGCTTCCGGCTGAAATTCCGACGATCTATCGGAATGTTGTAAATGGCTTCGTATAGCTTCTGCAATTGCGGGATTGTGAAACGCTCGGGCAGCAATTCAAAGCCGATCGGATGCAAGGCCGCATTGTATTTGAGGTGCTCGATAGCCCGGGTTACCATTTTTTCGTGGTCGAAAATCAGTTTCGGGCGGGCATCGAGGGTGATCCAGGAAGCATTGTGGCTCTTCACGGCTTCCGAATCGTGGTCGTCGATTTTAATCAACGCAAAAAACACGACGGAAACCGTGCGCTCACCCGGGTCGCGATCCGCTTTCCCGAAAGTTTCCAGCTGCTCGACGTAAATATCTTTGAGGCCCGTCAGATTGTACAGAATACGAACCGCCCCGTCGGCGAGATCCTCGTCGGCATTCAAAAAGCCACCCATCAGCGACCATTTTCCTTTTTCGGGTTCGAAATTCCTTTTGATCAACAGCAGCTTGATATCCTTTCCGTCAAATCCGAAAATAATACAGTCGATGGCCACAAGAATGCGGGAGGCCTGGGGATAGTTATTCATCTAATACGGTGTCGTAGAAGTATTATCATTCAAGGCACTAACTCAACTACTAGTTACAAAATATTTTCACGGGGAATCCCGGAAAATGTTAAGTTTATGTTAAGAAAGTAAAAAAAAGTACGAGAATACTTAATCTGTTTAAAGAGTTAAGTAACAAATTTAAGTACGAATTTTGTACCGCTTCTCAGCGAAAATAATCAGATTATTAAAAGGCTATCTTCATGATGAACAACTTTTACGCTACCTGTTCCGATGAAAATATCCTTGCGCTGATCGGTGAGCGGGACGATGAGCTGGCCTTTGCGGAACTTTACGACCGTTACTTCAAAACTCTGTTCAATTACGCTTACTCCAAGGTCAACGACCGGTTCACGGCGCAGGAAATAGTCCAGGAGCTTTTTGTGAGCTTATGGCAGCAGCGTCGTCAAAACCAGGTGCAATGCGGCCGGTCATTCCTGTTTACGATGGCCAAGCGGCTGATCATATCTTTCTACCGGAAAGAGTACACCCGCCAGCACCATTACGGCCAGTGGGAAATCCACCGCAGCGAAACCTCCGAATTCGCCGACCAGCCTACCCTCGCCTCCGACCTGCAAAACCGGTACGAGGAAGGCCTGCATTTGCTTTCTCCGAAATGCCATGAAGTTTTTACGCTGAGCCGCCAGGGTTTTTCCAATAAACAGATCGGCGAACAGCTCAACATCTCCGAAAAAACAGTAGAACAGCACATTACCAAGGCATTACGCATCCTCAAAGAGCATTTGAAGGAGCATATGATCTGTGCGCTGATCGTTTTTGCTTCTTTTTAAAAAAATTTTCAAAAACTACTAAGGGTTCCCTTTCCGGCACGCGACTTCTGGGTTGACAACATCCCCGATCTCATGAAGCCAAACGGTATTCCGCCCGCATTACTCGAAAAATACCTGTCTGGTGCATGCACCGAGGCAGAGAAAGAAATCGTCGAAGCATGGTATGCATCGCTGCAAGGTGAGCCGCGCTATCTCGACCATTTGCCCGATGCGGAACAGAACGAAATACGGCAAGAGGCGTTCGGGAACATCCGGCGGGAATTGAATTTCGGGGAAGAAGAGCCTGTACAAACTTCCTTGTGGCGGGCACTTCCATGGCGCCTCGTGACGGGCATCGCGGCGTCCGTTGCCATTGTACTCGGTGTATACCTTGCTGTAAACCTGCGAACCATCCCACAACCCGACATTACCGCAAAAACTGACACAAAAACCGCCCCGCTACCTATAACCGTATTTGAAAACACCGGTATGCAAATCGTCCGGCACGAGCTCCCCGATGGCAGCGTAGTGACCATGCATCCGAACGCCGTGATCGAATACCGCGCAGGTTTTGCCAACAACAAGCGGTTTGTAGCGTTTTCGGGAGAGGGATTTTTCGATGTAAAAAAAGACAAAACACGCCCATTCAATATCAAAAGCGGCGATATGGTGATTCGCGTGCTCGGAACGAGCTTTAACGTGAAGGCAGTCAAAAACCAGAAAAAATTCCAGGTGGATGTCGTGACAGGTAGCGTGCAGGTAACGGCGCAGGGTGAATCGTTCGACAAGCAGGAGGTGATTCTCAAACCACAGCAGCAGGCATTGTTCGAGCTGGATTCCAAACGGCTTATTTCCAAGACACTGCCCACACAGGCAAAAAAGGAAATTTACGAGCCGCTAACCATCGTATTTGAAGAAACGCCGTTGAACAAGGTAATCGAACAGCTCGAAAAGCGCTTCAATGTATCGATCTCCCTTGCAAATCCCGGCCTCGCCAAATGCGGCCTGACAGCCAATTTCGAGTCACAGACTTTTTCCAACATTCTCGAAATCCTGTGCACTTCGCTCGAAGTAACTTACACAATTTCAGACAACAACATCACCATAAACGGCGAACCATGTGAATAATCCTTAATACCACCCATCTCCCTATGAACCCATCCGTACCACCGTAAAAAGGGCCGGAAGTGTACCACCACTACCCGGCCCGAAATGCCATCCTTTTTCTTCGTACCACCGTTTCAAAAGGATGTTTTATCCAATAGTGCCTAACCATCAGACAATCAAAATTATGCAAAAAACAGTACGTAACAAGCCGGTCGACTGGCGAAAAATTATGCGCATTGGACTGCTTCAATGGATTCTTGCCGTCTCGCTTGCAGCCGGCAGCTATGCGAAGGAAACTGCGGCCCAGTCTGTGCTGAGCAAGGACATGACGCTCACACTCCGCAATGTTTCGCTCAAACAGGCCTTGAATGAGATCCAGGCCCGTGCCAATACCCGCTTTGTGTACAGCAGCCGGGTTTCCGTGAAGGAAAACGTAACCATCGACGTGAAGAACCAGAAGCTTTCCAGGATCCTGGACCAGTTGCTGGCGCCTCGCGGAATCAATTACAAGGTGATCAACAACCAGATCGTGCTTGCCAAGACGCGCGTGAGCCGGGAAGAATCGGTGATCCCCGACTTGGAAGAGAAACTGCTTCAATATGTACTGCCCACTGAAATCCAGGTACGCGGAACCGTAAGCTCGTCCGACGGCCAGGGCACGTTACCGGGAGTAAGCATCGTCGTGAAGGGGACTTCGCAGGGAACTACAACCGACGGAAACGGGAAGTTTGAAATCACCGTACCGAATGTGGAATCGGCATTGGTTTTCAGCTTTGTGGGTTATGTTTCCCAGGAAATCGTGGTGGGCAACCGCACGGAGATCAACCTGACTTTGCAGGCGGATAACAAGGCATTGTCGGAACTGGTAGTGGTGGGTTATGGCACACAGAAACGCGTAAACCTGACCGGTGCCGTTTCGCAGGTACAATCCAAAGACCTCGAAAACAGGCCTTTGAACAACATGTCGCAGATCCTGCAAGGTATGGTACCCAACCTCAACATTACATTCAGCACCGGGCAGCCGGGTAAGGGCGGTTCGCTCAACGTTCGCGGGGAAACTTCCGTAAACGGCGGCTCACCACTCGTGCTCATCGACGGTATCCCGGGCGATATCAACCGCATTAACCCCGGCGACGTGGAGTCGGTATCCGTACTGAAAGACGCAGCAGCCTCGGCCATTTACGGTGCACGCGGTGCTTTCGGGGTGATTTTGGTTACCACCAAAACCGCCAAAAACGGCAAGACTACCGTTTCTTACAGCAACAACTTCGGCTGGTCGAAACCGACGATCAACACCGATTTCATGACCAATGGCTATGACTACGTGAAGATTAATGACGAAGCCTTCATCCGCGCGACCGGTAACAGCTATACCCGCTATTCGGAGGAAGATTACAAGGAAATCGAAGCACGTCGTTACGATAAAACCGAAAATCCGGCACGTCCCTGGGTAGTGGTGAAGAATGTGAATGGAAAAGACATTTACAACTACTACGGTAACTACGACTGGTGGAACACGATTTTCAATATGAGCCAGCCGTCGCGCCAGCATAACCTGAACCTCTCGGGCGGTACCGACAAAATCAATTACTTCCTCTCGGGTTCTGTATTTGAAAAGGACGGGATCATGCGCATTAACACGGATAAATTTACTTCCTACACATTGCGCAGCAAGATCAACGCCCAGCTTACGCCCTGGCTGAAAGTGAGCAACAATACCCAGTATTTTGATTCCAAATACAAATATCCGGGTCTGGAAGGCGGTGCCAACTCCAACTTCGTGGCGATCACCGTGCACGCGCTGCCTATCTATGCGCCGCGCAACCCGGACGGCACGCCTACCTACAACACGTTGAAAAACAACTACTCCATTGGTGACGGTTTGTTTGCCAACCTTTTGAAAGGCGTAGCGGGCGGGGAGCAGAAAGTACACGAGCTGACGACCATCAACACAATTCAGATGGATTTGGCCAAAAACTGGAACGTCACTGCGAACCACTCCTACTCGTTCTACATTGCCGACGACTGGTACCGTTCGGCCGTAGCGACGTACTCGATCCAGCCAGGCGTTCTGACGACGGTCCCCAATTACAATACGGACCAATTCAAGAAAACCATGTGGTTCGATCCGCAGAATGTGGTCAATGTGTTCTCATCCTACAACCACACTTTCGGCAAACACTTTTTCAGCGCTACGGCGGGTATCAACTATGAGTCGCGGAAACACCAGGTATTGGCCGGCTCACGCAAGAACCTCCTTTCGGAAAGCCTCAACGACCTGAACCTCGGAACGGGCGAACAGCTTTCGGGCGGCGGCGCTTACCAGTATGAGTTGTTCGGCGCATTCTTCCGGGCTAACTACGACTATCAGGGCAAATACCTGCTCGAAGTGAATGGCCGCTACGACGGTACCTCGCGTTTCGGCGAAGGCAAGCGTTACGGATTCTTCCCTTCTGTGTCGGCAGGCTGGCGCCTGAGCGAGGAGAACTTCTTCGAACCGGTCCGCAATGTGGTGAACAACCTGAAAATCCGTGCTTCTTATGGTACATTGGGTAACCAGCTGCCTCCGAACTTCAACAACAATCCGAGCTCGGCCAGTTTCTATCCTTACGTTCCGATGATGCCTACGGCGCAGTCGAGCTGGATCACCAATGGCCAGAAACTGCAATATGTGAGCAGCCCTTCCCCTATTTCCGCGGGGTTGACCTGGGAATCGGCCACGACATCGAACATCGGGTTGGACGCGACATTGCTGAAAAATCGCCTGAACCTTTCATTCGACGGATATGTACGTAAAACCACCGACATGCTTATTCCGGGCCAGGTCCTTCCTTCGGTATATGGTGCAACGGTTCCTACCCAGAATGCGGGAGACCTCCAAACCAAAGGTTTTGAACTCTCGATCGCCTGGGCGGATATGGTTAAACTGGCCGGCAAACCGCTCAGCTACAATGTGTCCTTCATCGTTTCCGATTCAAAATCGAAAATCACCAAATACGATAACCCGAACAAAGTGCTTTCGAGCCCATACGTAGGCCAGACGATCGGTGAAATGTGGGGGTACTCGATCGACGGGATGTTCCAGAGCAACGAAGAGGCACAGGCTTTCAAGATCGACCAGTCGTTCGTGAACAAGCAGCGCCTGAGCGCACCCGGCGAATGGGCCAAGCTCCAAGCCGGTGACCTGCGTTTCGTGGACCTGAACGGTGACGGCAAGATCAACAACGGCTCCAACACGCTCGCCGATCCTGGCGACTTGAAAATCGTTGGTAACAACCGCGTACGTTTCCGCTACGGTATCAACCTGGGTGCTTCGTGGAATGGCTTCGATATTTCAGCATTGGCGCAAGGAATTCTCCGCAGGAACTGGTATCCGGGCAACAATGCGGACAAATTCTGGGGCCCCTATTCACGTCCGTACTACTCGTTTATCCCAAAAGACTTCGGAAGCGATATCTGGACACCTGAAAACCCCAACGCATATTTCCCGGTGCTGCGCGGCTATACGGCGCTTAACGACGGCGGCGACCTCCGTTCCACCAACGACCGCTACATCCAGAACGTAGGTTACCTGCGCCTGAAAAACGTGGTGATCGGCTACACGGTACCGGAGCGTATCAGCAAGCTGGTGCGCATTCCGAGAGCGCGAATTTACATCAGCGGCGAGAACCTGCTGACCTACACCCCGCTCCGCTCGAAATACATCGACCCCGAGCAGTTCGACGGCGACGGAACCAATGGACGTACCTATCCATTGTCGAAAACCATTTCAGCCGGTCTTAACCTCACATTCTAAAAGGCACTCATACCGATGAAAAAAATACTTAGCATTATCGCCATTTCACTCGGCCTGGTGGCTTGTGACCTGGATCAGCTCCCGCAGGACGCGATCTCGCCGGAGACTTTCTTTAATACCGAAAACGACCTTTTGCTTTATACTAACTCGTTTTATAATGCATTGCCCACTGCGGAGGACGTGTACAATGAGGACGTCGATAACGTTATCAAAACCAGCTTGCGCGACGAGTTGCAGGGGACACGGGTAGTACCTACGAGCGGTGGCGGATGGGCCTGGGGAAACTTACGGAACATCAACTATTTCCTCGCAAATTCCGGCAAATGCCCCGATAAGAAAGCCGTTGCCAAATACAATGGCTTGGCTCGCTTCTTCCGTGCCTATTTCTATTTCGGGATGGTCAAACGTTTCGGTGATGTGCCCTGGTACTCGACGACCATCGAGCTCGAAGACCAGGCGTTGCTCACGAAGGCCCGCGATCCGCGCACGCTTGTGATGGATTCGGTGATGGCCGATATCGATTACGCGATCGCCAACCTCGACGCCAGCCGTCAGGTAACAACCGTGACCAAATACACGGCGTTGGCATTGAAATCGCGCATCGGGTTGTATGAAGGTACTTTCCGCAAATACCACCCGGAATTTAACCTGCCTAATGCCGACAAATTCCTCGACGCCTGTATTTCTGCTTCGGAAGACCTGATGAAAAACAGCGGTTATTCCATTTACAAAGCCACACCGGCAACGGCCTACATGAAACTGTTCTCGTCGGACAATGCGATCCCCGACGAAGTGATCCTCGCCCGCGATTTCAGCGACGAGTTACAGGTTTACCACAACCTGAACTACTACACAATGACCGCTTCATACGGCCGGCCGGGGCTGGAAAAGAAACTCGTGAATAGCTACCTCATGGCCGACGGCACCCGTTTTACCGACAAGAAGGGCTACGAAACCATGCAATTTTTTGATGAAGTTCAAAACCGCGATCCGCGCCTCACGCAGACGATCCGCACCCCTGGCTACACGCGCATCGGCGAGAACACGCCCCTCGTCCCGGAATTCGGGGCTACTGTGACGGGCTACCAGCTGATCAAATTTGTGTCGGCACCGAAATGGGATACTTTCTCGAAAGACATTACCGACATGCCGATCTTCCGCTATGCCGAGGTGTTGCTGAACTATGCCGAAGCCAAAGCCGAAAAAGGCACATTGACCCAGGCCGATCTCGACATTTCCACCAAGCTCACCCGCGACCGCGTGGGAATGCCTAATATCAATCTGGAACAGGCCAATGCCAACCCGGACCCCTACCAGGCCGAACAATACACGCAAATCAGCGGCAAAAACCTCGGGGTAATTCTCGAAATCCGTCGCGAGCGTCGCATTGAGCTGGTCATGGAGAATTTCTTCCGCTGGGATGACATTATCCGCTGGAAAGAAGGCCAGGCTCTGACCAAACAATACAAAGGGATGTACTTCCCGGGTGCCGGCCAATATGACCTCGATAAGAGCGGGACAATTGACGTGGTCATTTACGAAGGCACTAAGCCGGATATCAAAGGCGCGCAGCTGCTGAAACTGGGCAGCGATATTGTGCTCGAAAACGGCGCCAAGGGCGGTAACATCGTAATCAACGGCCATATCACCAAGAAATTCATAGAAAACCGTGATTACCTTTACCCGATCCCCAAGCAGGAGCGTCTGTTGAACACCAACCTGACGCAAAACCCTAACTGGGAGTAAACCATTATCGACTGTTCCTAACCTTTAACTTTATGCTTTCAGACAGAAGGTCGTTTCTTGAAAAAATGTCCCGGCTTGGGGCGCTGAGCCTGTTGCCGATGGCGGCAGAAGCGGCACCCGCAGCAGTGGAAGAGAAAAACCATTTCGTAGCGGGGCCCTATTTACAGAATATGGGCGCCAACGAGGTCACGATCATGTGGATCACCCATAAAAATTGTTTCAGCTGGGTCGAGTACGGCGCAGGCACTTACACGAGCAAGCGCGAATTCGGCTACAACAACGGGCTTATCGAGGCGAACAACCGCATTAATAAAATTACATTAACCAATCTCACGCCGGGAACGGAACACAAATACAAAATCGTGTCTACCGAAGTACTGGGTTACAAAGGTTCGAAAGTGGAATTTGGGGAAACGATCGCCAGCCCCATGTTCGGTTTCAAAACGTGGGGGCAAAATGAGGACGAGTTCAAAATGGTGGTGTTCAACGACATCCACGATCGCCCGCAGATCATCCCGCAGCTATTGTACCGCCACGGCTATACCGGTAATACCAAAGATTACGATTTCGTGGTTTTCAACGGTGACTGCTTCGACTGGGTTACCGAGGAGCAGCAAATGGTCGATCACCTGATAAAACCGTCGGTGGACATTTTCGCGACGGAGTTCCCCTTCCTGCTCACGCAAGGCAACCACGAATGCCGGGGCAGTTTCTCGCGGCACATTCCCGAGTACTATGCCTATCCCGACAACAAATATTACTTCTCGTTCACCCGCGGCCCGGTACATTTCATCGTACTCGATTCGGGCGAGGATAAAACCGACGATAGCGTAGAGTACGGCGGCTTATCGGCATTTGACCGCTACCGCGAGGTGCAGAAGAAATGGCTGGAAAAGGAAATCGAATCACCGGAGTTTAAAAAGGCGGACTTCCGCGTGCTGCTGATCCACATTTCGCCGTACCACTCGGGTGACTGGCATGGCACGATGCATTGTCGGGCATTGTTCGGACCGGTTTTGAACAAAGCCAAAATCGACCTCCAAATCTCGGGGCACACGCACCGGTATATGACGCACGAGCCCGATGCCGACCATAACTGGCCGATCGTGATCGGGGGCGGGCCGCTCGAAGGCAAACGGACGCTCATTAAACTCCATGCGACGCGTAAGCAACTGGACCTGAAAATGATCCGCGACGATGGTGAACTGGTGGGGAAGTTCCTGATCCCGAAAAAAAATAAGTAATGCATCTCAGGGCAGCAGATCTACCGGTTTGCTGCCCTGTATTTTTTTAGTCATGCGGTTACTTAAAATATTACCTTAACATTAAATAATCGCCGCTGCGCGCACCGGATTTTTGCCAACAAAGAAAAATGGTACATTTGCTCTTAACGTAACCCATTTTTCGTGGAACAGGATTCGGTACTTTGGCAGAAGTTCAGGGAAGGCGACCCGCTTGCCTTTGAGCAACTCCTGCGCAATTACTACCGGCCGTTATTCGATTACGGAAGGCGTTTCGTCAGCGACCGCGATGTGCTGAAAGATCTCGTGCACGATCTTTTCCTTTACTTATGGGAACGAAGGGAATCTCTTGGCAAGACCGACCAGATCAAACCCTACCTGCTTACGAGCCTCCGCAACCGCATTTTCAGGAACAGCAACCGCCTGGAAGCCCGTCCCGAAATTTTCCTGGCATTGGAACACACTCCTGAAGATTTTCACGAAACAGCCAACTCCATCGAAAGCGAACTGATCCTGACCGAGTTCGCTGCGGAGAAGCATTCGCGCATCCAGCATATTATCCAGTCGCTCACCCCGCGGCAGCAGGAAATCATCCATTTGAAGTTCTACCAGGATCTTCCCAACGAGCGCATTGCCGAAATCCTCAATATATCACGCCCGGCTACGGCTAACCTCCTGTACGAGAGCCTGAAAATGTTCCGTCAGAAGTGGCTTCTGCTCGCCGGCCTGCTCTTGTTATTCCTCGTGCGGGGATATTGATCTAAAAAATTTTAAAATTTTTCATGATTCTTCCATGATCCTGGCGATCGTGGCGGATTATACTTTTAGAACACATTCCCGACAAGCCGATGCATCCATTTTACCACTACAACCTGGAAGACTTTCTGACTGACGACGATTTCAGGGGATGGGTAAAAAACGGCCAGCCGCGCAACGACTTTTTCTGGGCCAAGCTCCGCTCGGAGTACCCGGAAAAAGCACTGCTGATGGACCAGGCGGCCGAGCTGATCCTTACCTGGGAAAAACAACCCAGCGACCTTACCCACGAGGAGCTCGACCACGAGGTGAACCGGATCCTGAACGACTCGGTGGTGCGCACGATAGCCTCCCGGAAAGCAAATGTCGTTCGGCTACGGTGGTGGTATGCCGCCGCAGCAGTGCTCGTTCTGGTGGGAATAGGCTGGCTGGTTTCCGGTGAACAGGCATTCCCAAAAAGCCGGTACACGTATAAGCGCTACGTGGCGGTATCTCCCGTTCCGCTGAAAGAGGTCGTCAACAAGGGAAAAACGCCGATGGAGGTGAGCTTGCCGGACGGCAGTGAAATACGGCTCATGCCCGGTGCGGCTGTCAGCTACGCCCCGGTTTTTGTTCAAAACCATAAAAGAGAGATATTTCTCTCGGGAGAGGCGTTTTTCGAAGTGCAGAAAGACAAAGCCAATCCATTTTTCGTGTATGCCAATGACCTCGTTACGCGGGTAGTAGGTACGAGTTTTACCATCAAATCTTCTTCGGAACGTGTGGAGGTGATCGTACGTACGGGGAAGGTGGCGGTTATGAAAGCCAAGGACCTGAACGAGGATAAGCCAGGCATCGAAATGCTTCTAACACCTAATCAGCAGGTGGTATTTACGCCCGAACAGCCGCTGCTGGCACGCAGCATTACCGAAAACCCGGTAGCCATCGCGCGCCCGGTCGTAAAGCCTGATTTCACATTTGACAATCAGCCGGTTGGAGAGGCATTCAAGTTGTTGCGGGAAACTTACGGAATACCCATTTTATACGATTCCACGAAGCTCGAAAACTGCTACCTGCGCGTGGCGCTGCGCGACGAGCCATTCTTTGACAAGTTAGGAATAATCTGCTCTACGATCGAAGCAAGCTACCAGGTAACCGACGGACAGGTCGTTATCACGGGGCAAGGCTGCGAATAAACCAAGTTTTCCTTTCAACCAAAACAACCCTTCTACCTTATGGCAAAATCTTGACCCAGATTCATTAAAAAGCCGGCAATGATTGCAGCATTACCGGCCTGATTCTCCCGGTTCATTTCAACAGAAGGACAGTTCCGCCAAAATCGGAGCACGGGAGGGCTTTGTCCAGAATTCATCAAAACCATTCGAATTTATGAAAAAAAGTAGTCGACCACTAACGTACCTGGTGACTGTGATGAAAATTGCATGCATACCATTCATACTGACCCTGCTGTTCAGCAGTCTGTCGCTCGCCAGTAACGGCCTTGCACAGGAGCTGCTGCAACGCAATGTAACCCTGAAAGCCGAGCGCCAGGAACTGCGCCAGGTGCTTACCAACCTCGAAAAATCCACAGGCGTGCGCTTCTCGTATGTGCCCTCGCTCGTGCGGAACCAGAAAGTGAGCGTTACGGCCGAAAACCAGCGGCTCTCGGTCGTCCTCGACCAGCTGCTCTCGCCGCTTAACATCCGCTATTCGGTTTCCAGAGATTACATTATCCTCAACCGCAAGCCCACCAAAACGGCTGGTTCGAACGACACCAGCTTGCTCGAAATCTCCGAAGACGATGACATCGCAGATCGCGTGGTGCGCGGGAAAGTTATCGCCTCCGACACCAAGGAGCCGCTGCCGGGCGTAAGCGTGGTGGTAAAAGGAACCCAGCGCGGTACGTCCACGGAAGTGAACGGAACATTCGAAATAGAGGTCCCCAACGGCGATGCACAGCTGATTTTCAGTTTTGTAGGCTACCTCGCGCAGGAAGTGAGCGTGGGAAACCAGTCGGAACTGGATGTAACGCTCCTTTCGGATACGAAGTCGTTGCAGGAAGTGGTGGTTATCGGTTACGGAACGGTTAAGAAGGCCGATTTGTCGGCTTCGGTTGCGACGGTACCCGATATGGAACAGATCAAAAACCGGCCGGTCCTTAACGTGGGCAGCATGATCCAGGGTAAAGTAGCGGGTGTAACGGCGATCAGCAACGGCGGCCACCCCAACCAGACGCCCAATATCACCATTCGCGGAACGGGCTCGCGCGGGGGCGAAAGCGTGCTGTACGTAGTCGACGGCGTGCCCAATGCACCCTACAACCCGGCCGATATCGAATCCATTACCGTTTTGAAAGATGCGGCTTCGGCGGCTATTTACGGTGCATTCTCCGGCTCGGCGGGGGTTATCCTGATTACCACACGCCAGGCTGCGCAAGGTAAACCCAGCATTGAATACAGTGGTTTTATGGGGATGAAACAGGCCTGGAAACTACCGCAATCGCTTACCGCGGCCGATGAAGCCAAAGTGTCCAACCTGGCTTATACCAATGCAGGCCTCGCACCGCTCGACGGCTGGGATGCCACCAAAAACCCGTACGCACAAGTGACCCGCACCGACTGGATCGACGAAATCTTCCGCACGGGCCTCATTCAGCGCCACAATATCAGTTTCAATGCCGGTACCGATAAGTTCTCGACCCTTTTGCAAGGCCGCTACGAACGCGACGAAGGCACGCTCATCAACACTTACGCGCAGAATTTGTCTGTACGCTTCAATGCGATGTATAAGTTCACGGATAGGATTAAACTCCGTCAGGAGCTTTTTTATAATAACAATGACAACCGTGGAACTGAAACGACGAGCGGTTATAGTGGAACCGTGCTTTCGGCCATTTACATGCCGCGCTCGGCCGTGGCTTATTATGATGACGGAACTTTCGGCGGTGTAGGCCCCCGCGACTCGCAATACCTGGGTATCCACGGCGATGCGATCAGCCCCGTAGGCACATTGCTGCGCAACAGACCTTACAATAAGAGCAACGATATGCAGTCGGTTACAGAGCTTGGCTATTCCGACATTATTCCGGGCCTGAGCTTTCTTACCCGTTTCAGCTACCGCCAGAACAGCTCGTTATGGAAAAGCTTTGATCCTAAAAGAACAGAGCCGGGCAAGCCGAATAACCAGAATACGCTCTCCTACTCTACCAACCGTGGCTACCACTGGATTTGGGAAAATACAGCCAACTATTCCCGCGTATTTGGCCGCCACAATGTAGGTGCGATGGCTTCCATGACTGCTCAGGAAAATGGTAACCGCTATTTCAGCATTGCCGCACGAGGTTTTGAAAACGAAGCCGATTGGGCACAATTCTTTGTAAATGCCTCCATTTTTGACCAGAACCGGCCTTCGGATGACGAATGGAAAGACCGTAATGCATCCTATGTAGGCCGTTTGTCATACAGCTGGGCCGACCGCTATTTCGTGACTGCCAGCTATCGTTACGACATTGCCGGACGCCTCGCAGAAGGTTACCGTGCCAAAGGTTACCCGGGTTTCACAGGTGCCTGGAAGCTTAGCTCCGAGCCATTCTTCAATGTTAAAGGCCTCGACCTACTGAAACTCCGCGCAAGCTGGGGCCGAATCGGTAACATCGGTTCCATCGGAAGATATTATGGTTATCCTAATCTTACGCCGAACCAAACCTATCAGGTTGGTAATGGCGCGCCTATCAGCAACGGTTTATATGTGAGTTCAAGATTTAACCCTGAATTGTCGTGGGAGACTTCGCAACAGACGGACTTCGGCTTGGATATCAGTCTGTTGAAAGAAAAACTGACCATCACCGCAGATTACTTTAACAAGCTGACCTACGACCTGATCAAACAGCAGGATACCGAATGGACGAACACCAACGGCTACGGCGCTCCCTTCATTAACCAGGGCAAGATCCGGAATACCGGTTTTGAGTTTGCTGCCAACTGGCGCGACCAGGTAGGCGAGTTCAGCTATGAGATTGGCGGTAACTTTGCTACCCTTAAAAACCGCGTCGACTACATCGATGAAAACCCGAACTCGGTATGGACGCATGGCGATGCTTGGAGAAGCATTCTGGTACCGTTCCGCTCGACGGTCGGCCAGCCTTATTTCTCTTACTGGCTGATCAAAAATGCGGGAATTTTCCAATCCGACGAAGCCGCTGCGGCCTACGTGGGTCCGAAGGGAGATCGTATCCAGCCTAATGCGAAGGCCGGTGACCTGAAATTTGTAGATGAAAACGGCGACGGCAAAATCGATGATTTGGACCGCGTGTACATGGGCAATGCTTTCCCGAAAATCACTTACGGCATTACGGCGAACGCGAACTGGAAAAACTTCGATTTCAGCATTTTCTTCCAGGGTGTAGGCGGCGTGAAATTGTTCAACGCATTCAAGCAATCAACATTGAACGGTGCCGAGCAGGGCTACAACCGTTGGGACAAAATTCTGGACGCATGGTCGGAAACCAATACCGGCTCCGATATCCCTAAGATTCGCGCCAACGATCCGAACAAGAACTTCTCGACCAACTCCGATTGGTACCTCGAAAACGGCAATTACCTGCGTCTGAAAAACCTGATTATTGGCTACACATTCAAAAGCAAGCCGGGCAAGCCTAGCCTGCGCGTATACGTGAGCGGCGACAACCTGTTGACATTTACCAAATATTCGGGTATGGACCCTGAAATCGGTAGCCAGCTCATCGATGGCCGCTACACCGCACCAGGCCTCGACGGCGGTCAGTACCCGGTAGCACGCGTGTATTCAGCCGGTGTGAAGCTCAAATTCTAACACCCAATTCGACCAAACAAAGACTTTGACTCATGAAACATATCATTAAAAATGCGGGTCTTGCCATTGTAATGGCCGTGAGTGCATCCGCATGTACCGAAAGCTGGGTAGATACCAAACCCAACGGCTCCCCTACCACTGCATTCTTCTGGAAAAGCGACGAAGATCTGAACAAGGCCGTGGCTGCGATGTACGCGCCGATGGGGTACGAAAATACCTGGGGCCGCAACCTGTTCTGGATGCAGAACGCCTCCGACGACATCGTGACGGGCCGCGTGCGCGCAGAAAGTGATAACATCAAAAACTTCAACATTACCGGTCGCGAAGGTTCCATCTCCAACTGCTGGAACGACGTGTACTGGATGCTGAATAAGGCCAATCAGGTGATCCAGGGCATTTCCACAGCGACTGGCGTATCCGATGCCGTGAAAAACCGTGCACTGGGCGAGGCCTATTTTATCCGTGGGTTTGCACATTTCTGGCTGGCCTATTCGTGGGGCCACAAAGACCTGGGCGTACCTTTCGACGGCCCGGAGAATGCAGAATTCGGCAAGCGCATTCCGCCGCAGCTCCCTTCGGTAACCGACAACTATGCCCAGATCATCAGCGATTTGCAAAAAGCCGCCGACCTGCTTCCATTGTTCCAAACCTACGGTGCAGGCGACCAGGGCCGCGCGCACAAGGCCGCCGCATGGGGCTATATGGTGAAAACCTATGCTTACTGGGCGCAATATGATGCTTCCAAATGGACGCTAATCCCGGAACTGGCCGATAAAATCAAGAACGAAGGTGCCCGTGCCCTCATTACCGGCAAGGGTAGCCCGGCTGCCAACTATCAGGCCGTTTTCACCATTGAAAACAACTGGACGAGCGAATACATCTGGTCTGTGAACTCCGGTGTCCAGGGTGGTTCTATATTCCCTGGCGTGGCTTTGGAGAACAAAGGCTGGGGGATTTTCAATGGCTGGGGCTATTTCCAGCCTACCGAAGAACTTTATGAAGAGTATGAGGCCAAAGACCCGCGCCGCGAGGTGACTATCCTGAAATTCGGGGACAAATTCACCTACTTCGGCAAAGAGCGCTCTTACTTCTCGACCAACAGCCTCTCGGGCTTCCAGATCCGCAAGTACATGGAGCCTTACAGCTACGGAACCAATGAAAATGCAGGCAGCAACACGATGATCAATCAGAGCGGTGATGGGCCTTCAACACGCCTGAACCTGCCGCTGATGCGCTATGCAGAGATACTGCTCTTCAAAGCGGAGGCATTGATCAAACAAGGTAAAAATGCGGAAGCCGCCGCGCCATTGAACGAAATCCGTGCCCGCGTCGGACTCGCTCCGATTGCAACGCCGACATTGGCAGACCTCAAACACGAACGGCGCGTAGAGCTTGCCTGCGAATGGACCGACCGCCTGGCCGATCTGAAACGCTGGGGCGATTACGACAAGATCAACATGCCGCTCCACGGCCGCATCCACGACAATAAGACCGATCCGGCTTCGCCCTACAAAATCCAGGTAATCTGGCCGGCCCGCAATTTCGACCCGGGTAAGCACATGGCCTGGCCGATGAACCCGGATGAAATTTCACGCAGCAACGGCGCCTATAAGCAGACGCCGGGATGGTAATCGCACTGCGAACGCGAATTTTCATCATGAGTTAACATTAATGGCATATTTTTGGCATCACAACAGGAGACCCTTCGGGGTCTTTTGTTTTATAGTTAATTAATCATCTCTATACCCAATGAAAAAAATTGCCCTTTATCTACTGGCATTCGTCTCGCTCGCAAGCGCGTCGTATGCGCAGAAAACCGCAACTATTAATGTAGCTTCGTACAACCTCCGCTACAACACCCCCAACGATGGCGTAAATGCCTGGCCCAACCGCAAGGAGAACGTGAAAGGCCTCATCCGTTTCCATGAATTCGACATTTTCGGTGTGCAGGAAGCGCTGGTAGGCCAGCTGAAAGATGTTGCCGAACTGCCCGAGTTTGCCTACTATGGCAAAGGCCGCGACGATGGCAAAGAAGGTGGAGAACACTCAGCCATTTTCTACAAAAAAGACCGCTTCAAACTACTCAAATCAGGCGATTTCTGGCTGAGTGAAACACCCGATAAACCAGGCCTCGGCTGGGATGCCAAATGCTGCAACCGTATTTGCTCATGGGCGCAGTTCGAGGATATGAATACCAAAAAGAAATTCTATTTCTTCAATGTGCATTTCGATCACCAGGGCGTTGAAGCGCGCCGTCAGTCGGGGCATTTGATGGTGAAAAAAATCAAGGAAATCGCAGGAAATAGCACCGCCATCCTCACCGGCGACTTCAACTCGTCACCGGATACCGAGCAGATCAAAACGATCGCCGGCGTGCTCAACGACACCCACGACGTCACCAAACAAGCTCCATACGGCCCGGAAGGCACCTTTAACAGCTTCAAATTCGATGCTGAAATGAAGACCCGGATCGATTACATTTTTGTGAGCAAGAATGTAGATGTACTAAAATATGGCGTGCTGACCGACTCCAAAGAGCAGCGCTACCCATCGGATCACCAGCCGGTGTTGGTGAAGGTGGAGATTAAGTAAAACAGACTTCGGCTTCGAACTTCGGCAGCCAGCTTTGGGGGATTGGAAGAATGTTTTATCTCCGGAGCTGGCTGCTGCTATTTTTTGTCGAAATCCGGGAGGCCGTATTTATCAATTAGCCGATTCATCTTATCAAATTTCTCTTTGAACACATCCTGCTCGAGATATTTGTCAAGACTTTTATCAACTCCCTTAATTTTTGGCGTAAATGGACCTGAAAGCTTCTTTCCCATTATTATGATTGTTTTCTTCTTCTGATTAGAAATGCTTGATAGTCCGTATCTGTACGGAAAGTTTCCCATTCATCACCCAGTAACCCAAAAACCTCGAAGTCTCGCTTAATAGTTTCCAAATTATTGGAAATAACCACTCTGTAAAGCCTCGTTCTTGCTTGTGTACTGCCCGTGGCCGAAATCAACGCGTTGGGAAACAGATTGGTGAACAAGTAAACCGTTGAGGCGACCGTCGCCAACACCTTTACACTATCTCCATTATTTGTGGCAACACGATCATCCAGTTGTCCAGTCTCTTCGTTTTTATCTCCAAATCCAAGATTGAAGAGATTATCTACCCCTCTTGGACTGTAAATTACAACCTTTTTGACATTACCTTTCGGTCCATGGCTTACAAATTCGTAAGTCAGGGCCGTCTCACCAAGTAATATTTCATATTGATCATAGTGCATGTGTAATGCAAAGATAAATACTAAATTGTAGGGGCCATTCCCAAGCATATATCCTGTGATAAGTCGTACGAACCTCCTGATCATTTGCGTATTAGCATGTCTCGCATTGACGTCGACGCAGCGCGTCAAAATCAAAATTATTGCCCCGAAAGCCTGGAATGACAGGAAAGCGCTTTTGCTCACGCGGGAGAAGGGCTTCGCAGCGGTGGTACATTCAATCAAGCTGGGGTTCGATACGACGCACCTGATGATGGATGCGGATTTATTGCCGGACTTATATCAGTTTCAGGTTTCGCAGAAAAAAGGGGCATTGACATTCTTCTTTGACCCGGGTACTGAAATACGGCTGGATACTTCCAACCTTTCCAAGTCGGCAGTTACTCATTCGAAAAGCAATGAAGAATGGCAGGAGTATCAATCGCTCGTGCAAGCGACGGAGCGTGAAAAGCTTTGGGACACAACGGCTGATTTTATTACAAACCATCCCAAATCTTACGTCAGTTTATACCTATTGAAAGTCAATTGGTTTGCACTCAAAAACAGAAATCTGTTTGAAAAGCTGGACCGCTCGCTGGCGCATCACAGGAACTATCGGTTTTTAAAAGAACGTAACATTGGGATCGTCAAAAGCGCGCCATCCGTGCAACGGAAATAGCAGAAAAAAGCGGCTACTCTTTACCGAAAACATCGGTATCCCCTCAAAACTCATAGTACTCCCACTTGGGCGTTCCGGGCCAGCCATTACCCGAAAACCATATTGCCCGCCACGCAAATGGCGCTGATCACGGCAAGTTCGAAACAGAGCGTATCAGTTAACCACATCCTCGTACATTAAAAAAGAGTTACTTTTCTCTTTATATCAATTGATTAGCATTCAATTTAGAAGTTAATATTTTGCGTTCTAATCATAATTCCCGACAAATGGAGATCTCCGCAAGCATCAAAAGCAGTTTGAACAGGCATTCCGTGACAGTCGCTACCAACGGCTCGGAAAAGCAATTGCAGATCGCACCCCGGGAAGCGGGTTACGGATCGTCAGTCAACGGCGGGGAAATGTTGCTGTTGGCCCTCGCTACCTGCTACTGCAACGACATCTACCGTGAAGCTGCCAAGCGCAATATAAATGTTGAAAGCGTGGAGGTTACGTCGTTCGCAGATTTTGGAGGCCCCGGGGAGCCGGGGAGCAATTTCCGGTACGAGGTTCGGGTTACATCAAATGCTTCAAAAGCAGAAATTGAAGAACTGGTCAGGCACACGGATGAGGTCGCGGAGATTCATAATACCCTACGGCAAGGTGTTAAGGTAAATTTGATTCATTCCCATAACGTCTAAAAGTAATGCGGACACGCCCCCTCAGACTATTGAGCTGCCGACTTGCTTTACTTGCAGCCCTTTGCGGTTGCAGCAAAGATCCCGGCAGCCCTGCGGAAAAGTTGTCCCGGATCAGAGAAATCAACCAAAAAGAGATCATTGCAAAAAAAGCGGTCATCGCCATCACCGGTGCAACTATTATCGACGGGACCGGCGGTGCTCCGATCGAAAACGGTTGCGTGATCGTAACGGACGGCATGATCAGCGCCGTGGATAAAAAAACAGACATTGCGATACCTGGAAATGCGCAAATTGTAGATGCCAGCGGCCTCACATTGCTGCCCGGCTTTATCGATTCGCATTTTCATTTGGATGGAGTCCACGGCCTTCCGGCACAGTTTCTTCAAAATGGCGTAACGTCGCTGCGCGATCCCGGTGCGTGGATCGAAGCTTACGATGAAGAAAGAAAAAGCGGCAAACGCATCCCGCGTCTTTTCCTCGCCGGGCCGCATATCGATATGTTCCCTCCCGCCTACCCACACGACGCCTATGTGGTCAGGGACGCGGACGAAGCCGTACGCGAGGTCAATCACCTGATCGATCAGGGGGCGTCGGTGATCAAAGTGTATTTCCGTCTGCCGCCTGCCATCATCCGCGAAGTGTGTAAAGCTGCTCATGCACGGGGCATTCCGGTAACCGGGCACCTCGAAACCACGGAAGCCCGCGAGGCCATTGAGGCCGGGCTTGACGGTGTTGAGCATATCACCTCCTTCGGCCTGACACTCGTACCGCAAAGAGAAGGCGAAAAATACCGCCAAATGGTCCTGGCCGACAACAATGCGCGGAAGCCGGGAAGATACGCCGTTTGGAAAAGCATTAACCCGGATAACCCCGCCATTGATTCGCTAGGTGCTTTCCTGAAAAACAAAGGTACGTTCGTCAGCCCGACGCTCGGCGCGTTCGAATATCAGGCTGCAACAGGCCAGCCATTAGATACTTCCCGTTTGGAAGGATTCATCAAAATGAAAAAGATCACAGGCCAATTGCATCGCGCAGGCACGAGGATTGTAGTCGGGTCGCATGCGATGATCCCCTACGCCGAAACCGGGTGGGCATTCCAGCGGGAAATGGAGCTGCTGGTCGAGAGTGGGCTCCGTCCGGCTGAGGTAATTGCTGCGGCAACACTGCAAAATGCTCGCTTTTTCCGCATAGAGGACCGGTTGGGAAGCATCGAGAAGGGGAAACAAGCCGACCTCATCCTGATAAAAGGAGATCCATTGAAGAACATATCCGCCACCCGGAACGTTAAAAGGGTTATGCTCAATGGGATTTGGGTTAAATAAGCTGGAATCGCTACATTGCTCTGAAACTACATCACTATGAAAAATCTCCTTCTGATCGTCCTGAGTGTATTGATGCTTTGGACAGGCAACCAGGCTTTCGCTCAGGCCGAAGAAGAAAAACTCGACCTTCCGGGTGACAACCTCAATCTCTATGCAGTTTTAAAACTTTTCCAGGAATCGGAAACACTCGAAGGTTTTGAGCGGAAACTCAATGAGGAAGATTCTGAGATCAACAACCTTGACCTCGATGGCGATAATCAGACAGATTACATCCGCGTGGAGGACAATGTGGAAGGGAACCTTCACACGATCAGCCTGAAAGTGGCAGTCAGTGAAAGCGAGGATCAGGATGTGGCGGCATTTTATGTCGAAAAAAAGGACAACGGCGAGATATGGATACAGCTCGTGGGCGATGAGGATCTTTATGGTAAGGATTACATTATCGAACCCAATTCGCAGTCAGGAACGGTCACCGAAACGCCTAATCCCGGGTATAGCGGTAACAGGGAAGTTCAGCCTGCCACGGTTCAGCAGAATGTCGCTTATGTATCCGATTGGCCCGTCATACAATTTATTTTTGTGCCAAGATACGTGATCTGGCGATCCCCGTGGCGGTGGCATTACTACCCGTCCTACTGGCGTCCGTGGAGGCCGCGGTACTGGCATTATTACTACGGCTACCATTACCACTGGCATTACTATTACAATGGACATTTCCGCCGCTGGCCCAGCTACCGCAATCCGGGTTGGCACACCCACTACTATGGCGGTAATTTCCGTTCGCGCTCGGTGATTGTGCATACGCGCTACACGCGGGGCGACTACCGCGCTACCTACTCACGACCATCTTCTGCACGGGAGGGGTCTGCATTGTTTGTAAAAAGATATCCCCAAGCCCCCACGACAAGAGAAAGGCTTCCAAGCTTTGACAATACAGGTCGCCCGGTGATTACACGCCCATCGACCGGACGCCCGGGTACCACCCGGCCCGGAAACGGCGGTACCACACGCCCGGGTACCACGCGCCCTTCTGATCCCAATCCGGGTGTATCTAGGCCGGACATCGAACGTCCGACACGTCCAGGCAACCCGGATGTGTCCCGACCTACACCCAGGCCACGGCCCGAGGTAACGCGCCCGACGCCATCGCCCAGGCCGGAAGTGACACGGCCTGCACCAACGCCACGCCCTGAAACATCGCGGCCGAGCATCGAACGGCCAACACGGCAAACACCAAGCGCGCGGCCGGTACCAGCGCCTCGCCAGGAAACGCCTCGCACTTCGCCGGCACCATCGGGCCGCCAGCAGAGTTCGCCGCGTTCGTCAAGAGAGGCAGAGCGGCCTTAGCTCGGGGTAAATATGATTAGTTAAAGATCCGCCAGATACTTCTGTCCGCCCAGATAACGCATTTGGCGGACGATCTGGTTGGTACGCTTGTTCACATACGCAGACGGATTTTGAATCGAAAACCGTATAGGGTTCGGTAGCACCGCCGCGATGCGCGCAGCCTCGTAGCGGGTGAGGCGTTTAGCCGACTTGTTATAGTAACGCAGTGAAGCCGCTTCTACCCCAAAAGTCATCTTACCCATTTCAGCTACATTCAAATACACTTCCAGAATACGTTCCTTGCTCCACAGCACTTCTATCAATACGGTAAAATAAGCTTCAAGACCTTTCCGAACGAAACTCCGGCCATGCCAGAGGAATACGTTCTTTGCTACTTGCTGAGAAATGGTGCTGGCACCGCGGGCCCGCTTGCGGTCTTCGGTCATTGCATTGTAGATCTGGTCGAAATCAAAACCCCAGTGGTTGGGAAAGTTTTGGTCTTCCGACGCCACTACTGCCAATGCTACTTCTTTGGAAATATTCTCGTACGGCTCCCAGTCGTGATAAATCTCGGTATCCTCATCTGCCCTGAATGCATCGATCTTCCGGGAGATCATGTAGGGCGTTACCCAAATGGGCAAAAACCTCAGGATAATCACCCAAACCACTGAAAGCACGAGAAAAGCAAGGAAGACTTTGAGCGCAATAAATTGCAGACGGCGGAGCATAAAACTTTTTTACTTCTACAAACAGAAACCAAGTAACAAAAACAGCGTACAAAGAACAGAAACTAATCAGGTTTAGGCAAAGAAATATGCGCCTTAATCGCCAAATTTTTAAACACGCTGTATATGAATGAGGATTTACTGAGTTTTATCTGGCGCTTCCAGTATTTCGAGAAGAAAGGGTTGGCCACCGACGAGCATTTGCCACTCTCCATTATTCGCCCCGGCCAAAGGAACGCCGACGCCGGACCGGATTTCTCCGAGGCCCGCGTTACGATCAACGAGGTGCTTTGGGTGGGGAGCATTGAAATCCATGTAAAAGCCTCGGACTGGTACCTCCATGAGCACCATCTGAACGGCGCCTACGACTGCGTGATTCTCCATGTGGTGTGGGAGAATGATCAGCCGGTCATGCGACGCGATGGCACAATGGTCCCGACATTGTCGCTGAATGGTCTCGTAAAAGCCTCGGTCATTGAAAGGTACCGCTGCCTGCTCGACGAAAGAGATACTGTGCCCTGCAATCGCCAGTTCGGAGATGTGGAGCAAATCCGCAAATACGCCATGCTGGACAGAGTACTGCTGGAAAGGCTGGAACGTAAAGCACAGGAAATTCAGAACCTGCTCGAAGCCAACCAGCAGGACTGGGAGCAAACAGCGTATCAGTGGCTGGGACGACATTTTGGATTCAAACTCAATGACGCCCCATTTCAGCGGCTAACTGGGATTGTTCCCTGGAAAATCATTCGCAAACATACCGACCGCCTTATTCAGGTCGAAGCGTTGCTATTTGGCTGCTCCGGGCTCATTTCGGAGAATTCGGAGGAAATATATGTACGCCAGCTGCAACAGGAATTCCGCTTTCTAGGGGCAAAATACAAGTTACTGGACGAAACCATGCAGGCGCATGAGTGGAAATATGCCCGGCTCCGCCCGGCAGGATTTCCCACAGTCCGGCTGGCACAGTTCGCCCGGCTATTGTGCAACACCGGCAGCATTCTGAACCGGCTCATTGTTTCGGAGCATTTCAATGAAATACGGGAGCTGTTCAGGATCGAACAATCTGCCTACTGGCGTGAGCATTACTTACTAGGGAAAAAAGCGAGGGCCCAGGTGCCCGTGCTGGGTACCGATGCCGCCCATTTGCTGATCGTCAATGCAGCCGTGCCCCTGCTGGTCGCCTATTCGAAGCACAGACAGCAACCGGAGCTACTCGACAGGGCCATTTACTGGCTTTCGGAAATACCTGCGGAAGATAACCGGATCACACGCGAGTGGGCCTCCCTGGGTATGCGCGTAAAAACCGCAGCAGATTCGCAGGCGTTGATCGAATGGTTTAACAACTATTGCACGCCAAAACAATGCCTGGAATGCATGGTTGGCGCAGCACTCGTAAGGGACGCCTAGTCCGGGGGGCGCTCAGCCAGGGGCGCTCAGCCAGGGGCGCTCAGCCTTTAACCAGGTTTACACCCGTTAAAAGAAATACCGTTCCCACCAAAAACGGAACGATCGACTCCCATTTCGAAACGGTGAGACCCAATACGGGCTTGTCTGACAAAAATGCCACGCATGCGAATAGCAGTACCGCAATACCCAGAATAGTGAGCAAAGAGCCGAAAAAACGTTTGAACTGAGCGTTTTCCATGAAATGTGTCTATGAGGAGATTAAAAAGTTCGCAAAAATATCAAATATGCGCTGGCATTGGTGTGATTAGTATAAAAAATGTGCCTTACACGCGGGTGAGGCCCATTTTTTCGCCTTCCGCAATCATGAATGCGAAAGCAGGTTCGTACTCATTGGGCACAATACCTTCCAGGATTGCCTCGCGCACCGCTTCTTTGATAACCCCTACCTCCTTCGCCGGCTTCAACCCGAACGCCTCCATGATCATCTCGCCTGTGATCACCGGTTGAAAATTACGGAGCTTATCGCGTTCTTCGAGGTCTTTGAGTTTTTGTTCCACCAGGTCGAAATTGCTGATGAAACGCCGTACTTTTTCCGGGTTTTTGGAAGTAATATCCGCCCGGCACAGGTTCATCAGCGCCTCAATGTCCTCGCCTGCTTCAACCAGCAAACGCCGCATCGCCGAATCGGTGATTTCTTCTTTGGACAGCACAATAGGGCGCAAATGCAGCCTGACGAGCTTTTTCACAAACCGCATTTTCTCATTCAGCGGCAGTTTCATGCGCCGGAAAATCACTGGTACCATCCGTGCGCCCACTTCCTCGTGGTTGTGGAACGACCAGCCGTGGCGCTTGTCGAACTTTTTGGTAGCCGGCTTGGCAATATCGTGCAGGATAGCCGCCCAGCGAAGCCAGAGGTCATCGGACACCTGGCAGACGTTGTCGAGCACCTGTAAAGTATGGTAAAAATTATCCTTGTGTCCTTTGCCTTCGATATGCTCCACGCCCTGCAACTCCACTAATTCAGGGAAAATAATGGCCAGCAACCCGGCATGATAAAGGAGTTTAAAACCGTAGGAAGGGGTTTTGGAAAGAATGATCTTGTTCAGCTCATCAGAAATCCGTTCCATCGATACAATGCTGATGCGCTCCTTCATCTTGACGATCGCATCGAAAGTATCTGGCTCGATATCGAAGTTGAGCTGACTCGCAAACCGGATCGCGCGCATCATGCGCAAAGGATCATCGGAAAAAGTAATTTCAGGGTCGAGCGGGGTACGGATGATCTTTTTACGGAGGTCGCTCATACCCTCGAACGGGTCGACAAGCTCGCCGAATGTGCCTGCATTGAGGCTGATCCCCATGGCATTAATGGTAAAATCGCGGCGATTCTGGTCGTCGGCCAATGTACCGTCCTCTACTGCCGGCTTACGGGATTCGGAGCGGTAGGATTCTTTCCGGGCGCCCACAAATTCTATTTCGAGATCGCCCTGGCGGATTTGCGCAGTCCCAAAATTCTTAAAAACGCTCACAAACACATCCGGCCCCAGCCTGCTGGCCACCATTTCGGCGAGCTCAATGCCGCTGCCGATGGAAACAATGTCGATGTCCTTGCTATTCCTTTTGAGTATCAGGTCCCTGACGAACCCACCGATTATATATGCTTCCACACCCAGCTCCTTCGCGGCGCCGGCAACTTTTTCCAGAACGGGGTATGGTGTCAACTGCTCTTTAAAATTCATGCCGCAAAGGTAGGGAATTCTTGTTCGACATGAAGCGTGCGGAGATTACTGTGCCAACTGATAGTCGCGAACAAGCGTATTTACGGATAAATTGAGCCGCTCCGAGAGCTTTCTGATCATTTCAAGACTAAGTTTTCTCTTTCTGCCAAGTATTTCTGAAACTCTGCTTCTACTCCCGATCACATCCACCAAATCAACCTGCTTAAGCTGCATTTGTTCCATTCTGACCTTAATTGCCTCGATCGGATCCGGCGGTTCAATCGGGTAATGTTCATCCTCATAAGCGCCAACTATTAATGCAAGCACATCGCATTCATCACCCTCAGGCGTACCTGCGGGCGCGTTGAAAACCTCTCCAAGTCGCTTCAATGCAAGTTTATACTCTTCTTCTGTCCTAATCAGTTTCAGCATAGTCAAATTGAATTAGCGTCTATTTTGTCATATTCCTTATGCGAGCCGATGAAGCGGATGTAGACCATCTGTCTCTCAAAATCAAAATGGGCCACCAGCCTGAACGAATTACCCCGAATGTTGAAAACGATCCGCCCGTTCTTTAAAATACTCGCTTTCGCGTACTGGCTCTTAACTTCTGCAGGTGATTTCCAGGTTGCGGCAAGCACATCTTCGTACCAAGTCTTCAAATACTGCTCAACCTCGGGATGCCGTTCCCAAAACTCGCGAAGCGTTCCCTTCGCAAAGATTCTTTTCATCTCGATCCGATTTATAAAAATACAATGTTCCCAAATAGGGAACATCATTTAGACGGAAGAATCTTGAAATGATAACGCGTTGTAGAATGGATTTTTTTAAATATTCACCAATGTTTAAATTTGTAATTAAGCAAAATCGACTAATGGCCGTGGTAATCTTGACAAAAAAACAGGTAGGCGATTCAGTACTGACGCATTATTTGTCGGAGAAGCGAGAATTGGAGGATAAGTTGAATGTCCTCGAAAAGAAATACCAAATCGATTTGCAAGCATTTGAAGCTCAACTTGAAAGTTCCTCTGTTGAAAATTTTGAGGCTTGGGATGATCTCATCCAGTGGAAAGCCTACCATCAGTTTCTACTTGAAATAGAAACGAAAATTACCGACACCGTATTTACTAATCTCCACTATTCACCATAAAAGACGCAGTCCTTGGAAACCGGTCGAAAAGCTCGTTTTTCAGCTCTTCGGGCAATGACAGCGACTCAACGGCGGAGGCCATGCATTGCAGCCAGGCCACGGCGTCGTCTTCGGTGATGGTGTGGGGCATGTGGCGGGCGCGCATCATGGGATGGCCGTATACTTCGGAATAGAGTTGCGGGCCGCCGAGGAATTGGGTGAGGAAAAGGCGCTGCTTTTCCTTAATGAGGTCTTTATCGGTTTTGAAAAGCCGCGAAATGAGCTCGTGGTTGAATACGAGGTCGTAAAATTTATCGGTAAGCTGCCGGAGCGCGGCATCGCCGCCGATGCGCTCGTATAAGGTCTGATGTTCCATAAAAATAAACGGCGGAAAACTGTCTGGCCGCCGGAGGTTAAACCCCCAACGAGCCTTAACAGGTTCCCGCCGCTATTATGACAGTTATCAGTTCTCGAAACGCAAATGCTTCACAGACTCGCCCGAGCGCGCGAGTTCTGTCAATGCCTCTATGCCAATATCCAGGTGCTGCTTTACATAGCTCGCCGTCACTTTTTTATCGCTCTCCTCGGTTTTTACACCTTCGGGTACGAGCGGGTTATCCGAAACGAGCAGCAATGCGCCGTGCGGAATGGAGTTCGCGAAACCTACTATGAATATCGTAGCAGTTTCCATATCAATAGCCATGGCGCGGACCGCCTGCAAGTATTCCTTGAAGCTGGCGTCGTGCTCCCAAATGCGGCGGTTGGTGGTATAAACCGTACCGGTCCAGTAGTCGAGTTTGTGTTTTTTGATAGCGGCCGAAACGGTGCTTTGCAAACGGAACGAAGGCAAGGCTGGAATTTCAGGCGGCATATAGTCGTCGCTCGTACCTTCACCACGGATGGCGGCAATCGGCAGGATCAGGTCACCTACCTGGGTTTTCTTCAATCCGCCGCATTTGCCTAAAAACAAAACAGCCTTGGGATTAATGGCTGATAACAAGTCCATTACGGTAGCGGCCATCGGGCTACCCATCCCGAAATTAATGATAGTAATGTCCTTCGCAGTAGCGGTTTGCATGGCGCGGCCCTGGCCCCGTACTTCCACCCCGAACTTCTCGGCAAACATGGTCACATAGTTTCCGAAATTGGTCAGGAGAATGTAATCTCCAAACTCCTCCACAGGCGTGCCCGTATAGCGCGGCAGCCAGTTTTCGACGATCTGTTCTTTGGTGGTCATGAATTCAGCAGGTTTGTTGGCGAGGCAAGCCGGGGTTCATTATCTTCGTTCATGGAATCATTGAACCTTCCCGGCTTTGCTCACAAAGTTAAGCAGGTTAACGGGAAACCGCATATTTTCGACATTATCCGCAGGAAATTCGTCACGCTCACACCCGAAGAATGGGTGCGCCAGCATTTCATCCACCTGCTCATTACGCATTATGGTTATCCCAAATCGCTGTTCGCGGTAGAGACGGGTTTACAATACAATACGCTTTCCAAACGCACTGATATCATGGTGCTCTCCAACAATGCGCTGCCGTTCCTGCTGGTCGAATGCAAAGCGCCGTTCGTAAGCGTAAACGACGCCACATTCGCGCAGATAAGCCGCTATAATTTTACATTACAACCTCAATACCTGGCAGTTACCAACGGCATGGCACATTATTGCTTCCAGGCCGTGAACGGGCAGATCCACTTCATGGACGATTTCCCGAAATACCGCGATTTCAACCCCTGACCACAAAAAAAACCTGCCCAAGCCGGACAGGTTCTTTTAACATTCAGGTCATACAAATGCAGTGCGGCTGATACCAGGCAACCGCCTGCGGGTAATTATTTTGCAGCAACCAATTTCACGTCGATAGAGAAATCGTCGTGGATCATTTTGTCGCCCAGGTTATCGAAGAATGATTTCGAGTTGTATTTGATGTCGTATTTCGAACGGTCAACAACCAGTTTACCGGTAGCTTCCGCACCAGCAGCAGTAGTTTTCACAGTTACAGGGAAAGTAACAGGTTTGGTAATGCCTTTGATAGTCAGGTCACCAGTCACATCGTAAACGCCGGTTGCTTTTGGAGTAGCTTTGGTTACTACGAAAGTTGCGGTAGGGTGTTTTTCAACGCCGAAGAAATCGTCTGATTTCAAGTGACCGATCAGTTTGCCGTTGTATTCTTTGTCGGTAAGGTCAGTACAAGTGATGCTGTTCAGGTCGGCAACGAATTTACCGCCAGTCAGTTTAGCGCCGTCCAAAACGATTGTTCCTTCTTTCAAAGTGATTTTTCCTGTGTGCTCGCCGGTAACTTTTTTACCCAACCAGGTAAGCTCGCTTTTAGCAGGATTCACTTTCAGGTTAGTAGCTTTTTTACCATTGTCTGCTGAAACAGAAGAAGATACAAACAATGCTACTGCAAGAGATGCGACAAAAAATTTAACTGATTTCATTGTAGTTTTGATTAAAAATTAAATTGATTTATTGATTTGTGTTAATTGTGTTTTAAGCTTGATTTTCATTTTCCCGCAGCTTATCGAGCAATGCACTGATCTGCTCGGCCTCTTCTTCGGAAATAATATTGAACCGGTTTTCCCAATCCTCGATAAATGGATCGAGCACTTTAAGCAATGCGAGACCTTCCTCGGTAATCACGACATCCACAGCGCGGCGGTCGCTTTCACAGGACGTCCGCTTCGCGAGGTTCTTAGCCAGCAGCTTGTCAACGAGCCTGGATGTGTTGGAACTCTTGTCGAGCATGCGCTCGGTAATATCGCTCACCTTGATCGGGTTGCCTTGCTGTCCCCTCAGAATCCTTAGCACATTGTATTGCTGCGGCGTAATGTCGTATTCTTTGAAAGACTCAAGCTGCTTATATTCGAGCCACTTGGTGGTATACACCAAGTTTAATGCCAACTTTTGGAAGGGGCTCCGAAATTTTTTCTGCTTTATATCAGTTTCAATAGACATAACTAATCGGGTTAAATGCAATAATGATGTATATACATTTAATGTAGAAACATCTATTGGCAAAGAAATAGTTCAGCGCGGCAGGAAATATTTTAAAAAAAATTTTACAACCCGCCCAAATAGACAATAACCATCTGATTATAAGAACATTAATCATTATCTAAATAACAACAACTGACCGTAACCTGACCAAACCTGACAACCCATAATCGTAGCCTGACAACACCTGACAACACCTGACCATAACCTGACAACCCATAATAGTAGCCTGACCACACCCCGACGATTGACAACCACCTGACATGATCGACCTGAAAAAATCCCTGATCCTTGCCTCCAACTCCCCCAGACGAAAACAATTACTCCACGATGCAGGCTTCGCGTTCACCGTCGAAGTGCTCCCAACCGATGAAAGCTACCCAGCCGACCTTCCTGCGGAGGAGGTAGCCGGCTACATTTCACGGGAAAAGGCCGAGCAGTTCCGTGGTATCCGCCCCGATTCACTCGTACTGACAGCCGACACGGTGGTAATCGCCGAGCACCACATTTTAGGCAAGCCGACTGACGCCGCGGATGCATTCCGGATGATCAGAATTCTCTCAGGTAGAAGCCATAAGGTCGTTACGGCGGTGAGTTTGTTATCGGATGACATCATCGAAACCACATCCGACGTGGCAGAAGTTTACTTCCGGGACTTGGAAGATTGGGAAATCAACCACTATATTGAGCAATACAAACCCTTCGATAAGGCCGGCTCCTATGGCATTCAGGAATGGATCGGGATGGTCGGGATAGAGAAAATCGAGGGGTCGTTCTACACGATCATGGGCTTGCCGGTCCAGGTCGTTTACCGGTTGTTGAAACCGCATTTTCAATAATAATGCCCCGCTATGTTCGCAGACAAGTCAGCCAGTATCCCGAAAGTTTGTTATGAGATATTCGTCCGTTCTTTCTGCGACTCCAATGGCGACGGCATCGGCGATTTGAACGGCATTATCTCTAAGTTGGACTACCTGGCCGACCTCGGCATCGAGGCGATCTGGCTCACGCCCATTCATCCTTCGCCGAGCTATCATAAATACGACGTCACCGATTACTACGCCATCGAGCCCGAATACGGGACGATGGCCGATTTCAAGCGCCTGCTCGCGGGTGCGCATGAGCGCGGGATCGCTGTTTATCTCGACCTGATCATCAACCACACCAGTACCTTGCACCCGTGGTTCATGGAGGCTCGTAAGAGCAAGAACAGCCCCTACCGGCAATTTTACTGGTGGATGACCGAAGACCAGATCGACCGTCTCGGGATTTCCGAGCGGGAAACTTCCGATGATTCACAGATCGTATACCCGTGGCATGAAAACCCCGGCGACGACGAAAAGTATTATGGCCTGTTTTACAAAGGCATGCCCGATCTCAATTTCCATTCGGAGGCATTACGGGAAGAAATGGCCAAAATTGTCCGTTTCTGGCTGAACGATGTCGGTGTCGACGGCTTCCGCCTCGACGCGGCACGGCACATTTATCCTACCTGGGACAGTGCGGAAAGCGTTACTTTCTGGGAGTTTTTTTCCAAAATCGTCGGCGAGGCCAAACCAAGCTCATTTACGGTGGGTGAGGTATGGGCCGATACCGAGGAAGTAGCCCCTTATTTCCGCAACCTGAATGCCACTTTCCATTTCGATCTCAGCTTTGCGCTCCAGCGTATGCTCATAGCCGGGCGCGATGAGCAGCTTGTCGACAAATTGCAGGCCAGTTTCAACCTGTTTCAGCAATACAATCCGCTGTTTGTGAATGCGATCATGCTCACCAATCACGACCAGGAGCGAATCGGCAGCGTCGTGAACGGCAGTATTGAAAAGATCAAACTCGCGGCCAGCATTTTGCTCACCCTTCCTGGGCAACCGTATCTATATTATGGCGAAGAAATCGGAATGCTGGGTAAGAAACCGGATCCGTATATCCGTGAGCCATTCCTCTGGACGACCGATCCTGATGACCCCCAACTTACCAGCTGGATCGAGCCGGAGTTCACTACCGTCAAAACAGTGGCGCCCCTTTCGGAACAGGCAGGCGACCCTGCCTCTGTTTTCAATCATTACAAAAACCTCATACACCTGCGCAAGACCGAGCCCGCGCTGCGCCAGATATTGGCCCCGCATATCCAACCAGTGCAACTCGGCGACGACCGGTTGCTCGGCTATTTCCTCCCGCACGCCAGCTGCCCGCTCGTGATCATACATAATCTTGGAGATGCCGAGCTCGCATTTCAAATGCCGGAGGGTAAATCGCTGTTTACCGAAGTACTGTTCTCCACTGATCCATTGCACAAAACCAGGTTGACAACAAACCAGGTGTCACCGCATTCAAGCATTATACTTGCTCGCGCGCGGGACGCGCAACCTGCCGCAAAGCAGTAGGTAAGCACTATACCAGTTCTTTATTGCTAAAATCGATGTCGGTACTGCTAATGCATTCCCTATGAAATCCGGTATTATTTCCACCTGTCTGATCGTCCTTCTGACCTGTACTGCTATGGCGCAAAAGTCCTACCCTACCATGGGCAAGATTGTTTATGAAGATCCCGCATTTGAAAAACTGCTGTCCAAAGACGCTAAAATAGAGGTCTTGGCATCGGGGTTCGATTGGTCGGAAGGGCCGGTTTGGGTGAAGGACGGTGGTTATCTGCTGTTTTCGGATGTGCCGAAGAACAAGATTTATAAATGGGACGAAAAAGAGGGGCTTACAATATTTTTCGAACCATCAGGATATACTGGTAGTGGTGTTTATAGCGACGAACCGGGAAGTAACGGACTCATTATCGACAATAAAGGACGTCTCGTTTCCTGCGAGCACGGAGATCGACGCGTTTCTGCCATGCCTCTAAACGGAACAAGAAAAATTACACTAGCCGACAATTTCGAAGGCAAGCGTTTCAACAGCCCGAATGACGTGGTACAGCACAGCAATGGCGATTACTACTTCACCGATCCGCCATACGGCCTGATGAAAAAACACGAAGACCCGACCCGCGAAATCCCGCAGTTTGGTGTGTACCGCATTCATAAAGACGGCAAGGTAACCATGCAGGTAAGCGATCTCAGCCGCCCGAACGGCCTTGCATTCTCCCCCGATGGCAAAACATTATATGTAGCGCAATCCGATCCGGAAAAGTCGATTTGGATGGCTTATCCGCTCGATGTCAATGGCAATGCAGGCAAAGGCAAACTGATATACGACGCTACGCCCATGGGCAAACGCGGCATGGCAGGCCTGCCCGACGGCCTCAAAATCGACAAAGACGGTAACCTGTGGTCATCAGGGCCGGGCGGAATGCTCATTATCAGCCCGGCCGGAAAGCTGCTCGGCCGCATCGAAATGGGTGAGCTCACCTCTAATTGCGCCTGGGGCAACGACGGAACTACCTTGTACATGACCGTCGATGGTTACGTTTGCCGCATCAAGACCAATACGAAAGGCGCAGGCTGGTAATCAGTTTTTCTTCCGATACTCACGAAGCGTATTGTCGACATCGCGTTTTACATTCGCCCAATCGGATTTACCGTTGCGGTAAATGTTGGTGTAGGCTTTATAAAGCGCCAGGCGGTCGTCGCTGATTTTATCCAGCTCCATAGCCATAACCTGTCGGGACGACGACTTTGCATTCTTGTATTCGGTAAGCAGGTTGTTGTATCGGTTTTCGAGGTTATCCAATTCATACAAAACCACTTCCGCCAGCTTGTCCATATCGGCGTATTGATTGAGCAACCGCTGGTTGTAATCGGCACTGCCGCTTGCCGGTGATGTTAGGTTTCCCGCATTATTTCCACTATCAGCCACCCGGTCATAATCCTTCCGGTAAGTCGCGTTGGAGGTTTCGGAACTCCTGCCATTGTCCGGCTCGCGTGAAGAGCGGTCGGTTGAAGATGAAGAAGATGAAATGCCGTGGCGCTGGTCGTAGCGGCGCTGCAATGCGGCTGAACAAGAGAAGGCCAGTGCAGCAAATACTGCTATTACAGACCATATGTAAAGTTTTTTCACGGATAATCCTGTTAAAAGTTATGCCTCAGACAGAAGCTGAGACGGGGATTAAAGTAAAAGAATTTGGTAATAAATTCAAGGCAAGCCCTGCTGTCTGCATAAAATGAGCACATAGCCCCTGCTCACCCATTTACTCAAAATCGAAGGCCCTGTTTTGTTTCCAGACCATTTTCTTTCTAATATTGGGGCCTCATTCAGGTTCGCCGTTCCAAACAAACTAACACACCAGTGACCCAAATCAAGCAGAACAAGATCTTCAATCCCAAAGATATCATTGCCTATTTTCTTGTCGCGGGTACCGGTGCATTGATCCAGTTAGTTTCCAGCAGTCTCATTCAGGACTGGTTCAATATTTCGTGGAGCGATTCCATTGTTCCTTCTTACATTATCGGATTTTTCTGGGGTTTTACACTCACCAAACTCTTCGCTTTCGACGCACGTAAAAGCAACCAGACACGTCGCGAAATGGTAAAATTCCTCATGGTATCGGGCGTTTCGCTGTTCATTACCTGGGCATTCACCATCGGTTCGTCGAAATTGCTCGTCGATTACTTCGGGATGGAGGTCTACAAGGTGAAGTTTTCCTTCGCAAAAAAGGAAGTGAATGTGACCGAAATGGTTTGCTATGTGATCGGGATGGGTTTCAGTTTTGTGAGTAATTACATTCTGCACAAAACCTTCACTTTCAAAAGCACCGGCTTTTACAACCGCCTGAAAGTATTGATCCGCTGATCGTTACAATCTTTCCACGATCATAGCAGAGGCCCCTCCCCCGCCGTTACAAATGGCGGCTAGACCGTATTTCCCGTTATTTTTGGTCAACACGGACAATAACGTGGTGATGATGCGCGCACCCGACGCGCCCAGCGGATGCCCCAGCGACACTGCTCCTCCAAAGACATTCACATTCTCAATATCGAGGTTCAATGCCTGAATATAAGCCAGTACTACCACGGCAAATGCCTCGTTTACTTCGAAATAGTCGATATCCGAAATTTTCAGACCGGCTTTTTTCAACACTTTTTCGGTTGCGAGCACAGGCGTGGTCGTGAACCAGGCCGGTTCCTGTTCTGCATCGGCGTAAGCGACAATGCGGGCAATGGGTTTGAGATTCTGTGCATTCACGGCGATGCTTCCGGCCAATACCAATGCGGCTCCCCCGTCGTTGATCGTCGAAGCATTGGCAGCAGTTACCGTCCCGTCTTTGGAAAACACCGGCTTTAAAGTAGGAATTTTATCGAATTTGACGCGCTTATACTCTTCGTCCTCACTTACAATGTTTGCCTCGCCTTTTGCGGATAGGATCTCAACCGGTACGATTTCATCCGCGAACGACCCATTAGCCGTAGCCTCCGCCGAGCGCTGGTAGGAACGGATCGCGAACTCGTCCTGCGCTTCCCGCGAAATGTTGTATTTCAATGCAGTTTTATCGCCGCAAACGCCCATTCCAATCTGGTCGTACACGTCGGTGAGCCCGTCTTTCAGAAGCCCGTCGATAATTTCACCATGACCGTAACCATAGCCATTCCGGCCTTTGGGTAAATAATAAGGGATTTGGGACATATTCTCCATTCCACCGGCCACCACAATGCTCGCATCACCCAGCTGAATAGCCTGCGCCCCGAGCGCCGTTGCCTTCATACCGGAAGCACAAACTTTGTTGACCGTCGTGCAAATCACCGAAACCGGTAGTCCGGCGTAAATAGCAGCCTGCCGGGCCGGCGCCTGTCCGAGATTGGCGGAAACCACATTGCCCATCAATACCTCATCGACGGAACCCGGTTCGACGCCCGATTTCGCCAACGCCCCCTGAATGGCCGTAGCACCCAATTTTGCAGCGTGAACAGGAGAAAGAGCACCCCCGAAACTACCAATGGGCGTACGGGAGGCGGAAAGGATGAAGGTGTCGGTTTGCATGATGAATTTTGACCGGATCGCCGGTGCGATGATTGAACAAGTGAATAGTCAGTTGTGGTCAAGTATAGTCATTAGTTGTCCGGTATGAAAATAATCATTAAAACATCTACCAACAAAACCTGACTACTCCTGACAAAACCTGACTATTCACTCATTCACTCGCCCTCAAAGCTCCTCCGAACTCTCCGGCAAATGATCGTACTCGCCCTTCCAGGCATAATAGCCAAAAATCACCAGCCCGGTACAGATGGGAATGAAAATCAGGATGATGATCGCCCATTGCAGGGTTGTGTTCGTGCGGGCGATGCCTTCCGCTGCCGCACCGATTTTATCGGCTGCCTGCATGAAAAGAAATATGATAATAACCGGACCGAGTGCGATCCAGAGGAGACCTAATATTTTCTTTAAACCACTCATTTTTTATTGGTTATTTAAATGTCAAATGCTGCTGTCCGATACTTAATCCATCACATTGTCGTCGCGCCGGTTGTCGATGTAAACGGCTCCGATGATAAATGACAATGCGGCTATTCCAATGGGGTACCAAAGCCCGGAAAGCGGCGTAGAACCTTGAAATGAGGCGATGAGCGTCGCAATAAATGGTACCAGCCCGCCGAAAACGCCATTCCCGATGTGGTAAGGCAGCGACATGGATGTGTACCGGATCTGCGTCGGGAAAAGCTCCACGAGGAACGCAGCAATCGGGCCGTAAACCATCGTTACGAGCACCACCTGGAAGAACACCAGCAAGATGATGACGATATAAGAACTCTGCGACAAGGTCACGTCCTTGATCACCGTTTCCACGGCGGCCACCTCGGCCAATACGTCTTCTGTGATCACCTCAACCTTCGATTCCTTGAAAGTCATGCCGTTTGTGAGCGTTTTAGTAACGGTAGTCGTGATCAGGGAGTCGGCCTTGCCCGGCACCAGCCCGCGCTCTACAACCGGCTCGGATTGGCCCAAGAGCATGGTTTTCTGCATTTCCTTCACATTCGTGGCATCGAGGAAATACTGGTAAATGGGACGGTAGCAAATCACGCCCAGCAGCATTCCGGCGAGCATGATCCATTTGCGGCCCACTTTATCACTCCACGAACCGAAAATCACGAAGAACGGCGTCGCGAACACGATCGCCCACAGCAGGATATACCGCGATTCGTTGAAGTCGAGCTTGCAGGTGTTTTCCAAAAAAGATTGCGCATAGAACTGCCCGGTGTACCACACTACCCCCTGCCCCATCGTAGCTCCAAATAATGCTACAAGGACCATCTTGAAATTCGCCTTCTTCTGGAAACTTTCTTTCAAAGGGTTAGTGGAAACTTTTCCTTCGGCTTTCAGTTTCGAGAAAACCGGCGATTCATGCATCTTCATCCGGATGTAGATCGATACCACCACGAGGAGGATCGACACCAAAAAAGGAATACGCCAGCCCCAGTCGGCAAAGTTTTTGGCACCGAGGATATTTTTGGTCAGCACGATCACGCCCAGGGAAAGAAATAGCCCCAGTGTAGCGGTGGTCTGGATCCAGCTCGTAAAAAAGCCGCGTCTGCCTACCGGCGCATGCTCGGCCACGTACGTAGCCGCGCCGCCGTACTCGCCTCCGAGCGCAAGCCCCTGTACGAGACGGAGGATCAGCACGAGGACAGGCGCCGCATAACCGATGCTCGAGTAAGAAGGAATAAGGCCGATGAGAAACGTGGAACCGCCCATCAATACGAGCGTCAGAAGGAACGTGTATTTACGTCCAATTAAGTCGCCCAAGCGACCGAACACTAATGCGCCAAAGGGGCGTACAATAAATCCTGCGGCGAAAATCGCCAGCGTGTTGATCAGTGCCGAGGCACCGGCGTCGCTCGGAAAAAGCTGCTGGCCGATGATGACCGCCAGGCTCCCGAAAATGTAGAAGTCATACCACTCGATTAAAGTACCTAATGAAGAAGCAGCGATTACCTGCGTAATGCTTTGGGTAACATTGGATTCGGTTGAACGCATGGGTTAGGAAAGGTGAGGAATTAAACAATTTAGCTGAATAAGGCACAACCTTCATTTCAATACTCATAACCGATGCATAAAAAAGCCCCTGGAAATGATCCAGAGGCAGGTCTTAATTTTCAAACGATTATCAGAAATCGTCGTCGTCATCATCGAAGTCGTCCAGTCTTCTAAGGAGTTCGTCACCGTCCTCTATCACCACTTCGCGGTCTTCTATATCTTCATCATACTCGTCGATGACTTTTTCATCGTCGGCATCCTCGTCAAAGTCCTCATCTTCGTCGTCATCATCTCCGTAGGGATCTTGCGCTACCGGACGGGCCTTTTTTGTGCTCCCTTGGTAGTCAGGGAAAACAGCTGGTTCTAAAATCGCCTCGCTGATGTCAGCAAAGGCCAGTTCTCCACTTTCGCGTATCATGACAGTGTTCTGTTGTTAAATGGTTTCAATTTTAAACGTACGACCTAAATTATTAAAATATTCCGCTACCCTATTCTCTTTCCTGTCGAAAGATTTCATCAATAATTGACACTACAAAAATAATGATTTGGTAAAATGTAAAAACCTCTTGAAATTGCCAACAAGAAAAAAAATCGTCGCCTGTTGCGCCGGAATGCCTGCATCGCCGGATAATTATCTGCCCATCTGACTGCAAATGAACACACTTGACCATACCTGAACCAGTTTTCCCAATCCTAACCCTTTTTATTGAATGTTGAAAAAAATTGTTCTCATGGGACTGCTCGCGTGCGGCCTCATGTACCGGGGACACGCTGCCAGCCCCGTTCCCGACTCTTCCCTGACGGTTAAGAAAACGACAGACTTCAAAGTAAACGGCGAAGGTACCGCCTCCAACTGGTCGGCCGCGCAGTGGTTTAACCTCACCGTCCAGAAAGGCCCCAACCAACCCGCTCCCGGCAAACAGTTCCCTACCCGGGTCAAAATCCTCTACTCCGACAAGGGCATGTATTTCCTCTTCGATTGTACCGATCAGAAACTGACTTCTACAATCATGGAAGATTTCGGTGCATTGTTCAAAGAGGATGTGGTCGAAGTGTTCCTCTGGCCCGACACTTCTGTACCCATTTACCTCGAATACGAAGTTTCACCGTTGAATTACGAGCTGGCCATCCTCGTCCCGAACATTAAAGGACGCGCACAAGGCTGGAAACCATGGCACTACAACGAGCGCAACCGCGTGCAGCATGAAACCAGCGCCCAAGGTGGGCAGAAGAAAAGTATGGCAGCCGTAGAAGGCTGGAAAGCCGAATTTTTCATCCCGTTCGCATTGATGAACCCTATTGCCAATACAGCGCCTAAACCGGGCGAAAAATGGCGCGGCAATTTCTACCGCATCGATTACGACAGCGAAACTGCCTATTACTCCTGGCAAAAAACCGGCGGCAGCTTCCATGAATTCAACAAATTCGGCACGTTGATATTCGAATAATCGCATTATAATCTATCTCAATCAATTCCTTATCATGAAACGAACCATTCTTTCATTCATCCTTTTATTGTCGGCTATGACAGCTTTTGCGCAGAAACCCAAAAAGGAAATACTATACCTCGGTACCTATACGCAGAAGGGCGAGGGTATTTATGTGTATGAATTCGACCGCAGCGACTATTCCTTCAAGGAGTTGCAGGTACTGACGAGCAAAACCAGCCCCTCATTCCTTGAATTTCATCCCAACAAAAAGTACCTCTACGCCGCCAATGAGGGAAACAGCACGGTTTCGGCCTATGCCATCGACCAGACTTCCGGCAAACTCACCGCATTGAATACCCAGCCCGCGCAAGGCCGCGGTCCGTGCCACGTCAGCGTTGATCCAAAGGGTCGTTTCATTTATTTATCGAACTACGGAAGCGGCGACCTGGCTGTGTACAAACTGAACCAGGACGGCAGCATCGGCGCACTGGCCGACACCATTCAGGACAAAGGCCGTCCAGATCAGAAGCCGCACATGCACTCGATTATTCCTTCGGCGGATGGCAAATACATTTACGCTTCCGACCTGGGCATCGACAAGATCATGGTGTACGCCGTTGATCCAAAGACCGGCAAACTCACTCCCGGTGCCGTTCCTTATGCGGAAGTGAAAGCCGGCGACGGCCCACGCCATTTCGCGATCCATCCCAATGGCAACTTTGGCTATTCCGCCGGCGAGCTGGCTTCCGTCGTGAATTCTTTTAAGATCGTGAAGGGTAGCGGTGCATTGGTGCCGTTCGAGCGTGTGACCATGCTGCCTGCGGATTTTACGGGTAAAAGCTACGCTGCGGATATTCATTTCTCGCCCGACGGCAAGTTTCTCTACGCATCCAACCGCGGCCATGAAAGCCTCGCGATTTACGCCGTGGACGCCAAAACCGGCAAGCTAACGGTCGCCGGCCACGCGGATACGCACGGTAAGCACCCCCGCAATTTCCTGATCGACGCGAAGGGTGAATTCGCGATCGTAACCAACCGCGACAACGACAATGCGGTGTTCTTCAAGCGCGACGCTGCGACAGGCCAATTGACTTATACCGGGAAAGAGATCAGCGCTCCTACGCCTGTATGCGTGAAGCAACTGTTCCTCAACTAGTTCGACACCCGATACCGCCTCCTTAGGAAATGGGCGCCAATGGCTGAAAAAACAATATTGAATAAATTTTTCAGCGATTGGCGCTTATTTTCTATCAACTTTTTTAATTTTAGAAATCCTAATGCTATTCTTCGTTATTATTTAAAATACACCAAAGAAAATATTATTATTTTGATGTCTGGCACAAAAATTGACTTGTACAGATTCTAAATAAGCTAACATTAGCCGATCACTCCGGGCGCCCCCGACAAGGTCATTGAATAAAGTTTTGGAATTACCTGATACCCAATTTAGCCACAGTTTATGATGAACGGCCAGGATGATTTACTTCTTATTTCCCTGATCAAGCAAGGAGATAACCGGGCGCTGGACTGCCTCTTCCGGAAATACTATTACTCACTATGCCGTTTTGCCACTTACCTCAACAACCGTAAGGACCTCGCAGAAGAAATCGTAGCCGATGTTTTTTTCAGGATCTGGGAAAAGCGCGACAGCCTGACGGTCGAAAAGAATGTCCGGTCCTACCTCTTCACGGCCACGCGGCACACCTGCATTAACTACATGAAGCAGGAAAAACACATCATGGAGGAGCTCAGCGACGATATTATCGAAGAAACGCCCGGTCCGGACGATGAATTGATGTATCACGAGCTCGAAACCCGCATTACCGACCTCATCAATTATCTCCCGCAAAAAAGAAAGGCGATCTTCCAGCTCAACCGCTTCGAAGGATTTACCTACAATGAAATCGCCGAAATCCTCTCCCTTTCTGCCAAAACAGTAGAAAACCAAATGGGCAAAGCCATTAAGCAGCTGAAACTTCTGCAAAAAACTTATCAGATTTAAAAAATATTCTGGAAGGATGGGGGTATGCCCATTTTTTCTTTGTCCTAACATTAGAAAGCTCTGAATTTGATGTCCGATCACACACCATGGCCCCTTATCGCCAAGTATTTGGCTGGCGAATGCAGCCCGGAAGAAAAACTGGCTATGGAATGGTGGCTTGAAGAATACGATAACCTGCTGTTGTTCCGGCAGATAGAAGCGGCGTGGAAGCAGGAAAAAGAACCGGAAAACGATCCGGTATTTGGCCTGGACAGCGGGCTTTCGAAGCTGCACGCCAAGATGGCCGAACAGGAAAGCCGGCCCGAAGAAGAAATGCAGGAGCGACCCCGGTATTTCAAGCTGAGCTCATGGATGGCCGCCGCAGGGGTTTTGCTGGCAACAGGGCTGGGATATTTCCTGGTAAGCAAGCAGCATGATTCACAGGGCATTGCCCGCGTGCCCATGGAAACCCGCACCAGCGGCTCCAAAGACATTGTGAGCGTAGAACTGCCCGACGGGACGCAGGTATGGCTCAACAAAAACAGTAAACTCGAATACCCGAAAGCATTCGACGGGGACGAAAGGAAGGTTTATCTGCAGGGAGAAGCGTTTTTCGAGGTAGTACCCAATCCGGAGAAACCGTTTATCGTGAAAAGCGAAAAGATTTCGACGAGGGTTTTGGGGACGTCGTTCGATGTAAAAGCCTATAATGGGAACGAGACTGCATCGGTGTCGGTTGCGACCGGGAAAGTTGAGGTTAGTAAGGAAATCGAGAAGGGTTCCCCCATCCGCATTACGCAGCTCACCCCGCAGCAGGAACTGGTGATTAACACCGAAAAAGATGAAACGTATATAGATATCGTTAGTACGTACGACATTGGTGCGTGGCGTAAGGACCAACTTGTCTTCCGAAACAACACATATAGTGAAGTAATCGCCAGACTCGAAGAGCACTACGGTGTTAAGATCACTTTGACGGATAAAAACTTAAACAATTGTCGCGTTATGGCTAACTTCAATGAAGGGGCCACATTAAAGGATGTGCTAAAACTGTTAAGCATTTCAAATTCGTTCCGCTACAACGTTGTGGGTAACGAGGTTATCATTCGCGGCGGGGCTTGCAGATAAATCAAAAACAAACATATACAAACACAGGCTATCAGCCTTCGCGTGTAAACATCCCATTTACCGATCAGAATTACCATGTGCAGTTTTATATAATCCCTCAATTCCTAATTTAACCTTTTCTACCCAATCGTATGAGCAAATTATTACCAGTACAACACCGCCATGCCGCCAGCCGGTATTGGAAGTTATTCGTGCTGATGATCATGACCCTGTCGATCGTCAGACCGGCTTTCGCGACGAACCCCGGCTCTGTTCAGAGTATCGAGGAAGTAAAGATTTCACTTTACCTTAAAGATGTCACTCTGCAAAAAGCATTTTTAGCTATTGAGAAAAAAAGTGATTTCAAGTTTGTCACCAGCATCGAAAGAATCGACAAAAAGAAACGCATTTCAGTTTCCCTGGAAAGTAGAACGGTAAAAGAGGTGCTGGAAACTATACTGGCCGGAACAGGACTTGGCTATACCCAGATTAACAATAACATTGTAATCAACGACAAACCGGTTTCGCGTGCCACCGTTATTGAAACTCCTGTTTCGACTCCGGCAGCAAAGACACTCGCCCAAGAGGTAACCGGAACAATCAAAGACGCCAAAGGCGCTGGTGTTCCGGGAACCAACATCCTGGTGAAAGGAACAACTACGGGTACGACCACCGATATCAACGGCAAGTTTTCGATCAACGTACCTGATCCTAATTCGGTCCTCATCATTTCTTCTATCGGTTATACCAGTCAGGAGATCACCGTCGGCGGCCGCTCGGTGATCGATATCGTTTTATTGGACGATGTAAAGCAACTGGGTGAGGTTGTTGTAACTGCGCTTGGCATTGAAAAGGATGCTAAAAGCATGACTTATGCCCAACAGAACGTCGGCGGTGAAGAGCTTACCCGAGTGAAAGACCCCAACATGGTAAACTCACTCGCCGGAAAAGCAGCCGGGGTAGTAATCACAAAGGGAACCGGTGGACCAGGCTCCTCTTCCAAAGTACTTCTCCGTGGCAACAAATCCATTACAGGCAACAACCAGCCTTTGTATGTGATCGATGGTATCCCAATGAACAATGCGAATGGTTCGCAAGGAAGCACCCTGTTCGATACACGGGATGCAGGTGACGCGATTTCAAACCTTAACCCTGAGGATATCGAGAACATTTCGATTCTCAAAGGAGCTTCTGCGGCTGCTCTGTATGGTAGCCAGGCAGCAAACGGGGTTATTCTCGTAACCACTAAAAGAGGACGGAAAGGGCATGCATCAATCAATTTCTCTTCCACCGCCAATTTTGAAAACCCGATTGCGTTGCCGCAGGTACAAACTTCATACGGACAAGGTTACGGCGGCGTTGCCAACACCGCGGTCAATGACAGCTGGGGCCCTAAAATTACCAACGGCAGCGACAAGCACCTGAAAGATTTCTTCAACACCGGCAAGACTTTCGTAAACAGCCTTTCCATTACTAATGGCAATGATATCGGCCAATTCTATGTATCTTATGCCAATACAAAAGCGAACGGTATTGTTCCGGAAAACGACTACAACCGCCACAACGTAAACCTTCGCGGAACAACACAGCTCTTCAACAACAAGCTCTCTCTTGACGCATCGGTCAATTACATTGAGCAAAAGGTATACAATCGCCCGCAATCGGGTTTCTATTACAGCCCTATTTTCAGCCTTTACCTGTTCCCGACCGGTGATGACTTTTCTAAATACAGCGGTAACAATTTCGAGAAATGGGATCCTGCCCGCCTAATGAACGTGCAAAACTGGCCGTATATTAAAAACGAAGCCAGCTCTAATCAGAATCCTTACTGGCTTTCCAAACGCAACCAGACCGACCAGTTCCGCAACCGTACCATCTATGCATTCTCTGCTAAATGGGCAATCACCGACTGGCTGAACCTGCAAGGGCGCACGACCTACGACAAAGTACAGGACACTTATGAACTGCGCCAATATGCCTCTTCCGACCCGACACTCGTAGGAAGCAATGGCGGATACCGCAAGAATCTCACCAACACCGACCAGTTATACTCGGACCTTTTGCTGAGCGGAACGAAGACATTCGGCAAAGATTTGTTCCTTTCTGCTACTTTGGGCTTCAGCAACACGCAGAATACCTTTTATGATATGAACGTAGGTAACAACGGCGCAACCAACACGCTCTCTTACCCCAACTATTTCTCGGTATACGCGTTGCAAAGTCTTACTGGTCAGGGTTTCTTCAATGCTACTGAAAGTTTGCAAAAAAGACTTTCACAAGCACTTTTCGGAACTGCCACAGTAGGCTACAAGGAAACTTTCTTTGTTGACCTGACCGCTCGCAAAGAATGGTCTTCAACTGTAAACCAATCATTCTTCTATCCTTCGGTGGGGCTCTCATACGTATTGACTGAACATTTGAAGCCTAGCAATATTCTTTCGTTTGCAAAGGTCCGTGCATCTTACGCAGAAGTGGGTAACGCATTGCCATTTGGGGTTGCCAACTGGACACCACCCTACTCGTTATCGAATGACGAAAACGTAAATGGCCGCGGCACATTGCCATTTTTCAGTGGAAGCGACACCACCAGCCTGAAACCGGAGCGCACTCGTTCCTACGAAATCGGTACCGAATTGCGTTTTTTCAAGGATAAGTTGAGCTTCAACCTCACTTATTACAATGCAACAACTTACGATCAGGTATTCCAAATTCAGGCCCCGGCTGGTGCGGGTGCTTCCAACTTCTGGATCAACGGTGGTACGATACGAAATAAAGGCTTCGAGTCGACATTGAGCTACAAGGCAGATCTCGGCGGCGGCCTTACCTGGACCCCTGCATTAAACTTCTCCCGAAATGTAAACCAGATAAGAGAGCTCAGTAGTTTGCTCAAATCCGACTGGTTTGTATTACAAGCCGGCGGAAGCACACGGATGCTGCAACTCTTCCTGACCCGGCCGGGTATTCCTAACCTCGGTGGACGCGAGTACGGCTCATATGGCGATCTTTTTGGAAAAACCTACCAAAGAGATGCCAACGGGAATATCAAATACAACGAGACCACCGGCCTTCCGCTGCTATCCGCCGGAACCGACCAATACCTCGGCAATGCCAACCCCAAGTTTTTGTTGGGTTTCAACAACCAGTTTAAATACAAGAATGCAACGCTTTCATTCCTGGTAGACGGCCGTTTCGGAGGCAAAATAGCTTCCATGACAGAGCAATGGCTGGACTTCAAAGGGCTGTCGAAAAGATCTGGCGAGGCGCGCGACGCAGGAGGGGTGAATGTTAACGGCAAAACGATCCCGGCCGAAACATACTATAACTTTATTTCAGGTAAAGGTGATGTAGCGGCTGCCGCAGAAGAATACATGTTCAGCGCTACCAACGTACGTATGCGTGAGCTCGCGATCGGCTATACATTCCCCAAGGTATCAAAAGCCATCAAGGACATCAGCGTTTCTTTCATCAGCAGAAACTTATTCTTCTTCTATAAAGACGCTCCGTTCGATCCCGAAGTCAGCATTACCACCGCAAACGCCATGCAGGGAATCGAAGGGTTCAGCATTCCTGCAACCCGCTCCTATGGTGTAACAGTTCGTGCAACCTTCTAATAACTATCGTTCTCATGAAATTCTTTATAGAAAAACATAAATACAACGTACTGGCCCTCGGATGCCTGCTTTCAGTATCGTCGTGTACAGACTATATGCAAACCCTGAATCAGGACGAGAAGCTCATAACCGATGAGCAGCTTGTTCAGGATGCCAATGAGGGAGGTATTTTGCTTCCACTAATGATGAACCGCATCGTCGCTACGACTACGGCGGTACAAACCCAGCAAAACCTGCAAGCCGAATCGTTCGCAGGTTATCTGGAAACGCCAACGCCGTTTCTGAACAATGAAAACACGACTACCTACTTCATGGTCGATGGCTGGAACAACACGGCGTGGAATACCTCTACGCAAAACGTCATGGACCAATGGCTGCAAATGTGGAAGAAAGGCTATGAAACCAAATACCCCGATTTGTATGCAATCTCTCTGATTATTAAGGTAGCCGCTGCGCATCGCCTGGTAGATACATTCGGCCCTTACCCATACACCAAATATGGCACCGCTGCACAAGTCGCATTTGACTCGGAGGAAGAGGCTTATACCGCATTCTTTGCTGAACTGGACAAAGCGGTGACGGCACTCAAAGCAGCCGAAGCAGCTAACCCGAATGCCGACAAGACGCGTTTCGCAAAATGGGACAAATCGTCTTTGTTGGGTGAATATACCAACTGGATCAAACTGGCTAACACTTTGCGCCTTCGCCTGGCGATCCGCATTTCGAAAGTGAAACCGGATATGGCCAAAACAGAAGGCGAAAAAGCAGTAGCAGCAGAAAGCGGAGGCTTGCTTACCGACGTAGGGTTTTCTGTCACACCTACTACAACTAACCCGTATTACACCATGGCCAACGCGTGGTCAGATACACGGTTGTCGGCAACCATCGAAACTTTCCTGACCGGGTTCAACGATCCGCGCCTTCCACTCTATGCGGTACCTGCAACCGACGCGGCGGCGGGCGGAAAGATCAAAGGGATTCGCGCCGGCTCCGACAGACCGGAAAAAAGCCGTTACCAGTTCTATTCACTGCCAAATGTATCCACGACATCGCCGGTGAAGCAGGTCGATGTGGCTGAAAGCTATTTCCTGAAAGCGGAAGGCGCATTACGCGGCTGGAATATGGGGGGTACAGCCCAGAAATTCTATGAAGATGGAATCAAGGCGTCATTCAAGGCTAACGGAGCCAGTGGAGTTGAAGAGTATTTAATGGGCACAAGTACCCAAATCGCCTACGTTGATCCCAAAAACACCGCAAACAACCTTCCAGCACAGACGAAAGTGATTGTAAAGTGGAGCGATGCTGACAACTTTGAAACCAAGCTGGAAAAAATCATCACCCAAAAATGGATCGCACTGTATCCGGAAGGTACCGAGGCCTGGTCTGAATTCAGAAGAACCGGTTATCCGAAACTTTATCCGGTAGCCGTAACCAAAAACCCGGACCTGCCTGCCGGTACGTTTATCAAACGGTTAACTTATCCTTCGGCGGTAACCAATTCCAGTGGTGACGCCGTTAAAGCGGCCGTAGCGACGCACCTTGGCGGAAAAGACAGTGCAGCGACCCCTATCTGGTGGGATGTAGATTAAAGTAGACGAGTAGTAAGAAGTGCCTTCCGCAACATTTTCGTCGGAAGGCACTTTCAAAAAACACCCAATCGGAATAAAAAGGCATCGAAACAGGTATTGACCAAAGTTTATTTTTTAATTTTTTGATTATTAAAAAAATAATCCTACCAAACAGAGTATAGGGCCCCATAAAACGCATCCTTCCTCTGCATACTGTCTCAACCTCTTTTGTAAAGCCTTTAACCAATCTATTCAGTCCTTAACCAATATGATAAACCGTAGAGATTTAATCAAGCATCTGTCCACAGTTCCCCTCCTGGGCGGATTCCTGGGCAATGGCACCGCCGAGGCTGCCGGCCTGCTGGCCAAGGCGCCCGTGCGTAACCTCGCCAAAGAACTGGGCATTCGTACTTTTATCAATGCAGCGGGTACCTACACTATGATGACCGGTTCCCTCATGCAGGACGATGTGGTGGCGACGATCCAGGGCGCGGCAAAGGAGTTTATGATGCTCGATGAAGTCCAGACCAAGGTTGGCGAGAAAATCGCCGCGATTACCCACGCCGAATCCGCGGTAGTGACTGCCGGATGCTTCTCGGCACTGACGCTCGGCCTCGCGGGCGTGCTTACGGGCATGGATCAGAAGAAAGTGGAGGCATTGCCGCATTTGGAGGGCACCGGCATGAAGTCAGAAGTGATTATTCAGAAAGGCCACAACATCGGCTATTCACATGCATTGACCAACACAGGCTGCAAAATCGTGCAGGTTGAAACGGTGGAGGAATTGCAGAAGGCTATCAATGAAAAGACCGCATTGATGTGGTTTCTCCATATTCAATCCGATAAAGGGCTGATTAAGCACGAGCAGTGGATCGAAATCGCCAAAAAGAACGGCATTCCTACCATGATCGACATGGCTGCCGACGTGCCGCCGGTTGAAAACCTCTGGCGTTTCAACGACCTGGGCTTCGACCTCGTGTGCGTATCAGGCGGGAAAGCGATGCGCGGACCGCAAAGCGCGGGTATCCTCATGGGTAAAAAGCAGTATATCGATGCAGCCCGCCTCAGCATGCCGCCGCGTGGCTCGACCATCGGTCGCGGTATGAAAGTGAATAAAGAAGAGATCCTCGGCATGTATGTCGCACTCGACAATTTCGTGAAGATGGATCACAAAAAAGAGTGGAAAATATGGGAGGACCGCGTAGCGACGATCGAGAATGCTGTAAAAAGCGTGAAAGGGGTCGCGACCGAGGTAACCGTGCCTGAACTGGGTAACCACACCCCCACATTGAAAGTATCGTGGGATGCTGCCAAAGTGAGCCTGCCTGTGAAAACATTACAGGAAAGCCTGCGGAAAGGCAACCCGTCGATTGAGGTAATGCCCGGTGAGAACAACTCACTGACCATTACCACCTGGATGCTCAAACCGGGCGAGGAGAAAATCGTGGCGTCCAGATTGAAAGAAGAACTGTCGAAAGCAGTTGTTTAAATATGTACAGTACCATTTAACTCTTCCTAAACCCAAACCTTTTTCAAGAAGTAAAATGCAACACAGGTCCATCCTTTTCATTTTTCTGGCATGTCTGCTCGGTGTGGCTTCCCATGGCCAAACGTACAGCGTCCTGATCAAAGGCGGCACGGTGATCGACCCGAAGAGCAATATCAATCAGGTGATGGATGTCGGTATTTTCGAAGGGAAGATCAAAAAAGTGGCGAAGGATATCGATCCGAAGGAGGCTCGCCAGGTGGTAGATGCCAAAGGGATGTATGTTACACCCGGATTGATCGATATCCATGGACACGTGTTTTTTGGTACCGAGCCAAACCATTACCTCAGTAATGGTTTGGTGGCGTTACCACCCGACGGCTTCACCTTCCGCGTTGGCGTGACAACGATCGTCGACGCGGGCGGTGCCGGCTGGGACTCGTTCTCAGAGTTTAAAAACAATGTAATTTTCAATTCCAAAACCCGCGTACTCTCGTTCCTGAACATCGTGGGGCAAGGCATGCGCGGCGGAAACTGGGAGCAGGATACGGCCGATATGGACCCGAACCTGGCCGCAGGCGTCGCCATCAAAAACCGCAACGATGTGGTCGGTTTCAAAGTAGCGCATTTCCAGGGTAAGGATTGGAAACCGGTGGACAATGCGGTGAAAGCCGGTAAATTAGCCAATATGCCCGTCATGGTCGATTTTGGAGGCAGCACTCCTCCCCTTCCCCTCGAAGAGCTGTTCATGAAACACCTTCGCCCGGGCGACATTTATACACACGCATACACATTGCTCGAAGGCAATATCAGAGAAACGATTGTGGACGAAGCGACGCAGAAAGTAAAACCATTCGCGATCGAGGCACGCAAGAGAGGGATTGTTTTTGACGTGGGTTATGGCGGCGCGAGCTTCAATTATTCGCAGGCGATCCCGGCGATGAAAGCCGGCTTTTACCCTACTACCATCAGCACCGACCTCCATACCGGCAGCATGAACGGCTCGATGAAGGACATGCTGAGCATTATGTCGAAATTCTATAACATGGGAATGGATCTGCCGGCGATTATCAAAGCCAGCACCTGGGAGCCCGCGAAAGTGATCCACCGCGAGCAGCTTGGCCACATTTCCGAAGGCGCCATCGCCGACGTCGCCGTTTTTTCAATGCGGAAAGGCAACTTCGGCTTTTACGATAAAACCGGTTATAAGGTAACCGGCAAAGAAAAACTGGAATGCGAGCTCACCGTAATGGGCGGAAAAATAGTTTATGACTTGAACGGCATTACGGAGCCGGTATATTTGAAGTAGTACTTCGGCAGTCGGCTATCGGCTATCAAACCCAAAAAGTCGACTGCCGACAGCCGATTGCCGAAGGCCCCTAAACCCCTCTTTAATTGTCCTATGTTTAAGAAACGCTTAAAACTGTCTGCTTCCCTCCTGATGCTGCTTGGGCTCGGGTTTACGCAGCATTCCGACCGGGATTTGCCGGTGGTTAATACCAAAAATGGTGGCTTGTTCCTGCCGGATGGGTTTGAAGCTACCGTGGTCGTCGACAGCCTCCCGGGTCGCGCACGGCACATTGCGGTGAATGACAACGGCGATATTTATGTGAAGGCACGTTTTGCGGACAAAGGTGAGTCCGTTATCGCGCTCCGCGATACCAACAACGACGGACGGGCCGATATTATCAAGCGTTTCGGCGGTGCTGCCAAAGAGCGTGCCTACGGAACGGCTATGCGCATTTACAAGGGTTACCTGTATTTCAGTTCCGAACTCGTTGTTTATCGCTACAAACTCACTCCCGGGAAGCTCGTTCCCGAAAGCCCGGAAGAAGTGATATTGACCGACGACCACCCGCACGGTATGCACGAGCACATTGCAAAGCCGATCACATTTGACGACAAGGGCTTTATGTACGTGCCTTTCGGTGCCAATTCCAATGCCTGCCAGGAGCAAAACCGTACGCCCGGCTCCAAAGGTATGGACCCTTGCCCGATCCTGGAAGACCACGGTGGTATCTGGAAATTCGATGCAAACAAGACCGGGCAGTTGCAGAAAGACGGTACCAAGTTTGCAACCGGTCTCCGCAGCGTAGTCGCATTGGACTGGAATTTCCAGGACAACAATTTATATGCAGTGCAGCACGGCCGCGACGACCTTTTGCGCCTCTGGCCGCAGCTTTATAATGGCTGGCAGAGTGCTATGCTGCCGTCCGAGGAGTTTTTAAGGATTAAAGAAGGTACACACGCCGGCTGGCCCTACTGCTACTGGGACCAGATGCAGGGCAAGAAAGTACTAAACCCGGAATACGGGGGTGATGGTAAAATTGTGGGTCAATGCGACCAGTATGAGAAACCTTTGATCGGTTTCCCGGGCCACTGGGCACCTAATGACATCCTTTTCTACCAGGGCAGCCAGTTTCCGGAGCATTATAAAAACGGATCATTCATCGCATTCCATGGCTCTACCAACCGGGCTCCGTATCCGCAGTCGAGCTATTTCATTGGTTTTGTACCTTTTAAAAATGGCCAGGTAGCCGGTGAATATGAGATTTTTGCCGATGGTTTTGCGGGTCTCGACCCCATCGTGAACGTAAGCGATGCGGTTTACCGCCCGATGGGTATCGCCATGGGCCCCGATGGCTCGATCTACCTTGCCGAGACAGAAAAGGGCAAGATATGGAAAGTAACCTACAAAGGCAACAAGAAGAAATTCACGAAAACGGCGTTGGCGAAAATGGAGCAGCGCAAAACGATGACGCACATCCGCACGCCCGATTTTGTAAATGATAACCTTGACAAAGACAAACCCGTTGCAGGCGGAAAAGTTTACAGTGTATATTGCACTGCATGTCATCAACGCAACGGCATGGGCGACTCGCAACGCTTCCCCCCACTGGGAGATGCCGAATGGGTTACGGGCGATAAGGAACGGCTGATTAAGGTATTGTTGAATGGATTGGAGGGGCCGATCGAGGTAAAAGGGCAAGCCTACAACAACGTAATGCCGCAACACAGCTTCCTGAAAGACGAAGAAATTTCAGAGGTATTGACCCACATCCGGAGCAATTTCGGAAACAACGCAAGCCCGGTCACAACCGAAGAAGTGGCCAAAGTTCGGGCGTCGATCAAGTAACGAGATATTACGCCGTTCATCTTCCAACCCCGTTTAAGCGGATATTACTCTCCGGCAATTGAGTATTCCTTTGAAGGGGTTGGAGGAAGAATGGCAAAAGTAACTAATTCACCATTTCTGTATATTCATGTTGAAAAACAACATTATAGCCGCAAGCTTTATTATGCTTTCCGGAATAGGCCTCGCGGGGTTTTCTTCCGAAAAGCATATTTTCACACACAATGCCCAGGAGCCCTGGAAGGCACCCGCCTGGGCTGATACGCTGAAAAGCCCCTACCACGAAGAACCACTAACGCTCGCGCAAGGCGAAGAACTATTTACCTTATACTGCTCTTCCTGCCATGGAGAAGGCGGTTATGGCGACGGCGCCGCTGGCGGTGCATTGGGCCAAAAACCCGCCAATTTTCATGACACGCTTGTAAAAGCGCAAAGCGATGGCTCACTGTTCTGGAAAATGTCCAACGGGCGCGGTAACATGCCACCGTTCCAGGATGTGTTCACGGCCGAGCAGCGCTGGCAGCTCGTCGCGTACATCCGGCACTTGGGCAAACAAGAGTGATGTAGTACTTCGGCTGTCGGCAATCGGCTATCAAACTTAAAAAGCCGACAGCCGATTGCCGACAGCCGACAGCCAAGTCAAAATCCCCTAAACCCCATAAAAGACCACTATGTTACATTACAGCCGCATTATTAAATCCGGATTCACGTCGGCGCTCGCCCTGGGCATGACGTTCCACGTTTTCGGACAACAACGGGAGGTCACTACTTCCGTCCCCAAAGCACTTCGCGACGACATTACCATTGAAGAGTACATGAAAGTTGAACCGGAAGCGGTGCGCCTGATCCAGCACCCGATTACCGGTGAAATGTACTACACCACGTTTTTCGGTGATGTGGTTAAAATCGTTATCGAGGATGGCAAGCCTGTGAGCAAAAAGCTGCTATCCGTTGAAGACCACGGTATTCCCCGCCTGCAAGGTGCCGCATTCCATGGCAATACGCTCTTCCTCGCCGGGAACGTGAGCGTCAACAATAACAAAGGCAATAAAGGCCGGATGGTCCGCTACGAAATGAAGCAAGGCGCGGGAGCACCCGGTGCTGACAAACCGGAAATGACGGTCGTTTTCAATACCGTTGAATACGGCGCCAACAAGACCACCTTCGACCACGGCTGGAATGCGCTGGAAATCAGTCCGGACGGCAAATACATTTACGTCAACACCGGCGCTCGTACCGACCACGGCGAGGTTCAGGATAACGGCGGCGAATACCCCAATGCGCGCGACAATGCGCTCACTGCGAACATTTTCCGCTTCCCGATCAATTCCAAAGATCTGTTGTTGTCCACGGATCTTGCCAAGCTGAAAGCCGACGGCTACATTTTCGCGGAAGGCATCCGTAATGCCTACGACATGGCTTTCGATGCAAAAGGTAACCTCTTTGCCGTTTCCAACTCCGGCGACTACGACCATCCCGAGGACATGTTCTGGGTGCGGAAGGGCCATCACTACGGGTTTCCCTGGGTAATGGGCGGCATCGAAAACCCTCAGCAGTTCCCGGACTTCAACCCCGACCCGGAAAAAGATCCCTTCCTGAGCAAGTTTGCATTTGCATTCCTCATGAAGTACTTCCACAACGACCCCGACTTCCCGAAACGCCCAGCCGGCGTGAAGTTCTCGCCTTCGGTGCAGAACATGGGCCCGGACGCCAACGAGTACCGCGACCGTAAAACCGGCGTGGTCATGGACGGCGACACCACCGGCGTTACTGTGGGAACGTTCAATGCGCACTCGTCGCCACTCGGTCTTTTCTTTGATACACACAACGCATTGGGCAAAGAGTTCACCGGCGACGGCTTCGTGATCCGCTACACGGGTGGCCCGCGCAACGGCGTCGTCAACCCGAACCCTTTGCGCCGCTACGGCAAAGACCTGCTGCACCTGGAAATGGTTTACGACAAAAAGACCGACAATTATAAAACCAAAACTACCAGCATTATCAACAACTTCACGGCTCCTACCGATGCCCTGCTAATTGGTAACACGCTGTACGTCATCGAGTACGGAGGCAAGCAAGGAGGTAACAAGGCCGGTGGAAGCCTTTGGAAAATAACACTGCCTGCCAACGACAAACTGGCGAAAAAAGCCAAAAAGAAAACTTCGTAATACATCTCGTTCTACATATAACTCTAATTAATCTGTTATGAAATCTGAAAGAAGATCTCTTATCAAAAAGCTTTTTGCATCGGTTGCCGGCATCGCGGGCATCGGCGCTGCATCAAAAGTGCAGGCAGCAATGCCAGCACCTGCACCTGAAAAAGAAGTGGGCGACGTGGAAATGTATCAGGATGTACCTCTTTTCTCGGGCCATACCAAATTCAATAACCTCGTTTTCGTGGCCGGTAAGGGAGCACACTTCGATGGCGATATTACTGCTCACACCAAGCACGTACTCGATGAGCTGGAAAAAGAGCTGATCAAAGCGGGTTCTTCGATGGAAAAAGTACTGAAATGCTCCGTATTTCTCCATGACTTGAACGATTACAAAGCCATGAACGAAGCTTACAAAGGTCGTTTCGGCAGCAAACCACCATGCCGCACTACGGTAGCGGTATACGGCGGCGTTCCAGGCGACTCACTCGTTGAAATCGACTGCATCGCTTACGTTTAGAATGGGGAGAAAGGGAGGATGGAGAAAAGGAAGAAAGGAAAGAAGTCATTGTCTTGTTTTCTTCTCCTCCATTCTCCATCCTCCATTCTCCCTTTCCTCCTTTTTTCCTACTTTCAAAAGTAACTATTTTACTCCTATCAACCACTTACGGCATTTTTGACGAATTTTTATTTTGGAATAATACAATTAAACAGGATTAAATTCGCTCACAAAAAATAAAGTCGGACTTATATTTTAGATTATGGCTATTTAACAGTTAATTTGTTTAACTGACCCGATAAGAATTGAACAAGAAACAACGCATCGCTGAGGAGAATGAAATTCTTTTAAATCTCTGGCACCAAAGCCAGGCAGGGGACAGTCTGGCATTTTGCCAGCTAGCCGACAAACAATACCGCACGCTCTTCAACTACGCCTGCAATTTCACCTCCGACAGAGAGTTCATCAAAGACGCCATCCAGGACCTGATGATCCACATCTGGGAACGGCGCCAGAACATTCAAATACAGTTTGTTACCATCTACTTCCTGCGTGCTTTGCGCAACCAGCTCATGCAGGAATTCCGCCGCAGCAACGGCTCGCACCCATTCATCGACATCGACGAAGCTCGCCAGATTTCCGATTATCAGACAGTCGAAACCGAAATTGAACGGAATGAACTGATGAGTGAAAATCAGGTCAAAGTGCGGTGTGCCATCGAAGAGCTTCCGCGCCGCCAAAAGGAAGCCGTTTTCCTCAAATACTTCGAAGGAATGGACAACGAGCAGATCGCCGATCTCATGCAGGTGAACAGGCAATCGGTCGCAAACCTCCTTTTTAAAGCGATCACCGCGCTCAAACAGCACATTCATCCGATCAGTAATCTGCTGTTCCTTTGCTTCGCGCTGCAATTCTAGCCGAATTTCCTTCGCTCCCCCGAAGCCTTTGCCAAATTTTTACACGATGTTGCGGCTGCATGCAACCGGGCCTTTATTTAATGCATCTTTTCGGCAACCATCCCTAGCCCATGCAACAAACCCCTAGCCGAACCCTCTGGATTGACTACCTCCGCTCATTTCTGACCGTACTGGTGGTTGCTCACCACTCATCTCTTGCCTATACCACCTTTGCGAGCTTCGACAAGGTTGCATACATCCGGTCTACGCACCCGGTAGTCGACACACAGCGCTGGATTGGACTGGATATTTTTGAAAACTTCAACGATGTGTTCTTCATGTCGTTGATGTTCCTCATCGCAGGATTATTCGTCATCAGGAGTATTCAGCGAAAAGGCACCGGCGCCTTTGTCCGTGACAGGTTCTACCGGCTATTCCTTCCATTCCTGATCGGCGGCACGCTCCTGAACCTTGTTGCACATTATCCTTCCTACGTGCTCGCCCACGGGCATATGGGCGCGCTCGCATACGTGGAGGATTTCTTCATCGTCGAGCAATGGCCTGTCGGGCCGCCATGGTTCATATGGGTGTTGTTTGTGTTCAACATCATATTCGCGTTCATTTACATGGCTTGCAGGTCAAAATTCGAAAGTGCCAAAAGCACAGAACCGCGAAGCTACCAACCGGCCATCCTGATCATTTGCGCGTTCTTGTTCACATTTGCATTGTACGTTCCATTCGCATTCTGGCTGGGGCCCTATAAATGGACCGGATTCGGCCCCTTCGATTTCCAAGTCAGCCGCGCTGCATTGTACTTCGGCTACTTCCTGCTGGGAACGTGGCTTGGCCATGTGAATTTTAACGAAGGAATGTTCAGCCCTTCCGCTCCGCTCGTCTGCCGCTGGCCGCTCTGGATATTCATGTGCGGACTTCTATATACGTCACTCACAGTTGCGTCACCCTACCTGACTACCCTCGTCAAAACCGGCACCCTTTCCGAATTCCCGGGATACCTCATTTACTTTACTATTTATACTTTGTCCTGCACATTCAGCTGCATTGCTTTCATGACTACATTCCGTGCGTTGGCCAAAAGGCACCACCGGGCCTGGGACTCACTTTCCGAACACGCATATCTCATCTACCTGCTGCACTACCCGTTTGTACTCTGGACGCAGTATGCATTGCTTGACGCACCCTTTTCTGCGTTCGGCAAGTTTCTGATTACACTACTTGCAGCATTTCTTGGAAGTTGGGGCATCAGCATCCCGCTGAAGAAAATAAAGTGGATAGAAAAATACATTTAGCGCAACGAAAGAGATCACTACTTTCTGGCACTGACAGCACCTCTTCCAAACAGATATCCCAAGGAAGTACCTGCAAATGCCAGCGCTTTCAAACCCGCATCAGACCAAAAATGTGCCTCGGCAGGCTTTCTGTATGCGGCAATCAGACAAGTTCCGAAAATCACAAGGCCAGAAAGGACGCCAATCAATGCGACGAACGTTTGTGTATTTCGCCCGTCACCGAAGAACCAACCCAAAAAGCCAAGGTCTGTACTTCGCATATCTTTTTCATGCCGATTTTGCTCTTTTGCAATTTCGAACTCCATCTGACGAGCTGCAAGTTGCTTCTCCCCTAGCTCTACGTCTGTCTACTCGGCCTTTACAATTCCCCTTTTAGCCTGAATCCTTTTAGACTCCATATTCGAAAGAGATCCGGTTTCTGATCACCGGCACAGATACCACGAACAATTCCGAAAGCTGGGTGGCAGAAAACTCTTCCCAATACTTATTGAGCATAAACCGCGGTACTAACAGGTTGGCTGCAAACGCATTAGCTTCTGCCTCCTTCGGATCGTCCGTGCGCACATCACCTCGCATAAGCACTTTATAATCAGAGGATTTTGCCCATTCAGCGTGCAATATTCTATGACCCAGCTCATGCGCGATCGTGAAAGTCTTCCTCAGGGGATATTCGTCCTTGTTCACGAATATGGTATCCTCCTCGAAATCGTAAAAACCCGATATGTTGTTAAGATCTTTCTCAAATTCGACAAAGGAGATCTTTACACCAAGAGCCTTCGCAATGTCCATCGGATTGACGGGCGGCTTCTCCAATCCAAACTGTTGCAACAAACGAATGGCCTCTCCTTTCGCTCTTCGATAGTCCGGCGTCATATAATATCTCATATCAGTTCCTCTACCTAAGTTAACAATTTATTTTCCAGATTTATCTTCGATTTGTTTCATAAAAATACAACCCGGTTCCAGGATTATCAAATTTATGATACCCAAAAAATCAATCAATGAATATTCGGTGGATATATGTAAACCAACGGCTAGTTACCCGGGTTTTCATTAGTTGTTCCGCATTTTTATTCGCCCTTCCAAAATTTTTCAAAAATTAATTTCCGAAAAGAGAGTATCGGCGTAATGTTCTCGCATCCTTATTAAAATTAGCCGCATTATTATTTGCCTGATATGCTCCATTACCGCAATTTTCTTCCGGAGGAACTGGCCGCCGATCCATCTTTCAGACGCTGGGTGTTGTTCAACAACCCTGCCGATGAAGCCCTGTGGGACGAGTGGTTGGAACAGAATCCGGATAAACAGGACCTCGTTAATCGCGCCCGGAACTTCCTGGCGGCGACGGAAGCGGCATTCGACCGTATTTCGGATGAGGAAGTGGCTAATGAAATATACAGGCTATCGCACGCCATTGGAGAAAACAACGCGAAAAAATCATCCATTTGGCTGCGTTTCAGACCCAACTGGTACCATATGGCGGCTTCGGTGCTGATCCTCATGTTTGCGGGATGGTGGTACAACAAGCAGACCCTTTCTCAGAAGCAATCGGATCAGTATAAAGTGATACTCAGCCAGATCAAGGAGCCGCTGATAGAAGCGGTGAACTCCGGGAAAGAGGCTAAGCTGGTAATTCTCGAAGACGGCAGCTCGGTGCTCTTGCAACCCGACAGCCGCATTACCTACCCGCGCCGGTTCGAGGGCCGCAAACGGGAGGTGTTCCTGAGGGGGGAAGCGTTCTTTGAAGTGGCCAAAAATCCCGACAAACCGTTCTACGTGTATGCACATACGCTTGCAACGAAAGTGCTGGGAACAAGCTTCAAAGTGAGTGCATTCGACGACCAGGAGGTGAAAGTGGTGGTAAAAACAGGTAAAGTATCCGTATTCCCGATGACGAAGGAAGCGATTGCGAGCCAGCATGCGGATGACAAGCTTGGTGGAATGGTACTGACCCCCAACCAGCAGATCACATTCGCACCCAATGAGTTACGACTCACCCGAAGCCTCATCCCAGATCCTAAACTGCTGGAATTACCAATACAGAGACAATCATTTGAATTCAAGGGAACGCCAATCACCGAAGTGTTTGCGGCATTGGAAAAATCATACGGTGTGAAGATCGTGTTCGATGCGGAAGTGATGCAGAACTGTTACCTGACCGCCTCGCTCTCCGACGAACCGCTGTTCGAAAAGATCAACCTGATTTGCAAGACGATCGGCGCACAGTATGAACAGCTCGATGCCAGCATCATCATCAACAGCAAAGGATGTTATTGAAAATACCTTTCTCTCAATACTTTATGACAAATTCACCCTTGCCTATGACCCAAAACCACTACTAATTACTATTCCATCAAAAAGGTCGATGATGCTGCAACACCACCGACCCGATCAATCCCCCCGCTTGTGTACGCTTAACAGCATCTGAACGAGGCTGCTGTGGGAATCATTATGCCGAATTTTAACCCGACAAAAATCAAAATTATGTCAAAAAGAGTACAATTTCACCATGCTTTACAGAAAATCATGCGCATTACTCTGTATCAAGCCCTGCTCTCCATTGCGTTCAGTACTTTCGTTCATGCGAACGACGTGCGCGGACAACGTGTGCTGGAACAAAAAGTGACTTTGCGTTTAGCCAATTCCGAGATAGACAAGGCATTGGAAAAGATCGAGAATGTGACGAAGGTTAAGTTCATGTACAACCCTCAGATCTTCAACAATCAGAAAGCATCCTATAAATTTCAGGACGAATCGTTATCCGAAGTTCTCAGTAAAATTCTGACCCCGCATAAAGTTACTTACGAAGTGGTTCAGGACCGCATTATCCTGCGCCGCGAACAGGCACCTGTTGAAGAAAATGCCATTAAAGCGTCGCCGAAGCGCAACGTTACCGGAACCGTGAAGGATGAAACCGGCGCAGGCCTCCCGGGCGTGAGCGTGCTCGTAAAAGGCACGCAGAGAGGGACTTCCAGTGATGCGGAAGGTAAATTCTTTCTGGATATTCCCGACGGCGAGGTTGCAACTGCTGTTCTGGTTTTCAGTTTTGTAGGTTATACCACGCAGGAAGTTACAGTGGGTAGCCAAACCAGCGTGGACGTGCAGCTGGCACCCGAGGCCAAAGCGCTGAATGAGGTAGTTGTAACGGCTTTGGGTATTTCCAAAGAGAAAAAGGCATTGGCCTACGCAGTGACCGAGGTAAAAGGAAGCGAGTTTACACAGGCCCGTGAAAATAACGTGGCGAATGCGTTGACAGGTAAGATCGCGGGCGTTAACGCCACCGGTATGTCCACAGGCCCTGGTGGTTCCAGCCGCATTATCATCCGTGGTAATGGTTCTTTGAGCGGTAACAACCAGCCTTTGTACGTGATCAACGGTATGCCGATGGACAACAGCGTTCCGGGCGGCGGCAATGCTTCGGATGGTAATGGTAACAACACCGACCGCGGTGACGGTATCGGCGGTATCAACCCCGACGACATCGAGTCGATCAGCGTTTTGAAAGGTGGCCCGGCAGCGGCGCTCTACGGTGCACGCGCTTCCAATGGTGTGATTTTGATTACCACCAAAAAAGGCCGCGCGCAAAAAGGCATCGGTGTGGAATACAATGGCAACTTCTCGGTAGACAACCTCTCGATCATTCCCGACTGGCAATATGAGTACGGCCAGGGTGTGGACGGCGTGAAGCCGGCAGACAAGGATAAAGCGAAAAGCTCAGGCCGCTTGTCGTACGGTGCGAAAATGGACGGTACTCCGGTAATCCAGTTCGATGGGGTGGAACGTCCTTATTCGCCTCAGAAAAACAACCTGAAAAACTTCTACCGCACCGGTACCAACTACATCAACTCCCTTTCGTTTACGGGAGGTAACGAACATGTCAACTTCCGTTTCGGTCTGAACAACACCAGCTCGAACAGCATTGTGCCCAATTCGTCTTTTACCAGAAGAATCGCGAACCTGAACCTGAATGCATTTCTAGGCAAAAAATTGAGCATTGAAACGGTTGTTCAATACAATATCGAGAACGGCCACAACCGTCCGAAAGTTGGTTATGCAGATTACAATCCGCACTGGGCCACTTACCTGGTTGCAAACACCGTGGATATCAGAAGCCTCGCTCCGGGCTACGACGCGGTTACCGGCAAAGAAATTGAGTGGAACCCCGTACCCGCCGCACCGAACCCTTATTTCGTGATTAACAAGTTTATCAATGAAGATCAGAAAAACCGTTTTCTCGGTCAGGCCAACATTAAATATGACATTCTCGACAACTTGTTCATTAAGGGAAGCGTAAGCCGCGATTACTACAACTTCAACTATGAGTTCGTAGTACCTACCAATAACGCCTACCAGCCGCTGGGAACCTACGAAGCAAAGAAAGTAACCTCGTCGGAAACCAACGGAATGCTGACGCTGAATTACTCGAAAGACTTCTCCGAAGACCTGAACTTCTCCGCACTGGTGGGTGGCAACATGCAAAGAAGCATTTATGACCAGACCGCCTTCAACGGTTCGGAATTCACGATTCCCGGCTTTTATAGCTTCACGAACCTCGCGACCTCTACCGTGGTGCCTACTTACAACAAAAGCGCGATCAACTCCATCTTCGGATCTGCCGATTTGGGTTACAAAGGCTTTGCGTACCTGACCTTGTCGGGCCGCCAGGACTGGTTCTCGGTGTTGAATAGCAAAAGCAATAGCATTTTCTACCCTGCCGTTGGTGGTTCACTGATTCTCTCCGAAGCTTTCAACCTGCCAACAGTGGTAAGCTTCGCGAAACTACGTGGTTCGTGGGCACAAGTGGGCGGCGCGAATGTACTTCCCTACCAGATCTACCAAAGCTATGCGATGGCAGTAGGCGGCCACAACGGCCGTCCGGTTCAGCAGCTATCGTCGGCGGTGGTACCAAACCCGGATCTGAAACCACTGACTTCGACTACCTATGAAGCGGGTATCGAAGCGAAATTCCTGCAAAACCGTTTGGGAATCGATCTTACGCTCTACAACCGCAAGACCACAAACGACATCGTACAAAGCAATATCGCAGCGACGTCGGGTTACACCTCCGCCTTGTTGAATGTGGGTGAGCTGAGCAACAAGGGGATTGAACTCTTGCTGACCGGAACTGCGATGAAGCGCACCAATTTCACGTGGGATATCAGCTATAATATGGCTTACAACAAAAGTGAGATCGTCAAGCTGGCCGACAACCTGCCAAGCCTGAGTATCGGTACCGGTGTAGGTGGTGGTCTGATCAACAACGTCGTGGGCGGTACCTATGGTGAAGTCTGGGGTTACAACAAGCTGAAAGACGCCAATGGTAATACGGTATTCAACACGGCCAGCGGTTATGCGGTGCGTGGTAACCTCGAAAAACTGGGGAACGGTACGCCTCCGCTGACGATGGGTATCACCAACAACTTCAAATACAAAAACTTCTCCCTGAACATCCTCATCGATGGCAAGTTCGGAAGCGTGGTGTATTCGAACATGTACCAGTATGCCTACCGCTTCGGCTTGCCTAAGGAAACGCTTCCTGGTCGTGAAACCGGCCTGACGGTAACGGGTGTAACTCCGGAAGGGGCTCCTTTCTCTAAAACATGGGAGAAAAAAGACATTGATACCTACTATGACAATGATAAAAACTACACAGGTATTTTCACGTTCAACAATGATTTCGTGAAACTCCGCCAGATCATCCTGAGCTACAACCTGCCTGCTTTCTCCGTACTGGGTGCCAAGCTGCAATCGGCTTCCATCTCGATCGTCGGACGTAACCTTGCTTTGCTCTACAAAGACAAGCGTAACAAGTACTTTGATCCGGAATCGAGCTATACCAATGGCAACGCGCAGGGTCTGGAAGCATTTGGTGTACCTCGTACCAGAAACATCGGCGTGAACCTGACAGTGAAGTTTTAATCATTCAAAATTTTTGTGACGATGAACAAATTCCTGAAACTATCATATATGGCCATGATGGCCGCCTTCATCTCCTCCTGCGACAATAATTTCGAGGAAATGAATGTAAACCCGAATGCGTCCAGGGATGTCGTGCCCGGCTTCCTGTTTACCCGGGCGCAGCTGACGACCGTGAGTAACAACTATACCGGCGGGGCTTACCTGACGATCGGACAGTCGATGCAGCATTTCTCGACTTACAAGGAAGTGCCTGCCGCAGGTGACAAATATTTCAATTACACCTACTCAACCGGCAACTGGGCATTGTTTGGTGGCGACCCTGCGACGGCCGGAGCCGTAATCGATCTTGCCCAGGTAATCGACGCGTTGAAAACCTCGCCGGATAATGTGAACAAAACGTCTGTTTCGCGCATTTGGAGAGCATACCTGTACCACCGCCTCACAGACCTTTATGGTGACATCCCATACACAGACGCGGGAAAGGCCCTTACGGACAAAAACTTCACTCCCAAGTATGACACGCAGGCCTTTATCTATGCCGACATGCTCAAAGAGATCGAAGAATCTATTGCCGCATTCGACGCCAGCAAGCCTACCTTCGGCACTGCCGACCTGATTTACGGCGGAAATGTGGCGCAATGGAAAAAGTTCGGCTATTCGCTCATGCTACGCCTGGGTATGCACCTGACCGAGGTGGACCCTGCCATGGCTGAAACCTGGGTGAAGAAAGCAATCGCCGGCGGTGTAATCACCGCTGACGCGGACCTGGCGAAGATCGACTACGTGGACGGCTCCATCACCGCGAGTCGCAACTTCATCTCCGCCGGATTGATGAGCACCGACTACGTGTCTCCCGGTGGCGATAATGTGGAAGGCGGCAAGTTTGCAAAAACGCTGATCGATCATCTGAAAACCACAAGCGATCCGCGTCTGAATGTGATTTCAGTGGTATGGACCAGAGCATCCGACAAAGCCCCTTACGTGGCCGACACGGCTACCGCACTGCAAAAAGGGATGCAAAATGCCGCTTTCAACGGCCTGCCTACCAATTTCGATCAATACTCGGAGCCGAACCCCGCGACTATCTTGAAATACAATGCGCCATTGCTCGTTATGACCCCTGCCGAAATACACCTGCTGCTCGCAGAGGCCAATCTGAGAGGCTGGTACAGCGGCGCTACCGCCGAGGCATCCTACAACGCTGCGGTTACTTCCGGTCTGAAACAATGGTCATTATTCGGAACGGCCGGTGTCATTTCCGATGCCAAAATCGCCGCTTACCTGAAAGCGAACCCATTCAATGCGACCGGAACGGCAGCACAGAAAATGGAACAGATCGGTACGCAGAAATGGGTATCCCTTCTGCTGGAAGACGAATACGAGATCTTCGCCAACTGGCGTCGCACGGGCTATCCCAAGCTGACGCCGACCAACTATCCCGGCAACCTCACCGGCGGCCAGATCCCGACCCGTTTCGTGATCCCCGATACGGAGGAGCAGTACAATAGAGAGAATTTCTACGAAGCCCGTACCCGGCAGGGCGGCACCAACACGCTTTCGAGCAAAGTTTGGTGGGATAAATAAGCGGAGCCATGCACCGCCTGTTTACCAAGTGAATGACCGATACGGATTGCCGACCAAAATCGGCAGTCCGTATCGCTTTTTAAGCCTGAAATTTTTCGATCCGTGAATGAGGTATTACAATGCGTTTTTTTGTCTTAACCATAATAGTTCTTTCCTAAACCAAAACCCATGATCAAAAAAGTATTCATTGCCGCCGCCCTCTTCTGTTCTGCCGGTTTTGCCGCCCAGGCTCAGAAGTATTCGATCGTCATCAAAGGCGGTCATGTGATTGACCCCAAAAACAATATCAACAGCATCATGGACGTCGCGCTGAAAGGTGACACGGTAATGCTCGTTGCCAAAAACATCGACGCCAAGGAAGGTGTGCAGGTGGTGAATGCGAAAGGCCTTTTTGTAACACCCGGCCTGATCGACATGCACTCGCACAATTTCTTCGGCACCAAAATGGACCAGACTTACAGCAACGGTCCTAACGCCCTTCCTCCCGACGGCTTCACATTCCGCACCGGCGTTACCACCGTTGTAGATGCAGGCTGCGCCGGTTGGAAATCCTTCCCCGATTTCAAGAAACAAACCATCGACGCTTCCCGCACCCGCGTGCTCTCGTTCCTGAACATCGTAGGCGAAGGTATGCGCGGCGGCACATACGAGCAGAACGTCGAGGACATGGACGCTGCCGCCACCGCCAAAGTCGCGAAAGAATATCCCGAATACATTGTGGGTATCAAACTCGCCCACTTCAACGGCTACAACTGGGCGCCTACCGACCGCGCTGTGGAAGCCGGCAAGCTGGCCAATATCCCGGTCATGATCGACTTCGGCGGCAGCCAGCCGGTATTACCCATCGAAGAGCTTTTTATGAAACACCTTCGCCCCGGCGACATTTTCACGCACTGCTTCGGCCAGCTGGCCAGCCGCGAACCGATCGTGGACGTAAAAGCGGGTAAAGTGAAGCCATTCGTGTATGAAGCACGCAAGAAAGGCATCATTTTCGACGTGGGTTACGGCGGTATCAGCTTTGCATTTTCACAGGCGATCCCCGCCATCAAAACGGGTTTCTATCCCAATACCATCAGTACCGACATCCACACGGGCAGTATGAACAATGCGATGAAGGATATGCTCAATGTCATGTCCAAATTCCTCGCGATGGGCATGGACCTGCCGGCCGTGATCAAAGCCAGTACCTGGGCCCCCGCACAAGCCATTCACCGCGAAGAGCTGGGTAACCTTTCGGCGGGCTCGCGTGCGGACGTTTCCGTGCTCCGTGTGCTCGACGGCAAGTTCCAGATGAACGACACCGGCACATTCGGTTTCTTCGATTACACCGGCGCGAAAGTGCAGGGTAAGCAGAAACTCGAAGCGGAAGTAACCATCCGCGCAGGCAAAGTGGTTTACGACCTCAACGGTCTGACCAACCCGATCGTCGTTTCAAGAAGATAACAATCGCATATGGAAGTTCCTTGCGGCCGCATCCGAAAGGGCTTCCGTTCATATTTTGCCTAATTTTACCTACTCAATATCCCTGCCGTACACTTTCTTGTCTTATGAAACTACCGATTCTCTCTTTAACGACCATCCTGACCCTAACCTTCGGAGCCCTGCAAACCGCAAAGGCGCAGACCATGCCGAAAGAAGAACTGATTTTCCTGACCTCCGAATGGAAAGGTGAGCGCTTCGCCGACGGCCGCCCGAAAATCTCCGACGACCTCGTCCGCCGCGCAAAGGACATCAATATCGAAGAAGCCTGGGTAGTACTCAAAAACGAAGGCTACAACTGCCAGTTTGAAGGCAACTGGAAAATCGTACACCCCGACGTGGTGATCGCCGGACGCGCATTAACCGCGCAGTTCATGCCATCACGCCCGGATATCGAGAAGAATATCAAAGATCGCGGTGCCAAGCAGGGCCGCATTGGCAACACCAACTCCTGGCCGATCGACATGCTCGGTAAAGGCGACGTATATGTAGCCGACGGTATGGGCAAAATCGTGGAAGGAACGCTGATCGGCGATAACCTTGCCAACTCTATTTACGCCAAAACAGGCAATGGCGTGGTGTTCGACGCCTCCGTACGCGACCTCGACGGGCTTTCCAAAATTCCCGGTTTCAATGCTTTCGTCCGCGATTTTGATCCTTCCTATCTGAAAGACGCGGTAGTAACCGGCATCAACACCCCTATCCGCATCGGCCGCGCTGTGGTGCTTCCGGGCGACTTGGTTTTAGGTAAAAAAGAAGGTGTGATCTTCATTCCCTCGCATATGGTCGAGAAAGTGGTGCAAACGGCCGAATTCATTGCACTGCGTGACAAATTCGGCATTCAGATGCTGAAAGAAGGCAAATACACCCCGGGCCAGATCGACAGCCAATGGACCGACGCCCTGAAAACAGACTTCCTGAAATGGCTCGATAAAAACCCGAACGAAATCCCTATGAAACGTTCGGAACTAGACGAATACATGAAAAAAAGAACCTGGTAAGCGAGTAATCCGGCCCGGTTTTCAGCATTTCCTGTTTGGTGAAACAGACAGGAATTTTCTTTCGCTTTTTCAAAATTGCATTTTAAATACATTTATATGAATATTTACAAGCTCATGTCCGCCGTCGCCGCGGTTTGCCTGCTGATAGCGCTTTACCTCGCTTTCACGGGAAGCCTTCCCTCGGCCGGCCCCTTCTTTATTGCATTCTTCCTGTCGCTGGCCATCAGTTTCAGAGGATATGAAAAATTAAAAGGTTTTACTTACACGACCGTGATTTTCGCGGCGGTAACCACAGCATTGTACTATCCGCAGCATTTCCTCACCGTGGGTAACTTTAAACTTTCAACTTTGATCACTCCACTCATCCAGATCATCATGTTCGGGATGGGTACTTCCATGAGTTTCGGTGATTTTGTGGGTGTCGTTAAAATGCCCAAAGGCGTACTCATCGGCGTGGTAAGCCACTTTATCATCATGCCGACCATCGGTTATACGCTGGCCAACATCAGCGGTTTCCCACCTGAAATCGCGGCGGGTATCATCCTCATCGGCTGCTCACCAAACGGGATGGCTTCCAATGTGATCTCCTACCTTGCGAAAGCGAACCTGGCATTGTCTATCACCATTACCGCCATTTCCACCATGCTTGCGCCGATCGTAACGCCGGTGCTCATGAGTATGCTCGCGGGCGCATTCGTGAAAATCGACACCCTGCATATGATGTGGGATATTATCAAAATGGTGATTATTCCAATCGGCGCCGGGTTGATCTTCAATAAGCTTTTCAGCGGAAAAGTAAAATGGCTCGACGCCGCAATGCCGCTGGTATCGATGGGAGGCATTGCATTCATTATCGTGATCATCACCGCAGCAGGCCGCGACAGTCTGTTGTCGATCGGGCCTGCATTGCTCCTCCTCGTACTGATCCACAACCTATCCGGCTATACACTCGGTTACTGGTCGGGGCGCCTGTTCCGCATGAGCGAGCGCGACTGCCGTACGATAGCCATTGAAGTAGGAATGCAAAATGGCGGTCTGGCATCCGGTATTGCCAAGGAGATGGGTAAAATGGCGACCGTCGGCCTCGCACCGGCGATTTTCGGACCATTGATGAACATTACCGGCTCCATCCTCGCCTCCTGGTGGCAAGGCAAGCCTACCGGCGATGAAGATACTTATGTAGAAACGGGCAGGGCCCATTAAAAACGAAGATAGCGCGAAGGTTCCCTTCGCGCCTGATATTCGAAGGCCTCCGGCCGGTCAATACTGCAAAACGATGCAGTTGTATTGACCGGCCGGAGGCCTTCGAATAATATGTACAAATCAGGAGATTTGTACCAGCTTCTACTCTTGACTATTCCTGACTTCCTCCCCTTCCTCCCTGTTCCATCCTCCCAAAATATCAATCCTCTTCAAGCAACAGCTGCATATAAACCAAATCCAGCCACTGGTCGAATTTATAGGCTACTTCTTTCAAATATCCCTTCTCCACAAACCCGTATTTCTTGTGAAATTCAATGCTCGCGCGGTTGGATGCGTCAATGCAGCCGATCATTGTGTGCAGGCCTGATTCCTTGGCGCGCTGGATAAGGCTACCGAGCAACTTGCCTCCCACACCCATCCCACGCGATTTTTCGTCGAGGTAAATGGAATGCTCCACACTGAATTTGTATCCGATTTTCGGACGGAAAATATTGTAGGACCCATAACCGATCACTTCGCCTTCCAATTCTGCCACAATCACCGGCATACCGTCATAGAACATCTGTTCAAACCAGGCCTTTTGTTGCTCTAAGGTCCGGGCTTCGTAATCATAAATAGCCGTGGTGTTCAGAATAGCGTGGTTGATTATTTCCAACAGCGAAGGCAGATCCTTAGGAGCAGCACTTCTGATGATCAAATCCATCAAAATAAAGCAGGTCGTTATACAGGTTTAATATTGAAGCCAAAAATACCTTATTATTTTAAAAAATTTCACGCCTAATCCCCAATCCGCATTACGTTTTTTTCTAATTCTTTTGAAAATCCTGAATTTCGAATAGCTTTGCCTCAACTTTAGGGGTGTCCCGACATGCGGACTGAGATCATACCCTTTGAACCTGATGCAGCTAGTACTGCCGAAGGGAAAAGCAGGAGTTACCGTGCACGTAGCTCCGTCTATTCTTTCTTCATAGGTCCATTCCTAAGGTTTTTTGTATTTAAAACTGAATCAGGAATGGAAATCATCCTAAACGGTCAGGCAAAGCAAATAGCCGTCACTTACACGGTGGGGCAACTCGTATCCGAGCTGTTTCCGTCCGGCAAAGGCATCGCCGTAGCCATCAACCAATCGGTAGTCCCGAAATCCGACTGGCCCACACGCCAGCTCTCTCCCAACGACCAGATCACGCTCATTACCGCCACGCAAGGCGGCTAGCATTGCATTGTCCTGTATCCACCATTTCACCAGAAAACAATATCATGAAAACAGAAAAAACGCCGGAAACCATCACCCGCGACCCGTTCCCCAATTCAAAGAAAATATATGTAAAAGGGCAGATCCACGACATTTCGGTAGCCATGCGCGAAATCTCGCTGAATGATACCAGAATACATGGCAAGCTCGGCGCAAGCGAGCCTAACGAGCCGGTTACCGTGTACGACACCAGCGGTCCCTACACCGATCCTAATATTGAAATAGACGTCAAAAAGGGCCTTCCCGCATTGCGTGCGGAATGGGTACGCTCGCGCGGGGACGTGGAGGAACTGGAAACGATCTCTTCCGAATATGGCCGGATGCGCCTCGCCGATCCGAAGCTCGATCATCTGCGATTCGCGCACAATGCGAAGCCGTTGCGTGCCAAATCCGGACAGAACGTATCGCAGCTGCACTATGCAAAAAAAGGCATCATCACGCCCGAAATGGAGTACATCGCCATCCGCGAAAACCAGCGCCTCGACGCACATTTGGCATCATTGAACGGCAAGGCAGGCACTTTGGCACACCAGCACGCGGGCCATAGCTTTGGGGCAAACACGCCAAAAAGCCACATTACCGCTGAATTTGTGAGAGAAGAAGTGGCAGCCGGAAGAGCGGTAATCCCTTCGAATATCAACCACCCGGAAAGCGAGCCAATGATCATCGGGCGGAATTTCCTGGTGAAAATCAATGCCAATATCGGAAACTCGGCCGTATCGTCGAGCATAGAGGAAGAAGTGGAAAAGGCCGTATGGGCATGCCGCTGGGGTGCGGATACGATTATGGACCTTTCTACGGGCAAGAACATCCACGAAACCCGTGAGTGGATCATCCGCAACACCCCCGTGCCGATTGGTACCGTGCCTATTTACCAGGCATTGGAAAAAGTAAATGGCAAAGCCGAAGACCTGACCTGGGAGCTTTTCCGCGATACATTAATCGAACAGGCCGAGCAGGGTGTGGATTACTTCACGATCCATGCGGGTGTACTGCTGCGTTACATTCCGCTGACGGCCAAACGCATTACCGGCATTGTGTCGCGCGGCGGCTCCATTATGGCCAAATGGTGCCTGGCACATCATAAGGAGAACTTCCTGTTCACGCATTTCGAGGAAATCTGCGAGATCATGAAGGCTTACGACGTAGCATTTTCGCTCGGTGACGGCCTCCGCCCCGGCAGCATTGCCGACGCCAACGACGCCGCCCAATTCGCAGAACTGGAAACGCTGGGCGAACTCACTAAAATCGCGTGGAAACACGATGTGCAAACTATCATCGAAGGTCCCGGACACGTGCCGATGCATTTGATCAAAGAGAATATGGAAAAGCAGTTGCAGCACTGCCACGAAGCGCCATTCTATACCCTCGGGCCGTTGACCACCGACATTGCACCGGGTTACGACCACATTACCTCGGCCATCGGTGCGGCGATGATCGGCTGGTTTGGTACCGCCATGCTTTGCTACGTAACTCCGAAGGAGCATTTGGGATTACCCAATAAAAAGGATGTAAAAGACGGCGTGATCACCTACAAGATCGCCGCCCACGCCGCCGACCTCGCCAAAGGCCACCCCGGCGCACAGTACCGCGACAATGCATTGAGCAAAGCCCGGTTCGAGTTCCGCTGGGAAGATCAGTTTAACCTATCGCTCGACCCGGATACCGCCCGCGAATTCCACGATGAAACGCTTCCCGCCGAAGGAGCCAAAGTAGCACACTTCTGCTCGATGTGCGGCCCGAACTTCTGTTCGATGAAAATCACCCAGGACGTACGCGACTACGCGGAAGAAAACGGGCTGGCTACCGAGGAAGCCGTGGCGGAAGGTATGCAGCAGAAGGCACGGGAGTTTGCGGAGAAAGGCAGCGAAATTTATCTGTAATGGAACTGATCGTCATCACACGGCCCGAAATGTTGCCTGGCGAGGCGACTATTATCAACCAGCTCTTCGCACGTGGGCTTGCACGCCTGCACGTGCGCAAGCCCGGCGCGACCGAGGCGGAGCTACGCGCATTGCTGGAACTGATCGAGCCACGGTTTCGTGGGCGTGTTGCGCTGCATCACCATCATGAGCTGGCAAATGACTATGGCATTACCGGGCTGCATTTTACGGAAAATAACAGGCTGACCCAGAGCGAGGGGATATTGGAAAAATCAAAAAGCAATGGCTTCACAATCAGCACTTCCATACATGATCCGAAAGAACTTGAAACACTCGCCCATTGCTTTGATTACGCATTCCTGGGGCCGGTTTTTGATAGTATTTCGAAGGAAGGCTATTCCTCGAACCTGCCAGCCGGTTTCAGATTGCAAAAACACAACTTCCCAAACGAAGTCATTGCATTAGGAGGCATTCATGCACAAAACTTAAAATCCGCATTAGAGATGGGCTTTGATAGCGCAGCAGTACTGGGCAGCATCTGGCAAAATCCTGACAATGCTATTGCTCAATTTGAAAATCTAAAATCACTGCAATTATCTCTAAAATCATCTCAGCAATCATCATTTCAACAATCATCATTTCAGCAATCATCCTGCATCCCCGGGTTAAAACCCGGGGCAATAGATTTGGCATTGGAAATGCATGCATTTGCAGAAAAGCAAATTAAACCCAAAGCAAAAGCAGTCCATTGCCCCGGGTTTCAACCCGGGGATCCGGAGAAAAAGGATGAAGCTGGTTTTGTAGATAGATTGCATTTTATCTCCAATGAAACTGGCACGATGTCGCATATCGACAGCATTCGCTTGGCTTTGGAGGCAGGCTGCCAGTGGATTCAGCTGCGGGTGAAGAACCGGGCGGAGGAAGAAGTGCTGCCCATTGCCTGGGAAGCCACGCAGCTGTGTGATCGCTATGGGGCGAGGCTTATTATCAATGATTTTCCGCGTGTTGCACTCGCGGTGCAGTCTTTTGGCCTGCACCTGGGCCTCACGGACATGCCCGTACCCGAGGCGCGTATGCTCGTGGGCGAGAAAATGGTGATCGGCGGCACTGCCAATACCTGGGATGATATTGTGCGACGCATCAATGAGGGAGCGGATTACATCGGCCTCGGACCGTTCCGGTTTACGAATACCAAGCAAAACCTCAGCCCTATTCTCGGCATCGACGGCTATCGTACATTAATGCTCCAAATGAGGGAGGCGGGGCATTCTACGCCCATTATCGCGATCGGCGGCATTACGCCCGACGACATCGGCGGGCTTCGTGAGGCGGGCCTTCATGGCGTGGCTATGTCGGGCGCATTGATAGGCGCGACTGATCCGCAAAAAACATTTTACCAAATCCAACAAGCATTATGCTGACTATCGCAGATAAAACATTTCAATCCAGGCTCTTCACCGGCACCGGCAAGTTCAGTTCGGCGGCGGTGATGGAGGAAGCGCTGCTCGCCTCCGGCTCCGAACTGGTGACGGTCGCCCTGCGCCGTGTGGATGTACACGACGCGGGCGACGATATCCTAAGCCACCTGACCCACAATCACATCCATTTGTTGCCCAATACTTCGGGCGTACGCACGGCGAAAGAAGCGGTATTTGCGGCCCAGCTCGCGCGCGAGGCATTGGAGACCAACTGGCTGAAACTCGAAATCCATCCCGATCCGAAGTACCTCATGCCCGACCCTATCGAGACTCTGAAGGCTACCGAAGAGCTCGCCAAACTGGGCTTCGTGATCCTGCCTTACATTCATGCCGATCCTGTGCTTTGCAAAAGGCTCGAAGAAGCAGGCGCGTCGGCAGTAATGCCGCTGGGCTCGCCTATTGGCAGCAACAAGGGCTTAAAAACCATTGATTTTCTTGAAATTATCATCGAGCAGAGCAAAGTGCCGGTGGTGGTAGACGCAGGCATCGGTGCGCCCTCGGATGCTGCCAAAGCGATGGAGATCGGCGCAGATGCGGTACTTGTCAACACGGCCATAGCGGTGGCGGGGAATCCCGTGGCAATGGCCGAGGCTTTCAAACTCGCCGTACAGTCGGGAAGAATGGCTTACGAAGCCAGATTAGGATCGAAAGGAAACCTGGCAGTGGCCAGCAGCCCGTTAACCGCATTTTTGGATGAGCTTTAAAGAAGAATTCGCGCGGTATTCCTGGGATACGGTGAAGGCAGCCATTTATGCCAAAACCTCCGCCGATGTGGAACGGGCACTGACCGCTCCGAAAAGGACATTGGACGATTTCATGGCGCTGATTTCACCCGCAGCAGCTGCATACCTGGAACCCATGGCAAAGCTGAGTCGCCAGCTGACCCGGAAGCGCTTTGGTAATACCATTCAAATGTACGTGCCGCTGTATTTGTCCAATGAATGCACCAATATATGTACCTACTGTGGGTTCAGCCTGGATAACAAGGTGCGTCGCCGCACTTTAACCGACAGCGAAATCCTGCGAGAAGTAGAAGTGATCAAAAGCATGGGCTACGAACACGTGCTGCTGGTGACCGGCGAAGCGAACCAGACCGTGCATGTGGAGTATTTCAAAAGAGTGCTGGAACTAATCCGCCAGCATTTCGCACAGGTTTCGATGGAAGTGCAGCCGCTCGACCGCGACGAATATGAGGAGCTGATCCCGCTGGGCCTGCATTCGGTGCTGGTTTATCAGGAAACCTATCACCAGGACGATTACCGGAAACATCATCCGAAAGGCAAAAAAGCGAATTTCAACTACCGCCTCGAAACGCCCGACCGGCTCGGCCAGGCGGGGATTCACAAGATGGGTTTGGGGGTGTTAATAGGTTTGGAAGACTGGCGCACCGACAGTTTCTTCACCGCCCTGCATTTAAATTACCTTGAAAAGACCTACTGGCAAACGCGTTACAGCCTCTCCTTCCCTCGCCTGCGCCCGTTCTCGGGCGGCCTGGAACCGAAAGTGGAAATGAACGACAGGGAGTTGGTGCAACTCATTTGCGCCTATCGGATTTTCAACGAAGAGGTAGAACTGTCACTCTCCACGCGTGAATCCGAAAAATTCAGGAACCATTGCATTCAATTGGGTGTAACATCCATCAGCGCCGGCTCCAAAACCAATCCGGGCGGCTACGCGGTCGAACCGGAATCGCTCGAACAGTTCGAGATTTCGGACGAGCGAAGCCCCGCCGAGATTGCCCAAATGATTCGGAGAGCGGGTTACGAGCCGGTTTGGAAGGATTGGGACGCTTCTTTAATTTTGAATGATTGAATGACTGAATAAGACAAATTCGGTCATTCAATCATTCGGTCATTCAATCATTATGTTCACACCGATAGAACGAAAACGATACGCGAGGCAGATCATCATGCCGGAAATGGGGCTGGCAGGCCAGGAAAAACTGCGCGCCGGCAAAGTGGCCGTGGTAGGCGCAGGCGGGCTCGGTTGCCCCGTGCTGCAATACCTGGTGGCTGCGGGCGTGGGCGAGATCGGCATTATCGACGACGACAGGGTGGACCTTACCAACCTGCACCGGCAAATACTATACTCTGCCGATGACACGGGTAAAAACAAGGCCATTACCGCGGTTGAAAAGCTCTCGGTACTCAACCCATTTGTGCGCCTCACCGCTTATCCCGACCGCCTGACTGCCGAAAACGCAGCCGATTTGCTCCATGGCTATGACCTGATCATCGACGGATCCGACAATTTTGAAACGCGCTATCTCATCAACGATTTTTGCGTGAACCTGGACAAACCCTTCGTATTCGGCTCCATTCTGCGCTTCGAAGGACAGGTTTCGGTTTTCAACTACCAGGGCGGGCCTACCTACCGGTGCCTTTTCCCTGACGCCGAGGAAGGCGATAATTGTGCGGAAGCAGGTGTGATGGGCGTTTTGCCCGGCATTATCGGCACCTTCATGGCCAATGAGGCCATCAAAATCATCGCCGGCATTGGCGAACCGCTGTCTGGCAAACTACTGGTTGTCAATACACTTTCAAATACTCAATCCATTTTCGAGTTTTCGAGATCGGCCGCTGCGATTCCTGCAAAATCTCCGGAACCAGCTGCACAACCTGCCGGGGAAAATACGCGCGAAATGTCCTACGACGAATTCGAGGCATTGCGGGAGGCGGATCCCGAACAGGTTTTGCTTGTGGATGTGCGCGAATATTATGAATTTGAGGCAGATAACTTCGGCGGCGAGAACATTCCGCTCTCAGAAATCCCCGAAAGTATCGAAACATTTCCTTCGGGTAAAAAAGTAGTCTTTTACTGCAATAGCGGCAAACGAAGCTTGCAGGCAGCGAAACTGCTGACGCAAAGCAGCTACGAAGGGCAGAGTTTCTGGGCACAGCACTGGTAATGAATATGCAGGTCAAACCGACACCCCTCCTTTCCGGCATAGTGCGACATTTTCTGCTCATAGAAAGTGACACGCAGTCCACCATGCGGATTTTTTCGGATGGCAATACGGGAGTGGTGTTCAACTACGGCGACCCGCTTTTTTATCAAAATGAAATGCATTCGGGTCCTGCGCCTCTTCCCGCCAGCTTTTTGTACGGCCAACTCGATACGTACAGGAATGTGTGGGCACAGGGGAGAATCCGCTTGCTCATCGCAGTTCTGTATCCGTTCGGCGCGGCAGCATTGTTTAAAATACCCGCGTCGGAACTCAGAAACCAGATTATCGGGTGCGGAGAGTTTTTTGGAACCCATATAGAATCGTTGAACGACCAAATTGCCTCCTCACCGGCGATTCAAGACAAAATATGGGCAGCAGAGCGCTTTTTACTGACCCATTTGCAGAATCCACCAAAATATAACACACTGGTAACCAAAACCATTGATATTATTCATTCCCAAAACGGCCTGATTTCGGTTGCGGAACTCACCACACTGACCGGCGCCACGGAACGCCAGCTCCAACGCAAATTTGAAGAGCAGATCGGCATTTCACCGAAACGCTATGCAGGCATTACCCGTATGCAGTACGCGCTGAGAATGCTGCGAAAAAAGTCCGCCCATTTGTCACTGGCCGGCGTTGCATGCGAATCGGGCTTCTTCGACCAGGCACACCTTATCCGCGAAATGAAGAACCTGTCGGGACTCACACCCGGGCAATACCTCAGTCCGCAAAACGTCCTCGCTGCCAATCTGATCCGGCTCGTTCATTAGTTTTTGTTGCTTGTCGGGTTTGTACAATACATGTGATCTTAGTGCATGTACTTTTGGATAAAAACGTCAGCTATGAAACCGATCAAAATCGCAACAGCCCAATTTGAAAACAAAAGCGGCGACAAAGATTACAATCTTGGGGTAATCCGCCAGCTTGCCGGAAACGCGTCAAAAGCAGGTGCGCAGGTCATCGCATTCCACGAATGTTCTGTTACCGGCTACACTTTTGCACGAAATCTATCACGGGAACAACTGCTGGAAATCGCCGAACCGATCCCCGACGGTCCAAGCATTCGCGCATTGCAGGACATCGCGGCAGAGCACGGCATTGTAGTCCTGGCCGGGCTGTTCGAGAAAGATGCGGATGAAAAAATGTACAAGGCCTATGTATGCGTAGATCGAAACGGTCTCGTCGCCAAGTACCGCAAGCTGCACCCTTTCATCAATCCTAACCTTACCCCTGGCGATGAATATGTGACTTTTGATTTATTGGGTTGGAAATGCGGGATACTCATTTGCTACGACAATAACGTCATCGAGAATGTCAGGGCCACCAAACTACTGGGCGCCGACATCATTTTCATGCCGCACGTAACCATGTGCACGCCTTCCACACGCCCGGGTGCGGGGTTTGTCGATCCAGCCCTCTGGCACAATCGCGAAGCCGACCCGACCTCCCTCCGCCAGGAGTTCGACGGGCTCAAAGGACGCGCGTGGCTCATGAAGTGGCTCCCCGCCCGTGCCTACGACAACGCCGTTTACGCCATATTCTCCAACCCCATCGGCATGGACCACGACCAGCTCAAAAACGGCTGTTCCATGATCCTTGACCCCTTCGGCGACATCATCGCCGAATGCCGCAAACTCGACAACGACTTCACCATCGCCACACTCACTCCCGAAAAGCTCCAACAAGCCGGCGGCCACCGCTACATCCAGGCCCGCCGACCGGAATTATACCGGGATATCATCGGGCAAGGACATGTTTCAGAGCAACGGGTGATTTGGCTGTAAAACCTAAATTGGTTGAATGCGTTCAATGAATTTAGCTGAATTGATTGAATTGAGCCGCAGAATTTGGTCATTTGGAGGGCAAACGAGCCAGGAGCGCTTACCGGCAATTTTGAGTTTAAGGAAAATTTAATAATCTATCAATTACGTAGATTAAATAGTTTTGCTATTTTTGTAACTCTATATTCCAAAATTCTAAAATTCACGGTAATGCTTGCCAAAGTGCTCTCGCTCAAATTGCCCTCGTCACCGACGTGGTATATCGTTCCGGCCGCGGCTATTCTTCTGCTCTTCGGCCTTCTGGTGACAAACGGCGTCATTACGATCAGCACCGAAGAGGTAACCGACTTCCTGACGGGCGATTTCGCGTTGTATGTACTGGTAGGTTTGGCAGCCCAGCTTGTGGACGGCGCATTGGGAATGGCTTACGGCGTTACTTCCAACTCATTTTTGCTGAGCCTGGGTGTTACACCCGCAGTGAGCAGTGCCAGCGTGCATTTCGCCGAAATGTTTACTACCGGTGCTTCGGCGATCTCGCATTTCCGTTTTAAGAATATCAACAAAAAGCTGTTCAAAAGCCTGCTTATACCCGGTGTATTAGGCTCCATTACGGGTGCTTACCTACTTTCTGACATTATTGATGGCAATGCTATCAAACCATTCATTGCATTCTACATGCTGGTATTGGGTGTGATCATCATCCGCAAAGCGCTGCAAAAGACATTTGTCAAAAACAAAACCAAACGCATCAGCATTCTCGCAGCAACAGGAGGTTTCCTGGATTCGATCGGCGGGGGCGGCTGGGGGCCCATTGTAACTTCTACCCTGCTCGGACAAGGCCGCGATCCGCGTTATACGATCGGATCGGTGAATGCCGCCGAATTTGCCGTGGCATTCGCGAGCGGTATTACTTTCATGCTTTTCACAGGAGTTGACAGCTGGAAAGTCGTACTGGGGTTGATCGTCGGTGGAGTGATGGCCGCGCCTTTCGGCGCCATGCTTGTAGGCAAGATCAAACGCAAGCCATTGATGCTGATCGTTGGCACACTGGTAATCGCACTGAGCATCCGCACCATCCTGCTCAGCATTTAATAGTCCTGTTTTCACGATATCCGGCGCATTTTGCCTAGTTTTGCACAAACCAGGCACATTACCATGCTCACCGATTTCGGTTATATCCTGCTCTTTATTATCGCCGCGCTGATATTACTCGGTGTAATGCTCACCATTGCGAAATTTCTCCGGCCGCATAATCCCAATGAAGAGAAGCTGACCACCTACGAATCCGGTGAAGAGCCACTGGGCAATGCCAACATCCAGTTCAATGTCCGGTTCTACGTCGTCGCGTTGATTTTCGTATTGTTTGAGGTGGAATTGCTGTTTCTTTTCCCCTGGTCGGTAGTATTCGGAAGTGAAGAGCTCATCGCACAAACGAACGGCCAATGGGGCTGGTTTGCCATGGCAGAAATGACCGTTTTTATCGGCATCCTTATCTTCGGCCTCGCCTACGCCTGGGCCAAAGGCTACCTCGACTGGGTGCTTCCCAAGCCGCAGATCCCGGAAGTCAAATCACCCGTTCCGGCTGATTTGTATGCGAAGGTGAATGAACGGTACAAGAAGTAACATATATAACTTTCTGATAAACAACCCCGTAAATTATCCAAAGGAGTGGTTGTTTTATCGAATTATATTGACAGTTACTTAAAAATTACCGATTTTTCGGGCTTGTTACCGATTCTTTCATCATCAACAAAATACTATGGAGGCTTTCACAAAGAACTTGCGCGCCGGGCGTGAACGAAAAGGATTTTCCGTCGCTCATATGGCATCCTCGCTCCAAATCAGCGAAGAACAATATAACGAACTGGAAAACGGGCAAATAACTCCTTCGGTTGACACCCTTAGACAACTCTCCCAAGTCCTCAACAGTACCGTGCCGGAGCTGATCACCGACCGCCCCGTGCAGCAGATCGTTCGCGACATCCCGCTTGGGCAGTTTTCGCCCGAATCGCTGAGCGAAATAGACAAGGATACTTATATTAAAATCCTCGAAAACCAGCTGCGCACGCTACTCGCCGAGAAAAAAGGCGCCTGACCTAATGCATTCCGCCCCATTTTTTCATGTGCGGACGCGGGAAGAACACAAATCCAAGTTGCACGTAGAGCTGGTTCACCTTTAAACGGGACAGATCGTCGACGGTCACGTTGTCGCCTTTCCATTTGCGTCTTCCCAGAATGGGCTGATGGTAGGTCAGTTTGCCGCTCAGGTACACTTTTTCGTGAATTTTAGGCAGGAAATCCATTTTGTAATCCACGCCAATGCCTCCGTGCAGATTGATATTGGCGGTGTACAGCTTCACTGCCTGATAAGCCGAAGGGTTGTTCAGCAGCTGCTGGGCAGATACGGACGCATTGCTTTTGATGTTGAGCCTGTACAACATGAAATCGGCGCCTAGCGGTATCGTCACATTCCAGCGTGCATTATTCACGAGTTTTGGTCCGCCGTCGGTACCGATGCCGAACCCGTTCAGGTATGCTTTGCGCGTATCGCGGTCGGAGGTGTAGTTGGTGCTGTTCATAACGATAATCCTGGCTTCGGAGAACCATCGCTCCGATTCGGTACGGCGAGCGAGCACGAGATTACCCATAAAAGACGTGAACGGTTTTACCTGTAAACGTGCAAGCTGGTCACGCAGGGCTTTATTGTTCGGAAGCATGCCGAGCTCCGCATAAACGGCCATCCCCGTTTTGAATATCCTGACGGTAGAATCCGACTGGGCCGACGCTGCGCTGATGCAAAAGGCCAAAAGCAGGAAACAGATGAGTAATTTTCGTTTCATATAGTTGATGGTTTGTGTTTGTTTTGTAACGCCGCCTGAAACAGTTTCTTGCCAAATATGGTTAGTTTTGCAGACGGACAACGTATTTTAAAGCAATATCCGTACCAAAATCCGGCATCTTCAAATATTCATGAGTGAACGAATCAAAACCGGCGACGGCGGTATTATCCTGACCAACGCGGAAGACCTGATGAACTGGGCCCGCCTGTCGTCGCTATGGCCTATGGGCTTCGGTTTGGCGTGCTGCGCGATTGAGATGATGGCTACCTACGCGGCCAACTACGACCTCGAACGTTTCGGTATTATGCCGCGGCCTTCACCCAGGCAGTCGGATGTGATGATCGTGGCCGGTACTGTTACCTTTAAAATGGCCGACCGTATTCGCAGGCTATACGAGCAAATGCCGGAACCTCGCTACGTGATCTCGATGGGCAGCTGTTCCAATTGCGGCGGTCCTTACTGGGAGCATGGATACCACGTCGTGAAGGGCGTCGACCGCATTATCCCCGTGGATGTATATGTACCCGGGTGCCCGCCCCGCCCCGAGGCGCTGATTGGTGGCTTTATGAAATTGCAGGAAAAAATCCGCGGCAAGCAAGAGGCAGTCCCTGGCCTGTTCCTGGAAATGGAAGCCGCAGGAGCGCAAGCCGTTTTATCCTAATCCTACGTATGACTTTTCAGGAAATCACCGATATTATTGCGGGCCAGTTCCCGGAGTACGCCATTACGGCCGAAACCAAAAACCCGCAACCTGCGCTCGTCGTGCCTGCGCAAGGCATTGCCGCGTTGTGCCGTTTTTTACATGAAGACGAAAGGCTGTATTTCGACTACCTGGCCTGCATTACAGCCATCGACAACGGCACCACTGCCGAAACGATGGAACTGATCTACAACCTCACTTCCATTCCTTACGGCCTGGATCTGACCCTAAAAACCATTTTCCCGAGAAATACGGCCGAGGCTGTGCTGCCATCCGTGCCAACTGTGAGCCACATCTGGCGTACCGCCGACTGGCACGAGCGCGAAGCATTCGATTTAATGGGCATTACTTTCGAAGGACACCCCGATCTCCGGCGGATCCTGCTCCCCGAAGACTGGGAAGGCCACCCGCTCCGCAAGGACTACGACGCGCAGGAAAGGTACCATGGCATTTATGTCCGGTACGAAGATGGTAAGGAGCTGGAACCGTCCACTAATCCGGACAGGGCATAGCGCATGTTTTCCGTGCATTCGGGCAAATAATCACTCATATTTGGTAGCATGAAAAAGCCTCGTTATTTTTCGTTACTAAATTTTAATGATCACCCGCATGCGCTTCATCATACTGACGGCCCTCTTTCTCGGCTTTTTGCACTCAGCTTTCGCAGTCACCGACTCACTTATCATCAAGGGTCGGATCAATAACCTCAACGGGCGGCTTTACCGCCAGGCCCCGTTCATTACTTTTTCACGGAACAATATCCTGCAACCGCAATCGGAACTGAGCAAACAGGCTGATTTGCAGGCCGACGGAACGTTCCGCGTGTCGCTTCCGATGCTTTTTCCGCAGGAGGAAATTTACATGGATTACGGCGGGAAGGCCTTCACTACTTTTCTCGGATCGCCGGGCACCGTCGAAATTACTTTCAACGGAGATTCCATTGGCAGGGCTAAAAAGCTGTTTTATTTCGCCGGCGCCAATGCAGATGCCAATAATCAATATCCATCCTACCTGGCCGCAGAAAACCAGCGGTTGAACGGCAGCAGAACGCTGGGTACCGATTTTTTCAAGACATTTTGGGAGAAAAGCCCGTCCGACGCCCGTTTTATCGCCGAAAGTCGGGCGGAACTGCGCCTCGGATCGGTAAAAGCTGCGACGCAAAACACCGTGGCATCACCTGTTTTATATAATTGGGTCAAATCGGTTACGGACGAGGAACAGTTGCAGATTTTGTATGAACACGCATTGAGCAATCAGTATCAGATCAGCAAAGCGCTGCTCGACAGCCTGAAACGCCTCGACCGGGCTCCACTGACCGGACAACGGGTGATTTGGGCGACCCGATTCGGTAACTACGCCGACCAGATGGTGGAAGGAAAAAAATTCGATAACCCCAGCAGGACCAACTCCCTGCCCGTGAAACTCATGGCCGCGCTCATCCGCGACAACGCCAAAAACCTTTCTGCGGACGACCGCCAGCACCTGAACCAGATCGCAGCGAACGGCCTGGCCGAAAAAGGCGAGCTGGATTTCATGAACAAGCTTTTTGCCCGTAATGAAATGGTCCTGAACCTGCTTTTCAACTACGAACGCGAAAGCCGCATTTACGGGGACTTGTACGACAGCACCGCCACCGAGTTTCTAAGAGTACGCTACCTGGCCAAAAACCTCTATAAATACACCTATCCGCAGCAATTGCTGCTCAATAACCACATTAAGTCCCGCACCGGCATTCCGCAGTTCAAACAATCGCTTGACGAGCTGATCCAGCTGGAAGTGAAGGACAGCGCGAACATCCGTAAGCTGGTGGACTTCAAGAATGTGCGTACGGCGCCCGTCGAGGCATTGCCCGGCTATTATCTCAGCGCTTCGAACGACCGGGGTACTCCGTGGTTCAACGGCATTGTGGATGGCTTGAAGGGAAAAACCATTTACGTCGTGAAGTGGAATATCGAGGATGCCAAAAGCCGCGAGGAACTGGATTTCATCCCGGCATTGCAAGCACGGCTTCCGGACAACATCGTGTTTCTGTTCGTGCATTTTTCAACCGAAAATTACACGGTTTCGGATGCCCTGCTGCGGCAATATATCGTTCGGCACAGGTTAAAAGGCATTCATATGTCGATAGACGATAACCAGGCGATGGACCTGCTGTTCCGCCTCAACCCGCTGGACTTTGCAACATTTTCCATTATCCGGCCAAACGGCAAGTTTGCTACCAAAAATGCCCCGGCACCAAGCGAAACAGAAAAGACGGCCAAGGCGCTGATCGAGGTTAACAGCCAGTAGTTTTATACCTCGCATTGGTGCGTTTGCGTTAAGAAACAGTTGATTTGGAATCCGGATAGCCCATGTGCAAATATTTGCTGTTGTTTCTGATGCTTTCCTTCTGCGCGTCGGCACAAAACCCCGACAGCCTGGAAGTGCACAGCCGCGACAGTATCCGGTACACCAACCTCAAAGCCCGGATGTCGAAAACCAAGTTCTCGCGGGCGGTTTACCGGCTGCTGTTCAGGGACGTATACAACCAGGGCAAGGTGACGGAGGTTAAGGAGATCGAAACCAACCCGTTTACGCCGTATGAGGGGATGGTGATCCGGAAAATCTACATCCGCCAACTGAATATCCTCGGCGAATCGGTGTATGACACCACGCGGAAAGGTAACCAGCTGGAAAGGTTTTTGAGTAAAAGTGTCCATACGAACACGCGGGAGGGCATTATCCGGAAATCATTCCTGCTGTTTTCGGAGGGTGACGACATCCAGGCGCACGTTCTGAAAGATACCGAACGTCTTTTGCGTTCCAACCGGATGTTCGTCGATGCGCGTATTATTGTCATTCCCCGAAAGGATGTTACCTGGATGGCCGATGTAATGGTGCTCATACAGGATTCCTGGTCGCTTAACTTCTCAGGAAGTTTCAGTTCCTTCAATAAATTCGGTCTGGGGCTTGAAAACATCAACGTGCGCGGGACCACGCATTCCCAGCGAACGGCCATTCGCTGGGATTCGAAGGATTCCGTGCGAAAGTTTCAGTTCCGGGCCATTTACACAGTTCCCTATATTGGCAAAACCTTTATTACCGCCCAGGCCAGTCTGATCTTCGAGCGCGACCTGAAAGAACAATCCATTCGTTTCAACCGAAGGTTTATCACGACCGAAACGAAATATGCCGGTGCTTTGGAGGTAGGTCATTATAACACAAGGCAAGTCAAGCGGGAACTACAATCCAAAGATTCCCTAACACTCCTTCTGACCGATTATAAATACTACGATTTCTGGATCGGGCGCGCATTCAAGTTTCCGTTCCCCGACAGTAAACTGGCCCAGAACTCCCGGATCGTAACGGCATTCAGGCATAATAAATACAATTACGACGAACGCCCGGAAGTAGCACCGAACCTCAACAAAAACTATTGGAACCGCACCGCGACGCTGATCAGCCTCGGATTTTCCAACCGGAACTACAAGCGGGACGTCTTGATCTACGGCTTCGGACGGACGGAGGACGTGCCGGTGGGTAGCCTGTTCGCGCTCACGATCGGGCGCGAGAACACCGAGTTCGGTGCGCGCGGCTACGGCGGACTTCAATTCGCGACGGGCAAATACCTGCCCCATAACCTGGGCTATTTCTACGGGCTGGCCAATTTGGGCACCTATTCCAAAAAAGGTGTGGCGCAGCAGGGCGTTATCAATGGAGAAGTCACTTATATCAGCAATCTGATCCCTTTCCGATACAGCTTTTTCCGGCAGTTTGTCAATATCAGATTTGCAAAGGGAATTAACAGGGATCCGCTGGATTATCTGAACATCAGCGGGAATCAGGGCATCAGGGGCATCAACAACGACCGGCTGATCGGCACCAAGAAACTTACTATCGGAACGGAGACCGTATTCTTCTCCGACAAGAGCCTTTTAGGTTTCCGTATCGCCTATTTCGTGTTCGCGGATCTGGGCCTGGTGAATGGCGTGCCGCACCTTTGGAAGAGCCCGTTGTACCAGGGTTACGGGCTGGGCTTACGGCTCCGAAACGAAAATCTCACCTTCAATACCCTGCAGGTACGCTTCGGATATTATGTCAATATCCCTGAGCTCTCCTCTCCTACCCGTTTCGCCGCTTCGGGCAACGTTCCCCTGCGTCTGCGCGACTTCGACATCTCCGCACCGGCCATTGCGCCTTTTCAGTAGTGAACAAATCACTCCTACAACTAACTGACTACCTGACAATTAACGACCTGATTTCAAAATTTTACAGTTATTTCAAGCCACAACCTGTCCTTTTTCAGATATGAGAATTAACTTTGTGGAATTTTTGGACGTACCCCTGCTCAAAATCGTCAGGCAACTGCCAAAAGTTGTTCAAGTATTTCCTTCATTTCTACAAATTACCATTTACTGTGCCCAAAAATACGAGTATCAAATCCGTTCTGATTATCGGTTCAGGCCCCATCGTCATCGGTCAAGCGTGCGAGTTTGACTATTCTGGCTCTCAGGCAGCCCGTTCACTACGCGAAGAGGGGATTGAGGTAGTTCTGATCAACTCCAATCCTGCAACCATCATGACTGACCCTATCAGTGCAGATCATGTGTACCTGTTGCCACTCGAAAAGAAGTACATCGTTGAGATTCTGGAAAAACACAAGGCGATGGGCAGGCCCATCGACGCGGTACTTCCTACCATGGGAGGCCAAACGGCGTTGAACCTGGCTATCGATTGTGATAAGGCAGGTATCTGGAAAAAGTACGAGGTGGATATTATCGGTGTGGATATCAAAGCGATTGAAACGACCGAAGACCGGGAGAAATTCCGTCTGAAAATGCTCGAACTTGGCGTGAATGTGTGCCAGGGCCGCACAGCCCGCTCTTTCCTCGAAGGAAAAGAGATCGCACAGGAAATCGGCTTCCCACTGGTAATTCGCCCATCATTTACCCTTGGCGGTACGGGAGGTGGATTTGTGGAAAAAGAAGAGGATTTCGACAAAGCGCTGAACTACGGCTTGCACGCATCGCCTGTACACGAGGTACTCGTTGAGCAAAGCGTAATGGGCTGGAAAGAATACGAGCTCGAACTCCTCCGCGACAGCAAAGGTAACTTCATCATCATCTGTTCGATCGAGAACTTCGACCCGATGGGTGTGCATACCGGCGACAGCATCACCGTGGCGCCTGCCATGACGCTTCCGGATACATTGTACCAGCAAATGCGCGACCTTTCGATCAAAATGATGAATGGTATCGGCAAGTTTGCGGGTGGCTGTAACGTACAATTCTCGGTAAATCCTGCTGACGACAAGATCATCGCGATCGAAATCAACCCGCGCGTATCTCGTTCATCGGCTCTGGCTTCGAAAGCAACCGGTTATCCTATCGCGAAAATCGCTGCGAAAATGGCGATCGGTTACGACCTCGACGAGCTCATTAACCCGATCACCGGCAGCACATCCGCATTCTTCGAACCTTCGATCGATTACGTGATCGTGAAAGTTCCGCGATGGAACTTCGATAAGTTCAAAGGTGCAGATCGGTCACTGGGTCTTCAGATGAAGTCGGTAGGTGAAGCGATGGGTATCGGACGGAACTTTCAGGAAGCATTGCAAAAAGCTTGTCAGTCGCTGGAAATCCGCCGCAATGGCCTTGGTGCCGACGGCCGCGAGCTCCGCGACCAGGAAGCGATCAAGCACAGCCTGGCACATCCTAGCTGGGACCGTCTGTTCCACATTTATGATGCATTCAAAATAGGTCTATCGTTCAAAACGATCCAGAACCTTACTAAAATAGATGCGTGGTTCCTTAAACAGATCGAAGAGCTGATCGAGCTGGAACACCAGATCGAGAAATTTGACCTGGAAGACCTGCCGAAAGACCTTCTTTTGACAGCGAAACAAAAAGGCTACGCCGACCGCCAGATCGCGCATTTGCTTGGCACCAAAGAAAGCAAAGTGTACGATCGCCGGAAAGCACTGGGCATCAATCGCGTATACAAATGCGTTGACACCTGCGCGGCTGAATTCGAAGCAAAAACACCTTACTACTACTCTACTTTCAACACCTCGCAGGAATTCCCTGACAACGAGTCTGTTGTGAGCGATCGTAAGAAAGTGGTTGTACTGGGCTCAGGACCTAACCGTATCGGCCAGGGTATCGAATTCGACTACTCTTGTGTACACGGCGTATTGGCTGCAAAAGAGGCTGGTTACGAAACGATCATGATTAACTGTAACCCTGAAACCGTTTCGACTGACCCGGATATCTCCGACAAGTTGTACTTCGAACCCGTTTTCTGGGAGCACGTTTTCGACATTATCGAGCACGAGAAGCCTGAGGGCGTGATCGTTCAGCTGGGTGGTCAGACTGCTCTGAAAATGGCTGAGAAACTGGAAAAATATGGTGTCAAAATCATCGGTACCGACTTCCACTCACTCGACTGGGCAGAAGATCGCGGACGGTTCTCGTCGCTGCTCGAAGAGCTCGGCATCCCTTATCCGAAATTCGGTACCGTAAGAACCTCCGACGCTGCGGTGGAACTTTCACGCACGCTGGGCTTCCCATTGCTGGTTCGTCCGAGCTACGTTTTGGGTGGACAGAGCATGAAAATCGTGATCAACGAGAAGGAGCTGGAACAGCACGTGGTGAAAATCCTGCACGATATTCCGGACAACAACATTCTCCTTGACCACTTCCTCGAAGGCGCGTTGGAGGCAGAAGCAGACGCGATCTGCGACGGCGAAGACGCTTACATCATCGGTGTCATGGAGCACATCGAGCCTGCGGGTATCCACTCCGGCGACTCGCACGCTGCATTGCCGCCTTTCGACCTCACAGCCGACGAAATCCGCCAGATTGAAGAGCATACCCGCAAAATCGCACTGGCGATGAACGTAAAAGGGTTGATCAACGTACAATTCGCAGTGAAAGACGGCGTCGTGTACGTGATCGAAGCGAACCCACGTGCTTCGCGTACCGTACCGTTCATTTGCAAGGCTTACCAGGAGCCTTACGTGAACTACGCTACCAAGCTGATGCTGGGAGACAAGAAGGTGAAGGATTTCGATTTCAAACCTGTCAAAAACGGCTGGGCGATCAAGATCCCTGTATTCTCATTCAACAAATTCCCGAATGTGAACAAGGAACTCGGCCCTGAAATGAAATCGACCGGTGAAGCGATCTACTTCATCAAAGATCTCGAAGACGAATTCTTCCAGAAAATTTACGGCGAAAGGAATCTTTACCTTAGCCGGTAAGAATAGCAATTAGCAATACGCAAAGCCTCGGAGAAATCCGGGGCTTTTTGCATTTAAATGCATGTGTAAACAAGAATAAAATAGTGGTCACATTCTCCTAACATATTCTATATTATGTGCTATTTTCGGAAAATTATTGTAACCACTCCCCTACATGTTTAAGTTTTACGCTTGCGTTCTTGCAATGTGGCTTTGTTTTGTATCAGCCGCATTTGCACAGACACCAACTATCTCTCTCAATTATAACGATTTCGGTTCAGCTTGCCTTTACTCGACCTTCCGGCTCGGTATTAATACTTCGGGCACATTCAACGCCGACAACAAGTATTCGGTGCAGATCCGCAAGGCCGAAACTTCCACCGTGCTCAAAGAAGTACCGGCGACGCTGAACAACGGCAAGCTGGAATTCGTACTCAATGATTCTCTCGCCTATGGCAACGCCACTATTCAGCTCCGGGCAGTGGCATCGTCACCGAAAACACAGAGTGACTGGTCGTACAGCATTAATGTGCTCACCAAAGGGCGCCTCACTCTGAATCCCGGCAATACCCGCGACACGATCAATACGTTCGACACGGTGCCCATCAATTTTTCAGGGATAGGACTGGGAGAAATTCGGGTGACATTGAACGACAGCAGCAGGTTCAGCTTTTACGGCAATCAAGTCGGTTTTTCTGCAACTCAGTCACTCATTATTCCGGGGACCGTTTCGGTTTACACCATCGCACACGCAGAGAACAATTGCGGCGCCATGCAAGTCAGCGGCCGCTACCAGCCTGTCATCAACACGACAGCTATTAAGGCCGTTTCCGTTTCGCCTACGCAAATTTGCGAGAACAGCGACGTAAAAGTGACATTCTCAACGCTCGGAACTGCGTTCACCGCTCAAACCCGCTACCGGTTGCGTTTCCGGGAAACCTATCCCGCAGGCGCCCCCAGGGTAGTCGAAGTTCCCGCCACCTTGCAGGGCGATCTTCTCGTCGGCAAATTCCCCGACCGCCTCAAATTATCCAACAGTGTGCAATTCAGCGTGCAGGTAATCACGGACAATCCTTCCACGGTTTCGTCCGTAGCGCCCACTTCTTTGAGCATTTATCCCAAAACCGGCGCTACTTTCAGCACGGCCAGCCAAACAGTGGACATCAACTCAACTATGTCCCTGTATGTAAAAACATATGGAGTACCGCCGTTTTCCGTAGAACTGACCGACGGCAGCAAAGCGACTTCCTCCTATGGCGATGTATCTTTCCAGCTATCCCCGACCGGCGACAAGAATTACAGTATCAAGACAGTCACTTCGGGCTGCGGTACAGTGAATGTGAGTGATCCCGAGGTCGTGCAGATCAAAGTCAGGCCGGGAATCCGGTTTGCCGACGGCACGCAAACGATTTGTGCAGCGCCGACTATGCGCGTCAAGTTTGTAAGCAGTGCAGCGCTTACCGACGCCACCAAGTTCAAAATCGGGGTCAGCTCAGGTAGTAATCCTCATTACTATGTCGACGCCAAACGGTCGGGCGATTACCTCGAATTCTCATTGCCGCCAACGCACGGCACTTTCTATTATGCCCAGTACCAGATCGTTACGACCAATCCAAATCTCCAATCGCAGTTTTCTTCTAATTTGGTGATTCAGAGTATGCCGGCCATCCGATACAGCACATATTCGGGCTCGACAACATTCAATGTGCCGACGCGCATGACGATCGGCTATATTCTGGATGGCGGAGGGCCTTATACCGTGGAAGAATCGGACGGTACGATCAGGACATCAGAGTGGGGAAGCTTCGACGCGAAGCAATTGTTTGTGAAGCAAACCACTGAGTATAAGGTCAAATCGGTTTCGAACGGTTGTTTTAAAAATAGCACCCCCCCGACCCTGACATTGAAATACCAACCTACCACTGAGCCAACCATTTATCTTGAGCCCCTCAAAAATGCCATCTGTAACAACGATAGCCTGGAAATCATATTCGGCACTTTGGGACAATTTGGCTCGGGAAACAAATTCAGCATTCAATCCAACCAGCCGTGCTGCGATTTCAAAGCCTTAACTGTGGTCGAGCAAGGCGGCAAGTATAAGGTAAAAGTGGCTGTTTCAGAGTACTATTCATCCGAAATCGACTTTCGCATCGCGTCGTCGAACCCGGTACTGTTCAGCAACTCCGAGCGCATCAGGCTGAACACTCCTCTCACCGAATTCTCCCTTTCGCCGCAGACACGACCGGAAGAACCTCAGCGCTATGTGATCAGCCAGAGTGGCGCGCAGCTCTATCTATCGGCCAATTCCCCGATCCAAAGTATGAGCTATACGGAGAACGGCGTGGAAAAGAATGCCGTTTTCGCTCAGTATTCCAACACAGTTTACATCACTCCGAAACCTGGCGAGGTAACAACCTACGTGGTAAAATCGGCTACCAATGCATGCGGCACTTTTCCTGTCGACAAAACGACCTACATTCGGGCTATGCCGGGCTTTATCCAATTTTCATCGTTGCAATCCCAGGTATATTGCACCGGGTCGCCGCTGGCCGTTTCTTTCGACATCACTTCCGGCGTTGAAACCCCTGACGCCATCTATTCACTCGAGATCGCTCCCGCAAATACGGTCGACTTCAAGACTCTGGTAACCGGTCAAAAAGGGAAGCAGTTCAGCACGACAGTTCCTCGCGAGCTTTCAACCGGCTATTACAGCTTGCGCATCGTGTCGTCTGACGGCTCTATGTCCGACCCGCTGGGCATTCAGATTTCCACACCGGCGACCACCACGCTCACGGCAGAAAATTCGCAGGGAACCCCGGTAAAGGTCGACGCCGGGCAAAGCGTCGCATTGCGCGTCCGTGCAGAAGGCGCGGCACCGATTATTGCCATTTACAGTAACAATACCCGCCAGGAATTGTCTAGCGGCGAACAGAGCTGGTACGTCTACCCTACCAAAAGTCAGCAATACAGCATTCTTTCGGTAAGTAATGTATGCGGCTACGGCACGGCGACAGGCAAGGTGGATGTTGCCGTCAATCCGAAACTTACCGCCAATACCGCATCGTGGAGTGTATGTGAGGGCGGTTCGATCGTCGTTAACTACGAGTTGATGGGCGACGTGGACCTGGCGGATGGATACATCCGCTTCTCGATCATGGATCAAAGCAATAACAACACGATCCGGCTCGATTCCACCCGTACACTTAAAGGCAATATCACACTGAGGCTGCCCAATACACTGCCCGGAAGCTACTACACGATTGTCTGTTCGGTCCCAAAATATAATCTTACATCCAATCTGAGTGTAAGCGTCACTACCAAGCCCAACGTAACGCTTCTCGGCAGCACCACCATCAATAGCGGCGAAAGTACGCAGCTGGTGATACGCTCTAATAAGTACAATGCAGATGTTCCCAATTTTACATTATCGGACGGTACCAAGGGAAATATTTACACCGGCGTCGGGGCACTTAATTACATCAAAGTTTCACCCGGCAAAACAACCACCTACACCATTGCCTCCATCACCAATGCGTGTGGGAACGGAATCGCCACCGGCTCGGCGACGGTCGAAGTCAATCCGCCTTCCGAACGGAGCGTGACGGTCACAGCGCTCACGTCGAAGTCCGGTTTCAGCATGTGTACAGGCGATACCATCGCGATTGAGTACAAAACCGCGGGTAGTTTTTCCGCCGGCAACATATTCACCGCACAGATTTCGGACAGTACCGGCAGGAATTTCCGCAACATAACAACGATCGCAGGCTCCAAAATCCAGGCCATATTACCCGTCGATCTGACTCCGAATGCACAATACCGCATTCGCCTGGCCGCCTCCGACCCGAACACCGGCAGCGGTGCATACGCAACGCCTGTTGTAGCAATGCAAAAAGCCAAAGCCCGTTTCGCATCCGAAAGCGTGATCTTCGATGGTATCAACAATCCCAAAATCACAGTGCTACTTGAAGGCGGCGGGCCCTGGTATTATCGTTTTGGTACGGATGCGAATGTAATGAACCGTCAGTCGTCCAGGCCGACCGACGTTATCGAACTCTTCCAGGCATCCCCCAGCCAGTACTATCGCCTGTTCAGCGTTTCCAATGGCTGCGGTAATGGGATTATCGAGTCTCCTTCGACCGTGAAAGTGGAAATCGTAACGGGAACGGAGCCGAGTGCACCCGGATTTGAGGTTGTCGTCGCACCTAACCCTGTTCAGGATATTCTTACAGTAAAATCGAAAAATGGTGATGATAAAACGATACAGCTTATCTCCCAAAGCGGCGCGATAGTCCGTACCCTTAAAACCCGTCAGCACGAAGAGCGCCTGGATATCCGCAACCTTCCGAGCGGCATTTACCTGCTCCACATCGATGCCAAAGGCAGGAAGGCCACATTCAGGGTCATCAAGCAGTAAAACACATTTATACCAAAACAAAAGAAGCCCGGATCGCTCCGGGCTTCTTGCATTATATCGATTTCTAAATCTTTTTATTTCACTTCTTCATAATCCACATACTCGCCGCCTTTGAACCTCGATGACTCGCTGTTGCTCTGCGGAGCGCTGTCGACCCGGATACCTCCCGGTTTCGTACGGGCGCGCTCGGCTTGCTGCTGCGCGCGGTATGCTTTCTCCTGCTGCTTGATCAGCTGCCTGCCCACCAGCAGGTGGAAAAGGAAGCGCCGGAAAAACGGCACGAATGCAATCAGGAGCAGGAATATGAATAATATATTAAATAGCACTTTCATCTTTCAACAATGTTTTTTACCTCAATCAATAACGTAAACCTAACATAATTAGCACACGAATATAAGGAAAACCGCATGAAAGACGAAACCGGGAACTGAGCGGTGCTATCCGTTTACCAGCGGTCGTTTACGCCAGGTCGACCGCCTTGCTGTTCTCCACCACGCGCTCATAATAGGCTTCGTAATGCGGCAGGATCTTTGCCACATCGAATTCGCGGGCGCGGGCCAGTGCATTCGCTTTGAAGGTAGGCAGGTTGGCGTCATCGAGGATGTATGCAGCATGCTTCACCATGTCTTCCACGTCACCCACGTCGCTCAGGAAGCCGGTTACGCCATGCACATTCAATTCGGGCAAGCCGCCTGCATTGGACGTAATGATAGGCACTTCGCAAGCCAGCGCTTCCAGTGCAGCCAATCCAAAACTTTCGGATTCGGAAGGCATCAGGAACAGGTCGGCCACGGAGAGCACTTCTTCGATCGCATCCAGCTTACCCAGGAAACGGACGTCCGAAAGCATATCCAAATCCTTACACAGGCGTTCGATGCGCATCCTATCGGGGCCGTCGCCTACGAGGAGCAGCTTGCTCGGCAGCAGCTTGCGCAGCTTTTCGAAGATCATGATCACGTCGTCGATCCTTTTGACCTTCCGGAAATTGGAGGTATGGACGATGAGCTTCTCGTTGTTAGGACAAATAGCAAGTTTGAAATGGTCCTTCTTCTGCCTGTTGAAGCGGTCGAGATCGATGAAGTTGGGAATTACTTCAATATCCTTGGTGATCTTGAAATGATCGTAGGTGTCTTTTCTGAGTGAGTCGGAAACCGCAGTAATGCCGTCCGACTGGTTGATACTGAACGTTACCACCGGCTCGTAGGAAGGATCTTTTCCCACCAGGGTGATATCGGTGCCGTGCAAGGTGGTAATCACCGGAATGTGAATGCCCTGCGCGGCGAGGATCTGCTTTGCGAGGTACGCCGACGACGCGTGCGGGATCGCATAATGTACGTGAAGTAAGTCCAGGCCCGCATTGGCCACTACATGCACCATTTCGCTCGACAGCGCCGACTCGTAAGGCGGATACTGGAACAGAGGATAGGCAGGTATATTTACTTCATGATAATAGAGGTTCTCATTAAAAAAGTCCAGTCGTTGAGGCTGGGAATAGGTAATGAAATGAACCTGGTGGCCGGCTTTCGCAAGCGCTTTTCCAAGCTCGGTAGCTACCACACCGCTTCCTCCGAAGGTAGGATAGCATACGATACCAATTTTCATAATAGGTCAGCAAATGGTTGAATGTCCGGGATCAACAACCGTCCGGATAACGGCTCGAAATAGCTAACAACAAATGCAGTTTTTTTATCCCAAAAATGGATAAAGAAGTGAAGAATTGTCGTTAATGGGATAAAATGAATAATTTTATTGCCTAAACCTTCTTTTTCCAGCGTCAAACTTCATGAATGTGTCGGCCAGACCCAAGATCACAACGTGGGATTATGTCACCGGGAGTGCGCGTCTTGTGCGCATGACCAACCTCGTCATTGTGGCCCTCACACAGTACCTTACACGCATCCTGCTGATCGGCCCGCGCCATGAATGGAAAGCGATCGTGACGGATATCGATATGTTCGTGCTCTCGCTCTCGACCGTCTGTATTGCTGCTGCCGGCTACATTATCAACGACTATTTCGACGTCAAGATCGACATCGTCAACAAGCCTGAACGAGTAGTGGTGGGCCGTTACCTGAAACGCCGCTGGGCCATGGGCGCGCACCAGGTTTTGAATGTCGTCGGCGCCGTACTCGGCTTGGTGGCCAGCCCGTACGTCTTCATTATCAACGTATTCTCGATCACGTTGCTCTGGTTCTACTCCGAGCGCTACAAGCGGCTGCCGTTCATCGGTAACTTCATCGTTTCGCTGCTCACGGGACTTACCTTGCTCATACTCACCGTGCATTACCCGGCCAACCGGCATTTGGTGTTCATTTACGCGGTATTTTCGTTTTTCATTTCGCTGATCCGCGAGGTAGTGAAAGACATGGAAGACATTCGCGGCGATGAAGCGCACGGCTGCCGCACGCTGCCGATCATCTGGGGCATCCGCCGGACCAAAACATTCCTGTATTCGGTTATCATCGTTTTTGTACTCACGCTGTTCGTCATGGCGCGCGCATTGCAGAACAACCTGCTCACCCTCCTCTTCCTGCTGCTCCTGATCCCGATCGCATTGCTTGTGCTGCGCCTGTACCAGGCCGACACCCGTCGTGATTTCAAGGATATCAGCAGCCTTTGCAAGATCATCATGCTGCTTGGCCTGATCACCATGATCTGGACCTGACGCACCGATTAATTTAACGCTTCACGCCGTTTAATTAACCGGTTGAAAAGTTATATTTGATCACCCCAAAACTAAATCGCTGTTACCGATATGAAAAAGTTACTTCTATGGAGCATCGTCTGCCTGATGATGCTCAGTCTGAGGGCCTATGCCCAGGAATGCGCAGGTTTTGCCTTCAAAGAAGGAGGAGGATTCGAGATGAACAACTACGACGGCAAAGGCAAGGCGCTGGGCAAGCTCACCTATAAAATCGCCAAAGTAGCCAAGGAAGGCAGCAACACCGTGGTAACGATTGATATGGAATCTTTCAACACGAAAGGTAAATCCGAGCTCAAAAACACTTACCAGATGAAATGCGACGGGAATGTGCTGACGCTTGATGCGGCCTCGCTCATTAACCAGGAGCAACTGAAATCGTTTCAGAACATGGAAATGAAATTTACCTATGAGAATATCGAAATCCCGTCCAAACTTTCGGTTGGCGATAAGTTGAAAGACGCGGCTGTCAAAGGTGAAGGGAAGTCGGGGCCGATGCCGGTGGTTTTTAATATGTTTATCAAAAACCGCACGGTGGCGGGCCAGGAAAAGCTCACCATCGCGGCGGGCACTTACGATGTTTACAAAATCAATTCGGATATGAACATGGAAATGGTCATGGGCTTTCCGGTTAAAATGGAAATGCAGAGCGTTTCGTACCGTGCCCCCGGCGTAGTATGGGACCTCAAAACCGAGACATACCGCAAAGGGAAACTGATGGGATATAGTGAACTGTCCAAAATCTATTGATATCAGGCAACTCAATATTAACATTTCCATAAAGAACGGCTTCCGGTTCGTCGGCAAGCCGTTCTTTTTATAGCTTTGTCCGGGTATTTTTTCACGGATACTCCTTATCTATCATATATCAACTACGCTTAATAATGAAGAGAATTGCCATTTTTGCCTCCGGTTCGGGATCCAATGCCGAAAAGATCTGCGAGCATTTCGCGGGCCGCGACGACGTGGATGTGTCGCTGATTTTCACTAACAACCCCATGGCCGGAGTGATCAAAAGGGCGCTCAAATTGCAGGTTCCGGTTGTGTTCTTTGACCGGAAAACCTTTTACCACACGGGAAAAATCCCCCAGATTCTTCAAAACGAAGGGATCGACCTCGTGGTACTCGCAGGCTTTATGATGCTCGTGCCACCGGTGCTGGTGGAAGCATTCCCCAACAAAATGATCAACATCCACCCGGCATTGCTGCCTAAATATGGCGGGAAGGGCATGTACGGGCATTTTGTGCATGAAGCGGTGGTAAATGCGGGCGAAACCGAATCGGGCATCACGATCCATTATGTGAACGAGCATTACGACGAGGGCGACATCATTTTCCAGGCTAAATGCGAGGTCGCACCCGGTGATACGCCCGACGACGTTGCGCGCAAAGTGCACGCACTCGAATACGCGCATTACCCGCGTGTGATCGACGAAATCCTCACTGGAAGGTAAGCCGCGCCATGCTGTTCTTCCTGCTAGCGGTTGTTTTCACGGTAATGCTCTACCTGATCATGCGCGCTTACCCGCGCTATCGGGTGGATTCGTTCCATGCGGTGGTGTTCAACTATTACTCCTGTGTGCTTACCGGCCTCGTTCTGACGCCCGATCTCGGCCTGTTCACGCAAGTGCAATGGACTTCGGAGGGAACGGTCCTCACCATGGCACTTGGAGCCATGTTTGTAACGGCATTTATGCTCATCGGGCTTACTGCGCAAAAAGTGAGTGTGACGGCCACGTCGCTGGCGGGGAATATGTCGTTGGTGATCCCGGTGCTTTTCGGGCTGTTTGTTTTCAGGAATAACAATAAGGACTTTACCGCGCTCAACTACCTAGGGCTCGTGCTTGCGCTCGTCGCACTGGCGTTAGGTGCAATCCAGCGCACGCCGAAGTCGTCCGATGCGGCAAGTACCGCGCAAACCGCGAAGCAGGCATTATGGATTTTACCCATACTGACATTCTTTGCCACGGGCACGAACAATACGCTGATCAACTTCTTGTCCTCCAAGTACTATCCTGCCGGGCAGATCACCGTTTTCATGATCATCGCGTGCTTCGGCGCTGTGGTGATCGGCACTTCGATCCTCATTTACCGCATTATTGCGCACGGCCATTCACTGAAACTCCGTAGCGTCGTCGGCGGGCTGGTGCTTGGCGTGCCCAATTTTTTATCACTCTATTTTCTGTTGCTCGCGCTTGCTGCATTCGGAAATAGCGCGGCTTATGTTTTCCCGATCTATAATATCCTGACCATGCTCGTTTCGGCCCTCGCGGCCTGGGTATTATACAAAGAGCGCCTCAATACGCTGAATAAATGGGGACTTGTGCTGGCGGTAGCCGCAATAGTACTGATTTCCTACCAGGAACTGAACCTGTGATCCCGCGAGCGCTGTTTACTGACCATGACCGACACCGCCATCCTGCATATTCCCGAGCAAGACAAACCGCTCAACAAAAAACAAAAGGAGTTTAACCTGCTTTCCGACACGATCGAGGCACTCGACCGCCAGATCGCCGACCTTCAACAGGCTTATGACGAAATGCTGCGGCGAATGCCATCCGACCTGGATCCCCTCGTACGGGAGTACCAGGCTTGCCGGGCCGACATTGTCAACCTCTGGGACCGGACCTACGAAGCGGACCATTTCCGGAAAGCCTATCAAACCAAACTGGCTTTCCTGATCACCGAGAATGCCTACGACCTTATTAAAAATCACGCGCAGTACGAGCTGAAACCAGTTTTTAACAAATACAGCCCGGTAGACATCGATGTGCTGCTGGAAGAGGAGCGCCTGAGAGAGATTTCCCGCATCAAAGACCCGGCTTTTTTGCTGGAAAGCGAATATGAGGCAGATCCGGAAATATCTTTTCACGAACTGCCGGAAGAAGAGCAGCAGCGCATTAAAGCGGAAAGACGGGAACAGCGCATGGACCAGCGCACACGGGAAGCACAGCAGGCAAAGACCACGAAATCTGTGCGGAGCGTTTACATGGAGCTCGTAAAGACCTTCCACCCCGACCGCGAAACCGATGAGGCCGAAAAACTGCGCAAGACCGAAACCATGCAGCGCATTACGAAGGCGTACCAGGCCAACAATCTGCTCGACCTGCTGAAACTGCAAATGGAACTCGAACAGACCGACCGCAGCGGGCTTGAAAATCTCAACAAAAACCAACTCAGCTATTACAACAAGATCCTGAGGCAGCAGGTAGAGGAGCTGGATCAGCAAAAAATCGCGATACAGCAAAAAGTATCGGCCATTTGCGGCCTACCCTATCAGCACGCCAATTCCCAGGTTACCGTTATCGCGAAATTCAATACCAATATCAACGAGTTGAAGGCTGAGATCAAAAATATCAGAAAAGTATACAAACACTGGCTCGTGCCGTCACAGCTCAAAGCCTATCTCAAACCCTTCCAGATCCCCGATCAGCCCGAGGATGATTCCGATGAATAGCCGAAAACAGCCGTTTTTTTGCGGGAAACGTATACAATGCGTAGATGTTTTTCCACGATATTCAACATTCATTTAAATGTGATTTTATAAATATGGCCACACACGATGCTAGTGTTTAGCTGGTTAAGCAAAATGGGGCACAAAATGCACCAGTGGCATATAATTTGTGTTTAGTGGGATTGACGCACCCAAACTCACATTTAGATGAAAAATTGCATTTTTTTGCTGCTCGCAGTCGTATTTTGTAGCTCGCGGGCACAAGCTCAGGAAAACGTTTCCATCGGCCCGCTGGTAGGGTTATCAATTGCCAATTTCCGCGGCGATGTCTCGAACACCGATTGGAAACCAGGGTTAACCATTGGCGGCTTCTACAATTATAGCTCCGAATCGGGCTTCGGTTTCAGCGGACAGTTGCTTTTTACGCAGCTCGGCGCGCAAATCAACAACAAAACCAATGAGATTAACCTAAACTACATCCAGGCCCCATTGCTGGCTACCTTCTTTTTCGGACGTTACGGTGATCGTGTACGTCCTAAAATTTTCCTCGGTCCCAACCTCAACTTCCTGGTTGGCGCAAGGGATAAGAACGGCAACAACATCAATGGCGACTCTAACAACCGCGTTTACGCTCCGTTCGACCTCGGCCTTACCTTTGGTGGTGGATTAAACTACCGCCTGCAAGAGAAGATATGGCTGAATTTCGATGTACGGTACGGCGTCGGATTGCTCGATGTGACAAGGCTCGACAATTCGAAGATCAGAAACAACAACTGGGGTATCAATGTGGGGCTGAGCTTCCCGCTCGGCACTTACAACAAGCATACCGGAAGGCTACGTACGCGCTGACACACTATGATCCATGATGAGAAGGGCATCCAAATTTGAGTGCCCTTCTTTACTTTTGCTACCGGTAGGTTTTAACGCACACTGCCTATGCTTCAAAAGGATTTGTTGAAAATTACCAAATGGGGCCTGGGAACCGCCGTGCTGATCTGGATGATCGGATGGCTGATGCTGATTCCCGAAGACTTGTCTGCCCAAATAGCCGCTATCTCCGCCGAAGCGGTAAAGAATGGTCGTTTCGTTGATCAAACGGGTATTTCTCCGCCTATTATTTCATTCTCCGTGGGAGCCATGCGGCTTTTCGGAATCAATCAGCTGTCGCTGCACATTCCCGGTTTCCTGGCTATTCTTTTCAGCCTGTTTTGCACTTACCGCCTCACGCGTGCCCTCGCAGGTGCGGAGTCTGCTATTCTTTCGGTACTGATATTGGCTACCTCGCAAGCGACATTCCTGGTTAACAATGAACTGGGCGATTCCAGTTATCTGGCGGCATGCTTCATTTTTGCATTGTGGCAAATCAATGCCTACATCGAAAGCCGGAAAGCAATCAACCTGCTGCTTTCCCTCCTCGGCATCGCCGGTTTGATATTCGTTAAAAACACTTTCCCCGACAGCACCAACCAGTGGCCCGTAGACCCTTTGCTGACGCTGCTGGTAACATTCTCCCCGTGGACGATTTTTTTCATCCTGGCGATGATCGATCTGGTTCAGCGGATTATTTTTCCTGATGTAGTCCAGGAGCAGAAGCATGAACTGATTTGCCTGCTCGCGATCATCATGCCTTTTATTTTCAGCTATATCAATCCGTTCAGGGCTACGTTTGACGTGTATATGGCCTACCCGGTAGCCGCGGTCGTTACGGCAACTTACATGATCCGCCGCCTCCGGAGTGCTCCGGAGACATTCTCGGGCCTGCTCGCATATGTACACGCGGTAGCAGCATATGCGGCGCTCGCGCTGCTGTTCTGTCTGGTGTGGTTCACTTTCCCGGCCGACAATTATTACGGCCTGGTCCATTTCATGGCGCTCCTCAGCGTTCTCACCTGGCTGATCTTCTTCTCATCGGTCCGTAACAAGCTCATTGCCGGCTGCGTGGTGTTCGCTATCGGGGCCAACATCGTACTTACCACCTATTTTTATCCCAATATTTACGAGTACCAGGCTCCCGCTAAGCTCGGTATCATCGCCAGGGCAAACGGGGCCGCTAAGGAACGGCTGTTCAGTTACCAGGCCGGGGCGCCTTACAGCCTTCGCTTCTACTCAGGTACACAAGTTACCGAGCTGGACGACTTCGGAAAACTTGTTAGTATGAAAAACTGCCTGGTTTATACCCACCAAAACTTCGTCGGGGAATTCAAGGCCATCCGGCCTGACATGCAAATCCTCGGAAGCTGTGAAGAATACCCCAGGAGAATCCTCGATTTCCGCTTTCTGGACCCGAATACCAGGGCTTCCTACGTGCAATCCAAGGTGCTGATCAAGTTATAAATCCGCCATATACATTGGTCTGAAATATAGTTTTCAAATTTTACTTTGAAATACAAAGTACTTTCATAAATTTGGATTGTCAAACTTAAACGATCACCTGCCTTATGCAAACCATTAACACCAGATTGTCGCCCTGGCATATTGTGGCCGTCGGCGTGCTTGTTCCGCTGCTACTAACCTGCCTTGCCCTCTGGCATTGGAAACCGGGCGTTTTTGTCCTCGCGTCTGTACTTGCACTCGGGGGCGCACGCATCGCCTACGAGCTACTCATCATGAAGAAAATGAGTAACCGGGCTTATCAACTGGCTTTCGGGCTCGCCGTCGCTGCCGTATTGCTGTTAGTTTGGATGAATGTGGCAGTAGGTGGCATTCTAGGCGATAACCCTGCCAATATGATGTATTTCGGAGTATTGCTGGTAGGACTTGCAGGCGCAATGATCTCGCGGCTCAAACCTAAGGGAATGTCGCATGCATTATTTGCGACGGCATTTGCAATGGTACTAGTGCCATTGGTAGCCTGGGCCATTGGCACACCTGCATTTGCGAACGGATTGGCCGCCGTCTTTGGCCTGCATGCATGTTTTGCGTGGTTGTTTGCGGGATCCGCATTGCTGTTCAGGCGCGCCGCGCATTCCCCGCACGAGTAGATAAAACGACTTGCATAATGCGTTCAAAGGGATTAGCCGTACCTTTGTAGTCTTTTAGAAATTGTATTATGACTTTTGAAGATCTAAATCTCACCAAACCGCTTCTGAAAGCGCTTTCAGAAGCGGGATATACGACGCCCACCACTATCCAACACAAGGTCTTTTCGGTTATGATGTCCGGGAAAGATGTCTGCGGTATTGCACAAACCGGTACCGGCAAGACATTCGCCTATTTACTACCCACGCTTCGGCAGATTGAGTATTCCAAAGATCGCCTGCCGCAATTGCTGATCCTCGTGCCTACGCGCGAGCTCGTGGTGCAAGTGCTGGAAGAAGTACGTAAATTGGCAGCTTACACTACGTTACAAGCTGTGGGCGTGTATGGCGGCGGGAATATCAAGGTGCAAATGGCGGAGTTGCACGAAGGCGCTGATGTGGTGGTGGCTACACCCGGCCGCTTATATGACCTTGCGTTGAATGGCTCTTTGAAAAGTAAAAACATCAAAAAGCTGGTGATCGACGAGGTGGATGAAATGCTGAACCTCGGGTTCCGCCCACAGCTGAAAAACATCCTCGATTTGCTTCCGCAGCGCCGCCAGAACCTGCTTTTCTCGGCCACGATTACCCAGGAAGTCGAGGCTCTGATGAAGACCTATTTCAATGACCCCGTGCGCATCGAGGCGGCTCCTGTGGGCACGCCGTTGGAGAATATCGAGCAGCAGGCTTACGAGGTCCCCAATTTCTATACAAAAGTAAATTTGCTTGACCTCCTGCTCGACCGGCACGAGGAAATGAACAAGGTGCTCATTTTTGTAGCTACCAAAAAGCTCGCCGACCAGCTTTACGGCCAGTTGGAACTCGGTTATATGAACAAAATCGGGGTTATCCATTCCAACAAGGACCAGAACCACCGTTTCAACACGATCAGGCAGTTCCATGCAGGCAATTACCGCATCCTGATCGCAACCGACATTATCGCCCGCGGGCTCGACGTGGCGGAAGTGTCGCATGTATTCAATTTCGACATTCCCGAAGTCCCTGAAAACTATATTCACCGGATAGGCCGCACCGGTCGCGCCGACCAGAAAGGCATCGCTATTTCCTTCATTACCGAGCGAGAGAAGCCATTTCAGGAACAGATCGAGGAGCTGATGGATTTTGAAATACCCATTCTTCCGCTGCCCGAAGGCTTGAAAATTTCTGAAATCCTGACGCCGGATGAAGAGCCGAAAGTTTTCATGAAAAACATTGAGTTGAAACGCCCCAAACGCGAGGACGTAGGCCCGGCATTTCACGAAAAGAAAGCTAAAAATCAGAAAGTTAATATCCGCCGCGATCATGCGAAGGAAAAAATGGCCAAATACGGGCGACCTATCAAACGCTCCGGTAACAAGCCCAAGAGAAATAGTTAAGCCATAGATATTCAAATCATTTTGCCAGATTTCGTGTTGACCTTGCATGAATATCTGGCAAATCTTTCAAAGGCTCCATCCTTTCGTACAGCCGTACCACCGGCAAATCGCATTTGCATTATTCCTTACATTACTGGGCGCCATTACGGCGCAGGTGAACCCGTGGGTACTTCGCTATACGGTCGACACGGTGCAGTCGATGCTCGACAAACACTGGGGTATCCTGCAAGGCAAGGAGCTACTGCTGCAAATCACAGCGATACTGTTCGTGAAAGAGATCGTGAACACGTTCATCGTTTTCGGACAGCGGTATTTTGGTGAAAAAATCCGTATCAAAGTTTCCAGCGACCTCGCGCAGAATGCCGTCAATCGCATTCTTACATACAATCTGGCATTTTTCAGCGATAATGAGAATCAGAAAGGCAAGCTGCAAACCCGCATCGACCGGGGTGCGGAAAGTCTTACAAAACTGATCCAGAACTTCTTCATCGATATTCTGCCATTGTTTGCCAATGCGGTTGTCGCGCTGGGCATTATGTTTTCGGCCAATTTCTACGTCGGCTGCATTGCATTGGCCATTCTGCCGGTCTATTTCTGGGTAAGCTACAAACAGGCTGGCGAGTTGCAAGGTGTGCGCCGGAAGTTGAAACGGCAGCGTGAGAACAAGAGCAATGGGCTCATTAACCTGATCGAGTCGGTGATTGTGATCAAATCCTTTGTACGCGAGAAGCTGGAAGGCGAAAAACAATACCGGCTGCAAATGGAGCTGATGGATTCGCAACTCAAAACGCGGAAAACCAACTTCACTTACGACGGTATCAAGAGTTTTATCGAGCAAATCGGTGTGGTACTGATCATTATTCTGACGGCCTACCTTGTGCTCAACCAGCAGATGTCTATCGGGGCCATCATGTTCCATATTCTGCTATTCAACAACGTCTCCGCCCCTATTCGCCAGCTGCACCGCATTTACGACGAGATGAACGACGCATTGACGTACTCCGAAGGCTTTTTCGATATTCTCGACGCCAGCAGTTCCGTAGAAACCAGCGGCGAAACCGTGAAGCCGCAATTCCAGGGCGATTACCAGCTTCGGAATGTGTCGTTTGCTTATCCCAATGGTACGAAAGCACTGTCGGGGATCAATATGGAAATCAAATCCGGACAAACCACCGCATTGGTAGGCCTCTCGGGCGCGGGCAAAAGCACATTGATCAACCTGCTCGTAGGCTTTTACGCACAGGATACAGGCGAGATACTGCTGGATGGAAAACCACTAAAATCCTACGACCTGTCCTCATTGCGGAACGCGATTGGCATGGTACTTCAGAAGAACCACATTTTCAAAGGCTCCATTGCGGAAAACATCTGGTACGGCAAGCCCGATGCTACCCGGGACGAACTCGTAGATGCCTCCAAAAGCGCCTACTTGCACGAGCAGATTATGGAACTGCCGAATGGGTACGAAACGGATGCGCAACTGCTTTCGGGAGGCCAGCAGCAACGCATTGCCATCGCACGTCTTTTCCTTAAAAACCCACCCATTATTTTCCTCGACGAGCCTACGGCCAGTCTCGACGCCATTGCCACCGAGCAAATCAAAAACAGCCTTGACGCGATCAAGAAAAACCGGACGGTCGTGATCATTTCGCATAGCCTCGCACAAATTCTGGATTCGGATCAAATTTACGTCATGAAAAAGGGTCAGATCGTCGAATCCGGCAAGCATGAAGATTTATATGAGCAAAACGGCGTTTACAGGCAAATTTTCAATGCTTCGGCCCGAAGCCTGAACCTCGGAAAGATGCTCGAAACCATGGGCCGCGACCAGGCTTGAAAAATTTTAAAATATTTTTTCGGGTCGGTGATCTAAAGAGATCCCTCCATCGTATGTCGTTTCATGATGACGAACGACTAATCCAAAACCGCCCGGCGTTGCACGCCATTAGCGGCTGGATTTTAAGATACAATTTAATTATTGTGGAGGGTAAGGTAATACATAGAGAGGGTGGCGAATGTCACCCTCTCTTTTTTATGCATAAAAAAACTCCCGGAGCGAATCCGGGAGAATGATATTGGAAGAGGTCTATGTGATATTAATGGCTTTCTTTCTCTTTTTCCAGATTGAACAGGTCGTTCAATACGTCGATCAGCGTTTCGGCTTCGCCTCTTTTACAAGCGGCTTTCAATTGAAGTACCGGCAGTTTGAGGATTTTCTGCATCATGCTGGTGGTAATGCGTTCCACTTTTTCCAGCTCCGATTCGGTGAGGTTTTTCGTAAAACGCCCCAGCTCTTCTTTGCGGATCTGTTCGAGTGCGCCTTTCAGCTTCTGGATCGTCGGTGAAACGATCATTTCGCGCGACCAGTCGTTGAACTCGACCACCGCTTCGTTAATGATCTCCTCCACGTGCGGCACCGAGTCGAGGCGGCGTTGCAATGCTTCATCGGCTTTGGATCGGATCGAATCGATCGTGTAGAGCATTACCCCTGGCACTTCTTCCACTTCCGGCGACACGCTGCGCGGTACCGAGAGGTCGATAAAATATTTGAACGACATGCCGCGGAGGCGTACCATCATTTCCTTCGTGAAGAACGGCTCTTCGCGCTGAATGGACGATACGATAATGTCGGCATTTGAAATTTCTGTTTCAATATCTGCAAAATCCGCAACCCGGAAACCCAGTTCCGCGCCGAGTGCTTCGGCTTTGCTACGGGTCCTGTTTACGAGTGTTACTTCCGCATTGGTATTCTGCGAAAGGTTGCGGCACACATCCGTTCCGATCTCACCCAATCCTACCACGAGGATTTTAGGATTTGGCATCAGTCCTTCGAGCAATTCGACGGCCGCATAGGAAACAGAAGCAGCGCCATCACGGAAGAATGTCTCCTGCGCGACGCGTTTGTTTGCGAAAAATATGGTGTGAAGCAGTCGGTGCAGGAACGGCCCGGCCATATTGAGGTCGGCCGACCATTGGTATGCATGCTTGATCTGGTTCGGGATTTGCATATCCCCTACCACTTGCGACTGCAAGCCCGTGGCTACGTGGAACAGGTGCTGCACCGCTGCGTCGCCTTCCGAAAACTGCTCGAAATATGCTTTAAAACTTTCTACGTCCTCAACTCCTTTTTCGATCAGCAAAAGCTTGATAATGTCTTCGTTAAGATCGGTAGCGGAGGAGTAGTATATTTCGGTGCGGTTGCAGGTGGAGACGGCAAGAACGTCGGCGATATCGAAAAAATCTTTCAGACGAAGCATCATGCTCTTTGCTTCCGCCTCATTCAATGCAAGCTGTTCCCTGATAGCAAGAGGAGCATTCCGATGTGATAAACTGACTGATTTGAACTGGTTATACATCACTTGGTCTAATTCGATTCACAAAAATACTGTACAAAAATCATAATATGAATGTGGAACTATGACCGTTCACTTATTTAGAAAGCATTTAAATAAAACTGCCATAAGTCATACAAATTTCATCCCTGGAAAGGCCGGAAAACATGATCTTCGTCATATTCCGAGCTGACCCGCGAGGGTGATGAAAAACGGTCGTGAAGCCACTAAGCTTAAATTATTTGCGTTATTTGTAAACTATAACATTAACATCGGGCTTATTGTGCCCGACCCGGAATGATCAGCGAAACCCCAAAAGAAAAACCACGTTTCAAGCTGCACCCCGTAGCCATTTTGAACAGCCAGCGCTTGCGCCGTTCGTTGATGGATACTTATGACCAGAAAAGCTTTTACAAATACGTGATCGGGATTATCCTGCTCATCCTCAGCATCGGTTCGTTGTTTTATACCGACAAACTGGTAGAGGAGCTGGAAGAACGGGAGGAAAGGGAAGTGCAGCTTTATGCAGAAGGCTTGCGGTACGTCGTAAACAGTCCGCTGGACGAGAACTTCAATGTGATTTACCAGGTCATTGAGGATGCCGTGAATTTCTACCAGATTCCGGCCATTTACGTGGATGAAAACAACATCCCGAACCCCAACAAGAACATCAAATTCCCTGCCAAAATAAGTCGCCAGGAGCGCGAACGCATTATTCAGGAAAAGCTGGAAGAAATGAAACTCGAACATCCGCCCATCCCGGTGGAGCTGGGCAAAGGCCGGGCGGGGAAAATCTATTACAGCAACTCGTTTTTGCTTACACAGCTACGTTACTACCCGTTTTTGCAGCTTTCGGTGATGCTTCTGATCGGCTACCTGGCCTACCTCGCATTCAGTTCGGCAAGGAAGGCCGAGCAGAACCGGGTTTGGGTCGGTTTAGCAAAAGAAACTGCCCACCAGCTGGGCACGCCGCTATCCTCACTCATGGCCTGGGTGGAGTACTTCCGCAGCGACCCGACGATAGATCCGTCCATCGCCGAGGAAATCGAAAAGGACGTAATACGGCTTGAAATGATCACGACCCGCTTTTCGAACATCGGGTCTGTTCCGACGCTCCGGCAGGAACCCATCGCGGATATTGTGACCCATTTTATCAACTACCTCGAAAAACGGGTTTCTTCCAAAGTAAAATTCGAAGTCCATAACCAGCTTGCCGAAGAGCAAACTACCCTATTGAACAAAAACCTGTTTGAGTGGGTGATTGAGAATATATGCAAGAATGCGGTGGATGCGATGAGCGGTGTAGGTGAAATTCATGTTACGCTGCAAGCGCCTCCCCGCGCGAAGGAAATCTGGATCGACATTGCCGATACCGGAAAAGGGATGACCAAGGCACAGGCAAGCAAAATCTTCAATCCTGGTTTCAGTACCAAGAAACGCGGCTGGGGCTTGGGATTAACACTCGCCAAAAGGATTATCGAGAACTACCACGCCGGCAAGCTATTCGTTAAAACCTCGGAGGTAGGAAAAGGAACGACATTCAGGATAATCCTGAATGCCGATATTATAGAAGAATCTTAGGAGATTACGGCAGAAGCGGAACTACGACGGTATCCGTCATGATTTCATTGCTGACCCTGAATGCGCGGTCGATAATGCTGGCTTTGAATTTTACCGTAGTCGGAACCGCACTGCGTGATTTAAAGAAACGGGCATTCAAATCCAGTTTACCCTTGATCGGCCCGGCTTTCCCGTCCAGTTTCAACCTTGGAAAAAACTTGAATGAGTCACCGCTCATGATCCTTTCAGACCATGTGCCGTTCTTTTGCTTAATCATTGTTATCAGCCTGTAATTTGCTTCCAGATTCCAGCCAGGTGCATCCATATATCTTTTGGTAAAAACATCCCTGTCCTGTACCTCCGCATTGGTAGCGCCCAGGTCACCATCGCCGTCCTCAAAATCAACTGTGATTGTTACAACTTCTGTTTCCCCCGTCGGCGCTCCATCAACACTATCGATTTGCGTATCCTGCGAAACCCCGTTATAGTAAATCGCCGGTGTATCACTGAAATCGGGAATATCGACACAACTCGCCGATGCAACCGCCAATAGTATGAACAAGGAAACTTGCAGCTTCATATGAGTTCTATTTTTAACTTTGCTTTTTTAGTATCTACGAAAGTAAGAGGATTGGAACTTCAAAACAATAAATCCATTGCCGAAATACGGGCAGGGCTCCGGGAGCAGATCGTGACCTTCGAACCGGCCGATTTTGAGTCGCTTGCACTCAGGGTCTTCCGCTTTCAGGCCGAGTATAATCCCGTTTACAGGGAATATATCCGGCACCTGGGCGTCGATCCGGCACATATCGCCGATTTGACCCAAATTCCCTTCCTTCCAATCCAGTTTTTTAAGAATCATCGCGTCGCTACGGGGCATTCTTCCGACGCGTCAGTTATTTTTCAGAGCAGCGGGACAACCGGCCAGACTACCAGCCATCATCACCTTTACGACGAACCGCTTTACAAAGCCGTTTCATATCGTATTTTCCAGCATAACTATGGCGACCTGAACCGCTATCATATCCTGGCCCTGCTACCGTCATACCTTGAACGAAACAACTCTTCGCTCGTGTATATGATGCAGCATTTTATTGAGGAGAGCGAATCCGAATATTCAGGGTTTTACCTTAACAACGCGGGCGAAATGCTGCATCGGCTGCGCTACCTCGCCGATAACCCCGATGGCAAAGGCATTCTGCTGCTGGGTGTTACGTTCGCATTGCTGGACCTGGCCGAAAGCAGTTTTGACCTCTCCTTTCTCCAAAATACCGGTCATTTCACGGTGATGGATACAGGCGGGATGAAGGGCCGGCGGAAAGAGCTGCTCAGAGAAGAGGTTCACGACATCCTCACCGCCAGCCTCGGCGTGCCGGCGATCCATTCGGAATACGGGATGACCGAACTTCTTTCGCAAGGCTACTCGCATGGCGATGGCCTGTTCGTGCCCGGGTATTCGATGCGCGTCCTGTTGCGCGATATCAACGATCCTTTCGCGATCAGCGACCATAACCTCGGCTCGTCCAAAACCGGCGGCATCAACGTCATCGACCTGGCCAACCTCGATAGCTGCTCATTCATCGAAACCCAGGACCTTGGGCGGTTCGGGGAAAAACCCGGGACCTTCTATGTCATGGGCCGCTTCGACAATTCGGATATCCGCGGCTGCAATTTAATGGTCCTCTGAATCGTTAGAATCACCGTGCTGCGCATAACCGCCCGGTTACATTTTAATATAAATTTAATCCCTCCGAGTACCCTCTGAAATAGCCTGATACAGCCCTGGCACCTATATAGAATCATTCTAACCAACATATGAGTCAGAATATTTCATAAATTAGCAGGCTGTTCAAAATTGCATTTATCAAATGCGAAATTTCACTTTGGATTGTTAACCTATATTAAGTATATCAGATGAAAAGACGTGATGCCCTTGGTCGTGTGGCACTATTAATGGGTGGCACACTCTCCGCGCCCACCATGCTGGCTTTTCTGGAAGGCTGTAAGTCCTCCACAGAGACTGCCTCAGCAATGACTTTTCCGTTTTCCACGGACCGCAAGGCACTTGTGTCGGAGGTGGCTGAAATTATCATTCCAAAAACAGATACCCCGGGAGCAAAAGACGCCAAAGTGGGTGAGTTTATTGAAATGATGCTGAAAGACTGCTACGCGGCGAAAGATCAGGAAAGCTTTAACAAGGGCCTGGCAGAGTTGGAGAAGAAGGATTTTCTGAAAGCGAAACCGGAAGAACAAACCAAGATCCTGAAAGAGATGGAAGCCAATGCGAAAGATGAGCTCGCGAAGGCAGGTGAGGAAAAGAAAAAATATACCGAAGCAGGCAAAGAATATACCGACGCCGGTGTGCCGTTCTTCCGCCTGATGAAAGAGTTGACCCTGCTGGGCTACTTCACATCCGAGCCGGGCGCTACCCAGGCGCTGGAATACGTTGCCGTTCCGGGTCGTTACGACGGGTGCATCGACCTGAAACCAGGTCAGAAAAACTGGGCAATGTAATCCCCAAACAACCAAGTAAGGGCCGCCACGGCCATATTCTAAAATTTTTTGAAGCATATTCATCATGAATCTGAACATAAAAGCAACAAAACAAGCCACTTACGACGCGATTGTGGTGGGTTCGGGTATAAGCGGCGGATGGGCCGCCAAGGAGTTGACCGAAAAGGGTTTGAAAGTACTGATGCTCGAAAGGGGCCGGGACATCAAGCATATTGTAGATTATAAAACAGCTACCCTCGCACCGTGGGAGCTGGAACACCGCGGCAGGGTTACGACCGTGGCGAAAGAAGAATACTGGGCAGGTATCCGCACAGGCTATACCGCCAACGAAGAGCACCGCTATCTCTTCGAAAACGATAAAGAAAATCCTTACCTCGAAACCCGTAAGTTCGACTGGATCCGTGCATACCACGTAGGTGGCCGTTCCCTGTTGTGGGGCCGCCAGAGCTACCGCCTGAACCCTGTCGACTTTGAAGCAAACGGTAAAGAAGGTATCGGTGTAGACTGGCCGATCCGCTATGCCGACATCGCTCCCTGGTACGACTACGTAGAGAAATTCGCGGGTATCAGTGGTGCCAAAGACGGCCTCGACGTGCTTCCCGACGGGCATTACCTGCCTCCAATGCAAATGAACTGCGTTGAAAAGCACGTCAAAGGTGAAGTAGAGAAGAAATTCGCCGGCCGCCACATCATCATGGGCCGCGCGGCGCACCTTACGCAGCCGCAGGCGTTCCATACCGAGCTTGGACGCGCAGCGTGCCAGTTCCGTAACATGTGTATGCGCGGATGCCCCTATGGCGGCTATTTCAGCACGCAGGCGGCTACATTGCCGGCAGCGCAGAAAACCGGTAACCTTACATTGCTCCCGGATTCGATCGTGTCAGAAGTTATTTTCGATGATAAGCTGAACAAGGCGACCGGCGTGCGCGTGATCAACCAGAATACCCTTGAAACCAAGGAATATTTTGCCAAAATCATCTTCCTGAATGCATCGGCGATCGCTTCTTCATCGATCATGATGAACTCCAAATCGAAACGCTTCCCGAACGGGTTGGGTAACGACAGCGACCAGCTGGGCCGTAACATTATGGACCATCACCTGGCCGTGGGTGCAAGAGGTGATGTGGAAGGTTTCGAAGATAAATACTATTTCGGACGCCGTGCGAACGGTATCTACATTCCACGTTACCGCAACTGGGGCAACGACAAACGCGACTATGTGCGCGGGTTCGGCTACCAGGGTGGTGCGAGCCGCGAAAGCTGGGGCCGCGGCGTAGGAACCGACGGTTTCGGTGCTGATTTCAAAAAGGAAATCTCGCAACCAGGCGGATGGACGATGAACATCGGTGGTTTCGGTGAAATGATCCCTGACGAGAAAAACCGCTTCACGTTGCACCCTACTGAAAAAGACAAATGGGGTCTCCCGGTAGTCGTTTTCGATGCGGCTTATGGCGAAAACGAGAAGAAAATGCGTCAGGATATGATGAACGACGCAGCTGAAATGCTCGAAGCGGCCGGTCTGAAAAACGTGACACCTTACAATGACGAATCGAAACACCCGGGTATCGGTATCCACGAAATGGGTACGGCACGTATGGGCAACGATCCTAAAACGTCTGTTCTGAACAAGCACAACCAGGTTTGGGGCGCTGAGAACGTATATGTTACCGACGGATCGTTCATGACCTCGGCATCCTGCGTGAACCCGTCGCTCACTTACATGGCGATGACCGCACGTGCAGCCGACCATGCCGTGAAAGAGCTCAAAAAAATGAACGTCTAACGGATCCCGATCCGTAACACGCTAAAACCTCGCAGGTAAATCCTGCGAGGTTTTTTCTTTTTCGGTGTAACCCTTTCCGGCTATTTATCAGTATTGCCTGTAACCGTTCCCTAAACCACCTTGTTTTGAAAGAAACTACTACGCTGCCGCCTCAACGTGTTTCGTCTGTCGACGCCTACCGTGGATTTGTAATGTTCCTCATGATGGCCGAAGTGCTGCGGCTCGGCAGAGTGGCCGAGGCATTTCCGGAGAGTGCTTTCTGGGCATTTCTGGATTTCCACCAAAGCCACGTTCCCTGGGTAGGATGCTCGCTGCACGATCTGATCCAGCCTTCGTTCTCATTCCTCGTCGGGGTGGCACTCCCTTATTCGATGGCCAGCCGTGCAAGCAAAAACCAATCGGTGACGGTGATGTGGTTGCACACGCTCCGGCGGTCGCTGATCCTGATATTGCTGGGAATCTTCCTGCGTTCGATGCATTCGGAGCAGACTAACTTTACATTTGAAGATACACTGACGCAAATAGGTATGGGATACCCGATCCTTTTTGCCCTGGGATTTGCTTCGGAAAAGACTCAGCGGTACACGCTTGTATGGGGCGCATTACCTGTGATTCTAGTAGGTTATGCAGCCTTCTTTGCATTATACCCACTTCCGGGCCCCGATTTCGACTGGTCGCAAACCGGTACTACGGCCGACTGGGAGCATAACCTGAAAGGCTTCGCTGCCCATTGGAACAAAAATACCAATGCGGCCTGGGCATTCGACCGCTGGTTCCTGAACCTCTTCCCCCGCGAAAAACCGTTCGAGTTCAATGGCGGCGGTTACAGCACTTTGAGCTTCATTCCCACATTAGGAACCATGATATTGGGTTTGATCGCCGGCAAATGGCTGAAATCGGCGACGTCGTCAACCTTGTTACTGAAACGCTTCCTCATAACCGCGGCGGTGCTGTTGGTACTCGCATTGGCATTCCATTTCACCGGTCTTAACCCTATCGTGAAGCGCATCTGGACCCCCGCCTGGACGTTGTTCAGCGGCGGCTGTGCATTTCTGCTCCTATCCGCATTCTATTTTGCGGTGGATGTAAAAGATCTGAAATCCTGGTTCTACCCACTGATTGTGATCGGCACCAATTCCATTGCAGCTTACGTAATTGCCGACGGCTTCGGCAGTTTCGTCCGCGGATCGTTTAAAATCCATTTGGGACAGCATTATGATACGGTCTTCGGGGAAGGGTATGCCTCGCTCGTGAGCGGCGCGTTGATCCTGTTTACCGAATGGCTAATCCTCCGGTGGATGTACAAAAAGAAGATTTTCATCAAGATCTGAGTTGCGCCCCTATCTTTGGGGTTATTCTCAACTATTTTTCCCATGCTGAAACTTCAAGCAGTACACCATATCGCAATCATATGCTCCGACTATCCGAAGTCGAAACAGTTTTACACCGAGGTTCTTGGATTTACCATCGACCGGGAGGTTTTCCGAGAGGCGAGAGACTCGTATAAACTCGATCTTTCGCTGAATGGTCAGTACATTATCGAGCTGTTTTCATTCCCCACGCCGCCTGCACGCGTATCGCGCCCGGAGGCTTGCGGCCTCAGGCACATTGCTTTCCAGGTGGAAAACGTGGAAGAAGCCATCGCCGATTTGAATACAAAAGGGATTTTCCCGGAACCTGTTCGCATTGACGAGTTCACAGGAAAGAAATTCACCTTCTTCTCAGATCCCGACGATCTGCCGATCGAATTGTATGAAATCTAATGAATGAGAACAGGATCAGGCAGCTGCCGTGAGGCCATAGCTGCGTTGGTTGCCTGATTCAAGTTTACAGAGCATATCGTAAAACTCCGAAGTGCGGGTGAGGTGCTCGTCCATCAGGCGTTGCGCCTCAGGTTCGCGGTCAAGATAATACCGGAGCGATTTGTAGAGCTGAATAGTAGCCGCTTCAATTTTTTTAAGGCAGGAAGCCACTTCCTCCCTCCCTTTTGCACTCCCAAGCAATTGCAGCGAAGTATGAGAAGTGATCTGGTTTTGGTCGGCCAGTTCCTTATCGTTGAGAAAACATTTGAAGTAATCGTACACAGCGCGGATTTCTTTCTGGAACAAAACGGCGCTGAGATGTCCCTGGCTTAGCACCCGCCTGAACGGCCCCATACCGTCCATCTTTAATGCTTCCAGATACAAAACTTCCCTCTTCTTCTGCTCATTCCATAATGCCCTGATCATCTGAATGAACTCTTTGCCTTTGCTCTCCTCCATATGCTCCAAAAGTTAAAGCGTTGTAGAATAAGTTCTTAAAAAACTGTACCTGAATCCGCCCTAATATCCGGCTCTATGGGTATTTAAATAGTAATTCCTTTTTAAGTCATAAAAACTTTTTAATAACCTTTTTTCAAAATATCGGACACAAAATGAACGCTGTTTTGTGGGCAAATTTTGCCATAACTGTGGCCCGTGGGATGGGGAAATGTGGATTACGCAAACCACATACCCAACCGCATTTTTTTGTCCTGACCAGAAAGCCGCTAACTTTGCTGGCTTTACAATATTTGAGCGCTATCGCGGTTTTTATTGAGCAGCGAAAGCCTAATACAAATTCTGAATATGTCTAAAATTAAATTTCATATTGGTCTCATTACGATTTCACTTGTAAGCGCATGTAAGACTACTGCCCCGCCAAAGCAAACGGTAGCCGAATCACAGCCGCTCCTCGAAATCGGAAAAGAGCAATTCTCCCTCGATGATTACCAGGATTCTTACAATAAAAACAAGTACGCAGCCGATTCGACCAAAGCATTGACTCCGGAGGAATACCTTCCGCTCTATACCGATCTGAAAATTAAAGTACTGCAAGCAAAATCGGACGGAAAGGATACTACGCTCGACTACCGAGAAGAAATAGCCTCCTACCGTGACCAGCTGGCAAAAAACCATCTTGTAGATAAGGAACTTGTCGAAAAGCTGACCAACGAGGCATATAACCGCTTGAAACAGGAAGTACGGGCGTCGCATATCCTGGTTGGTGTATCCGAGGACGCCTCACCCGCAGATACCCTCGAAGCCTACCGTGCGGCGATTGCCCTCCGCGGACGCCTCGAAGAAGGCTCGGATTTCGCCGATATGGCAGCCCGCTTCTCCAAAGATCCTGCCGCAAAGAGTACTAAGGGCGACCTGGGCTATTTCACTGCATTCCAGACGCTTTACCCGATCGAAACCGCAGCTTACACATTGTCTGTGGGTAAAATATCGCAACCCGTTCGGACGAAGGCCGGGTACCACCTCATTAAAGTGAACGACCGCCGGGCCAACCGAGGCATGGTGCGCGTGGCGCATATCATGGTAAAGGTGGATACGACAGGCACCGCCGCCCAGAAAGAATCGGCCAAAGCGCGCATCGATGAAGCATATACACAATTGCAAAATGGTACGGAATGGAATATGGTAGTAGATAAGTATTCCGACGACCGTGAATCCAGAAAAAACGGCGGGCTGCTACCCCTGTTCGGCACCGGCCAGATGGTACCGGAAATTGAGGAGACCGCATTTGCATTGACCCGTGTGCAATCCTACTCGAAACCTGTGCTGACGATGTACGGCTGGCACATCATCCGCCTCGTCGAGAAACGCCCGATTGAAACACTGGCCAACATGGCGCCGTCGCTCCGTAAAAAAGTCGTGACCGATTCCCGCGGTAAGGTAATCGAGCAGGCTAATGCAAAGCGCCTGCGCGAGAAATATGCCGTGCAGGAAGCGGCAGATCAATGGCAGCAGGTTGCGGTATTGGCCGATAGCACATTGCGGACCGGCAAATGGGATTACCAGCGTGCCGTTTCAGCCGATTGGTCTACTGTGACCCTTTTCCGGATCGAACAGCGGCCTTATGACGCGTTATCGTTCCTGAACTACGTAAAACGCAAGCAACAGCCCCGCCCGAAAGACGCGTCGCCCGCTGTCGTTTTCCGCCGCTACTACAACGACTACCTCACCGAATCGCTCGTGGATTACGAAAAAGAGCATTTGGAAGAAAGCAATCCGGAGTTTCGCAGCCTGATGAACGAAATCCGCGAGGGCGTACTGCTTTCACAAATCATGGAGGAGCAGGTTTGGCAACGCTCGCTTTCGGACTCTACCGGGCAGCGTAGTTTTTATGAGAAGAACAAGGCCCGCTACAACTATCCTGAACGTGCATTCGCAACCATCGTAACTGCCAAAGACACGCAAACTTTGAACAGCGTGAAAAAAACTTTAGCTACCAGCCCCTACAAGCTGGAAAGAAAATCGAAGGAGCTGCTGTTCCCCGTCAATTCCGCCGAAATAGGCAATCAGCAGCTGGAAGCGCTGAATGACCTTTATATTATCATGGAAAAAAATGCGGATTACGTGGTTGAAATCGCCGGATACCGCTCTGCCGACGAGCCTGAAATCATTTCTTCGACCCGTGCCCGCAATGTTGTTAAATATTTAAATGCACGAAACATCCCTATTCTGCGTATCATAGAAAAAGACTATGGTTCTTTCCGGCAAACGGCCGAGCAGGAGCGTAACCGCAGGGTGGCGTTCCAGTTTTACAGCCAGTCGAAAAGTGATGTGGAAAAGGTTTACAATGCGGATGCCCCAGGCTCGGTAACGATCCGGGAAGGCTATTTCCCGAAAGCCGATCCGCTATTCGCTGGTTTCAAATGGCAGGCTGGCGAGCAGACGGCAACCAGCGGTGGTAGCTTCCTTTGGGCAAATGTGGCGAAGATTGATCCGCCGCGTCCCAAGACATTCGCGGAAGCGCGCGGAACGGTAATCAACGACTACCAGAAAGAGCTGGAAAAGCAATGGCTGGCGAGGTTGCAGGAGAAGTTCCCCGTTAAAGTCAATGCACAGGAATTAGAAAAAATTAAGCGATAGCCGTATTTTAGCATTCATAAATCGAATCTGTTTCATTTTTAGGAGTTTAATTCAATAAAACCCGCAATAATCCAAATCAGCATACAAGGAAAATATGAAAGTAAATAAATGGATCGGGGCTCATTTGATAGCCGCTATCATGCTGCTGATCAGCGTGATAAGCTACGGACAAGGTCAGCAGGGAGTGAGCCTTGACAAGATCATCGCCAGGGTCGATAATCATTACATCCTGAATTCGGAGCTGGAAGATATGTACAACCAGTACAAAGCCGAAGGACGCCAGGCTCCCGAAAAGTGCCAGTTGCTCGAATCCCTGATTATCAACAAAATGCTCCTTGCCAAAGCGGAAATCGACTCCGTGACGGTGGAGGACAAGGATGTCGACGGTGAGCTGAATGCGAAAATGAATTACATGATCCAGCGCTTCGGTTCGGAAAAGAACATCGTGGAAGCCTATGGCAAAAGCGTCGAAAACCTCAAAGGCGAGCTTCGCCAACAGGTGAAGGAACAGAAAATCGTTGAAAAAATGCAGCGTACGATTTCCGGTAACGTGAAAATCACGCCGGCGGAAGTGCGCAAGTTCTTCAACTCTATTCCCAAAGACAGCTTGCCTTACATTCCTTCGGAAGTGGAAGTGGGCCATATCGTGAAGAAAGGTACCGTTACGCGCGAGCAGAAAGAGAAACTAAGGCAGCAGTTGCTAGACCTGAAAGCACGGGCTGAAAAAGGCGAAGACTTTGCCATGCTGGCGCAGGTTTATTCGGAGGATTTGGGGTCGGCCAAAGTTGGCGGCGACCTCGGTTTTGCCAAACGCGGTGCGATGGTCCCCGAATTTGAAGGCGCTGCATTGGCACTCAAACCTGGGGAAATGTCAGGAATTGTGGAATCTCAGTTTGGTTTTCACTTAATCAAACTCCTCGAAACAAGAGGTGCCGAGTACCACGCAAGACACATCCTACTACGCCCCGACTACAACAAGGGAACAGATATGACCTCGGCGACCCGCGCGCTCGACAGCCTCCGCACGCTCATCAAAAGCGATACATTGAAATTCGCAAAAGCGGCTTTGGACAACTCCGACGATAAGGAAACGGCAGAATCGGGCGGATTGATCCAGGACAGAAGCACAGGACAATCCAAACTTACACTCGACGCTTCCATGGACCCCGCATTGTATTTCGCGATCGATACCATGAAAGTGGGCGATCTGAGCATGCCAGTTTCGTACCGCCTGGAAGACGGCAGCAGCGCAATGCGTATCCTTTGGTATAAAAGCAAATCGGAACCGCATACCGCTAACCTGCACGACGACTATGAAAAAATGGCGCAGATCGTACTGAGCAACAAGCGTAACAACGCGCTGGAAGAGTGGTTCAAAAAAGCCCAGGGCGACGTTTACATCAGCATCGAACCCGAATACAGAAATTGCAAAGTACTTGGGCTGGCCGCCAACGCCGACGATTTATAGCGGTAAAACGACGGTAATCATTGCTTTTAACGAGTGAAAATCTAACCAAACATAACGTGAAGTATTCATCGGACGTAGAAGCTGCCGAAGCTATGAAAGTAGCTTATGATAAAATCCGGAGTGAAATCGGGAATGTGATTATCGGACAGGATGAAGTTGTTAAAAGACTGCTTACCGCCATTTTTTGCCAGGGGCATTGTTTGCTGGTAGGCGTTCCGGGGCTTGCAAAAACGCTTCTCATCCAAACCATCGCTTCTTCGCTCGACCTGAACTTCAACCGGATCCAGTTTACGCCCGATTTGATGCCTTCCGATATTCTCGGCTCGGAAACACTCGACCAGAACCGGAATTTCAAATTCATCAAAGGACCGATTTTCGCGAATATCATCCTCGCCGATGAGATCAACCGGACGCCGCCTAAAACGCAATCGGCATTGCTGGAAGCGATGCAGGAATATTCGGTAACCATCGCCGGCGCCAAACACCCGCTCGACAGGCCATTCTTCGTGCTCGCTACGCAAAACCCGATCGAACAGGAAGGTACCTATCCCCTGCCCGAAGCACAGCTCGACCGTTTCATGTTCATGATCCAGCTCGACTATCCTTCTTATGCCGAGGAGGTGAATATCGTCAAGAACACGACCAGCGATAACCGTTACCAGGTTAAAAAAGTGATCAGTGCGGAGGAAATCACCGATTTCCAGCACCTCGTGCGCCGAGTACCCGTGACCGACCATGTGATCGAATATGCGGTGAAACTGGTACACAAAACCCGTCCGAAAGGCAGTCTGGCCATTAAGGACACCAACGATTACCTCGAATGGGGAGCTGGTCCACGGGCGTCGCAATCGCTGATCCTGGCGGCGAAATGTAATGCATTGCTTTCCGGCAAATATTCGCCGGATATCGAGGATGTGCAAGCGGTTGCATTGCCGGTATTGCGCCACCGCATTATCCGCAATTTCAAGGCCGAAGCGGAAGGCATTTCTGTCGACGACATTATCGGAAGACTGCTTTAAAACCAGTAAGAATTTACTATTTCAACATTATTAGTTTGTGTCATTCGCGGATGGCACAAACTTTTGTTTTTTAGCCCAAACCAATTCCACATCATCACAATGACGACCATCCAAGGCAAAAACTTCATAGGGTATGCGCTATCGTCCGAGGGCGAAAAGCACTTCAAAGCTTACGCGCCAGCGAGTGACAGTTACCTTCCCGAGACTTTTCAATGCGCGACCATTGAGGAAGTAAATAAAACGATGCAGCTCGCTGAAAAGGCATTCGACAGCTACTCCCAAGTCCCTGCGGCCGGGCGCGCGGCATTTCTGATCGCCATTACCGAAGAAATCCTCGCATTGGGCGACGAGCTGCTTGCACGCGCAAGCCTCGAAACAGGGTTACCCGTTGCCCGGTTGCAAGGCGAGCGAGCCCGCACGATCAACCAGCTCACCCAATTCGCGGAACTTCTGCGCGAAGGCTCCTGGGTGGAGGCTTCCATCGACACCGCCCTACCCGACCGCGCACCAGTTCCGAAACCCGATATTCGTAAAATGCTCGTGCCGATCGGACCGGTAATCGTGTTCGGTTCGAGCAATTTCCCGTTTGCCTATTCGGTGGCCGGCGTAGACTCCGGCCCTGCATTGGCGGCAGGGAATCCCGTGATCGTCAAAGCCCATCCCGCACACCCGGGCGTGAGCGACCTCACGGCACAGGCGATCGTGCGCGCCGCCGAGCGCACAGGTATGCCCGAGGGAACGTTTTCAATGCTTTATGATGACGGTTTTGATGTCGGGACGGCACTGGTGAAGCATCCTGCCAGCAAGGCTGTCGGGTTTACCGGCTCTTACCGCGGCGGTATGGCGCTTTTCCGGCTGGCACAGGAGCGCGAAGAGCCGATTCCGGTGTTTGCGGAAATGGGCAGCGTAAATCCAATCGTGGTTTTACCTCAATATTTGAAAAACAATGCAGCGCAACTCGGAAAAACGCTGGCCGGGTCGGTAAGTCTCGGCGCGGGGCAGTTTTGTACGAATCCGGGATTGGTGTTTGTTACCAAAACAGAAGGACTGGAAACATTCCAGGATGCCTATAAAACTGAAATCCTGCGTACCCCTTCGGCCACGATGCTGACGGCTGGCATTTGCAAAACCTATTACAAGCTGCGCGGAGAGGCATTGAAACAGCCGGACGTTTCGGCATTGGCTATTTCGGACATCCATTCGGAAGGGCAAAACCAGGCAGAGGCTTCCATTGCGTTGGTTTCTGGTCAAAATTTCATTGCCAATCCGAAATTGCACGAAGAAGTTTTCGGGCCATTCTCACTGCTGATTGTTTGTGAGGACACCGACGAACTTTACAATGCAGTCGCGCATTTGAAAGGCCAGCTGACAGCCACATTAATCGCCGAAGAAGCTGAGGTAGCACATTACCCGAAAATCGTACGGCAACTGGCCAAAATATCCGGCCGGTTTATCATGAACGGCGTGCCTACCGGCGTGGAGGTTTGCCCATCCATTCACCACGGCGGCCCGTTCCCGGCAACGGCCGATTCTAAGTTCACATCGGTAGGAAGGCATTCGATCTTACGGTTTGTACGGCCGCAATCGTTTCAGAACTGGCCGGACGCACTTTTACCTGAGGAATTGAAAAACAGCAACCCGCTAGGCATTTTCAGGCTTGTAGATAACGTCCTGACCAAAGAAGCTACTATTTAAACAGCGAGTCCGGATAACCTACTTCCACCAGAAACAAACCTTCTGCCGGGGCCTGCGCTCCGGCATTTTTTCTGTTCCGCGAAAGGATTATCTGCTCAAAATCGGCCACGGTGATCTTTTTGCGCCCTACTTCGAGCATTGTGCCTACCAGCGCACGCACCATTCCGCGCAGGAAGCGGTTCGCTTTTACGTGAAATACGAGCATTTCGCCCGATTCCACCCAGCGCGATTCGGTGACGGTACAACGAAAGTTATTCACGTTCGTGTGGATCTTGCTAAAACTTTCGAAATCATTATGGACCAACAGCAACGCAGCTGCTTCGTTCATGCGCGCAACGTCCAGGTTCCGGCGCATTTGCGTCACCAAATCCGTGAGAAAGGGGTTTTTCTGATAAGTAATGCGGTATTCGTACTTCCGGTGCGTTGCCGCAAACCTGGAATGCACCTCATCGCCGACAGGTATAATGCGCTGGACAGCAATATCTTTCGGAACCAATGCATTCAGTTTGTAAACCAGCAAATCGGCGTCGGAAACCGGCTCGGGTAAATCAAAATGGGCAAATTGCTGTTCTGCATGAACACCGGCGTCGGTGCGACTGCTGCCGGTAAGCTCGACAGGCATTCGCAGGACTTTGGTGAGGGCTTCTTCGAGCACCTGCTGGATGCCCAATGCATTGTTCTGTTTCTGCCAGCCGTTATAGGCCGTGCCGCGATAGCTGAATTCTAGGAAATAGCGCATTTTGCAAAATTAAGCCAAACCTCCGGATTTACGATTTCGACAGGCTGGTTGCGGAATTTGCAGGAAGAAGGTTAACTTTGAAAATTGGAAAATTTCATTTTAGTATGATTACGGAAGACAAAAAAGAAGAGAAAAGCCTGAATTTTATCGAGGAGATTATTGACGCTGACCTGCAATCAGGAAAATATACCCAGATTATTACACGCTTTCCCCCCGAACCCAATGGCTACCTGCACATTGGGCATGCTACAAGCATTTGCCTGAATTTCGGGCTGACCAAGAAATTTCCGGGTTATACCAATCTGAGATTTGACGATACCAATCCGGTGACCGAAGACACCGAATACGTTGAAAACATCAAGAATGATATCCGCTGGCTGGGTTTTGAATGGGAGAACGAGAACTATGCTTCCGATTATTTCGATACCCTTTACGGCTATGCGATCAAGCTGATCAACGAGGGCCTGGCCTATGTGGATGACTCAACGTCGGAAGAAATTGCGACGCTGAAAGGAACGCCTACCGAGCCCGGCAAGGACAGCCCCTACCGCAACCGCAGTGTGGAGGAAAACCTTGCACTTTTCGAACAAATGAAAAACGGCGATTTCCCTGACGGAAGCCGCACGCTACGTGCCAAAATTGACATGGCGCACATCAATATGCTGATGCGCGATCCCATTTTGTACCGCATTAAGCATGCGCACCACCACCGCACGGGCAACAAATGGTGCATTTACCCGATGTACGACTTCGCGCACGGGCAAAGCGATGCCATCGAAACGGTTACGCATTCGATCTGTACACTGGAATTTGCACCACACCGCGAGCTATACGACTGGCTGATCGAGAAACTCGGCATATATACCTCGCACCAATACGAATTCGCCCGCCGTAACCTCAATTATACCGTTACCAGCAAGCGCAAATTGCTCCAATTGGTACAGGAAGGCCACGTAAGTGGCTGGGACGATCCGCGTATGCCAACCATCAGCGGGATGCGCCGGAGAGGCTACACCGCATTCTCCATCCGTGATTTCTGCGACCGCATCGGCGTTGCGAAACGGGAGAATATGGTGGATGTAGGCCTGCTTGAATTCTGCGTTCGCGAGGATTTGAACAAGCAGGCATTGCGCCGGATGGTGGTACTCGATCCGCTGAAAGTGGTGATTACCAACTTCCCGGAAGGCGTTACCGAAATGTGCCACAGCGAAAACAACCCGGAGGACATTTCGACGGGCAACCGCGAAATTCCGTTCTCTCGTGAAATTTTCATCGAAAAAGAAGATTTCATGGAAGTGCCATCGAAAAAATACTTCCGTCTCGCGCCAGGTAAGATGGTGCGCTTGAAAGGCGCTTACATTATCCAGTGCGATGATTTTGTAAAAGATGAAAACGGCGACATTACCGAGGTGCGCTGTACTTACATTGAAAACAGCAAAAGCGGGCAAGATACAACCGGTATTAACGTAAAAGGAACTTTGCATTGGGTTTCCGCTGCGCATGCGGCTGAAATTGAAGTGCGGCTGTACGACCGCCTGTTCTCGGTCGAAGATCCGTCGTCCGAAGAAGGTGATTTCAAAGATTACCTGAACCCGGACTCCTTGCACGTGATCACCGGCTATGCTGAACCGGCATTGCTGGAAGCGAAAGAAGGCGAATCGTTCCAGTTTTTGAGAAAAGGATACTTTGCCAAAGACCCGGACAGCACCGCCGACAAGCTGGTTTTCAACCGGACATCGACATTGCGCGATAACTGGGCGAAAGCCGCAAATTGAAATTGATTTAATCTCTTCCCGTCGACTTAAGTCGACGGCTAAGGATTAAGATTCTGCATTTCAATCTTTTCAAACTCATCTCCAGAATTAATCTCCCTGCCGTCGACTTAAGTCGACGGTGATTGATTGATTGATTGATTGATTGATTGATTGATTAATTTAAAATCATTAATTAGATTGTTTACAAATAAACTTGCTTAGCAAGAAGTTTGAATTTATCTTTGTGCGACAATTTCCACAATTCAAATCCTTGCTGTCAGTGAATACCCAGAATGAATTGTTCAGTACCGCTAAAGGTTACAGCGTACAGTGTGATTTAACTTCCCGTATTATCCTTCACTTTGGCGATATCAAAGCTCCTTTTAAGATCCTGGATTTTTTGAATTTCCGCCGGTTTATCAACAGCATCGATATCCACAGCAAACTTTTCGACCTGTCGGACGAATCTGACTATGAGTTCGTTGAGGTGCCCCGCCTTAACATGGGCCACAAAATGACCCTTTGCGAAGTGATCCAGCTGCGTGAACTGGTAAACGGCACACACTTCGCTATCGAGCTCAATTCCATGCTTCATGAAGTGCTCTTTTCTGAACAAGAATTAGTCTAAATTACTCATTCAGACTATATTAGACCGTTTCCAAATTTCTAAAACGATTTGGAATCATGAACTTTCGCATGATATTTGCACTTGTTAATACACGAATAAACAGGCAAAATCATGAAAGACTTACTTAGAGCACGTACTTCCCTCAAAGAGGAAATAGAGATACTTTTGAACAACCAGGTGAAGATGGAAGCAGAAGCTTCTGCTAAATATCTTGCCATGGCTTCGTGGTGCGACCGCAACGGTTTCAAACACAGCGCCAAGTATTTCATGCACCAATCCGACGAAGAACGCACCCACATGCTGAAAATCTTTAACTACCTGATGACAGTAGGCGGCACAGCGATCTCTCCTGAGATTTCAGGTGTAAAACAGGAATATCCCACTTTCAAAAGCGTATTCGAAACAGCACTTCAAAGCGAAATCGCCGTAACGCAGTCGATCAACCGCATTGTTACAGCCGCACGCAAAGAAGAAGATTACGCGACTGAGAACTTCCTGCAATGGTTCGTGAGCGAGCAGATCGAAGAAGAAGACAATGCACGCCGCGCGATCGAGCTTTTCGATGTAATTGGTGAAGACGGAACAGGTCTGTATGTGATCGACAAGGCGATCGGCAAAATCGGTTCCGAAGAATAATATAAGTTTCTTATCTGCAAAAATAGCTGCCCGAAAGAGCAGCTATTTTTGTTTTAAACCCTTGTGAAATACTTCCTTTCCCACACTTTGTACCAGTTTCTGTTAGCCGGATACTTGCGGTGAGCGGCGAAACGGTTCACCATCACAGCTACAAAAAGTAATATAAGCACCCCGCTAAGCACCGGGCTCAGTACGTACATATAGCCAAGCGCCTTGACCTTCTCCGAGCCGATATTGGCGATCAGCGCCGTAGCACCTCCGGGAGGATGCAACGTTTTGGTTACCTGCATCAATACAATGGATACCGAAACCGCGAATGCCGACGACAGCCAGATCTGATCCGGGATGATTTTATGCACCGTCACACCCACGAGCGCGCATAACACGTGCCCGCCTATGAGGTTGCGCGGCTGCGCGAGCGGGCTGTTCACGATGCCGTAAATGAGCACCGAAGATGCCCCGAAGGAGCCGATCAGGAACAGCGAATCGGAATCGGTGAATTGCTTGTCGTTGAGCAGGCCAATGAGGCCGATGCCGAGGAATGAGCCGAGGAAAGTCCAGAAATGGTCTTTAAAGTCAATCAGTGTCTCTTTGTAGACGACGTAACGGACTAGTCTTGCGTTACGTTTGATCCTTTTTCTCAAAATAGGGAAACTTTTGGTTGAAGTAGCGTTGGAAATAGAACTATAACGGGATGGCGATGGTTCGTAAATTACGGGAAGATTCCAAATTTTCTCCGGTTCCTTTCTCCTAATCCCTTCCAAATATACAAAAAACGGCCCGGGCCGGACCGATAAGCGCCTTCGGGCTACCATTAAATTTTGGTACGCCTTTTGTTGGGTTGCGAAATTTAAAATAGTAGTATTGCAATAACACACCGTGATTTGATTCCATGAATTACCTCGACGAGTTCAAAAAGTTTATTTCCAGCCATTACCTGTCGACCGGTGTACGCCTAACCCTCGGGACGATCATCCCTAGCCTTATTTTTCATCATTATGGCATATTAAGCGAGTGGATCGCCTTTCCGCTCGGTACGCTGCTGATCGGCGGCACCGACAATCCCGGGCCTTATCACAGAAGACGCAATGCCCTGCTCGTCGCCATTGTAACCTGCTTCATTGTGGCTTGCGTTACCGGCTACCTGCGGCATTTCCACTTCATTATATTTCTTGAAATCATCGTATTCGGGATGTTCTTCTCGCTCGTGGGCGTGTATGGCAACCGCGTGAACAGCATCGGGCTCATTTCGCTGCTCGTTTTTGTATTTAATATTGATGACCACCTCAGCGGCGATATGGTGTTTCGCACTGCGGCGATATTCTCGGCCGGCGGGATCTGGTACTTTATATTGTTTATGGTTTTACAAAAACTGCTTCCCTACAAGCTCATTCAACAGCTTTTGGGAGAAAATTTTGTAGAACTGGGCAAACTGCTGTCTATCAAAGCGGATTACTATTTCGCCAATCCGGATTACGACGAGCTCTTCAACAGGATGGTGCACCAACAGGTGATCCTCCGCGAAAACCACGAAAACCTGCGCGAAATCCTGTTCAAAACGCGGGAAATCGTAACGGAATCGACGACAAAGAGCCGGATACTGATGCTGATGTTCCTCGATAGCATCGATCTTTTTGAAAGGATACTCAATTCACAACAAAACTACGCCAACCTTCACCGCGCATTCGACCATACAAAAGTGCTGCGACTATTTGGCACCTACATTACCTGGCTTGCGGCTGAAATACAGCAGATCGGGCTGGCGGTACAGAGCGGATACGCCTCCCACCCTCGTCACGACCTAGACGAGGCATTCAACAAATGCCAGCGCGCATTCGAGCGCATGCGCGAGCATAAGATGAACCATGATAATATGGAGGATTTCATCATGCTCCGGCAGATCCTCAACAGCTTGCAGGACGTCACCGAGCGCGTGAAAAAATTGCACCGCGCCACAAAGTATGAAGCGGACGTGAGCAACGATTATAAATTGACCGTCGAAGCGGAAGATTTCACACCAAAGCAGGATTACCACCCGCGCATTCTGCTGGATAACCTTTCACTCAAATCGAGCCATTTCCGGCACGCGGTACGGGTAACGCTCGGGTTGCTGGCAGGGTACATTGCCTCGCTCTTTTTCGATGTGGGACACGGTTACTGGATCTTGCTGACGATCGCCGTGATCCTGAAACCGGCTTTCAGTATTACCAAGCAGCGTAATATCCACCGGATCGGCGGGACCATCCTGGGCGTAGTGATAGGGTTTCTGCTGCTCTATCTGATCCAGGAAAGCACACCGCTGTTCATATTGATGATGGTTGCGATGATACTGGCATACAGTTTTTTGAAAATCAACTACTTCGTCGCGTCCACGAGCATTACGTTGTATGTAATCCTGTCGTTTCACTTCCTTAATCCGCAGCATGTGACCAATGTGTTGCAGGACCGCGTGGTGGATACCGTGATCGGCTCGCTGATTGCCTACGTTATTTCCTCTTATGTCCTGCCGGTTTGGGAGCATTCGCAGATCAAGCAATATATGAAAGAGGCGCTGGATGCGAACCGGAAATATTTTGATATTGTGGCGGCCAAATTCACCGGGAAGCAACTGGATATCAATGAATTGAAATTATTAAGAAAGAATGCGATCATCGCCATGGCCAACCTTTCGGATAATTTTCAAAAAATGCTTTCCGAGCCCAAACGCCAGCAACTGAACATGGAAGAGTACCACCAGTTCGTCGCGACGAGCCATATGCTTACCTCCTACATCGCCTCGCTTTCGACTTACGCGCAGACGTTGGAATACCTGGAATTTTCGGTTGAATTTGAAATGATGACCCGGCAGATCGACCGCCAGTTACAGGCTGCGATGGACATTATCGACGGAAAAACCGGTAACAGCCTGGAAATTGTGCGCGAATCGTTACCACAAAATCAGCGCCTGCTCGCACTACTCGCCGACCGTAAAAAGCAAATCAAAGAGCTTGGCATCGAAAAAGCCGATCAGTCTCCCGTGCGGAAAATGTTGTCCGACTTAAAAACGATCAATGGCCTGTTTGAACTCATCAGCACCATTTCGATCGACGAAATCAAGATCCTGCAAAAAATTAAAACCGCGAAAGCCGCCTAGCATGTCGACATTATCTGGAACCGAAAGAAAAAATATCGCCCCTGGCCTCGCCGTCTCCATCGTGCTCAAAAAAGACCAACGAAGCGGTAAACTGACAGAGGGCATTGTGAAAGACATTCTCACAAAAGCACCCGTACACACCCACGGCATCAAGGTGCGCCTTGAATCGGGCGAAATAGGAAGAGTAAAAGTTATTGAAGCCGAAGATTAGCCCCGATTTATGTCAAATCCCCGCATTAACCTGATTATCGGGATCATCAGCATCAGTATTTTCCCGGTACTCGTTAAATGGGCCCCGGTATCTGGCGTTACTTCTGCATTTTACAGAATGTTTCTCGGGCTGCTGTTGCTGCTGCCTTACGTGTTGTTTCGCGGGAAATTTACATTACCCAGCGCTGCGCTCTGGTTCCCGATCGTTCTATGCGGAATCATATTTGCGAGTGACATTGCAGTCTGGAATCTTTCCATTCATTATTCCAATGCCACACAGGCCACTTTATTGACCAACCTCTCGCCTGTATGGGTGGGTGTGGGCACGTTCCTGTTCCTGCCCGACAAACCCGCTCCCCGCTTCTGGCTTGGCACGTTGATAGCGCTTATTGGAATGGTCATTCTAATTGGCGTCGAGACATTCATGACCATGAAATTCGACCTGGGATTTGCCCTGGCGATGCTTTCGGGCGTGCTTTACGCATCTTATATGCTGATCAGTAAAACGGTTTTGAACAAAATCGATATTGTCAGCTTTATGACGGTGAGTATGGCGGTATCGAGCATTTACCTTTTTATCATATGCCTCATTTTCGATCAGCCCATCTGGCATTTCGAACCGTTGATCTGGGGCGTTTTTGTGGTGCAAGGGTTGGTTTGCCAGCTTATCGGCTGGCTGACGATCAATGCAGCGATGAAGCAAATGGATGCCAAAAGCGTTTCACTCAGCCTTTTGAGCCAGGCAATTGTTACAGGAATTTTTGCGTGGGTTTTTATTGGAGAAAAAATTACTCCACAAATGATCGGCGGCGGTGTCATTATCCTCATCGGCATTGCCATTACCTACACCGGCCGTAAAAAACCGGCTCAGGGTCAGGCCCCGACGGGCAAATAGATAATGAACGTCGACCCAACGCCCGGTTTCCCGACGGCGTCGATCAGCCCTTTATGGTTTTCGACGATCTTTTTGCAAATCGCCAGGCCAATGCCGGTACCTTCATAAGCCGAGCGGTTGTGCAATCTTTGAAATACCTGAAAAATACGGTCTTTGTACTGGGGATCAAACCCGATGCCGTTATCGGCAAATGAAATGTACTGATACAAGCGGGTGGCGTCGGCTTCGGCCAACGGAATAGCAGCGCCGGGCACCTCTCCCGAGCGGATTTCTATTACCGGCGTCCTGTCGGGGCCGATAAATTTGATCGCATTCGTGATCAGGTTCATAAACAACTGCTCAAACTGGTAGGTAACCACTTCCCTTACCGGCAGAACGTCACTTTTGATAACCGCATTTCCAGCCTGAATGACCTCGCCCAGCTGTTCCTTCACATTTTGCAATACCAGATTCAGGTCGGTGTTTTCGAGATGCTTTTCTCCAACGTTGGCCCTGGAAAAAGCCAGTAAGTCGACGATCAGCTGCTGCATACGCGTGGACGAAGCCTGCATCCGCTTGAAATAATCCTTGCCGCGCTCGGAAAGATTGTCCCGCTCGGTTTCGAGAATACGGGTGGCAAATGTCTGGATTTTCCGGAGCGGCTCCTGCAAATCGTGGCTCGCCACGTACGCGAACTGCGCGAGTTCCATATTCGTGCGCACGAGCTCGTTGTTCGCCACCAGCAGTTGCTGAGTCCGCTCCTGTACTTTTGTTTCGAGCTGGTCGATAAACAGGCGGCTATCATGAATATCCAGGCTCGTCCCCACCCACATTTCGATCGTGCCGTCGGCGCGGCGCTGCGGGATGGCGCGGCATTGATACCACCGGTACTCTCCGTCGGCACGTTTAAGCCGGTGCTCAAACAGGTATTCGGTACCTTTCGCGATCGATTCGACCCACAGCCTTACGCTTTCGGCCAGGTCGTCGGAATGAACAAGAGGCAGCCAGCCATCCCTTTCTATTTCTTCCGCCGCAAAACCGGAGTAGTCAAGCAGCGACCTGTTAAAGTACGTAATATATCCCTGTGAATCGGCCGTCCATACAAACTGCGGCATGGAATCCGCAAGCGTCCGGAACTTCCCCTCACTGGTTTTCAGCGCAAGTTCCGACTCCTTACGGTCGGTAATGTCCATCATAGTACCGAGCATCCGTAGCGGCACATGTCCTTCACCAAAAAACACCTTCCCCTGCGTTCGCACCCAATGCACCGACTGATCGCGATGGATAACGCGCGCCTCGTAGTAATAAACGCCTGTTTCGAGCGCCGTGCTAAAAGCCTTCTCCACAATGGTATGCCTGTCTTCGGGATGAATCATGTCCCTCATCTCACTGTGGGTAAGGACAGCATCCTCATCATATCCCAGAATCACCGCCATTCTTCCCGAATAGATGATTTCTTTCGTCTGGATGTTCAGATCCCAGGTCCCGAGGCGTGTTCCGTCGGTAGCGAGCGAAAGCCGGTCGGCAGTTTCAGCAAATTGCTGGCGCAGCGTTACCTTGTCCGTCACGTCGTTCACCGAGGCCATAATACCGGACACGCTGCCATCAATTTCAGATATGGGCGCGTACTGAAAATCGAGGTAATGCTTTTTCAGGCCGCCGGGTCCATCGACATAAGCGATTGCCTCATTTTCCCGGTAGATTTGACCACTATGATATACTTCGTCTAGAAGTGCCAGGAATTTCTGGCCTTTCAATTCAGGGAAGACATCGACGAGCCTTTTTCCCTCGACCTCATCGAGCCTGCGCCGCCAGATATTGAGCATACTTTCATTGGCAATGCTGATCACCAGTTCGGGGCCTTTGAGAATAGCTTTTGCAAACTGTGATTGTGTAACCAGATTCCGGAACTGATTTTCGCTGCGCTGCAAGGCATGCTTGGACAAAACCTGCTGGGTAACCTCTGTGGCTACAACCATAATGCCGGATACTTGCTCCGGGTCCTCTTCAAAAAGCGGCTGGTATACAAAGTTGAAATAGCAGAGCTCGGGCTGCCCGAAACGACGGATCGTCACTTCGAACTCGTTGCCGTGATAAGCGATACCCGTTCGTAAAACCCGGAACAGGATCGGCTCCACGTAATCGCGTACTTCCGGCAGTCCGGTAAAAAGGGATTTTCCAACGAGTTCCTCTTCCGTACGGTCGACAATGCTCAAATAGGCGTCATTGGCCATTTCCACCACAAAATCTTCCCCTCGCAGGATAATCATTCCCACGGGAGCCTGCTTCACGGTGTTCCAGAACTTGCTTTCACCCGCAAACGACGCAAGATTCACCTGCTCAGGGTGACCTTCGCCATTTTCAGAAATATGCTGATTGAGTTGTTTCGACTTGTCCACCTGCTTTCACTGAGAATATACTTCCAAAATAAGTGGACAAGTCGTGAGAAGTCAATATTGATAATAGAAGTTTTCCGGTGCCGGTGTCCAGCTGTGCTTGGTCCAGTCGATATCCAGGATTTGTTTGATAGCCTGTTTCAGCTTGGGAAACGATCCCGGTTTACGAATGAAGAAATTGGCGCCTTTTTCGTGCACCTTCCGTACCATTTCCTCCTGGCCGGTGGTCGAGAAAATCACTACCGGTATGTGCTCCCAGGCTTTGGTCTGCCGGATCAGATCCAGGCATTCGAAACCATTTTTCCGGGGCATATTCAAATCCAGGAAAATAACGTCCGGCGGAGGCGGTACCGTTTTCTCCATCAGGTCAATCAGCTCCACTCCGTCGCTAGCTGTCAACAGCTCGGTCGAAGTGCTCACTTCCCTGAGCGCGTCCTCAAACAGCAGGCAATCATCCTCATCGTCGTCGGCCAGGAAAATAGATTTATTTGGTTTTGTGCTCATAACCTGAATTTAAGTATTCATGAAATAACATAAACGTTGCTCATACATTCAACCTAAACGAGGTACGGTGGCAATCAATTCCGTTGTAAGGATATACAAGGTAGGGAATAAAAACCGTATAATAAATTTAATTTACATTAAAACTCCCCTTCCAGACTCTCTTTCGGCTTCTTCTTCGCCTGATGCAAACGATAATTTAAGGTAAGGTTAATCTGCCGCAAGCGCCCTTGTGAAGTGTTGCGGGCATAGAAGTTGCCCCCTTCGGTGATCGACCTGTATTTCCTCGAATTGAAAACGTCGACCACTGTCAGCGTCAGCGTGCCATTCCCTCTCAGGATATCCCTTGTTGCAGCCAGGTCGAGCGTTGCCAATGCTTTTCTGCGGCCTTGCGGGGTCTGTTGCGGCGCTTCATAGTTTCCTCTCAGCTGCACATCCGTATTTTTCCAAAGCGTAAAACGCGACATTGTGCGGATAAACCAGCTGTAAGTATCGCTTTTAAAGTCCTCATCTACCCCGGTTCCGTCGGTGATCGCGCGGAAGAAGTTCGCGCTTCCGTCAAGTTTCCACCATGGGTATGGATTAAATGACCCGGCAAATTCAGCCCCGTATGCATCTTCCGTTCCGAGGTTCTCGGGTCGGGTATAGGAGCTTCCATCATCCTGCACAGTGCGGATACTGATGATCTTGCCGTTGGTGTGGCGGTAATAGATCGATGACGTCAGCGAGCCCTTATTCAGGTATTTGATATGGCCGAATTCGAATGCATTGGTAAACTCCGGGTTCAGGTCGGGGTTACCGCTCCAATAATTGCGGTTATCGCTGTAAGTCGCAAACGGTGTGAGGTCGTTGTATTGCGGCCTGCGGACGCGGCGGCTATAACTCAGCTGGAATGCATTCTGTTTGGCAAAATCATAGGTGACGTGCACGCTCGGGAAGAGGTTCGCATATTTACGGGCATTTACCTCGTTGGTCGTCCTCAATGTGGTGGTAACGCCCGTCCACTCGGCACGCACACCTCCCTGGTAGGAAAACTTGCCGGTTTTATTGCCGACCATACCATACAACGCATTGATATTCTCTTCATAAAGAAAATCATTGGTAAGCCCGGGCAATGTAACCCAGCCACCGTCGCTGGTCTGCTGCGTCACGGTGTAATCGTTGGTCATGTCCCGTGAGCTGCTCCTTCCCCCTGCTTCGATCTTCCCATCTTTCCCAAAAGGATGCACGTAATCGGCCTGAAAAAGCAGTTGCTTCTCCGTTTCATAGTTCACGGCGCGCTGCAATAACGGCGGAATGCCCGACGGACTGCCATCCGGCTTGTATACATTCTCGTGGTAATACTGGTCCGAATCCTCCCAGTTGTCGAGGTAGCGTACGTCGGCTGTAAACTCCTGCCCTTTCCGGTTGAACGTCCGCTTGTAGGTCAATGCGTACTCCGAGTTCGGCTCCGTTTCGGTTTCATCCTGGGTCCGGCGCGTGTAGCTCGTCATATTGTTGAGGTTCGACACGTAATCGCGGTAATTGAGTGTCGAAAACCGCTTACCCTTGCTCGTGCGCCACGTGTATGCGCCCGTGAGGACGTTTTTGGAATTGAAATAATAATCGATGCCGCCGCGCGCGCTGTTGGCCATACCTTTCAGATTGCTTTTCATATCGCGCTCCATGATGAAGGTTGAATCGTTGCGGTACACCTCCTGGTACACATAATTTTTACCGGGCGTATTCCGGTACGACATGGTGTAGTTAATAAAGAAATTGAGGTTTTTCCGCCGGTAATTGACGTTAGCGGCACCACCAAAATTGGTAGGGTGCCCCGTGATAATGTCGAACGAGCCATTAATGCCCTCCTTCCGCTCTTTTTTCAAAACAATATTGATCACACCACCCATACCTTCGGCTTCGTAACGCGCCGATGGATTGGTGATGATCTCCACACGCTCAATCATGCTGCCCTGCAACTGCGCCAGTCCGCTCGCGCCTTTAATACTCACCAACCCGGAAGGCTTGCCGTCGATGAGAATACGCACATTACCGCTCCCCCTCAGGCTGACGTTCCCCTCCACATCCACGGCCACGGACGGGACGTTTGTCAGGATGTCCACCGCAGTACCACCCGCATTCGCCAGGTCTTTCCCTACGTTGAATATCTTTTTATCGAGCGATAACTCCATCGAACTCTTCTCGGCCTGGACGGTCACCTCGTCGAGCGTTTGGGCCGAAGCCGCCACTTTAATCGAGCCCAGGTCCAGCGGAGAATTGGCTGCACTCACTTTTATATTAGTAGTGTAATGGGGTTTATAACCGATGAATTCCGACAATGCATAATAGGTACCTGCGGAGATATCCACTACGAACCCTCCCGTCTCGTCGGTGATCGCACCGGAGACGAACGAACTGTCGGTCGTTTTGAAGAGCCGGATGCTCGCATAGCCCAGCGGCGCATTGCTCCCGCCGTCGACAATCTTGCCTGTAACCTTCAATTTCCCACTATTCTGCGCCAGGACGGGCGTCATTCCCAACATCCCGAGAATCAATGCTAACCCCACAAAACCATGCGACTTCCGCTGACGAAATCCCTTCTTCAAACTGCTTTTGATAGCCATTATTCTGTTGTAGTATTTTCTCAAATGCTTTTAAAAATTGCTACTCATACAAACCGGTTTACGTTCCCGTTTTACTCTACCGTAATGATATATTAAAATGAAGATTCTGAGCCTCCGTCGGATTTTTGTACCTTTGCAGTCTTTTTGCAGACCCACACAAAGCCATGAAGAACGAAGCATCACAAACTTTAAAATTAGCATTCCCCATTATCATCGGTGAACTGGCTCAAATGGCACTTCACCTCATCGACAGCGCCATGGTCGGCGCCATCAGCTACAAACAACTGGCCGCGGCCGCGCTGGTCATTAATGCGATGAACATTCCGTTCGTGATCGGGATCGGGATGACGATCTCCGTTTCGCAAATGGTATCGCTCGCCAACGGCCGCCGCGACGCACAGCAGGTTTCGCATTACCTGTTCAATGGTTTTTGCCTTTGCACGCTCACCGCCCTGGCTATTTCCATCACATTGCTTTTTGGAAAAGATTACCTGCATAACCTCGGCCAGGACCCCGAGGTGGTGGAGCTCGCCATTCCATTCATGCGCCTAATGGGCCTTTCCATTATCCCGATGCTGCTTTTCATGACTTTGAAGCAGTTTGCCGACGGACTGGAACACACCCGCACGGCGATGATCTTTTCCCTGGCCGGCATGCCTGTCAACATCCTGCTCAACTGGCTGCTCATTTACGGCAACTGGGGCTTCCCGCGCCTGGAACTCGAAGGCGCAGGCTGGGCGACGCTCATTACCCGCAGCATGATGTTCCTTGCTTTGTTATTTGTGATTTTAAAACACAAAACTTTTGAAAAATACATTGCCGTAGGTCGTAATCAATGGTATTTCAAATGGCAAACCTGGCGCGAGCTGCTGCATATCGGGGTACCGAGCAGCTTGCAGATCGGTATGGAAGCGGGGGCATTTGCGGTATCGGGTATTATCATCGGAACCCTGGGTGCGGTGGCACAGGCTGCGCACCAGATCGCTCTGAGTAGCGCGTCGTTCACATTTATGGTATCGATGGGCCTCGCGCAGGCGGGCTCCATACGCGTAAGCAATGCGCTCGGGCGCAATGATTGGGCGAAGATTTTTGTCATTGGAAAAAGTACACTCGTTACCGCATTGATTTACGGCACATTCTGTGCGATCACGTTCGGCTTGCTGCGTAACCATTTGCCGCTCGCATTCAACGATAACGCCGAGGTGGCGATGCTAGCCGCATTACTACTCCTTTTCGCAGCCGTTTTCCAGATTTCGGACGCCACCCAGGCCATCGGGGCCGGTTTGCTGAGGGGTATTAAGGATGTAAAAACACCCACTATCCTGATCGGGATTGCTTATTGGGTGATTGGTATCCCGGTTGGCTACACGCTTGCATTCCATTTCGGGATGGGGGCTTCGGGCATGTGGCTGGGGCTGATCCTCGGCCTGACGATGGCATCGATTTTCCTGATGACGCGCTTTTTCAAAATGACAAGAAGAAATCAGGTTTAGATAAAACTTCGTCAAAATCCGACTTGTTGATAAGGATATAATTGCGAAACTTCGTCATATCCAAGTGCGCATTTTTTTTAAATCAATTCTTATCCACAAAAATCTGATTCAATGGATTTCAATTCCACGTTAAGGAACATCTTTGTTGAAGAAAAGGACATTCCTGCGGAGTACAGCCTGCCATCCCTGATTCACCAGCGCGAGTACCTCTGCAATGGCGAAATGAAGGCCTGGGACGGTCCTTTCCATGAAGTTTTCTCACCGATTGCCGTGCAAACAGCCAATGGCCTCGAACGCAAACTGATCGGCAGCTACCCGTTGTGTACCGCTACCGAAGCATCGGAAGCATTGGAAGCAGCCGTAACCGCCTACAACAGCGGCCGCGGCGAATGGCCTACGATGGGCGTAGCCGAACGCATCCACTGCGTAGAACAGTTTACCGGCCGGATGATCGAGAAAAAAGACATTATCGTCAAGCTCATCATGTGGGAAATCGGTAAGTCATTTGCTGATTCCGTTAAAGAATTCGATCGCACCGTTGAATACATATATGCCACCATCGACTCCCTCAAAAACCTGGATCGCGACTCGTCCGGTTTCGATATCGTCGACGGCATTGCAGCACAGGTACGGCGCTCCCCGCTGGGCGTGGTGCTTTGTATGGGGCCATTCAACTACCCGCTCAACGAAACATTTACCACCCTGATCCCCGCACTGATCATGGGTAATACGCTGCTCTTCAAACCGCCGAAATTCGGTACGCTGCTGCATTACCCGTTACAGGAAGCTTTCCGCGATTGTTTCCCGAAAGGTGTTGTAAACGTGATTTACGGCCGTGGTAATGCCATTGTTCCGGGATTGATGCAATCCGGCAAGATCAACGTCCTGACCTTGATCGGTTCCAGCAAAGTGGCCAACGAATTGAAAAAATCGCACCCGAAAGTGAACCGCCTGCGCGCAGTATTGGGTCTGGATGCGAAAAATGCTGCGATCGTCACGCCTGAGGCCGACCTTGACCTTGCCGTGAAAGAAATCATCACCGGGTCGCTGTCGTTTAATGGTCAGCGTTGTACCGCTTTGAAAATCATCTGGGTGCACCGCAGCGTAGCCGATACATTCCTCGAAAAATTCAGCGCGGCAGTTGGAGAGCTCAAATTCGGTATGCCGTGGGAAAAAGGCGTCGCACTCACCCCGCTGCCCGAAACCAATAAAATCGAATACCTCAACGACTGCATTTCCGACGCGGAAGCGCACGGTGCAAAAGTGGTTAACGAAAACGGCGGCAAATCGGAAGGCTCGTTCTTCTACCCGGCTGTTGTTTACCCGGTAAACAGCAAAATGAAGCTGTACCACGAAGAGCAGTTCGGCCCGATCGTGCCGGTGGTTCCATTCGACGACCTCGAAGAAACCATCGAGTTCCTCATCGATTCCACCCACGGACAGCAAGTAAGTATTTTCAGCAACAATGCCGACGAAGTAGCCTCGCTGATCGACCCGCTGGTGAACCAGGTGAGCCGTGTGAACATCAACACCCAATGCCAGCGTGGCCCGGATGTGTTCCCTTTCACTGGTCGTAAAGACAGCGCCGAAGGTACCCTGTCCGTCCCCGACGCGATCCGCGCATTCTCGATCCGCTCCCTTGTAGCTTTCAAAATGAACGCCGCGAACAAGCAGTTGATCAACGAAATCGTGCACGAGGATACTTCTAACTTTTTGAGTACGAAGTTTATATTCTAAGTTTTTGCTTTTTTTACGCGACTCGCCCATTCGGTAAACCGGATGGGCGTTTTTTATGCCGGAGGATAAGTTGCGCTTGAATTAAGGATAGACGATTTGTAGTAGTGTGCTTTGGGTTTGTTTACGCACGCTATTGACATGAACAAAGACACTTATCCATTTCTTAACCTTGAGGGAGATTTTATCTACGCATTTGTCAGTGAGGGCATTCGCGGAAAAATTCTGAAAGCAGTGCTGATTAGCCCGTTACCCTATCATCCAGAAAAACATTTCAATCCATTATTTAACCTCGGATTTGGCGATGTTGTCAGAGATGATGAGGAATGGACTCTCGATGATTCGGTTAGAAGTGGCAACGGCGATATGCCCAAGGTCATAGCAACAGTCGCAAGAATTGCTATGGAATTTCTCAGGAAACACCCTGATTGTGCTCTGTCATTCCAGGGATACATTGATCAAAAGTCGGTCTTGCATGGCAAGAATCACCGCAATGTACTTTATCAGAGAGGAATCAACTCGAATTGGGCAGAGCTTTCAGTTGAGTTCACTTTCTGGGGTGGCAAGGCAGGGAATTTTGAAAAATATGTTGTTGGCAACCAATACGACCAGATATTGGTCAAAATCAAATAAATATCTAACTTTAATCAAATTAACCAATGAACACGCACATGGAAAAGCACAAGGAAATGGAGAGTGAAGCCTGGATGGAAGAACTGCTTAAAGACAAGGAAAGAATCATCGCCGCTATCAAAAACTCTCCTGGTCTTCAACGAAGAAACCGCGAAGCGGCCGAAATGTTATCAAAGCTCAAACCACCTTTCCCCTGGGATGATCATTATGCTCAGAAAAAAGACTAAATATAGTTTCCCGAAATAAATCAGCCACCTGCTATCCTAAACAGGTGGCCGAACTCAGTAATATCATCACAAATTCGCCTCCGCCAACACCCTTTCAATCTCCCCTTTCGGCGTAACGCCGCTCTTTTTCCAAACTACCTGGTTTCCCCGGTAAAGAATCAAAGTCGGTAATGCGGTTACGCCCAACTCTTTGGTGAGCGCCTTGTTTTCATAAGCCTCGATGTTAATCACTTTTACGGAACTGGCCTGCTCATGTTTGATGGAATCCACAATGGGAGCCAGTTTTTTGCAGGAGCCGCAATAGCGCGAACCGAAATCGACGAGCACAAGCTTGTCGGATTTCAGGGATGCCTGGTAGTCGCTCAGCGAAAGGCCGGGGCCTACCGTGGATACGACCGGTTTACCCAAGCCTATCCATTTGCTCAGTCCGCCCGGGAGTTCGGTAACGTCGCTGAACCCATTATCTCGGAGGTCTTCGGCGAGCTTGCCGCTACGGCCATTAGCGATGGAGTAAATGAAGGTCGGTTTGTTTTTGTCGAGCTTAGCGATGGCTTTCGAAAAATCGGCTTCGTTGGCGACGCTGAAACTCGTGGCGCCTTCGAGGTGGTTCTGCGCGTATTCCTCGGGCAGGCGGGCGTCGAGAATCTGGGCATTTTTGCCTGCTTTCGCAAGCCTTGCCTCAAATTCCTCGAATGAAACGAGGTCACGCTTGGGCGCAGTTTGCGCATGCAATGCGGTATGGGCAAGAAGCAGCCATACCAATGCGAACAATGGTCTGAAAGTTTTCATTGAAATTGGGTTTAAAAGTGATTTACTGCTTTCGGTGGTTGGCCTCGGCTATCGACTTTTTATTTTGAGCTTTTGTAGTTTTGGAGCAGCACCTTCGCCGCACGGATGTCATAATCGAACATTTCCGCCTTCTGTTCCGAAATCTTCTCCGTCTCGGGAAGGGCAGGTGCAGCATCCTTTCCGGTCAGGTCCAGGACATTCAGGGCTTGCAAACGGGCATAAGGATTATCGCTTTTCAACGCGTCGGTTAATGCGGCGATGGCCCCCGGTTTATCCGTGCCCGTTACGTAAAGCGCCTCCGCGGCGGCAATGCGCACTGATACTTCCGGATCTTTCAATGCTTTTTGCAATGCAACTTTACCTGATGCGGCTTTTAGCACCGTAAGACCCGTAGCGCCCCAGTAGCGTACGGATGCGTCAGCATCGACCAGCGCCTTGATCAACGCCTGCGTATTAGCGGGATTCCGTGAAGAAGCCTGGTCAGCGATCGCTGCGATCTTGTTCAGATCATACTTGCCGCTTCGCGCATAATCATACAGGGGCGTCGTTTTGGCTATCTCGTAAATAATCGCTTCCGGAATAAAACCGACGTCCTTGTAGCTTTTAATCCACTGTTCATTGGCATTCCGTAACCTCGTCAGCTCCTTCTGGTATTTCGGATCACCTGCAAGGTTATGGATGTTGTGCGGGTCGGCGTCGACGTCAAACAGTTCCTCGGCAGGCTTTTGCTCCCAGAACTTGGATTGCACGGCATTCAGCTTACCTGCTTTGTAAAGGTCCTCCCAGGATTTAACGGAAGGCGCACGCCAGAGATATTCCAGGTACTGTCCGTAGATTTTATTGGGCAAATAATTCCGGATGTATCGAAACTTCTTGTCACGCACCGACCGCGACATATCGATCCGCTCATCCATCCTTCCCCTGAAACCATATGCATAGGACGGCTCCGGCTTCTGCTGCTTACCCAAAAACGCCCCTCCCTGCATATAATCAGGGACTTTGATATCCACCAGACTGAGTACCGTCGGTGCAAAATCCAGGAAAGTAACCAGTCTGTCGGATACGCTACCCTGCTTCTGGGTGGCCAGATGCGCATACTTCGGCGGCAAATGGACGATCAACGGCACATGCAAGCCCGACTCGTACATAAACCGCTTGCTGCGGGCCAGCACACCGCCGTTATCGGCGTAGTAAAATACAATGGTATTCTCGGCCAGGCCTTCGTCTTTTAACTCCTGCAACAACTTGCCAAACTGCCGGTCCATTTCCTCCAACTTATCGTAATACTGCGCCCAGTCGTGTTTCAGCTCGGGCGTTGCGGGGTGGTAAGGCGGCAACGGCACTTTTTCCGGATCGTGTTTCAATGCAGGCAGCGGCTCATGCAGCGAGCTCTCATGCGAAACATTCAGGTTAAAAACGGCAAAAAACGGTTGCCCCGGCTTCCGGTTTTTGTAAGTAGCCTTGTTACTCGATTCGTCCCAGGCATCCAGCTGATCCGGCGTGTTGTAATCCTTCTTGGCATTATTGGTCGTATAATAACCGGCCTCGCGCAAGTATTTCGGGAAAAACTTCACGAACGCGGGCGACGGATACGTACTCCGCATATGCTCAGTCCCGAGCGAGGGCGGGTACATGCCGGTAATGAGCGTGTTACGCGAGGGCGCACACACGGGAGCCGTCGAGAAAGCATTTTTGTAACGAATGCTCTCCGTTGCGAATTGGTCCAGGTTGGGCGTCGTGGCGAACTTATCACCGTAGCTGCCTAGCAGAATGGTGTTGTCCTCGCTCACGATCCAGAGGATGTTAGGCCGGTCCTGCGCCAAGGCCGGACGTAATGCGATGATTAGTATCGCCAGAAGGATTTTGCGGGTCAGTTTGTGCATTTGCATTGTTGTTACATCGCTACGCGATTTTTCGAAAACATTGGCATTGTCCTTTTTTCTAACAATGTTACGTCGCTACGCGACTTAGTCATATCAAATGCCGTCAGGCATGTAATATTGGTAGTATGGAATTGTTACACGCCACCTCGCAAATGCCGTAAGGCATGTAACAACAAATCAAAACCCTCATTTCGCGCCCAAAACCGCCTGCTGCGTCGGTGCGAGGTCGATGGTGACCTTACTGATTTTGCCTGTGAATGCAAAAGGCACTTTGTAAGTATCCCCTACCGGTGTGAGGTCGTCGAAACCTACGTTCACACCCTCGTGCAGGTACAATGCATCCGAAGTTTTAGCGAGTACTCCCTCTCCTACCTTTGCATTATTGACATACAAAGTCACCACCCCACCGCCGTTCTGATCGTACTGGACGCTGGCTTTCAATTCTACTTTGCCGGCGGGCAATGTTGCATTCGATGAGCTTACCACATATTTGTTGCCATCACCCACGGCGTAAGCAAACTGCAATTTCTGATTTTGAATAAAAAAGCTCAATCCGCCTGCCGCGCCGCCCCTCGACAGCAGCACACCCTCCGTTGCCACGCCCGACAATACCGCATCAGCCACGATCGAGAACGAACGTTTTAGTGCGAACGGGCTCGCCACATCTATGATCGTCGACTGTCCCGGGTAAAGCGCTACCTTGTCTACATTATTATACGCAGTAGGTAATGTAAATGGCTCGGTACCATCCTTCAACGGGTATACATTGTATTTCAAAGCCTCACTATCAAACAGTGCTTTCAGCTCCTTCAACTTCGCCGGATTGGAAGCGGCCAGGTCGTTCGTTTCATTGAAATCGTCGTTGAGGTTATAGAGCTCCCATTGGTCTTTTTCAAAATCCTGACCTTTTACGTGCAGGGACCCGGCTTTCCAGCCATCCTTATAAATAGAGCGCGAGCCGCGGATTTCGTAGTATTGAACCGTGTGACGGCTTTTCGCACCCGCATCGTTGAGGCTGTACGCCAGGCTTGTACCTTCTATCGGATCTTGCTTGATGCCGTTCAGTACCACAGGCGCCTTGATATTCAGCAGTTCCAATGTAGTAGGTAAAATATCCGAAACGTGGCCGTACTGGTTGCGAATACCTCCTTTTTCCTTGATGCCTTTGGGATAAAAAACGATGAGCGGGTTGTGCGTGCCGCCTTCCGAATTGGCATCCTGTTTCCAGTGACGGAACGGTACATTGGTGGCAGCAGCCCAGCCCAGCGGATAGTTAACCTTCGAAAACTCGGTACCGATCAGATCGATCTGCTCAATATTCTTTTTCAACCGCTCCTCTTCCGTAATGCCGGTACCGAAGTTGTTGACGGTACCTACAAATGTCCCTTCTTTGCTCGCGCCATTGTCACCTACCGACACGATCACGATGGTGTTATCCAGCTCGCCCGCTTCGCGGATATGGTTAATCACCCGACCAATTTCATAGTCAGTGTATTCCAAAAAGCCTGCATAGGTTTCCATAAACCTTGCATAGAGTTTCTTCTCCTCGGCGCCAAGTGAATTCCAATCTTTTACACCAGGGTTACGCGGCGGTACCTTGGCGGTTTTTGGAACCACACCGAGCCTGATCTGATTCGCCAACACCTGCTCGCGGTAAGCGTCCCAACCCGCATCGAACTTGCCTTTGTATTTATCCGACCATTGCCTGGCCACCTGATGCGGCGCGTGGCCCGCACCGGTTGCTACATACAGGAAAAACGGTTTGTCCGGATTCCCCGACTTCTGGCTGGCGAGGTAACTAATGGCCCGATCCGCGATCAACTCGTTGAAATGCTTACCATCCTGCCGGTCTGCCTCACGGTGCGTGCCTTCCCAAAGCTCAGGGTGCCACTGGTCGATACTGCCGCGCGATGGAAATCCGTAGAACTGCTCAAAGCCGCGCCCGGTAGGCCAGCGGTTGAACGGCCCGGCCGGCGTGAGATCAGCCAGCGGGGTAATGTGCCATTTTCCCAATGCAAATGTGTTGTAGCCATTGTCTTTCAGGATTTCGGCAATGGTACCTTTCTCAAACGGGATGAGCGCGTCGTAACCCGGTGTGCCAATGGCAGTTTCGGGAAAAAGCCCCATGTGCGCCGAATGCTGGTTACGGCCCGTGAGCAGAGACGCACGCGTGGGTGCGCAAATGGCAGTCGTGTGGAAATTGGTATACCGCAAACCATTGTTAGCCAGGCTGTCCAGCGTTGGTGTATTAATCAAACCGCCGAAAGTACTGATGGCACCATAACCGATGTCGTCCAGCAAAATCCAAACCACATTAGGCGAACCTTTTGCGGCCTTCTTCTTCTCCGGCCACGACTGCTGCGTTTCGGCTACTGTCTTACCGATTTTACCCTGGTAAGCGGGCGTCGGGGCATATTGTGCCTGTACACCGCTCGCAGCCAGCACAGCCAGCGCACCGAGCGATAATTGACTCCACGGACGATATATTTTTTTCATCACAAACTGTTTTTGAATGTATTTTAAATCCATATCCAACTCCTATTTGATCGTATTCCAATCCACTACTCCCACTTTCGCGGCCCATTCGAGGTATTCCTTTTCCAACTCCTTCACTTTCTGAGGATAGCGGCCGGCGAGGTTGACGGTTTCACTCCGGTCGGTTTTGAGATCGTACAATTCCCACGGCTGGTTTATTTCCGCTACGAGTTTCCAGTCGGCCTTGCGAATGGCCCGGCTGCCTTCGTGCTCCCAGAAAATGGTTTTCGCCTGCGTGGCCTGAGGTTGTTGAAATAATGGCGTCAGAGAGTTGCCCACGAGCGGAGTGAGTTTTTCATTCGCCAGTGTTTCGGGATACCGGATACCCGCCAATTCAAGCAGCGTGGGCATTACATCGGTAATGTGGCTCACCTGCGTGCTCAATGCATTGCTCCTTATTTTTCCCGGAAACCAGGCGATGAATGGCGAAGCAATACCGCCTTCGTGCGTATTCTTTTTGAAAAGTCTGAACGGCGTATTGCTCGCATTGCCCCAGGGCGGGTCGTAGCTGTCGATCGAATGCACCGAGCCGGGCTCCCCGGTTTTTTGGGTTACATAATTCCATTCCCGGACAGTATCGCCGCTGCCGCCATTGTCGGACAGGAAAATCACGAGAGTATTCCGTTCCCGGCCGATGGCTTTCACTTTGTCGAGAAGCTGCCCGATGCATTGGTCCATCCGGTCGATCATCGCGGCATAAATGGCCATGCGGGTATCCCATTTATCTTTTTCGGCAGCGGATAATGTATTCCATCCGGGTGCCTTCTCGTACCGAGGCGATAGTTTCCATTCTTTTTGAATAATACCCAAAGAAACCAGCTTCCGGTAGCGGGCCTCGCGTAATGCATCCCAACCCAGCAGGTATTTGCCTTTATAGCGGGCAATGTCCTCCGGCAAAGCCTGGATCGGCCAATGCGGCGCATTGTAGGCCAGGTATAAAAAAAATGGATTTTGCTGATCCTTTACGCGGTCAATCGCCTCGACCGCGAAGTCTGTAATGGCTTGTGTGAGATAGCGTGAAGTGTCGTACCGCTGTATTTCGCGGCCGTTTAATTGAAAGGTAACCGTCCGTCCGTCATTGTAAAGCGGCTCGGAGTTGAAATAGCTGCTGCCATTGTTTTGCATTGTAAACGACTGATCGAACCCGCGGTTCACTGCCCAGGCCGACGGTACCAGCCCCACGTGCCATTTCCCCGAAGCAATGGTGTTATAGCCCGCCGTTTTGAGCAGCTGGGCAATGGTAGCGCTGTTTTTACGCAAATATCCCTGGTACGCTGGCGTGCCTTTGTCCTGCACCATGTCGCCCACGCCCGCCTGATGCGGGTACAGGCCCGTGAGCAGGGCCGCACGCGAGGGGCAGCACCGACCACTGTTATAAAATTGCGTAATGCGCAAGCCTTCCTGTGCGAGCTTATCCAGGTTAGGGGTATTAATTTCGGAGCCAAAGCTTCCCAGGTCCGAGAAACCCATATCATCGGCCAGTATCAGCACAATGTTGGGTTTCCCGGACTGCTTCTGCGCCAATCCGGGCATCGGCGAAATGACGGCCAATGCCCAGACCAGACGAATCCAAAAGGAAGTATTTTTATTCATTCAATATTCAAGTCCAACAGATTACAAACCTGGCGCTACTCCCAAAGCGGATTTTGTTTCAACAGTGCGTTGTTGTCGATTTCCGATTGCGGGATCGGGAAAAAGACGTGCTTCGGAGCTGCGTTGGTTTTGCCCACTTTCTGCTGGTTAGCCACAAATGTGCTGTTGTAGTTCGCGTCGCGCTGACGGATCAGGTCAAACCAGCGCTGGTATTCGTAAGTGAGCTCCAAACGACGATCGAGGTACACCGAGTCGCGGAACTGGTCTTTGGTGAGGCCGGTCGTCAGATCGGCCAATCCGGCGCGCTTGCGGACTTTATTCAGCGATTTGTACGCTTTGGTTGTCGGACCGTTCGCCTCGTTTTCGGCCTCGGCGTGAATCAGCAGCAATTCGGCATAGCGGATAATGGGTACGTTGGCCGCCGACTGGTTGGTAACCGCCGTCGAAGCAGGATCGGCCCATTTGTTCCAGAATGGCGTCGAATCGTTCGGTACCGCCGCATTGGCAATCGGAAGCCCGTATTTACGGCCGTTTGAAGGACTGGTAAAGCTTCTCACGAACGTCACATCGCGGCGCTTGTCGCCTGGTTTGAACAACTTATAAATGCTGAAAAACTTGTCGTTGCCCTGCGTGTAATACCGCACCATGTGGGCGTAGTTACCGTTCAGGCCCGGCACACCCGACAGGATCGAACGCGGCCACTCGTTATTACCCTGCGCCAATGAATTGGATTTGAATTGCGCCGAGAAAATGTGCTCCTTGTTGTTCTTGAATGCGGGCAAGAAAACTTCGGCATAATTCGCAACCAGGTCATAACCATAATTACCCGTTCCGCCATCAGCGGCCGACAATGCTTCCTCAGCCTTGTTCACTGCGCTCTGGTATTTCGCGCTCACTTTCAACGGCAGGGAAGCCTGTGTGAGGTACACCTTCGCCAGCAATGCTTTGGCCGCTCCCGCCGTCGCGCGTCCTACGTTAGGCGATGCATAAGTGGCAGGGAGCACCGATGCCGCTTCGGTAAGGTCTTTCTCGATCTGCGCGTAAACGTCGGCAGAAGGAGATTTCGCGATTGCGTAGTCGGCGGCATTCACGTATTTCTGGTATTCGAGGATCAGCGGGACGTCGCCGTACAGGCGCACGAGGTTGAAATAATACAATGCACGCAGGAACTTGGTCTCGCCCAGCAAACGTGTTTTCAATGCCTCGTCAAACTGAATGGCGGGTACTTTCTCCAAAACCACATTCGCCTTCTTGATCGCCGCGTAATGCTGCTGCCAGAGCTCGTAAATACGCAGGTTGGTCGACGAATGCGCCAGTACCGACAGCGAACGCACGTCGGGGTTGGTTGCACCCGGTCCCGGATCCTCGTCGTCACCGGCCATGTTCATGCCCGTATTAAAAAGTGTATTATAAGGCGTCTGTACGGACGAACCGCCGGAATTCAGGAAGAAATACACCGCATTCACGGCATTCACCGCGTCGGCCTGCGTTTTGTAGTATTGGTCTTCCGACAAAAATGCCTCGGGCTCCTCTTTCAGGAATTCTTCGCACGATAGCGAAGCGAATGCCGTGAAGCCCAACAGAATATATTTAAATGCTTTCATTTCAATCAATTTTGGAATGGTGGTTATCAGAATGTGAGGGACAGACCCACCTGGTAAGATTTGTTGTTAGGATACACACCCTGGTCTACGCCTTTGTTGATCAGCGATTGGCCGTTCAAGCTCACTTCGGGATCGAAGCCGGTATATTTCGTCCAGGTTTTCGGGTTCTGTGCGGACACATACACACGCAGGTTCTCGATACGCAGTTTGGAAAGCAACTCTTTCGGGAAGGTGTAGCCGAACGAGAGGTTTTTCAAACGGTAGTAGGTCGCATCCTCGATAAACCGGTCGGAAATGGTGATGGCTGGATCTTGATAAGCCGCTTTCACGTCGGTATTGGTGTTGGTAGGCGTCCAGCGGTCGAGCAGCACGGTCGAGCCGTTTACGTAGCCCGTTCCCAATTCGAGGTTTGCGCGGTTGGCATTGTACAACTTGCCGCCCAGCGACGCCTGGAAGAAAATCGTCAAATCGAAACCTTTGTAATTGAATGTGTTGGTAATACCACCCGTCAACGCAGGTTGGTTTTTGATCACTACACGATCGCCTGCCTGCGTAATGACGCCATCGCCATTGATATCCTTGTACTTCTGCCCACCCGGGTTTTTGTTTTGCTGAGGGGTCAATGGCGCGTCACCTTCCTGAATAATTCCGTCGGTTTTGTACACGATGAACGATCCGAGCGGATAGCCCACCTTGGCAATAGACGGGTTGGAAATCACGGGAATGATCTGGTCTACACCGTCGCCGAGGCCCAGGATTTTGTTGGTGTTTTTAGAAACAATGAAAATCGTGTTCCATTTGAATGCGCCTTCCGTGTTTCTTGAATTGATATACAATTCCACACCCTGGTTAGAAACCGCGCCGATGTTCTGGTAAACTACCGAAGCCTGGCCATTGTAGAAATCCGACAGACCTGACGTGCCTGGCACCGTGCGGGTCAGGAGCAGATCAGTGGTTTTCTTGTAATAGTAATCCGCGATAATGTTAATGCGGTTTTTGAACAACCCAAGGTCAATACCGAAGTCCGTCTGGAATGTCTTTTCCCAACCGAGGTTAGGATTAGGCACGGTATTCGGCGCGAAACCTGAAACGGTGGTATTAGAGAAGTTGTAGCGGAAGTAAGCCAGCTGCGAAAGCGATTGGTAGGCAGGGATATTCTGGTTACCAGTCTGTCCGGCGCTCAAACGCAGTTTCAGCAAGCTTATCTTTTTGAAACGCTGGAAGAATTTCTCCTCGTTCACGTTCCAGCCGATCGCCGCCGACGGAAAATAGCCCCATTTGTTGCCGCTACCGAATTTGGAAGAGCCATCCGCGCGGAATGTTACCGTAAACAGGTAACGCTCGTCGAAAATGTAGTTGACACGACCGAGGTACGAAGCCAGCGACCATTTGTTGGCCAATGAACGCGGGGCGACGCTGGTGATACCCGTTGCCAGGTTGTTGTATTCAAATGCATCTGTGGCGAAACCGGCTGCTTCGGCAATAGCGCCTTTACTTTCCGATACCTGCGCCGTAAAACCAGCTACCGCGTTGATCTTGTTCTTTTCGTTAAATTCTTTATCGTAGCTGATCGTGTTCTCATTCAACCAGTTGCTTGTAAAAATCGAACCTACGATAGCATCGCCGCTTAGCGCCTGACCTTCGGCGGTGGTGCTTGGCAAATAGCGGTTCTGCTTGTTGCCTACGATATCGGCGCCTACGAGCACTTTGGCCTTCAAACCGTCTGCAATCGTATATTCGGCCGAAACATTACCCAGGAAACGGTTGGTAATGGTTTCGTTCAGCTGATTGTAGAGCGAGTTGATGGGGTTCTGTAATGCAGATTCAAATGGGCTGTTCACGACAAAAGTGCCATTATCCTGATAAATTGGCAACGAGGGAGGCGTTTGCAGCAGGTTACCAACAATGGCAGTCGGTGCCACATTGGCTTTGGTATTGCTCGCATTCAGGCTGGTAAAAATGCGAAGACGGTCGCTGTACTGGTGGTCCAGGTTAATGCGTGCCGAGAAACGACGGAAATCAGTGTTTTGCAGGATACCATTCTGTTTGAAATAGTTACCCGAAATCGCAAGCTTCGTTTTATCCGATCCCGAAAGAATGGAAAGGTTGTGGCTCTGGATGGAAGCGCTGCGGAATGCGGCATCCTGCCAGTCGGTACCTGCGCCGGTTGTATCCAGCGAATAGCCTGAAATGGTTGGAATGGAAGCGGTTTTGCCGGAGTTCGCAGCTGCGTCTTTTCTGAGCTGCCACCATTGCGCCGCATTCAGCAAGGGAATTGTGCGGAGTACTTTCTGCGAGCCGTAATAGGCATCGTAGTTAACGGATGATTTATTCTTCGCGCCGCTCTTGGTGGTGATAATAACCACACCGTTCGCACCGCGCGAGCCATAAATAGCTGTCGCAGAGGCATCTTTTAAAACGTCGATATTCTCGATATCGGCCGTATTAATGGAAGAAAGCGGGTTGATTTTCGAACCGTCGGTTACGCCGGCGTCGGTAAGGCCGTAGTCGTTATTGATCGGGAAACCGTCGATTACGTACAACGGATCGCTACCGGCTGTGATGGAGTTGTTCCCGCGTATCTGCACGCTCACGCCCCCTCCCGGCTGCCCGGAAGTCTGCGTGACCACCGCTCCCGCGACAGAACCCTGCAAAAGACGTTCGACAGAAGCGACAGGCTGGCTTTTGATCTCGATCGGAACAGAGGCTACCGATCCCGTAATATCCTTCCGTTTCTGCTCACCGTATCCTACCACCACGACTTCGTCGAGCAGGTTAGCGGTTTTCAAAACGATTTCCACGGCCTCGGAAGGCTGTTCATAAATCTCGATTTCCTGTTGCTGGAAACCCGTAATGCTGATTTGCAATGTAAACGGAAACTCTTTGGCCGGCGGGATACTGAACTTCCCGTCGATATCCGTCAAGGCATATTTGGCGGAACCCTTCTCGACCACCGTCGCGCCGGGCAATCCCTGCCCCGACTCGTCTTTTACCACGCCCGTAATGGCGTCCTGCGCCGCGGCACGGTAAAAACCTGTGAATACCAAGCCCGTCAACAAGAACAGGCGGAATAGATGTTTGATCATTATTTGTGGTGAATAAAATGGATACTCGAGGCACAAGAGGGCTTACCTTCATGCATATACGCAGCCACAAGCAAGCCATGCCTGAATGGTACGGATACACGGGAAGTTCATGATCTGCATATGCCTCATATGCGGATCAGCGGATCACTGAATATTCAGAAAATCGTCAGGGAGTCAACAACATGGACAGCACGGAGCTGTGAAACGGGGACAATTAGAAACCACCATCCTCTCGAAAGCCGGCCTTCCCGGCACGGATAGCTCCGAAGATTGGATAAGAAGTACATCTTTCGCTTTCATAGGTACGATACGAAGTTTGAACAAATGTTTTGCCGGACTGGTGGTTAATCAGGCAAAGTCATTTTATATAGTCTATAAATATGATAGACAAAGTAAACTTATTGAAAATTAAAACGCAAGGGTTTTGAAAGAGAAACTTTGAAGGAAGCAGTATTTATTGTCAGATTATCAGATTTTTACAATTCAAACGCCGACTTATCCAACTTTTCGATGTGTTGTCACTGTTCCGACACGTTTGTCGGGATGTAAACGTGAAAAACCGAGCCCACGCCGGGTGTACCTTCGGCGGTAATGTAACCGTGGTGGTTCTGCGCGATTTTCTTGCAGATAGCCAGACCGATACCCGTGCCTTCGTACTCGTTCCTTCCGTGCAGTCGCTGGAAGAGGTCGAATATCCGGTTTTCGTAACGCTGATCGAACCCGATACCATTGTCGGTCACGCTGATCCGGCAGAAGGCCCCCTGCCCGTGCTTGTCCTCTACCATATCATACCCTACACGTACGATTGGCCTGCGGTCCGGGCTGCTGTACTTAATGCCATTGCCGATGAGGTTCTGTAAAAGCTGATGAAACTGGACCGGGATTACAGGCAAAACCGGCATCCGCTGGACCTCAACTACCGCGTCTTTCTCCGTGATCAGCTGTTCCAGGTCGCTTTTCACCTCGTCCACAATGCTGTTCAGGTCGGTTTCCACGAATCTGAAATTAACCCCGCTGGTCCCGGAATAGCTCAGCAATGCCTCGATCAGCTTTTGCATACGTACCGACGCCGCGATGATGCGTGCAAAGTAATCGTTCGTGCTGTCCGAAAAATACTGGGATTCCCTTTCCAGGATCCGGCTGCTGAATGCCCGGATTTTGCGTAACGGCTCCTGCAAATCGTGCGATGCCACGTAACTGAACGACGCCAGTTCTTCATTGTTCCGGCGCAGTTCCATGTTCTTTTTGTGCAGGGCATCGCTGAGCTCGCTATCCTTGGTCACATCCTGCAATGCGCCGATCATCAGATGGTTCTCCCCTTCCTGGATGAAGTTTCCGCTCAGCCGGAAATGCTTGACATCACCGTTTTTGGCGATAACGCGGTAGGTATTCTGCACAATCACCTTCGTTTCATAAGCGCGGATTCCGTCGCGGATCGCCTGGTGGCGGTCTTCGGGATGAAGAAACGACAGAAACTGTTCGAAAGAAGGAATAAATTCCTGCGGCTGGTAACCGATCAGCCTGTACAAATTATCGGAACATTCAAGTTCATTCGTCGCCACATTCCAGGCATAGCTGCCGATGTTGGCATTCTCTTCCGAATGTTTGAAAATCGAATTTTGTATCGCCAGCTGCCGGTTCAGATCTTTGAGTTGCAGATCGGATTTGAGTTCTTCCGATATATTTCTCGTCGTTACGGTCACGCTGTCGTTAAGTTTTTCAACAGAAGCTTCGTACCAGATGATATCGCCGTCCTTTCTCACATCGATCTGATAATGATCCGGCTGGCCTGTTTCCAGGCATTTCACCAGCTTTTCAAACACCCCATTTCTGAAAATACCGGGGTACACCTCGCTGCACGTTTTTCCCGCAAGACGCCAACCCTCCGCCGTGTCTTGTGCAAACCGGTCCTCGTTGGAATACACAATGCGGAAATCCATGATCCGGCCATCCGGGTTGCGTACAGGCTCATAGGAGGCAATACTGTTTCCGGTTGTGTTCAGGATCGATTGCAGAAATTGCTCCGAGTGTTTCAGCTGCCGCGTGCGTTCCTCGACCTGCATTTCCATCTGCTCCGAAAACATGATCTGGTCATGAATATCCATACAGCCGCCGACATACCCGATAAAAGTGCCGGTGGAAGTGTAGCGGGGAACGCCCTTATCGGAAATCCATCGGTACTGCCCGTCATGCCGGCGCAAGCGGTAATCCATACTGAACTCCTTGCGCGCGTCGAAATGTGAAATGTAGATAGCGAGGCATCTTTCCAGGTCGTCGGGATGGACGCCCTCGGCCCAACCATTTCCGAGCTCCTGCTCCATGGTGCGGCCTGTGAAATCGAGCCAGCCTTTATTAAAGAAGTAGCAAAGCTTATCCGGAGCCGAAAGCCAGATCAGCACCGGGGCAGTATCCGCAATGGCGCGAAAACGTCCCTCCATTTCCTGTATATATGCGAGTGTATCGCCCCCGCCGGTTTGACCCAGCCGGGCCTTGTCCAATTCCGCCTCGAGTTCCTCAATGCGTTTTCTCAACGCATCCGTTTCTGCGTTCATATACAGGTTTTCGCCATTTCAATGCCCACCAATTTACGCGTGCAACGGCAGAATACCAACATATCCATTCTTACCGCTTAAAAAGTTTTCAGCACAAAGGATTTTGTAAAAGAGTAAGCAAAGTTCTTTTAAGGGTTTTGAGATTCGGAAAATGTCTTAATTTTATACGAATTAATTCTATACATCCGATATGCAATCCAAGTTCACCCCTGAATCGCTCGATATGGTCATCGCCGGTATCAATGCAGGGATATGGGACTGGGTTTTTGCAACGAACAAACAGGTTTGGTCGGACCGCTTTTTCGAATTGCTCGGTTACCAGCCGGACGAGATACCAACTGGTTATGAGGAATTTACTGAAATACTGGTCCATCCCGACGACAAGCAGATCGTCGCCGACGCTATCCGCGAACAGTTTGAAAACAACGTTCCCTACCTGGTTCACGTACGGCTCAAAACGAAGCATAACGGCTACCGTTATTTCGAATGCCGCGGCACGGTACGGTTTGAGGACGGCAAACCCGAAAGGATGGTGGGCTCGGTAAGCGATATTCACGACGACATCATGCAGCAGGAGCAGCCGGGCAAGCTTGATGGCGTTTTGCAGGATCTCACGCAGCGAAAGATCGTGGAAGAAAAGCTGAGCGTGATATTTCAGTATTCTACCGACGCCCATTTGCTGCTGGATGAACACGGGATCATGGATTGCAACGAGGCGGCGGTGAAAATGCTGAGATGCAAAAACAAAAGCGAACTGCTGTCGATCCACCCTGCCAGGTTTTCACCCGAGTTCCAGCCCGACGGCCGGCGCTCCTCGGAAAAGTCTGTGGAAATGGACCGGCTGGCATATGAAAACGGATATAACCGCTTCGAATGGATCCACCGGCGAATGGACGGCGAAGAATTCCCGGTGGAAGTTACGCTCAATCCCGTGCTAATCAGCAACAAAAAGGTACTCCTGGTGGTGTGGCACGACATTACCCACCGCAAACGCGCGGAAGAACTGATCCGCCGCAACGAGGCCATGCTCGCCGAATCGCAACAGCTCACACACAGTGGAAGCTGGGAAGCCGACCTTATCACCGGCCAGAACTATTGGTCCGACGAAGCATTCCGCATTTTTGGCCTCGAACCGGGCAGCACCGGCCCAGACACCGAGCTGTTTTCGAATATGATCCACCCCGACGATATGCCGCTGTACAAGTCGCATATCCGCGATGCGATCAACCACCTGGCGCCCGCGAGCTTCGACCTCCGCATTGTCCTGCCCGATGGTCGGGTGAAATTCATTCACGCCATCGGAAAACCATTTACCGATGCAACCGGCAGGGTAACGAAGCTCTACGGCGCGATTATGGACATCGACGAACAGAAGAAAGCAGAACAGGAACTAATTAAAGCCAAGGAACAGGCCGAAATGGCGGGAATCGCCAAATCGCAGTTTCTTTCGACGATGAGTCACGAGATACGGACACCTATGAACGCAGTGATCGGGTTCACGCATTTGCTGCTGCAACAGAACCCGAAGCCGGAGCAGATGGAGTATCTCAACATCCTCAAATTCTCGGCCGAAAACCTGCTGGTGCTGATCAACGACATTCTGGATTTCAGCAAGATAGAAGCCGGAAAGATCGAATTCGAGGAGGTGGATTTCAACGTCCTTCAACTGCTGGAAAACATCCGGTCGGGGATTCTCCAAAAAGCCAACGAAAAAGGCATCTTGCTGAAACTGAAAGTCAGCAACGACGTCAATATTACGGTCGTAGGCGATCCTACTCGGTTGGGCCAGATCCTGACGAACTTAGTCAGCAACGCCGTAAAATTCACGGAAAGCGGCAAAGTGACCATTTCAGCGACCATCGCGGAGCAACGGGACGACAGGGTCACCATCGACTTTCGCGTAGAGGATACCGGCATCGGCATACCGCCCGAAAAACTCGACAACATCTTCGACAGCTTCACGCAGGCAACTTCCGACACGACCCGCAAATACGGGGGGTCGGGTCTCGGCCTGACGATCACCAAACGGCTTCTGGAACTGCAAAACAGCCAGATCCACGTCGAAAGCGAGCCGGGCAACGGGTCGGCATTCTATTTCAGCCTGTCGTTCCCGATCAGCCAAAAACACCTCACCGGGCAATCCAACGGCGCACCCGCACACCATTTCAATCTGAACGGCATGAAGTTGCTCATTGTCGAGGACAACAACATCAACGTCTTGCTGATGAAGAACTTTATGAGACAATGGGATGTCAAATACGACCTCGCCGAAAACGGCCTGGTTGCCCTCGAAAAGGTGCAGTCCAACGATTACGACCTCGTGCTCATGGACCTACAAATGCCTGAAATGGACGGCTACGAAGCCACACGGCACATCCGCCAGCTACCCGGCGAAAAGTATCAGCGCCTGCCCATCATCGCGTTGACCGCCTCTGCCATGATGGATATTAAGGATATTGCGTTCACGGTGGGAATGAACGATTACATCAGCAAGCCGTTCTCACCTGCGGAGCTGTATGCGAAGATTGCCGCCTACCGGAAAAAGTAGGATGCCCGTCCCAGCGAATCAGGCGCCTTGATCATCTTCTTCAAATACTTGTTATCAAAATTTGACTCCACCCTCCGGTAATAGGATGGCCGGAAGCGCTGATATTGAGGAAAATTTCTCTTCCTATTTTCTTCCCCGAACAGCCACGAATCACAGAATCGTAAAATCAGACAAATCAGCAGTAGCACGACAGCCCAAACAGGTGATTTCACGCGCTGTGTCATAAATTAGGATTTAAGATTTTGGCCGGACGTATATATCCTTCGCCAAATTTTCGACATCCCCGGCGACACACAGAAATCTATTTACCACCCGGCGGAAAGCGATGAGTAATCGATATTTATACTCATTCCCTACTGAACACTTATCACTTTACCAAAACTGGATTTTTGCCGCAGGCTATTTAATCGGAAGCCGATCATTCATCGCGCGCAACGTTTTGTTGGAAACCCGGCGATATTTCCATCGGAATTAAGGAAATCACACAAAACATTTTACACACATGAAACAATTAGCCGCTCATTTATCGGGCTATTTAAAAACCGCCACCGCCCCGACGCCGCCGAGTTCAAAAGCATTTCCCCGTAGACCCAAAGTCATATTCGTCATACTGCTGTCGGTTAGCCTGCTAATGTTGTTCAAGCCCCAGTCCGCCAACGCGCAGGCGCCGCAGCAGTTTAGTTTTCAAGGGGTGGCTAGGGGGGCTGACGGGAAAGCTGTTTCTAATGCGACCGTTTCCGTCCGGATCAAAATACACAAGGATGGCCCTAACGGAGAAGTAGTATTTTCTGAAACCCAAATTGTCGAAACCAACTCCGTCGGCGTTTTTACCTTGATAATTGGGGGGCTAATTGGAGGCTTGGATGATATTAATTGGGGCTCAGATAATTGCTTTATACAAACCGAAATTGATCTTTCTGGTGGAGCCAATTTTACCGACCTCGGGACTACTCAGCTAAAAAGTGTCCCGTACGCGCTCGCTTCGCGACAATGGGTTAACAATATACCGGTTATGCAGACCGGAGTTATTGGCTCAGGGCCGACACTACCCACGCCGTCAGTGGGAGCAAATTTAATCTGGTATCCTAAAAAAGCTGCTTTTAGAGTGGGTTCCATTACGCTCAGCCCTCTCTGGGAGGATGCAAGCATAGGATTAAACTCATTTGCTACCGGTAAAAATTCTGTTGCGTTGGGAGAAAACTCCTTCGCAGCTGGACATTTTTCCAACGCCGGCGGCATATCGTCCTTTGCCATGGGTAATGCGGCGTATGCCAACGGGGATTTCTCATTTTCCGCAGGTCGGCAATCAACCGCACTGGCACAAAGTTCCATCGCACTGGGTGAAAGCATTTATGCAAAATCCGTCGGATCGGTAGCTCTTGGTATGTACAACAATATCTCCGATCCGACAGGAGACCCGCTTCCCACCGACCGAATATTCCAGTTAGGGAATGGAACATCGGACGCCAACAAATCAAATGCAATAACTGTATTAAGAAATGGAAACGTAGGCATTGGCAACAGCATCCTAGCACCAGAATATCTCCTCGATATTGCCGGGAGAATGCGTATCCGGAATAACGGTCAAACAGCAGGCATCCAATTTAATAACTCCGCTAATAATGCTGACGGTTTTGTGGGAATGAAAACAGATGATGAAATCGGCTTTTATGTCAACAATGGTTGGCGATTTTGGGTAAATGGCTCCAACGCTTATGTCAACGGAGCTTTGGTAAGTACTTCGGACAGGCGATTAAAAAAGCAAATCACCACATTGACCGGAAGTTTACCGTTACTTATAAGGTTAAATGGCTATCACTACTACTGGAAAGATCTCAAACTGGGCACATCATTGCAAACCGGTTTGATCGCACAGCAAGTAGAAGAAAGGTTTCCGGAGTTGGTTACAACAAACAAGGACGGTTACAAGGCCGTCAACTACATCGGCCTTATTCCCCACCTGATCGAAGCCGTCAAAGAACTCGACAAAAAGACCGAGGAAATCGCCACCCTGAAAAAAGAACTGGCCTCGGTGCAGGAAATGAATAAAAAACTCAGCGCATTGGAAGCCAGCGTCAAAGAGCTGTTGGCAGGAAAATCAGCCACCTCAACCCAAACCAGCAAATGAAAAAACTTCTAACCATTACCGCCATCACTTTATGCGCATATCATACGCGGGCACAGCAAATTTCACCCGGGGCACTTTACGCCGCCAGTGGCTCCGGGTCGGCCAATGGCGTGAGCGTCAGCTGGGTATTGGGCAGCCTCAACACGTTTTCAGATTTATCCGTGCTTCCGGTGAGGCTGATCAGTTTCAAGGGACAAGTGAACGCTGCCGGCCTTGCCGAGTTGCATTGGAAAACTGCCGAGGAAGCGAACAACTTAGGCTTCGAGATACAGAAGTCACCGGATGGTAAAAACTGGGAGTTGCTGGGCTGGGTAGACGGGGCTATTAATTCCACCACGGAGAAAAGTTACCAGTATGTCGATCGGGAGTTTGTGACGACCAGCTATTACCGGCTAAGGCAGGTGGATTCCGACGATTCCTACACGTACAGCAGGATCATTCGCATCGTTCCAGAAAAAGAAAGTCTCGACAGATTCTACGTTTATCCTAATCCGTCACACGAGAGCAAAGTAAAAGTGCAGATGCCCGAACGGACACAAAGGTTAATACTTTTCGACCAGCTCGGTAGCAAACTAGGCCAATTCGAAACCCCTGACACAAACCATATCATCACATTACCGCATCCCGGATCATTCATGCTTCAAATCGACACACCGGTAGGAAGCAAAACAACAAAGCTGATTTTTCACTGAGGGTTAACTGGGGTTTATACAGAGGCCGCTATTTTGGCGGTCTCTGTTTTGTTTGACCATTTAAAATCCCAAAGATACCTGCTACTAAACGCTTTTGTATTTGGCACACACGGTCGGCGATTTTCGAAACAGTTTACGATAATCGCTAATCCAACCTCAATTATGAAACGAAGAATTCTCCTGCATGTTCTTTTTTGTCTGGCATTGACCTTTCAGGCTGCGCTCGCCCAGGCGCCGTACAAATTCACCTTCCAGGGAGTGGCCGTAGATGATATGGGCCAACCGCTTCAGAACGCTTCGATAACTGTAAAGATAAGTATTATAAAAAGTCAGGTACTTGGCCCCGTTGTTTTTGAAGAAACTCAACCTGCTCAAACCGGCTCAAACGGCATGTTCACCGTAGTTGTCGGAGCGGGCGGTGGCGATCTCTCCCAGGTAGAATGGCCCTATGATATTTTTTTTCTCAAAGCGGAGGTTGATAATGAAAACAATGGCAAATTCCATTTCATTGGAATGACCCAACTTCTTAGCGTTCCTTATTCGCTTTATGCAAATGAATCCGGAAAGTGGCGGAATACCGAACCGGTTGTTCAAACGGGAGAACTGAAAAATGGACAAAGTCTTCCTCCAATTGGCGCGGGAGCGCGAATGATATGGTATCCGGGCAAGGCTGCTTTCCGTGCGGGAGCAAATTTCGATAAATGGGAGGATCAGGGAACAGGTCGCTTCACCTTCGCCTCAGGATTTAATACAGAAGCTTCCGGCGATTTTTCCACGGCATTTGGTGATCGCTCCTCCTCCACCGGCGAGTTTTCCATATCGGGAGGCTTTGTCAGCAGTGCCAAAGGAAAATCAGCGATCGCAATGGGGTTTTCAAACGAGGCCCATCAAGACCATTCAATCGCACTCGGACATACATCGCAGGCGTTCAATCCATTTTCCATAGCCATAGGTTCCAGCGCTGCGGCCATGGGCGACTACGCCGTTGCATTTGGACATCACACAATAGCCAAAGCGAATTTCGGCGTCGCCCTGGGACTTTTTAATAATTCAGTAGACCAACCCAATGGAAGTTTGACAGACAGGCTGTTTCAGATCGGTAATGGTCTGGACATCAATAACCGCTCAAATGCATTGACAATCCTGCGGAACGGAAATATCGGCATTGGCGGAAAGGCCGTCAGCCCCCAGTTTATCCTTGACGTAGGATCACGCATGAGAATCCGCCACGACAACGCAACTTCGGGACTCTACCTCGATAACTCTCAAAATAAACCGGAGGGCTTCATGGGAATGAAAACGGATAAGCAAATCGGCTTCTACCTCAACGGCGCATGGCGGTTTTGGATTGATGAAAATGGAAACGCTTCCACACCCCTTGGGGTACTTCAGGTTTTTAGTTCCGACAAGCGATTGAAGCGGGATATCACTCCATTGAAAGGCAGCATCGATGCCATCACACAGTTGCGCGGTTACCATTATCACTGGATCGATCCCAAGCGAGGAACAGAACTGCAAACAGGTGTGATAGCCCAGGAAGTGGAAAAGTACTTTCCCGAACTCGTCCAACAAAACGAGAATGGCTTTAAAACGGTGAATTACGTGGGCCTGATTCCCCATCTGATCGAATCAGTCCGGGAATTGAAAAATCAAACGGCAGAAATCGCAGAATTAAAAAAAGAGATAAATGAGCTGAAAATGTTGGCTGGTGTCAACAAAAACGCAATGCTGCAAAATACAACCAAAACTAAATAGGACTACACTACATTTTTATGAGGGTTAAGGGTGATTCAAACAGAGACCGCCGGTTCGGCAGTCTCTGTTTTGTTTTCAGGCAGATTTCCCCCCGGATATTTCGTTTAACTGCCGCTCCAAGGCCCGCCTCGTCAGTGAACCGTAGGTGATTGCCGCGGTAATGCTGATCAATGACCACATACCGTAATCTTTCACGAAGCCACCGGCGTCTTTGAGCCCCGCGAAATAGGCTGCGATGCCGCAAGCGGCACCGGCTACTCCGGCCAACAGAAAAGATAATATGCATTGCCAGGCCCATCGCCGGGGTTTAGGCAATAGCGACCCTACCAAAGCGGCATTGATGATACCGATCGTCGCATACATGAAAATGATATCGAACGGAATATATAATGTATAGTATCCGAGCCAGAAAGCAGCAGGTACCAACAACAGAAAATACCCTAATCCCCTGAATGTACCGACAGAAAAATGATTTTGAAGCGCCCGGTTTTGCCAGACAACGAGCAGCATGATAAAAGTAACGAGCGAGACATTATGCATGACCAGCTGCGGGGCAGTGAGCGCTTTGTCGTGTGGGCCGGTAAAATAATGGGCCAGAAACGGATGCAGAATGGCCAGGCCTAATGCATTGGCATAAATGTGGTTGCGGACCCATGCTTTCAACATTGGAGCGGTTTCCCGGAGCGGAAGCACCTGCGGCTCCGCCGGAAGAGTCATTTCATTTTTCATTGATAATGGCTGAATAGTTAAATGCAAACATCGCAGGAACTCCCTTGCGACAACACAAAGGTATTTCCCACATGACCGGCAAATGCTTGACGATCGTCAAGAAAACACAGAGCTTGCAAGCCGTTTTCGTATACGGCTCAAACTTTCGGCACTAACACCCAGCATGTTGGCCAGATATTTCAGCGGAACACGCCTTGCAAAGTCAGGCTGATGTTCCAGCAAATGCAGGTAACGATCTTCCGGGCGATCCCAGCTGAGCCGCGAGGCACGTTCGGCGGCCTCCTGCGCTGCCTGCTCGCTGACCACTCTCGAAAAGCGCTCGAAAGCCGGACATTCCGCTAGCAAAAGATCCCGGTCCGTTTTGGAAAGGATCAGGACGACAGAATCTTCCATCGCTAACGAATTATTGGTTGTAGGCGTGCCTCGGTAGAAGCTCTCAAAATCGGTGAAGAATTGATTTTCGAAGTTGACGTTGCAAGTTTTTTCCACGCCATCGCGCCAGGTGAAATGGCGGATAGCACCCTTGCTGACAAACCCGATGAAGTCGTATTGCCTGCCTTCCCTGATCAGGAATTGCTTGCGTTTCAGTCTGACGATTTTCAGATATCGTTCCACAATAGCCAGTTCCTCACCGGACATTCCCGTCGTTTCGCGGCAAAGATTGAGTAGAGATTCCGTCATAATAACTTACGAATAAGATACTTACCACAAAAATACCCGAAACTGCTTGCCCGAAAACGCCGTTCACGAACTCCGTCTTGTCATGAATGCAGCACTTCGGGCATATCCTTCCTGAAATCTTCCCCATAAATCCGGTTATACTCGCGGGCAAAGTTTTCAAAAGTGGTTTTCGCGAGAGAATGCTTACCCAAATGCGCCAACGCCTTGCATTTGAGGATCATGGCCTCCTCATTCACCGGATCGAAATAGAACACGTAATTGGCCAGCTTCACGAGAAATTCAGGATCATCGGCGATTTTGATCGAAGCCGCATAACGCAGGTAAGCATCGACGATCTCGTTCGAAATCTCGGATTTGAAGCTGTCCAACCATTCATATTCCACATTCGAAAGGAAATTGCCCCGCTTGGTGATGCTGGCAAGTTCAATGATGCTCTGCTTCGTAAGCAGCTTACGGTTCCCCAGCAACGTGAGGTAATGCATGTAATCGACCTCGATCTTCTCAAAATCGATTTTGATTTTCCAGTAACCAGTCTCTTTCGACACCTGGCAATGCTTCATCTTATCGAGGATCGCTTTCAGCTTCGCGATGTTCACCGACCGGTTGTTCCGCGCGCTTTCCGATGGCTTATCAAACCACAACAATTCCTTCAATTTCTCCGAGCTGATTCCGTCCCAACGGATAGAATAAAGTAATATCACCAAAAACAGCTCCTTCACCAACGGGCTGAACTGCTTGGTGATCTCATTTCCGTCCTCATCATACAACTGTAAATTACCGAACAGCAGAATGCAGCTTTTGTAAGGCAGCACCGTTTCGACAATCTCGTCTTCCATTACCGGCTGTTCTGCCTCGGGCAGTACTTCCAACTCCCGCACGGGCCCGACTACCGGCGCCTTCGTCGCCTTTTGCTTTCCCAATTGCCCCGGCATGTAACGATAAAGCCAATATACCAGCAATGCAGCCAGGAAAATCGCCCCGATGATCCACAAACTGCGCCCCGAAGCATCTCCCGCCGAAGCTGTTTGCGGGGCCACGGTTTCGAGCGGCGGGGCATAAAGCGAGTAAATAGCCACCCTGGTCTGCAAATTCGCATCCCGATAGAGCGTCACCGCAACGAAGCGTCCATTCGCTTTGTCATAAAAAAGATCGGCAAAAGACTCAATATCAATAAATTGATAAGGAACCTTAGAACCTACCGGCGTAAACTCCGGGCGGCTGAGCGAACCCTTGATCAGTTGCAGTTCGGAGCTGAACTGATGCTTCGGAAAAATCAATGCATAATAGGAGCTATCCTGTTCATTGATAATCATTGAGTTACCAAAAACAAAATCCTCTTTCGGCATTTTCAATTCATAAATCTTCCTGAATTTCCGCTTCGCGCGATCGAAATACAGCAGGTCGTACCAATTGCGCGGGTTGAGCATTTGCTGGCCGGTCGAACTGCCATACCCGCCTATCACATATGCGCCTCCCGGCGTAGCGCCCAGTGCAGCCAGGTACCGGGGCGTGAAAACGGAATCGTCCAGCGTAACCTGCTGCCACGTTCCCGACGGTATGTGGTAACGCTGCACCTCCTTTTTGTAAGCGAGATGCCCGTAGCCTCCCAGCATGTAAATGGAAGAATCGGTCGGTGAAAGAAATTTATTAGCGTGGAGATAATAGGTCTTGGCCTGGGCAGGAATGTCGTTCTTATCCCAGCTGCGCGTTGCCGTATCAAAGGCTGTAACCTGCTTTTCGTTGAGAAAAATGTTATACAAACGGTTCCTGCCGGTATCAAACAGCACCTGGTTATCGACATAAACAGGCTGTTTTCCGCTTCGGTAAGGCATCGTCACCATCCTATTACCGGCCAGGCTGAACCGTACAAGCGAATCCTGCCCCACCACAAATACATTGCTGCTTTTTTCGTCGAACCCGACCCGCACGTAGCCTTTCAGCGTCACCGTTTGCAGGAGTTTCCATTCATAATGCAGTTTTTTAATCCAGATCGGATGGGCGGCTACCGCAGCTTTTTGCCGGATTTCCTCCGTGGCTTTCACTCCGTCCGTTTCATCCAAAGGCCAGTGATAGGCCACGTATCCGCCTTCACGCAGTTCCACGTTCCGGATTTTCATCGGCGGCACATCAGTCGTCCGGAACTCCTTGTACTGATTGGCACCGAAAAGGATCTTATAGCAACCCTTTGTTACATATTTTACGGGTTGTGAAAAACTTCGGTTTCCGTATACGACGGTAATCTGTTGTTTTTGCTTTTGAAAACGCAAGGTGACACGGTTCCATTTGGCGAAGAGGTCATCTCCATGAAAATCGAACGCGGTAGGCGAAAATTGCTCCCCGATGATCAGTTTAAAATGGTCCTGATTGACAGAGCTGTTGTCGTAAATCAGGTCGATATTCTGCTGGTCGTCGCCGATGACGCGGACGATGTAGCCAAAATAGGTCTTTTTATTCCTCAAAAAGGACAGCTCAAATGTGAGCTCGAAATCGTCGTCCAGGCAAATCGGTCCGTCCGGGCTCAGGTCGAGCCCTGTGCGTTTGTCCTGTACTGCTTCAAAACTCTCGAAACCAAGCCCGTACGACTGGCCCTTCGCCTGAAAAACGACGCCCGACAATACAATTAACCAAAAATAAAAGAGAATAGACCTGAATTTCATAAGAGCGGGTTGGCGGGAAAACCACAAAAAGTTTTCTCCTGGCAATGCATTTAAGGGTTCTGTTAATCGATTGTTAAGCTTTTCTTAAGTAACGCGCGTTTAATTCGTGTTCGTTTCCCAAAACTACACTTGCACGATATCAATTTAAAGTTAAACAATAACCAGGGTTTTTAATAACCCGCCAAACAGGGCCTGTTTTTTCAGGAAAACCCCGAATAAGCTGTTATCTATACTTTTTAAAACCATAACCAACCAAAACAGAAGCACCGAAACTGTCATTAAAATTTGATTAAGCATGATTCAACCCTTTAAAAAACTGACTAATTCCTCGTTCATACTTGCTTTTTGCTTGCATTCTTTAACCAGTCCCGCACAAAAAAGTCCTGAAAAAGACAACCTGCAATACGTAGACCTGCGCGTTGGAAACGTAGGCCAGCTCCTGGAACCTACCCGGCCCACCGTGCAGCTGCCAAACCAGATGATGCGGATGTTCCCCGTCCGCCAGGATTACCTCGACGATCAGATTTCGAGCTTTCCGGCCATCATCGTATCGCACCGGCTAGGTCAGGCATTTGCGTTGCAGCCGAGTATTCAGCCGGTAAGCGCGGCCTCCTGGAAGCACAAAATGGCTTACGATCACGACCTTGAAGTGCTCCGGCCCTATTATTACTCCACTTATCTGATTGACGACGAAGTAAAAGTAGAATTTGTCCCTGGCAAAAAGGCTGGCATTTATCGCTTTGAATTTCCGAAGAATGGCCGGAAAAGCATTCTTTTCGACCAGTACAACAATGGGGAAGGCAGCTGGAAATTCACTGGCGGAAAAGAGATCATGGCCCGCGAGATATACCATGATGATATCCCCGTTTACCTGTATGGCACGTTCAGCGAGGCGGGTAAAACAGGTTCTCTTAATGGTGAAAATGTAGTATCCGGCGACGAAGCAAAAGGGAAAAGGGCCAAAGCCTACATTACATTCCCGGATAGTGCTTCCGCAATCGAATTTCGTTACGCGATTTCGTTTGTAAGCGCCGAACAAGCGAAAAAAAACTTTGAAACCGAAGTAAAAAACACCGGATTCGAAGACCTGAAAAAAGCGGGTGAACAGGTTTGGGCAAAAACAATCGGCCAAATCCGCGTGGAAGGGGGTACCGAGGCGCAGAAGCGGAGTTTCTATTCATCGCTTTACCGCACCTACGAGCGCATGGTGAATATTTCGGAAGACAATCAGTATTACAGCGGTTATGACAAAAAGGTACACACCAGCAACCGGCCGTTTTATGTAGACGACTGGACCTGGGACACTTACCTCGCGCACCACCCGCTCCGTGTGATCCTGAATCCCGCGCAAGAGGAAGATATGCTGCAATCATTTGTGCATATGTACGAGCAAAGCGGCTGGATGCCCACATTTCCGGTGCTTTTCGGCGATCACGCATGTATGAACGGCTTTCATTCCTCGGTAACCTTGCTCGACGGCTACCGCAAAGGCCTTAAGAACTTCGATATTGCCAAAGCTTACGAGGGCATGAAGAAGAATGCCGAGCAGGCGACCATGCTTCCGTGGCGAAATGGCCCTAAATGCGAACTGGACGACATTTATCATTCTAAAGGCTTCTTCCCCGCCCTTACTCCCGGCGAAAAAGAGACCGTAAAACTGGTCGATGGATTTGAAAAACGTCAGGCAGTAGCGGTTACCCTGGGCGGTAGTTACGACGACTGGGCCGTGGGACAACTGGCCAAAGATCTCGGAAAAAATGCTGATTTCCAGAAATTCGATGCCCGCGCAACCAACTACAAAAATCTTTGGAATGAAGAAAAGCAAATGTTCATCCCCAAAGACAGCCAGGGCAAATGGATTGCCATCGATCCGAAATTCGACGGCGGAATGGGCGGCCGCGATTTTTATGATGAAAACAACGGCTGGACTTACAAATGGCAGGTACAGCACGATGTGAAAGGACTTATTGGCTTAATGGGCGGCAAAAAGAAATTCGAAAGCAGCCTCGATCAGCTTTACCGCGAAGGATTGGGACGCAGCAAATACGAATTCTGGGCCAAATTCCCGGACGCGACCGGCCTGGTAGGACAGTATTCAATGGGTAATGAGCCGAGTTTCCACATTCCCTATCTTTATAATTTCACCGACGCGCCCTGGAAAACGCAAAAACGCATTCGCTTCCTCCTCGACGTCTGGTTTAAAGACAATATCTTCGGTATCCCCGGCGATGAAGACGGGGGCGGCATGACGGCATTTGTCGTGTTTTCTTCCATGGGCTTCTACCCGATCACACCTGGTTTACCGGTTTACACAATCGGCAGCCCTGTTTTTGAGAAAGTGACCATCAATTTGCCCAACGGGAAGGAATTTAAGGTGATTGCCCAAAACTGCTCGGTGGTCAACAAATACATTCAAAGTGCCAAAATGAACGGCAAAGCATTGAATGTTCCCACATTCACGCATGAGGAACTGGTGAACGGCGGAACGCTTGAACTGGAAATGGGTCCGCTGCCGAATAAGGCGTGGGGAGTTGGGGAATGAAACGGAAACGATAATGATAAAATGTAGTCATGTATTGTCAAGTGTGGTCAGTAGGTCAGGAAATAATAATTACGCTAACTCAATGGTTATTCCGAACTGTCCCCGACTATTCCTGACCATACATGACCACATATGACTACTCCTGACCACTACTAACCTTCTATGACACCCTCCGATACCCCGCCGGCGTCACGCCCGTCCATCGCTTGAACGCCCGCGAGAAAGCGCTCAACTCATTATATCCCAGCATGTAAGATATTTCTTTCACATAATACCCTCCGCTTTCCAGGTAATGCAGCGCCAGCGATTTGCGTACCTCATCGGCCAGTTCCTGATAGGTAACCTGCTCATCTTTCAGTTTTCGTTGCAGGCTGCGTGGGCTTACATTGAAATTGGCCGCCATTTCTTCCAGCGAAACGATGCCGAGATAGGCATTTTTCAACAAATACTGTTGCACCTTGTTTTGCCACGAATCAGTCCCTGCCGTGCCGGACGCCGCTGTGCCCACTTTCTGCAAAAGACTTTCCTGCAAAGCGTAATTGGCCGTGAGGATGGGCATATCCCAATATTTACGGTCAAAAGATATGACATAATCATCTTCTGAACGGGTGGGGGTGCAGCGCAGGACCCGTTCCAGCTCCGGGGCAGCGGCATCGGCAAAAGGCATGCTAACGCGCTCCGGGCGTATGCGTGCGAGGATGAGCCCATCCAGCTCGTGCACGGCAAAAACGAGGAAAAAGCTGGCCATTTGCCCAAAGGCAAAGGGTGAAGCCGCGCGGTGGCTTTCGTTCGGATGCAGGCGAAGCGTGAATGTATGCGCATCGTGCCCGACTGTCATGCCAAACAAATCGGTGATCAGCGGCGTGAGGGCCACGGCGTGTTCCACTCCCTGGCCGACCGTCGTACTGCTTTTGATAATTTCACCCACCATGCCCAATGCGGCCAGTTGCAGCGACTCGCCCAAATGCAACCCAAACAGCGGATCGCTACTCAGGTGGCAGGCATTCAGCCAAAGATCGTTGAACTGTTTCGGTCCTATTTCGAAAGCCCCGCCGAGTGCAAGCGCTTCCAGTCCGATACCCGAGAGGCGGCAGAGTTTTTCCAGCGGAAGATCGCGCTGGGCGGCATATGCCATGAAAGCAAGGACGAATTGTTTTTGCTGGTCGTTCATAAGGGTAAATTTAAACGGCCCGTTCTGAACGTGAAAGTGTGTGTCGTGTAATGGTAAGCGATTGTCGCTCCCGGCCCCGCTTTCCCCCAAAATAAAATAGCCCTCCGACAGCGCCGGAAGGATATTTATGATACTCAACGTTAATTAATGCACAAATTTACTAAGTATACAACAGTGCATTTATAGAGTTAAAACGTTGCAGGCGTAGATACATTTCTACAACTCGAAGCATCAATAAATTTTTAGATTTGCGAGTTAACCACTAATATCCGTATCCTTTGATCAACTGTTTATGAAGATATTGATCGTCGAAGACCATCCCCTAATCCGGATGGGGCTGAAACTTCTCATTTCCGAATCTGATTCAAAAGCCACTGTTACCCAATGTGATACATTCCCCGAAGGCCTCATTTTACTCGATCGGGAGCGGTTTGACCTCCTCATCCTGGACATCGACATTCCGGGCGGCGAGAATATCAAAATGATGAACATGATCCGCGGCAAACAGCCGGATATCATCATCCTGATACATTCGGGGTACGACGAGCAGGTGTACGCGTTACCCTACATCAAGGCGGGCGCCAACGGATTTCTTTCCAAACAAGCTTCGCACGACGAGTTCAAGGCGGCATTGAAAGCCGTGATGAGCAAAGGTAAATATGTAAGTTACCAGGTGCAGCAAATCCTGCTCAACACAATCAAAGACAACAATTTCGGTAAGGTAATGAACCCTATTACCAGCCTCTCGCCGAACGAAATGCGCGTAATGCAGCTACTGACCGAAGGCAAATGGACCAAGGAGATCGCAGCGATCATGAATGTGAAAGAAAATACCGTAAGCACTTACAAACGTCGTATTTTCAACAAGCTGGATGTGGTCGATTCAATCGAACTTTCTAAAAAGGTTTCGTTGCTTAAACAGTTCTAGCCGCATTGAATTGCAGGGTAAAGCATGTTTGCTCTGCTTCGCTGCTCACGTGCAGCCTTACGTCGATCAGTTTCGCCACCTCCTTGACAATCAGTAGCCCAAGTCCCGTTTTCCGTCCGAGCGGCCGCATTTCTTCGTCGGTATCTTCGCGGTCCGGTGTGTTGATAATGTCGATCACATGAAGCGGAATACCCGCCCCCGGGTTGGAAATGTGCATTACAACACCCGAACCGGTTTCCATGGCGGCCGTGACCCTGATCGTGCCGTTATACGTAAACTTAACCGCATTATCGAGCAGATTATGAACCATAATGGCGAGCATCTGGGCGTCGGAACGGGCCGTCAGATCGGCAGGGACCTCGTTCTGAAAAACATTCCCTTTTTGCTCGCTAGCGGTTTTAAACAGTTCATATTTATTTTCAACCAACTGCCTGAGCGCCACATTTTCGAACTGAATGCTGTTGCCGTAGACATGCACTTTGATGTAATCGAGCAAGCCGCGCAACAGGTCGCTCATGCGGCGTGAGGAATTGGAAATCACCTGCCCTATTTCCGAAACCACTCCCAGCTCGCCCTTGTCGATCATAGCCGGGATAGAGCCTGACGTGAGCATTATGTAATTCAGCGGCGATTGAATATCGTGCGTCATCGAAGCGAGCAGCCTCGACAACATATGCAATTGCCGGCTCATTTCGTTCTTCGACTCCTCCACGTCGCGCAGCGCGAGGTTCAGGCTTTCGGTACGTTTCGCGACGATTTCTTCGAGCCGCGCTTTTTCCTTCGATATTTTACGCAGGCGGAAACTGTTGTACAGGTAAAAACCTCCCGCTACCGCCAGCGCGAGCAATATTTTTGCCCACCAGGTCTGGTACCAGAGCGGCGGTACGATCACGCAGATCTTCCGGATCGTGTGATTATCTTTTCCGAAACCATTCACCTTGCGCACCAACAGCGTATGCCTCCCGTGGCCCAGGTTGGAAAACACAATGCTGAAATCGTTGCTTTGGATTGGAATCCAGTCCGAAGGCTGCACCGGCTCATCCTCATCCAGAAGCGCGTAGGAAAGATTCAGGTTATAAGCGTCGCCATGATAGGGTGTCGAGAAGAAAAACCTGGCCTGCACCGGGTTAGCGGGTAGCACCAGTGTATCGCCCAGGCTCGTGAGCCATTGCCTGTTCACCAGAATCCGGTCCAGCACGATACCTGCCGAAGGCACTTTCCTGATCACCTTATCGGGCCGGAACCAGATCAAGCCGTTGAGCGATGGCAGCGAAATAGTACCGTCTTTCAGCGTCGAGGCACAGGGCTGGCATCCCCCATTGAACTCATTCGTGAGGAAACCCTCCTCTTTGGCATGGTAGAGGTAAAACAAGTCGAATGGTGCCCGCACGTAGTCGAGCAGGTCCTGCATGGCGATCTGGAACAGGCCTTTATCCGTGGGTATCCAGAAAAACCCGTGTCCATCGTCCACAATGCAATGCGGGCTTCCCAGGTAACGGTTCCTATCCAACGGGAAACGGGTCAGTTTGTTCTTCCCGTACATCAGCAACCCCTCGCCGTTGGCAGTCATCCAGATCCGGTTGGCCTTATCCACGTAAAGACTTTTGATGTAAATCCCCTCCGTACTTTTGATGAGAGTCGCTTCGCCCGAATGCCGGTTGAACACATACAACCCCGTGGTAGTGCCCACGAGCATATCGTCTCCGAAAGTCTGCAAATAGGTTCCTTTAATGACATCCCTGATCAACTTCGGCTGCGGGTCCTTTTCGGAAGGGTCCAACGTGAAAATTCCCTTCGTGCCTGTCGCGACCCAGACTTTCCCATCCTGGTCGGGATAAATATGCTTGATTTCCGTGTGGAAATTCAATTTGTACAACACTCGGTTGGCTTGCAGATCGACCTGGTAGAGGAAATCACCCATTTTGACCCACAGCAAACCGTGCCTATCGTAAAACAAGCTGCGTTTGTCGCCCATATACAATGCTTCCAGGACCGGCACTTTTCCGGTCGTAATCTGGCCTGAAGCCGGATCTTTGCTCAGTACTATGCCCATCGGCGTGAGTATGCTCCGGTCGCCCATAGGTACCGTTGCATAATAAACGTTCGCAATATCGGGCTCGGTGGAGGTCAATGCCTCGAATGTATGCTTCGTCAGCACAAACAGGCCCTTGGATGGGCTGCCGAGAAATATCGTTTCCGTGGCGGGATCGCGGTACACCGACTGGATCACCTGCTCATCCAGGTCATACCCGTCCAGCACCAGCCGCGTCGTAAGCCCGCGTTTCCGCTCTTCGCTGACGACGTACAGCTTTTTGTGATGGTAAAAAAAGAGCTGATCGGATGTAATGTTCCAAAAAACTTTCATACCCTCGAACTGACTATCGTATTGGTTATCACGAAGAATATCGCCGTCGATATGCACCGCACGCACGCCATGCGCATTGATACCTAACACTTTACCGCTTTCGCCGGCATAGTACAATTGATCACCCAGCATAAAGTAATTCCACCACAACGGCAACGAATCCGTCGCAAATGCCGTTTGATACAATTTGCGGCCGCCATGGTACAGCTGTACCGAAGCGCTGTCAATCACATAATACTTCCCTTCTCCGTAGCTGTCGGGAATAATGTAGTAGCTCGGGCGGGCGACATCGCGGAGGTAGGTGGGGATACCCGCCGAAATAAGCGTTTGTGGACTTCCGTTATCGAAATGCGGAAGCGTCAGAATTTTACTTTTATAATAAAGGGAATCGACCTTCGCGATACCGTGCTCGATCTTCACAAACTGGTTGTAGTCTGCTGCCGCATAAATCTCGTGTCCTGGCTTCTGTTGCCCCGGTCGACCGGCCCTCGTGGGGTTCATCGACGGCGACAGCATGTAAAAGCGGTTGCTGGTAGTGCCCACAAACGATTTATCGAATACATTAAACCGTTGCCCGTCAAAACGTGCCAGCCCATTCTCAGTAGCGATCCAGACAAAGCCTTCTGAATCCGCGGCAAGACTTCGCACGCTATTCTGCGGCATGCCGTTGTCATCCGTAAAATGCCTGAGGGTATACCCCTTTTGAGAAAAAGCATTTTCCAAACAGAGAAATACGCAAAAGAGAGTCAGAGGAAGTACTAGCCTATTCACAGAAAACCGAAAAAAGGAAACCTTGTCTGCATAGCCGGCGGGGTTGCGGATTTTTACCTCCCGAACTATTTCGTAAAAAATATATTGAACAAATATAGACGCAGAAATTTTGTAAACAAGCGTAGTATTAAAACTACTACACAAGTAACCCAAATTAAATTAAACAATTATTGCAAGTATTGAAATTAATTCTATTTTCACATACAATTAATTGATTAACAATACATTACGTGTAGCTTTTATTAAATAGCAACAGAAAAGATTCTATTCCGAACTTGCGTCAACGCTACACAGACAAACCGATCGGTCACTTAAATTTACCGCACGGGAACGGCATTCGGATTCCGTTGGGAAACACCTTTTGACCCGTTTCGTAAATGAAACACATACTGCTTATTGAAAATCATTCCATCGTTAGGCTTGCAACCCTTTTCATTATACGCGATGTACTACCTGAGGTTGCTTCCTGGGAAACTGATAACTTTCCGGATGCCCTTCACATTGTTTCCACCCGCCGGCTCGACCTCATCTTTCTCGACATCAACATACCCGATGGAGAAGGCTTTCAAATGATCGCGAAGATCCGCCGGCTGCAACCCGGCGTAACCATTATGGTGTTCTCGGACATCGACGAAGAGCTGTATGCCATGCATTATCTCAAAGCGGGCGCAAATGGTTTTCTTTCAAAAAGTTCGTCCACAAAGGAAATCCGCACTGCTATCGCGGCCATACTCACGAATGGCCGGTACGTGAGCGAAATGGTACAGCGGCTCCTTCTTCACGGTAACACGCCTGAAATGCGGCAAAGCAATCCGCTCGCCGCACTTTCACAACGTGAAATCGAAGTAATGGACCTGCTGCTGGAAGGCAAGTGGACGAAAGAGATCGCCACACTTCTGAATATCACCGGCAGCTCGGTAAGTACCTACAAACTGAGGATCTTCGAAAAGCTCGGCGTCAACACGGTTATCGAGCTTTATCAAAAGGTGAACGCGCTGAGGGAATAGGCCTTCGGCTGACAGCCGACCGCTGACCGCTGAACACAGATCATAGTCGGCCGTCGGTGGTCGGCCGAAGGCCAGCAGCCATCAACTCCTCCCGTAACCTCCGCGCCACCACCTTATCTTCGCCGGGCTGCAACATCCACGCTGTGATGCGGATGAGGTTGGCCCCTTTCAGCGAGTCTTCCGTAGCGGGGTCAATCGAATCGGAACCTGCCTGGTAGTAATACAGCGGCAATCCGGAAAACCCCGCTTCGATAGATGGCGAACCGAACCGCAGTTTATCACGCAGCCCGCGGCCCGTCAGTTTTACGATGCTGTCATCCCAGCTGATTGTCAGCGTGGGCGTGATGTTCCCCAGCTCGGGAATAGTCACTTTGGTTGTAATGCCGGGCAAGTCTTTCACCGCATTTTCGATGCGTGCAATTTGTGCTTCCCAATCTTTCCATTCCCGGTCGTGATCGCCGGAAATGAACTTCTCGAGTGCCACGTACATGCCCAATATTTCTTCCTTGTTAACCTTGTGCCCGCGTGCAACCGTGAACCCACGCGGGGGCGCATTCAGGCGCGCAGCCGCGACGATGTCCTTCCGCCCCATCAATATCCCGGCGCTTTGCGGTCCGCGCATGGCTTTGCCCCCGGAAATGAACACGAGATCGAAACCCATGTCATTGAATTTCCAAAGATTGGAAACAGGCGGCACATCGGCGGCAATATCGATGGAGGTGGGGATATTGTGTTTTTTGCCTAATGCAAGCCATTCCTCGTGTTTGATCTGCCCGGCATTAGCTGTAATGTTCAGGAAATGGAGCAATGCTGTTTTTTCACTGATCGCCTTTTCCACGTCCTCAATCGTCTCTACTTCTACTACGGTACAGCCCGTGTTCAAAAAAGCGTGGTTGTAACGCTCGTTGTGGGATTTCTGGCAGATCACCTCCGACTTCATACCGGTTCCTTCCAGATGCGGCAGCTGTTCCACCTTGCGTACATCCAGGCCCGTGAGCACACCCGCGAGGCCGAGTGTCATTGCGGAAAAAGCACCGCACGTCACCATCGCCGCTTCCGAATGTACCAATTTGGCAATCTTCTCTCCTACCTTGTCCTGCACTTCATCGATCATACAAAAATGCCGGGAGGTGTTTTCGATCGTTTCCACGACCTCGTCGTGCATAATGCACCCCGACATATAAGTGAGCGTTCCGGCCGCATTGATGAACGAACGGATACCGAGCTCGGCAATAACATCCCGCTTTTTCTTCCGGGAAACATGTTCAACCCGCTCTCCGGAAACCGGTAACGAGCCGATTAATGGCAATGTGGTAAGGCTTTGAATAACTTTTCTGCGTTTCATGGGTTCAGGTTTAGCTTGAAACGCAAGATACAGAATGTGGAGTATTCGACCGCCGACCACCGACGGCTGATCGCCGATTGCGGATCGCCGATTGCGGATCGCAAGCAGGTCCCGTTGGGGGAAGACCATAGACGATCGACCATGGACCATGGTCTATGGTCGGCGGTCGGCGGTCGGCGGTCGGCAGTCAGCCGTCAACAGTCGTCACTCCCCTCCCTTCGGCACGATCCTGAAATTGTCAAACGCCATATCGCAATCGAGGTCTCCGCCGCCGTGGAAAAGCAGGCGTGTGTAGTAGCCTTTGGCACTAACTGCGAGTTTCGAACCTGCGCTTTCGTAGCTGGCGGCGATCTCGTCGAACGGTATCACCACTGTTTGCCATTGCCCTTTGGTATCGTAAGGCGGCAGCCAGGTATATTGGCTATCGTTGAAGCCGCTTGCCAGGCCCGCCGTAATTTTCAGTACATTGTTATTGTAGGGCTTCATGGTATTCACCTCAAATTTCAGGAAATAATTGGCGGGTTTCAGAATCGCCGAGTCAGGAATGTTCTTGCTGATAGCCCCCATTGCATCCGGCGGGCCACCGGCTACCTCAGTCCATTGCCAGCCACCTATCGCTTTTTTGACACGGATGTAATTCCCATTAATCGACGGCGGGTCCCCTGCGCCGGGCTTCGATACCACAAATGCAGCATTCCACCAGCCGGTAAACGGATCGCTGCTCAGGAAAATGTTGCGGTTATCGCGGAACCACAGGTCCGACTTCGTTTCCCCAAATTTGGTTTTGATCGTCACGGGGCCCGGCTGAGCGCCCTCGGGCACTGTCACCTGTATTTCCTGATCTTTCACATTCACCAGTGTGCCCTGCTTCCCGCCCGCAAATGTCACAGTAAGCGGCTGGTAAAAGAAATCACCACGGATCGTCGCCACACCTCCGGCTGGGACATATTCGCTCAGCATGGCCGATATCAGCGGCTCGCTGATCTTCACTTCAAAGCTATGTTCCAGGATTTTGCCATTGGAGAAGATGATCCGCATTTTGTTACTGATCTCGTCCGGGATCTGCGTCGGCACGGACACCAGGATTGTCGTGCTCGTAATGTACGTGGGCGTCAGGCTGGCGCGCTGGTCGTTGAACCAGATTTCCTTCGCATCCTGCAAATTTTCTCCCACAATAGCGATCAGATTGCCCTGCCCCGCCCCGGTAAGCAGCGAATCGGCATCCTCCGGGTCCGTCACGCGGATAAAGTTGATCACAGGCTCCCCGTTGTTCGGAAGATCGTCCTTCTGGCAAGAGATACCGAATGCTCCAATCAGTGCCAATGTGGCCATCAGCGCAAGGTTTTTTAGCTTTAATAGTCTATTCATAAAAATGCCTGACAAAATCATTTACGTTGATAATCGACCGCCGGTTTTTGAAGGTTGGGTGCCTGGCTGAGCTCTGCCGACGGAATCGGCAGCAGGAAATTGCCGCTGTTCGCATCGATTTTCCGCTCTGCAGTGGCCCAGGCCGTTTTCGTGAAAGTCCATGAAGTCGGATCGGGAAAACGGTCGGGTTTGGTAAAGAAAAATCCCCGGTCCTGCGCATTCAGGATCGCATACGCTTTGGTTGGATTGTAATAATGCAGGCTCACGAGGTCGTACCATGCCATTCCTTCCATGGCAAACTCGACGATCCGCTCTTTAAAGATCTGATCAAAAGTAAGCGCCCCGGTAACCGGCGAGAGTCCGGCGCGGGTGTGCACGTGATTGAAATACTGCAATGCCTTGCTGTCGGTGGTAGAAGCAGCATTGCCCAATACCGCCTCCGCGTAGGTCAAGTACATCTCGGCCAGGCGCATCATGTAGGTATCATGCCCGTAATTTTGCTGCGCAGCCTGCCCGCCCACATCCACGGCTTTACCGGTAATGTATTTTTTGATAGCGATAAAATTATTATCGGTTCCCACGAACGGAAAAACCAGTTTCTGGCTTCCGCCGGGTATCGTTTGGGTAATCTCCGGATAGCTCGCGCCCGGCAGCATGAACGTCGCTTTCAGCCGTTGGTCGACCGTCCGGCCTTGCAGCACCGTTTCAGAAACGGTTTTAATACCCTCATACTGCTGCATCACCCACCAGGTGGCGCCTTTATCACCTCCCCAGCCATCGCCATTGGCAATGTCGGGCCCGTAAGCCAGGTAGGCCGGTGTGGAGTTTTGCGTACCCCACGCGCCCGGCGAATAGACCCATTGCAGTGAGAATAGTGATTCCGCATTGTTATCGTAAGGATACCGGAACAGGCTTTCGTACTTCGGCAGCAGCGATGCCCCGCTGAGGGTTATCACGCGATCGGCGTAATACTTTGCGCTGTCCAGGAATACCTGGTTGCGCTGGCCCGACGCATTCGCTTCCACGCCCGCACGTGCGAGGTAAAACCGGGCCAGCATCCCTTCCGCCGACCATCTGGTAAGCCGCCCGACCCGCATCGGCTTTTCTGGCAGATCCTCTGCAATCTGGCGCATTTCGGTTGTAACAAATTTCCACACACTCTTGGGCGTGTTGCGCTGCACGGTCGTATCCGAAAGCAGTGTGAGATTGTTCTCGATCACCGGCACAGCGCCCCAGTTCATCACCAGGAACCGGTAGGCCAATGCCCGCATGAACCGCGCCTCGGCAATAGCGTGCTTTTTGACAACCTCTGACACCGACGCCCCGGCATATTTCTGAATGTTTTGAATAGCCAGGTTCGACTGGCCTACCACGATGAAAAACGACCGCCACGCCGAACCATTTTCAGGCGTGTTCCCTGTGGTGTTGAAAAGCACATTTCCCCTGTCGTTCCATGCCGAAAACGCGGTACCGGCACGAAAATCACCAAGGTTATACGACGCCTTATCGTTGTAATCGAACCATACCTTGCTGTACAGCAATGAGGTGCTCGCCAGCACCTGGTCGTCGGTCTGGTAAAAACCGGCATCCACAATGGCATCTTTGGGCGGCCGTTCGAGAAAATCTTCCGAACAGGCGCCCAGCAATGCGAATGGAAGCAGCGCGATCAGCTTCGTGTAAATGTTTTTCGCGTATTTCATTTTTCGGCTGTTTTAGAAATCCAATCCTAAACTGAATGTGTAAACGGGCGTCAGCGGATAGCGGCCATAGTCGAGGCCTACCGCCTGGTTCGCAGCGCTGGCATCCCTCGAAACATAAGCGCCCACTTCCGGATCGAAACCTGAGTAGCCTGTCAGTGTGGCGACGTTCTGGGCGCCTACCGATACCCTCGCTCCCCGGATGATTTTCTGGCGGGATACCAGTGATACCGGCAGATTGTAGGTGAGCGAAATGTTTTTCAGCCGGATAAACGACCCATCCTCCACCCATTTATCGGTATGGCGTGCGAAATTGCCGTTCGGGCCGTTCGAAATGCGGGCCACGTCGGTGCCCGGGTTCGAGAGCGTGACGGTTCCGTCGGCGTTTTTGAGCGGTTTGGCATAATCCATCGCATGCACGAGCAGATTACGGCTCAGGTTGATATTGCTCGCGTTGGTGTTCAGCTTGCCCAGGAAGTTGTACACATCATTGCCGTAGGTGCTGGTCAGTAAAATACTCAGGTCGAAACCTTTATAGGAAAATGTGTTGGTAAAACCCGCAAACAGCTTGGGCCAAGGATTACCGATCACCGTCTGATCTTTCTCGTTGATAATGCCGTCGCCGTTGACATCCTTGAACTTCACATCCCCCACCCAGATATTGTTTTCGCTGATAGGCAGCTTCACGCCGTTATTATCCACTGGTAATGCGCTCTTTTCAATTTCCTCCACCGACTGGAACAATCCTTCCTCGATGTAGCCGCGGAACAGCCATGGCGCTTTGCCCACTTCCGAACGTTGGGTCCAGTCGGCCAGCCACCACGACGTCCGGTCCACAAACGCCGCATCGGAGTAAAATGATTTGATCTTCGTTTTAAAACCCGATATGTTCAGATTGGATTCCCATTTAAACCCGCCGCGGTTGACATTAACCGTATTGATCGTAAATCCCCAGCCTTTGTTCTGCAACGCACCGATATTAACCGTCGGAGATCCCACTGCGCCTACACCGTTGGTACCCATGTACCACGGCAACGGCTTTTCCATCAGCAGGTTGTCTGTATTTTTGATATAATAATCGAATTCAAACTGAATGCGGTTTTGAAACAATGCCAGATTAATCCCGAAGTTGTTCGTTTTAGTTTCTTCCCATTTCAGGCCGTCGTTGGCGTATTTTGTAGGCAGGAAGCCGGTGGTAGTAGGCGTCGTGCCGGTGCCCATAGGCGAATAAATGCCACCGCTGCCCTGGTTGCCGGTAATACCCGTTTCAAAGCGCAATTTCAGCTCGCTGATGGCCGGCACATGAAAGAAGGGCTCTTGCGAAACGCGCCACGCCGCCGATACCGATGGAAAGAAGCCCCATTTGTTGTCGGCGCCAAAATTGGCCGAACCATCGCGCCGGATAGTACCCATCATAATGTACCGGTCCGCGAAGTTGTAGCTCAGCCTTCCAAGGTACGATTCCATCGCCCATTCACCCGATCCGCCCGAATTACTCGCCGTAAGCGCATCGCCCGCCGCGAGGTCGAGAATATCGTTGGTAAGAAAGCCCGTACGCCCTCCCCCCAGGTTCTTCCAGCTCGATTCCTGCGCTTCGTGGCTAAGCATGACATTCACATTGTGTCTGCCAAACTGCCTGTTGTACTCCAACAGTTGGTTCCAGTTCCAGTAGGTATTCACGCCCGAGCCATTGGTATAGGAAGCCGTCACATTCTGCGCCCAGCCGATCTTATAGGTCGGGATGTAGTAGGACGAATTTGAAAAACCCAGGTTGGTGTTGAATGAAGTCTTGAATTGCAGGCCTTTTGCGATCCGCACACCGATGTTAAGCCCGCCCAGCAGTTGCCTCCTGACCAGCTTGTTGGTCGTCAGGTTGGCAATTGCAATGGGATTGACCGGTGCGAAAATATTCGCTCCGTTGTTTTCATCACCGCCACCCCAGCTACCATCCACGTTCTTCACAGGCACCTGGGGCGTGAGCTGCAATGCGTTCGAGATGATGTTTTCCTGGCTCGTAGTCAGGTTGTCGTTGGTTTGGTTAAAGCTGAGATTCGCCCCGATGCTCGCCCATTCGCGGGGTTTGTTATCCAGGTTGAGCCGGAACGCGTACCGGTTAAACCCGGAGCCCAATGCGACGCCGTCCTGTTTCAGGTATTCGCCGGACAAATAATAGGTTGTACGGTCGTTACCGCCGCTGAGGCTCAGCTGGTGCTTGTGCATAGGTGCATTTTTGAAAAGCTCCTTTTGCCAGTCGGTGCCTTTCCCGAGTAACGAAGGGTCGAGGAATTCCTCCGGCGTTTCGCCACCTGCCAGCTGGTGGTATTCGCCCACCATTTGTGCATACTGCTGCAAATCCATTACTTTCAACGGTTTGGGAGGTGTTTGGAGGCTGAATTGATAACCATACGCAATTTTGGTATCGCCCGACTTCCCCCTTTTGGTCGTAATCAGCAGCACTCCGTTCGTCGCGCGCGAGCCGTAAATTGCCGTGGCGGAGGGGCCTTGCAGCACCTCCACCGATTCGATATCAGCCGGGTTAAGGCCGGCCAGGGGGTTGGAGGAGCTTTGCGCCCCGAATGACACCGATTGTCCCTGAATTTGCACGCCATCCACCACGTACAGCGGCTCATTACTGCCGCTGATCGAATTAATCCCGCGGATATTCACTGAAATACCGCCGCCCGGTTGCCCGGAGTTCTGCGTAATGTAAACCCCCGCCGCACGGCCCTGGATCGCTTGCTCCAACGTCGTGTTGGTGGTCCGTGCAATGTCTTTGGATGAAACGGAAGTCTGGGCGGTCGTAAGATCGGCCCGCTTCATTTCGCCGTACCCTACCACCACTACTTCGTCCAGTGCCTTGGTATCCACTTTCATGGCCACGTTCAGTTCCGACCGTGCACCTGCCTGGATTTCCTGCGAGAGATACCCCACAAAAGAGAATATCAGCGTGTTCTCTCCTTGCCCCAGTTCCAGCTCATATTGCCCCGCCGAGTTAGTGGTGGTGCCTCGGGAAGTCCCTTTCACCACCACACTTACGCCCGGCAGGCCCTCGCCTTTCTCGTCAGTCACTCTTCCTTTGATCGAAGCTAGTACTTCGCTGTTATTCTCTTTCGGTTCCGCTTCGGGCAACGGCACCGACGAGCTCTTTTCCGCCCTGAAAAGCATTACCTGCTTTCCCGCCACCTCGTAGCGAATGGAGAGCGGCCTGAACAGCCTCACCAGCGCTTCCGCCAACGGCTCGTTCGACGCCTGAAACGTGACGCGCGTCGACGACCGTATCTCGGCCGGGTTGTAAATAAATTTTACTTCAGAGTTCCGTTCGATAGACAAGAGTACACTTTTGAGGCTCTTATCCTCCATTTTGAGCGTTATTCTTCTTTCCAGCAGATCCTGCCCAAGTAAACGGTAATGACTAAACGTCGCATGAGAAAAGACGACGATTATGCACAACTGTAAAAAGGATAGTTTCATGATATCCCACACAAAAGTTTTGAAATGTAGATTTCCGGGCATATTCAGTTTCAATTTGATTCCGTATTGAAAAAACAAGGCAATATTTTCCCGTCTCATCCGCATGAGCGTAGGGCATTAAACAGGTCGGAACATTATTTCAATCGGCTTTGCAGCCTTCGCCATGTATGATCACCTGCCCGTCCACTACTTCATATTTCGCGTGGATGATCCGGCATATCAGGTCTAGCTGCTCATACATCGGTAATCCCGAAAGATTCGCCGTCAGCTGGCAGTCCGACAGCAACTCTTCGTTGAAAAACAGCTCGATACCGTATTCTTTTTCGAGCGTTTTGAATACATTTTTAACCGGCGCCTCATCGAATACCAGTGACGCCGCCGGTATTTCACTCACTCTCAGCGGCATGTCCACTATAACCTTCACCAACCGGGATTCCTGCTTGTCGAACAGCACCCGCTGATTGGGTTTCAGCACCACGCCCATCACTTTTTCCGGCGATCCTGCACCGGGTTCATCTTTCTTCGAATAAACCGACACCCGGCCCGTTTTGACCGAAACCGATGCATTGCGATCTTTTTCAAATGACCTTACCGTGAAACTCGTCCCGAGTACGCGGGTCACCAGTTCTTTTGTTTTCACCAGAAAAGGCCTTTCCGGATTGTGGCTGATCTGGAAAAATGCCTCTCCTTTCAAATGCACCTCCCGTTTTTCCGGAGCGAATTTCTCCGGAAATGTCAACTCACTTTGCGGTTCCAGCGTTACCACGCTGCTGTCATCCAGCAGGATCGTAATGGGCTTGGTAGTCTGGTTGAAACGCACGATATGCCCTGCCACATTTTCAGTCATAGTCGCTGACTCCCCCACTCTGTCCGGCTTTACTTCCATGGAACGGTATCCGAGCCAGCCGAGTCCTACCACGGCGCATATCGAAGCAGCAATACCCCAATACCGGTAGAATGCAGGCCTCGTACGCATTTCCGTACGCTGTGCGTTCCCGCCTATGTGTGCGAGCAAGTCCGTCACGCGCCCGTCCAGCTCTTCCGTTCCTACGTACAACGCTTTTTCAGCCAAAACATACAACAATGCACGCGCCTCGTCCAGCTCTTCCCGACGATCCGGGTTTTCGTTCATCCAGTTTTCCCAAAAAGCCGCCGCCGATGAATCCTGTTCCAGTATCCAGGATCTGAAAAACGGATCCGTAACAAAATCGGTAGCCGTATAATGTCGATAATTCATGATGGGGAACGCTTCTGATAAAGAGATACAAATGGCACCTTCCAGATACCATGATTTACAGATTTTTTTGAAATATTTTTATTTAAACATCACAAATACCTAAAAATCAAATAAATAGAAACACCAAAAGTGCACTGATTGCTAATGGACTGAAGCGTTTGCGAAGCTGGCCGTAGGCCATTTGGAGCAGATTGGAAACCGTTTGCGGGGTTATGTTGAGCATAGCCGAAATCTCCTCGCGACTGAGCTCCTGGTAATATTTGAGGTAGATCACCTCCCGCTGCCGTACAGGTAAGGCTGCGAGCATTTCCGAAACCACCTGTGCTTTCCGGGCCAGGGTTTCGTCTTTGATCATCCACCATTCGGGAGAGAACTCCATGGAAAAGGCATATTCGTCATGGAGCGAATCGTCGGCCAGGCGCATGGTGCGGCGGTTGCGGGCTATTTTACGGCGAAGGGAAACCAGCAGATAAGCTCTGACGTGCATTGGTTCAGCCACTCTCCTGCGGCTGTGCCAGAGATCAATAAATACTTCCTGAATGCAGTCTTTGACGAAGGCTTCGTCTTTCACAAACTTGAAGCCATAATTGAGCAGGGCTTTGAAATGGAAATGCATCAGCTGCCCCAAAGCCTGGTCACTGCCTTCCACCAGCTCTTTCCAGAGCCGGGTATCCCTGGATTGAGAGGAATTTCCACCGCTAGTCATGCATGATCGAACGTTTTCTTTGCTGGGTTATGCAGGCAGATACCAAGGACGGGCTGCGCAAGCTGGGCTGCATAAGCTGGGGGCCAAAGTTATATTTATATAACTATAAACCTAATAAATATTATTTTACAGCGATTCCCAGAAAAGGAAAGATATAATCGTAGAAGTCCTGAGGAATAAAAGGTTTGATGAAATACCCTGAGAAACCATTAGCCATGGCCCGCTCTTTTTCGTTTTCGAAGGCCGAAGCCGTAAGCGCGATGATAGGCACAACGGGATCGAGCTGGCGAATGAGCGCGGTGCTTTCAAAACCATCCATAATGGGCATGCGAAGGTCCATCAGCACGAGATCGTACCGGTTCCTACTAAACATTTCATAAGCTTCCTGTCCGTTCGATGCCGTGTCGTGAAGGATATTCCTGCGTTTGAGCAGTTGCGTGGCCAGTACCAGGTTGGTTTTATTGTCGTCGGCTACCAGCACCCGCACTTCCGGCATGTCGCCGGCTACCACCGCGGGCGATGGCTGGTTCACTACCATCGGCTGCTCCGAGTAGGGCATCGATAACTGAAACATAAACCGCGCCCCTTTCCCCTCCTCGCTTTCCAAATGGATTTCGCTGCCGAACAGACGCATAAGTTCCCTGGAAATGGCCAGGCCAAGTCCTGTTCCGCTCACGCTGTCGGAGTGAGTCCTGGCCCGAACCTGGGTAAAAATTTCAAAAATACCGGGCTGCTCCGACTTCGGGATACCGATGCCTGTGTCGGTCACTGCGAAATCGATGGTCACGGCCTCAGGTGTACGGGCCACCTGTTTTACATCGAGCGTAACGGATCCCTTGGGGGTAAATTTGATCGCATTATGCACCAGATTAGTAATCACCTGGCTTAAACGAAGGCGATCCGCGACGAGCTGCACGGGTAATCCGGGATCAACGGAGAACACCAGGGAAACGCCCTTCTCATTGGCTTTCGGATCGAAGGTCTTCTTGAGTGTATCAAAAAAATCGAACGGATTGAACGGCTGCGGGTCGAGCACCACGTGGTTGGAGTTGATCTTGTTGAAATCCAGCACATCGTTCACCACCGCCATGAGGTGGTCGGCCGAGAATTTCAGGGTCTTTAGTAAGTCATTGGGCTTTTCGCCGCTGTCTTCCTGCATCATCAAATGCACCATGCCTACGATCCCGTTCAATGGCGTACGGATCTCGTGGCTCATCATCGACAGGAAGTCGGTTTTGGCACGGGTAGCCTGCTCGGCAATGGTTTTTTGTCGTTCCAGAGCGTCGTTTTGCTGTTGCAGGGTGTAGCGGAAGTAGAACTCTCGTTTATCCTTGTTATAATTCATTTTAACCACAAAAGGGAACACTACATGAGCCGCCATTACGAAAATGGCCCCCTGCTCCACAAAATCGGACAGGGAGGTATTGCTCACAAAATGGATCGACGCCGGATAGAGCACGAGGGCCATTACAGAAATAACCACGCCGTAACGTAGCGGCCAACGCAGGACCAGCCCCGCAAATATGACCGCGAGCGTAAGGTTGATGCAGGATTGCACATACGAGAAATGTGGCCTGGATAGGAGAAACGCGTAAAAGCAAACCAGCGTCGCAAAGGTATAGAAGCTCATCTGCTGCCCCGAAATCACCCTTTTGTAATTCAGGAACATGTATCCGAGAATGATGGAATCGGACAGCAGGTGGGTCGGCAACAATGTGTAAAAAAACGGGTCGCCGGAGAGGTAAAAGGCGATCGCCGACAAGGGGTTGCAAACCAGGAACGTCAGGCAGAACAGCCGGTTTTGAACCCGGGTCTTGATTTCCGTCTCTTCCTGCCAAAGCTGCTCAAAAGATTCGGAATAGTAGATATCTTTCAAATAGGAGCTTTTTTGAACGTTTAAACCCAAAAATACCCTTAAAAATATTAAAGACAGCGCATTTTAAGGCGCAAATACGGGTTTTTATTACCCTGCGGATCAAATGCGGCTATTCCAGTATGACGTTGTCAAAAAATCGTCTCAATTTTTCCGAGCCAATGATCCGGCGGCAGGTTTCAACAGTGAGCGGTTTTTGCTGATAATCAATCACCTGCCCGAACGTCAACGCGCGGGACTTCTCGCTCTCTTCGGTTGCGGAGCTCACCATGACAATCAGCACCTTCGACAAATAGGGCCTGTCGCGGATGGCCCCCAGAAACTCCCAGCCATTCATGACCGGCATATTGATGTCGAGCAGCACCAGAAACGTCGTTTCCATCGCCTGGTTGCTATCCAGGTAATCCAGCGCCTCCTGCCCATTATAGCAAAGCACGGTATCGCACAATACGCCGCTTCTTTTGAGAAAGGTATCGTGAAGAAACAACATGATCTTGTCGTCGTCTACCAAAAGGATTTTAAGCCCGTCATTCGTCATCGTTCTGAACTTTATCTGCCTTGCTTACAATTTCCCGGATCACCTCGTCCAGCTCATCCGCCGAGGATTTGATCAGCCCCAGGGCCATCTCGACCGGCATACCCGCGGTGTCGCCGGATTGAAGTAGCTCCACCAGGCCCATCAGGCGCGTAAGCGGCGCGCGCACCACATGCGACTGCGTCCACGCGATTTCCCTCAGCCGCTCATTCTGTTGCCGGTACCGCTCGTTGCTGACCTCGAGATCCCTCGCCTTCTCTACGGCATCGGTAATGTCCCGGGAGTTTGCCACCACGCCGCCAACCGCCGGATCATCGGTCATATTGGTTGCGATGGTCACGATCCACCGGTATTTCCCGAACCCGTCCTTAAAGCGAAAAGGCTCCGTCCTGATCTGCCGGTGTTCCCTGATTTTTAAAAACAATGCCAGTACAGCCTCGCGGTCGTCGGGATGGATCCAGTCGAATGCATTTTTCCCTACCAAAAAGCCAGGCTCGATGCCAAGAATGGGATAGCAGCTTTCGCTCACAAACTGGTAATTTCCCTGTTCATCCAGGATCGCAATGAGGTCTGCGCCCTCCTGGACCAATGCTTTAAACCGCCGCTCGCTCGCCATGAGCTCTCGTTTCTTTTCCAGGCTCTCGGTCACATCCGTGATCACGCACATGTGCAAGCCAGGTAAAATATTGGATTTGGAATTGAAACTGCCGGTTATCAGTGTGCCGTCCTTCCTCCTGATTTTCATCAAACCGTTGAGAATTTCACCATTGAGGAAGTTCTTCCATACCACATTGAAATCCATTTCTTGTGGTAATTGCAGAAAGTCTTCGATGCAAATACCCCGGAGATCGCTGATTTCATAACCGAGCATCCGGCGCGTTGCCTCGTTGAGGTCGGTGCAGCAGCCATTGTCGTCGCAAAGTACGATCGCGTCCGTGGTATGGTCGAAAATCGCTTTAAACTTCTCCTCCGACATCCTGCGCTCCTGCTCCGAGGCGATCCAGGACGTGATGTCCGTTGCAAGTACCAGTTCGGCCTTTCTGCCATTCACATAAACGATATTGCTCTGAATGAGGACATCCATAAGCGCACCGTTCTTTTTGCAGTGCTTATACACGCCCGATGAGAAAAGCTGCTCGTGTTTCCGCACAATGCTTACGGCTTCCAGCGTTACCGGAATTTCCGTTTCAGGCCTCAGAGCCAGGATGGTCATCCCCAAGAACTCCTCCCTGGTGAAGCCGTAATGCCGCACCGCAGCCTGGTTAACATCCAGTATACCGTAAGTTTCCACGTCATAAACCCACATGGGCTGCGGGTTAAGCGCAAACAAATCGTGGTACATGATCTCAGAAGCCACCGGCGTCCTGTCTTCAAACTCTTCCTGCCGCGCTGTATTCATTCATTCAACCCCTCACGGGAATAGGTGTCATGTAGATTTAATATTACAAATTTATATCTCGCTGGCATAATAATTATCCTTCGGGTTGCAAAACAACCAGGAAGTTTATGCGCGGATACATATTTCTAACACTAACATGCTTCTTCTTCACCCTTACAAACTGCGAAAACAACGATAAAACCGACCCGTCGGTGATCGGCGAGCTCGATAAACAGTTTATCCTGGAAGCAGCCGACGATGCCTTGTTTCAGGTCAATGCCGGACAAGTAGCCGCATCACGCACGACGCGGGACAGCATTCAGGAATACGGCGAAGAAATGACGGCGAGCCATACCCAGGCCGGAAAGGAGTTACAGACGCTCGCCGCAGCCAGGAAAGTACAGCTTCCCACCACGCTCTCCGATGAGCGCCAACAGCAGCTCGACAGCCTTTCCATGCAAACCGGAATGAGCCTTGATACCCTGTATCTCAACCAGATGGTCGCGATTCAGGAACGCGTGATACGAATGATGGAGATCGAAGGGACCTCCGGCAAAGACACCGAGTTGAAACAATGGGCGGCCGATCGCCTTCCCCTCGTAAGGCAGTTCGAAGAACGCGCCAAAGCCTTGCGGGATTCGCTGGAATAGCGGCCGGGCGACGGGCGAGAGCGACGGGTGACCGCCGACTGCTGACCGCTGACCGCCGACAACGGACCATGGACCATAGACCATCGACCATCGACCGTCCTATTACTCCTGTTTTTTCACGACCAGACCGTGGTCGGCGTTCGGCCGCAGGCCTATTATTCTTGTTTTTTCAGGATCAAATCATGGTCGGCGGTCGGCGGTCAGCCGTCGGCGGTCCATGGTCGGCGGTCCATGGTCCATGGTCGGCGGTCAGCCGTCGCCCCTCCCGCCCTCAAAACCAGAACCCGAGTTGCAAAGCAATCCGCGGCTTCTCTTCTTTCTTTTCTTTCGGGATGAATGCGCCTACCGCAATAGTCAGCGCGTCGACCGGCGAGAGCCAGATGCCGCCGCCATAGTTGTAATGCCATTTGTCCGACGATTCACCTTCCAGCCACACACGACCGTAATCAAAGCCTCCGAAAATGCCGTAGGTGAGCGGTAACGTGGGATTATAGCTGCTGCCGAGGCGCAAACGCAGGTCGGTATCGTGCCAGAATGAGCTCTTTCCGTAGAACCGTTCGGTACGGTATCCCCGTAGCCCCAACTTGCCGCCAATGTTCGGCATCTGGAAAAACTGGAACCCGCTCCCGAAGTTCACACCCGTACCTGCCTGTGTGGCGAGGATGAGGTTTTCCTTCTGATCGAGTGCGGTATACCAGGCAAATTGCGCACGGAGGCCGGTAAAATTTTTGTCGCTTTTCAGATCGGCCGTCCAGTTCAATGCGGCATTGAAACGGATACCTGTATGCGGCGAAAAGATATTATCGACACTGCTGAAATTGAAGGTAAACTTAGCGCCGCTATAATATTTGGTTTTGAAAATATCGTTCGGCAAGCCATTCTCGCTGCTGGTGATGTAGCGGCCACCGGTTGCCTGGATGTCGTTCACTTCAAACACCGGACCTAACGTAACAAAGCCATTATGGCCGCCGAAACGTTTTTTGAGCGCAGGATACACGTAAAATGCACTCTGGCGTACGCGGTAGAAATTGGCATCGTCCACAGGCCGCTCGGTTTCATTCCCTAACCCCGCATAGTTGAATGCATAGCGAGGACCGCGGTAATAGCTATCGAGGTAAAAATCGAATTTCTTGAATGCATTGATAAAATCGCCGGTGTAATTGACTTTGAAACCCTGCGTTCTCACCGCAAAACTCCCGCCAATGCTCTGCACCGAGGCGTAGGGTTCTTTTTTGAAGCCGTATTTGGTGATATTCACCGCCCCGCCGAGGAAGAAACCGTCGTCGGGGTTCGCACCGAGCAATGGCAGCGGCAAGGTGATATCATAGTTGCTGTCGGCACTCCTGCGGTCGTACACATTAAAACGGTACAGGCTGGTGCGCTTGTCCTTCGTGTCGGGGCCCGAGATAACGGTATTGCTTTTTAAATCGTCATAAACGAGTGTTTTCTTCCCGCCCCCGCTCACGCGCGCACTATCTGCGAAAACGTCCTTACCCAGCCCGCCGATGAGCCGCAGCTTAACGCCTTTACGGACGTCGCCTTTTACGATAAACTCATCGTCGTCGCCATTTCCATATATATTAATAGCATGCGTCACCGCATTTTCGAAAACCCGCTGGTAATTCTGGTGCTTGATGCGCCCTTCTTTGCCCGTCTCATATACGGTCACACGCGTATGCGCGTCGTCCATCCGCTCGATCAGGAAGCGTTCCTTCTCTTCGGTACCGATCACATTCACTTCCTTGCTCACAAATTCATAGTGCGTGCGTGCGATCTCCATCAAATGTGCCCGGCGTGCTTTCAGGCCTTCAATCATTTTGGCGGATACCATTTCGCGCGCTTTGGGCGGCCAGTCATTGAAAGACGCCTCGATAGCATCGTCGGTAAGGTTCTTTTGAATGTACTTCACCTGCTCCTCCCATTGCTCCCAGCTCAGCTCGTTCAGGAACGTGCGGTCGAAAAGGCGGGCACTCCAAGTGGTCCATTTCATGCTCTGGATCTCGGGACCGTAGGTTTGCAATTGCCTCAGGAATGGCAGCGTTTGCCGGGCAATGTTTGTCAGGAAGCCATCGTAACGCGAAAATGCCTGGTCGCGGTCGCGGGGAATGGGACGGTAAATGATGGTACCGTCTTTCTGCTTGGTCGAAGCCCAGGCCCACTGGTCGTCGTGGCGGTCCCAGTCGCCAACCACGAAATCGAGCAAACGCGTGCGGATCGCCCATGATTCATCTACTTTGTTTTTGCTGTTTTCCAGCAATGCTTCCACCAGTTCGGGCGTACTCACGATTTTATCGGGATTCCCGAAGAAATCGGCATTCTTCCATTTCTTACCGTCGGCCCGTTCCTCCACGAGGTTCATTGTTCCGCCGAAAATGCTGTTGAATGTTCCCAGCCCGGGCTGGGCAGGCACATAGTACATTCTTGGATTGGTATGATACACATTGATCGCCCCCGCCAATGCAGGCATATTCAAGGGCGCAAACGGGTTCGTCGAAAGGAAGTTATCTTCCACCAGGTATTGCGCCGCGATCATCTGATTGAACGGAAATGGCAGGAACCGGCTCACGTCCTTGGTAAGGCCGCGCATGGCATATTCCCGGCCATCGCCGTCGCGGAGGCGCAGCGAATTGGTCTGGTTACCCCCACCCTGCTTGATAGGGATCACGCCGCCTTTGTAGGTAGCCATATCCAGCACCGGAAATCGGTATTGTTGGAGGTATAATGGCCGGTAATGCTCTCCTAGCATCGCCTTGTGGATCTTGCCAATCGGTTTTACCTCGTTGCTGACAATGAATTTCGTAGTCGAGTCCGCATGCTGGTTGTATTCGGTAAATGCGATGGTCGAATCCGGAATTTCGGTCAGTTGCTTATCCTTCACTTTGTGCTGAAAAACCAGTTTGGCATCTTTGCCATCCGGTGTTACTTCCCAAAATTTGGCCCAGGTTTCGCCGCCCGCGTAGAAGCTCAATGTCGAGAAACCGAGTTTGGAAGAAGAGAACATCGATCCTTTGCCAAGGCTCACCGGGCTGACTTTCGAGCCGCTTCCGCTCACGATAAACTCCTGCCCGTCATTCTCGATAAACTCCAATGCATGCTCATGCCCGCTCGCAAAAATGAATTTCCCGTTCTTCTTCGCGCCCGCGAGCACCGCCGTGCGGAGCTCCTTATAATGCTTGTTGGCGACGTCTTGCCGGGAACCGATCGTCGCGCGGAACAATGCGCTGAGGCTGCCGAGTACCGGCAGCGGAATGTACAGCTTCGGATTCAGCTCGGTAAGCGGGAAAATGTGCTGCTTGATGGTGAACCTTCCCCCATGCGGGCCATAGGTATAAGGCGGGTGGTGCATCGCGATCACGACGTGCTTGTTGCGGTATTTACGCACCACATTCTCCCATACAAACCGGAACTGCTCGCGGTTCCTGATCTCGCAGCCGTCATTAATCTTCTGATCGCGGTCCCAGTCGGTAAGCCACCATTGCGAATCGGCGACGATGATCACCACATTATCGTTCAGTTCCACCACTTCCGGGCCTGAGCAGCCGTTCAATGGCAGGAAATAGTCTTCATACTCTTCCTTATCCTTCTTTCCCCGAGCTTCGTTGATATGCTTCTGAACGTATTTCTCCTGCCGTTTCAGTCCCTTCACGCCCCAACCGCGCCAGTCGTGGTTACCGGGCAGAAAAATGGGATGTCCTTTGAAGTTTTCAAGGGTTTCGAGCTGTGAGTCGATGCGAAATTCGGCCATCTTGCGTGCAGCCGAATCCTCCGACGGGGGCATACCCGATTCGTAGATATTATCCCCGAGGAACAATATGGAGCTGTTTTTCGATTCGGTGCCGAGTTTCGTTTTGAGGTATTCCAAAACCGGCGCACGGTTACCGGGCGAATCGTTGCCCGCGTCGCCCACGAGGTACATGGTATGTTTCAGTTCCAATGCAGGATCGGGCGAAGCCGACTGCCATTGCGCACCTTCCTTCGAAAAACGGGTTTTATAGCTGGCACAAGACGATACGCCTGCCAGAACTGTCCCCAATGCAAGTAAACGGAGTAAATATCTATTCATAGGATGTCAGCAAAGGCCCTATTGGCCCGATTTTCTGAATTTGAGCACATTTCCGCTGAAAAGGTCGTCGCCCTCATTGGAAATATAAAGATTGCCCGCATTGTCGAACGCAATGCCTTCCGGCTGGATAAACATGTTGCTGTTCAGATGGTGGGCATCTTTCACCCGCCACTGCCGGTCGGTCACGACCACCAGTTTGTTTACCGCCGAAATAATGTACCACTCCTTGGTGATGGGGTTCCGCGCAATGCCCGACGGCCTGAAACCGCGCGATACCTTGCCGGTAATCGCCTTAATTTCATCCACATTAACCGCAAATTTGCCCGATTCCGCGATCACCGAATCCGGCCCGGTTTTTAGGATATAGCCCGAAACACTGTTCTTGGAGTCATCGCCCGCGCAGTTCTTGCAAATCACAAACAGTTCGCCGGTACCTTCGTCGCCATACATTCCTTCATATTCGCCTTTGGGTAAAATACCTTTCACCTCCGATACGCCTTCCGGCTCCTCGAAAATGGCTTCGGCCATCGGGAATGTGTAAATAGTACCATTGCTTTTCAGAATATAGGCGCGGTCGTTGATGATCGAAACATCTTCGTAATCACCTTTTTTACCAAACTTCGCATGCAATTGTTTAGGCACGTCCCACGCCAGCCTGAACAGCTTGCCGTCTTCGTCCTGGATTGCGTAGATCGTATCGCTCTGCCCCTTGTCGAATGCAATGCCCGAAACTTCGAACAGGCTTTCAGGCAGGTTGAACTTCTCGGGTTTGTTTAAATCGTATTCGCGGAAAATCTCCGTCTCCTTTTGCGTCGAATTGCAGCCCATTGCCAGCAAGCCCAGCAATGCAACCGCCGCCAACGCCGATCCGTATTGTTTTTTCATCAGAATGTCTTTTTAAGATTCTCTACGGCACCCGTCAGGTACTGGTAAATGGCCTCCTGCGAGCGCACGCCCCCGGGAAGCGTCGTAACGGGCGCATTATGCAGTTTCTCGTCGATCCACACGGCTTGCACGGTGTCGTCCCATTGCAGGGCCAGGATGTCGATGAGCTGCTTTTTCAAATCTTCATGATAGATTGGGAAGCATACCTCTATGCGGCGGTAAATGTTGCGGTTCATCCAGTCGGCGGAACCCATGAATACCTCGGGCTGGCCATTGTTATGGAAAATGAAAACGCGGCCGTGTTCGAGGTAACGGTCCACAATGCGCTTGATACGGATGTTTTCGCTCTGTCCCGGAATGCCCGGCACGAGCCTGCAAATGCTCCGCACGATCAGGTTTACGGTAATGCCTGCATTGGAAGCCTCATACAGTTTGTTGATCAGCACTTCTTCTTCCAGGTTGTTCAGTTTAATGGTAATGCCTGCGGGAAGGCCGGCTTTGGCATTCTCAATTTCCCTATCAATGAGCTCAATAAACCGGTTTTGCAGGTTGAACTGCGCTACCAGCAAATGCTCGAAACGCAAGGCGTCGATCTTCTCCGGCTTTTTCTTTTTACTTAAAAAACCAAACAATAGCTCGGCCTCTTTCAGCATGGCCGGATGCGCCGTGAGCAGGATATGGTCGGTGTAAAAGCGGGCGGTGCCTTCGTTGAGATTACCCGTGGCAAGCAGGCCGAGGTGGGAATGCGTTGCGTGTTTCCGCTTCACCAATGCCAGTTTCGCATGCACCTTCAATGCGGTCACGCTGTGAATGATCTTCACACCCGCCGATTTCATCTTCTTCGCCCAGCGGATATTATTCGCTTCATCGAATCGTGCTTTCAGCTCGACGAGTACCGTTACCTTCTTCCCGTTTTTAGCCGCGGTAATGAGCGCGTGGGCAATTTTGGAATCATATGCAACCCGGTACATGGTCGTGTAGATCTCCTGCACCGAGCGGTCTATCGCGGCTTCATTGAAAAACCGGAGAATGGTATCGTAAGTCTGGTAAGGCGCGTGCACCATCAGATCGCGGCGGGTGAGGGCTTCGAACAATGTCTCAGGCTCCACAAAACCTTGCAGATGCTGCGCAGCGGGCCATGCGGGATAGGAAATCGCCGGTGAAGCCACGGGCAGCGCCGACAGGTCTTTCAGATTATGATAGCGCCCGCCTTCCACAAGCGATGCTTTTTTCAGATCAAACACATTCACAATGTATTGCAAATGCCGCAACGACAAGCCGGGCTCATACAGCAATCGCGTGGCCAGGCCAAAGTCGCGTTTGCTCAACTGCTTCTCCACTTGTTCGGCCATGTCCTCGCCATCTTCGTCGAGCAAATCCAGCTCCGCATCGCGGGTAACTTTGATATTGAATGCTTTGATATCCAGCGCATCCGGAAAGAGAATGCTCAGATTACAGCGAATAAGGTCTTCGAGGAAGATAATGTATTCCCCGTCGGGCTGCCTGATTTTCACAAACCGGTCGAGCTGGGGCACAGGGATATTCACCAGTGCGATTTTCTCCTTGTCGCCCGGTAATTCCAGCACCACGACGATGTAAATCTGGTTGTTTTCAGGAAAAAAGGAAGTCTTATCGTTCAAATAAACCGGTTGCAAAAAGCCCGCTATTTGCGTGTAAAAATAGTGGCGTGCGAAAACGGCAATCTGTTCGGAGATGGATTCTTTATACAAAAAATGAAATCCCAGCCTTGCAAGCGCCGGAATAACCGACTTCCCGAGAATGCGGCCGAATTCATCCAACTGCCGGTTCACGGTTGCCTCTGCATCCAGAAAAGCATTGTTGTCCGCATCCTGCATCGCGTTCTTTTGCAGGTAAGGCATCCGAACCCGGTAAAATTCATCGAGGTTGGACGAATAGATCGACAGAAACCGGATCCGTTCCATGAGCGGGACGGACTCGTTCGCGGCTTCCATCAATACCCTTTCATTGAAGGAAAGCCAGCTGATATCCCGGTTGAAATAGCGGAACGCTTCCATAAGACGGCGGATCAGTGTTCGAAGAAAATGGAGGCGATCACAAATGCAACCACGGAAATGACGATGCCAAACATGAATACATTATAAGCAACGCGCAGGAGCCGGTACTTTCTACCCAAGACAACACCCTGGGAATAAACATCTTTCGTGAGGCTACCGTACAGGAAATCCCGGTCGTTCATCATCGTCTGCATGCCTTTGGAATACTCATTGAACGACATCCGGTAGAAGTTCCCGAAAAACAGCAGGTTCACGCTTTTGGCATCGATATCGTCCTGCGTGAACGTACCGCGCGGGATCGTCGGGCGGGTAGACAGGATCGAGAACACCATCGTGACCATACACACCGTGAGCAGCATCATCGTCGGGATAATGAGGTATGCATTGTCTTCCAGCTTGCGCACGAGCACGCTCAGGAGCACCGAAATGATGATCGACGTGGTCGTGATCATGATATGCGCCTTGTTATCGGCCATATCGCTCAGGCGCTGGTGGTTGTTGGAGCTGATCCGGAACATCGTTTCGATACCCTTGTCCGGCCTGTCATCCTTTTTCTTTTTGCCTTCGGTTATTTCAGGAATGAATGTTTCTTTGTGGTGCTTGATCACCGGAAGGTCCGCAACAGTCGACGTGGCCGGGCTGGTGGCCGGCGGCTCGGTCGCCGGTGTTGCCGACGTGCCCCGCTGCTGCGATTCCTGAGCGGCCGCTTCTTCCAATGCGTCTTCCAGCAGCTTCTGCTTCAACTTTTCGAGATTCTTTTTCTTTTGTTTATCCAAAAGATCGCGGCAGTAGTCGGTCTGGTACTCGTGATTTTCGAGCAACTTAATGGTGCTTTTGCGCCATTCGGCTTTGTCGATTTTCCTTCCGAGGCGCTGTTCGGCTTCTTTTCGCACGAGCTTGTTCCAATCGCCGAATTCCGGGGTACCCAAGTGGTACAAATCGGCATCGCAAACAACCTGTTGGAGAAAATTAGTCGGCTTTTGCGGCCATACCGTCGCCAGGATGCACCCTTCCACTTCGGCGATCACCTCCTCTTCCACCTCTTCCGAGCGGAGAAACTCCGCGGCCATTGCAGCGCCCCGTTTTTCGTGTCCGGCCGCCTCGCCGGTACTGTATCCCGTATCATGAAACCAGGCGGCCGTCACCACGATAAAAGTCTCCTTATCCTCCAACCGATAATGGTTGGCGATCTTGACGGCATTGCCCACCACCGACTCCGTATGAACGAGATTATGGTAGCTAAGCTGGGCCAGCGCCTTGGTACCAAAAAAATGGTGGACGTGATGCTTAACCTTGTCGAGCCGATGGTTATAATTCATAGAACGTTCAGTTATGATGCTTCGTTAATTCCAGTCCGATTCCAGGTTCACACTTACGCGGAGCGCTTTAAGTCCCGTAACTCCCTGCAAGTCTTCAAGATCGAAAAATTCCAGATCATCCAATAAAGTATTTTTTTCCTGCAAATACCGGATATACCCCACATATTCTTCGGCCGACTTGCCATTGAAATACACGAGCGCGATCTTGCCCGGCTGGGTAAGCCGCTCGCCTGTTCCTTTCACATGCACCTTGTCGATCCGTTTTTTGATCACCTGGTACCGGATGTTGTAGGCGCCTTCGACGTCGAACCGTCGCTCGTCGTCCCGGAAACTGATGTCGATACTGCCCGAGTTGATGAAAATCAGCTGGGTGGTTTCGAGCGGCTTTTCCAGTTGCGGGATCAGCGAATGTGTGATCCGGGCAATGGCTGCCATGGTCGTCAGCTGCCACAGGCGGATGTTTTTCAGGTAAAGTTCGCTGAAACGCTTCTCCGGTTCAATGGACTGGCCAATGTAAATGTCGTACTCGATCCCGTCCGTCCTGAATTTCTCGAAATAGCAGGGGTATGATTCCTGGATTTCGTTTCTGAACAGATCGAGGTAGAGGTTGACGGAGGAGTTAATCGCCTGCATTGAAGCTTCCAGCTCGCGACGGTTGGCAAATGCCGAGCCATGGTCCTCGTCAATCATTTCAAAATACTGGTCAATGCGGTTGCGCAGCACCAGCTCACCGGGGTCCATGGCGCCCGAGCCGAACATTTTCAGGCTTTCTTCCTTGAAATGCTGCAAGAATGGATGCGCTTCGTTTTCCAGGAAGTCGCGAATCTTCATTTCGTCGTTATCGGTGCTTTCGTCGGTGATTTCCGCAATCCATTTGCGGCATTTGAAAATCATCTCGTCGGCCAGCCCGAACCCGAGTTTTTGTTTAAGAACAGTAAAGGTTTCTATCAATACATTGAATTGAAGACGAAGATCTTCCCGAAGTGCTGCATTTCTTTCGAGGGTGGAATTCCGGATGTCGATCGCGCCGTACAGCGGGTACACATTCCGAAACTGGATGCCTTCTATCTCCGCGCTCTGCGGGTTGAGGGCCTTATCGCGGATATAATGCCAGGCGGTCTCGCGGAAGCGCCATTGTACGGCGGGTTGCAGCGAGGTAAACTTGTCGCGAATCACATTGTCGATCTGCAAATTGAACTCGTCGATGTAGTTGGTCATCATCTGCGCGATCCACGGCAATGCGATGTCCAGCTTCGCGAGCAAGCGTTCGTCAATCGATTTCTGCTCTTTGGAATACACTTCCAGCACACCTACTACCTTGTTATCGTGGTAAACGGGCAGCAGTGCGTACGCTTCCACACCGTCATTTTGCAGAATGCGGATAAAGTCCTGCTTTTTCGGATCTTCCGCACCGAGGTTACGCAAGAGCAGCGTTTTGGGGGCCTCGAAATACTGGGTAGCCATGTCGAGGTACGTCTGCTCGGCCATGTCGTTCTCGGTGGCGGCGCTCATAAGCTTGCTGAACAGGATAGAGCTCCGGTCGAAAACGAGTTTGTTGTTCACGCGCAAGACGGCCATGAGTCCGAAATCGACCCCAGCGTTTTCAACCAGCATTTTCAATGCGCCCGCCACGTAGTTGAAATACGTTTTGGGATCATAGGAAGCGCGGTCGAGGATGGTATTCTTGATATTTTCGACGGCGTGTTCAGCGGTAACGTCGTTGAGCGTAATCACCGAAAAGCCCTCGAAATGGAAGAGGCTGTGCGGCAATAAGGTGGAAAATACATTCAAATCGAAATTCTCCTGCAAATCCGAGCGCAGCGTATCGAGGTCGAGCTCGGGGAGGCTGCCTTTGGCATATACTTCACAAAAACTGTTATCGATATGCACCCGGTAAAACTTCTGCAGGCCCGAATCGTCGTCCTTCAAAGTAATGATCATATCCGGATGGTGCAGGGGCGGAAAATGGTAGAGCTTTTCCAGAATGAAGGAATAGAGCATCTGCATTTTCTGCTTGTAATTGACCCCGCGGTCTTCGATGAGGTCGCACCGTATATTGCCATCCTGCTGGAAAAGCAGGCTGTAAAAACCCGACGTGCCGTAAAAAACAATAGGGCTGACGGGAGCACTCAACGCCCAGAAAACTTCCTTTTCGTTGGCGATAGGTGGCATGAGCATGCCATAGATCAAACTCAGTTCCTCCTTATAGTTAGTGACTTCCGCGAGGGGAATATCCTGACTGAAAGCCGGATTGGCTTTCAGTTTGTCAAGAACCAGCGAGAAAAATGTCTTTTTGACCGTTTCTTCCTGATCGATTTTACTTTCCAGAAAGCTGATGAAGCTCCGGAAAGAAATGGATGAGTCAAGTTTCTGGAGACCGTATGGTGTGTTTTGAGTTACATCAATCGTGATCGGTTCCATTATTTGGTTTTTTGCACACTGAATGAATGCTCTGATGGCTTTCGGTTACTAAAATTCAGTGTTTTTTGTCAAACTGCCAACGATAAACGTTGAATTACGGTTCCATTAAACCGATTCGACCTTTTCCTGCGTTACCGAAGGCTTGATGATCATTCGCAGGGACTGATCTTTGGTGAAATAGGCGATCATCCAGTTGTAAAGCGTTTTCATACGATTACGGTGGTTGATCAGCGAAATGAGGTGTATGAAAAGCCACGCCAACCACGCGATCACGCCTTTGAAATGTACCTTAGGCGAAGGCAGGTCTACCACGGCTTTGGCACGGCCGATAATGGCCATCGAGCCTTTGTCATTGTATTTAAATGCATGCAGCGGCTGATGCTCGGCGATCAGCTCAAAGTTACGCGCGAGGTTCTTGCCTTGCTGGATCGCTACCTGCGCTACCTGCGGGTGCCCGTTCGGGAAGCCTTCGTCGGTGGTTTGCAGACAGCAGTCGCCGATCGCGTAGATATTATAAGTACTGTTCACCTTATTGTACGCATCCACAAGCAGCCTGCGCCCGCGGCCGTAAGCTTCCGCCGGAATGCCTTCGAACACCCTACCCGTAACCCCTGCCGCCCAGATGAGCGTTTTGGCTTCAATACTGTCGCCTTCGGAGAAATACACTTTATCATCTACAAAGTCGGATACATGGGTATTGAGACGGATTTTTACACCGAGTTTGCTCAGGTCTTTGTAGGTATCTTCCTGTGAAGCCTTGCTCATGGGTGAAAGTAACGCCTCACTACCGTCGACCAGGTATATTTCGCTGCCTTTCCCGGCCAGCTCGGGATATTCCTTGCGGAGAATGCCGTTACGCATTTCGGCAAACATCCCGGAGATTTCCACGCCTGTCGGGCCACCTCCCGCGATCACGACCGTCAGCAATTTCTTGATCTCGGCCGGGTCAGTACTAAGCGTTGCCTGCTCCATCTGCATCAGCAGCTTGTTCCGCATACTGATCGCATCTTCGAGCGTTTTCATCGGCGTCGCATTCCGCTTCACATTCTCCATCCCGAAGAAATTCGTTTCCGCACCGGTTGCAAACACGAGGATATCATATGCGAGCTCGCCGTTATGCAGGATGATCTTGTTCTCCCCCGGCACCACTCGCTGCAATTCCCCCAACCGGAAGTGAAGGTTTTCTTTTCCTGAAAAGAGCTTTCGGAACGGGTAACTGATGCTCGATGGTTCCAGGAAGGCCGTTGCGACCTGGTATATCAGCGGTGGAAAGAAGTTGTAGTTGTTCTTGTCTACCAGTGTTACCTCAAATTTCTCGCTCTTTGCAAGGTCCAGCGCCAGGTTGACACCGGCAAATCCTCCTCCTACGATTACAATATTCATGGTGCTTAATTTATTAGGGGGTAATGAAATGTATGCTTCGGGTAGGTTCAGGAGGCTCAACCAATAGTGTGCCAATGCTTTACTTTCGGATGGCATTTTACAGTAAAACGCCATCCCTTTTATTTCAGGCCATGCTGTCAGTCATCTTCCCGGATTTCTTCAAATACCTTACATAACCATACAATGCGCCGAGTATCAGTACGATCGCCGCAAAAAGGGTGATCCTGTTATCCGGTTCCGGCACGATTTCCGGGTATTTGAAAATCAGCAGGGCCACAATGCCTATCAGCCAAACCAGCAATGTGTTGTATTCTTTCAAAAGCCAGCGCTTGTAATTGAAACGCATGTCTTTGAATGTATCCCAAATACCTGCCGGATTGATCAGCCAGCGGTTCACCCGGATGCAATACGCATCAAACTGCGCACCGAATTTGTTCCGCAAAAAGTTCTCTTCGGCCAGTACAATCGCCTGGTAGATAAACAAAAACAGCGGCATTACGATTCCGACGTAGATCAGCGAGTTGGCCAAAATGCCCACGCCGAGCAGCATCAGAATATTGCCCACATACAGTGGGTTACGGCAATGCCGGAAAATACCTTCGGTCACCAGCGTCTCGGCATACACCTTCTTATCGCGGCCTCCGCGGATAATGTACGCGAGGCCGATGGTAATGCCCCGGATAAGCTCTCCCGAAAACGTCACCAGCAATCCGAGAACCACCGGGTACAGGTAATAGCCCGGGCCGAACTGTTCGCGTGAAAAGATCGGCGGCGAGGGCAAAAACAACAGCAGGTACAGGATGATAAACAGGTTATTTCTGTACTTGAAAAAGAAATTACCGATCGCGATCATGATTTTTTATAAGCTATCATTCCTGAAAAATTGTACCACTTGAAGAAAATTTCGCAGTCGGCGAAACCGGCCTCTTTCAGCAGAAGCATGTTTTCAGACAACTTGTAAGGGATCAGCACATTTTCGAGCGCTTCCCGTTTCTGGGATATTTCGAGCTCACTGTAATGGTTGCGCCGCTTATAGTTGTAATAGTATTTAATAAAATCACGGTTGAACACGCTGCTCTCCGCGAGCACTTTCTCCACCAGCAGCAGTACACCGCCGGGGTTCAATCCTTCGTAAATGTTTCTCAGAAGTCTTTCGCGGTACAACGGCCTCACAAATTGCAGCGTAAGGCAGAGTATCACGACAGAACCATTGGAAATGGGAAGCTGCTGGTGCAAATCCCCCGCGACGAGGTCGTACGGTCTTACAAAACCTGCTTCTTTCAGCTTCACGTCGCATTTGTCGAGCATTTCCTGCGACTCGTCGATCCCGATAAACCGGATGTCCGAGGGAATGAGTTGATCCAGGCCAATCAGCGTGGTGCCGGTAGAACATCCCAGGTCGTACACAAATGTTCCTTCTTTCACATGATCGGCAGCGATCTCGGCGAGCATCCGCTGCATCTCGTTGTAATAGGGTACTGACCTGCTCACCATGTCGTCAAAGACATTCACCACCGTTGTCCCGAACTTGAAGTCCGAAACCTTCGTGATTTCATCTCTGAAGACCTGGTCTAAATTCTCACTTCCAAGGTTCTTCATAAGTTAAAGTTACAGAGTTAGATTGAGTTAGATTTTGAGGCGCGCTTTTCGTTGGAGTCGAAAACCCTGTCCCAAATATCTGAACTTACACCGTAACCTTTACTTGCATCTGAATAGTGATGTTGCATGTGATGCTTCTTTAATTTCTTCCAGAACCCGGATTTAAAATTAGCATGATGCAACGCATAATGGCTCATATCATAAAACAGATACCCTGCCATAAACCCCGCATAGAAGGCGGCTACATAATATTCACTTAGAAAAAGCGTGAACAGGAAGTAGAAGCCCGTCGCCAGCGGAATGCTCACCGAAGGCGGCATCACCAATCGCTTGGCGTCATTGGGGTAGTCATGATGCACTCCGTGGAAAATGAAATGGATGCGCTCCATAAACTTGCCGCGGGGTGTAAAATGAAACACGAACCGGTGCATAAAGTATTCGGTGAAAGTCCAGAAGAACAGTCCTCCGAATACCGTACCTACAAAATTGTACCAAAGCATCTCCCCCGGACCCAATGCTTTCCAGGAAAAGTAGCTGATCACCGGTACGAAAATGAAAAGGGGCACTGAATAATGTACCTTCGAGAATGCTTCCAGAAAGTCGCTTTTAAACATCCTGGAAGATTCCGTTGAATTGGAGACATAGTTTTTAGGCATGTCAGGATGGTTTTATTCGCTGAATAATGGTTTTACCGGTAGCAATCTCGGTGCCTTTGAGCTCGATGTAAAGCACATTCGGCGACCAGAATGTACCGCCGTCGATCCGGATGAATACCCTGCTCAGGATGCATTCCTTTTTATCGATGCTGGTATAAACGTGGTATTCATTCCGGGTATCCCTCCGCAGGTAAAGCGGCAGTTTCGAATACGCTACCGAACGGAGTTCATAAGTAGCATTGCCGATCGCCTTTGAATTGATACCGTATGCAAATTTCCGCTGCAAATAATTGAGCTCCTTGCGTGCCCCGCCTTCCGGATAACGGATCCAGAACGTATTGACAGGGTTCTTTTCGCTGATTTTTCCTTGTTTGTCGACGTTAAGCTGGTAACAGATTGTATTCGTATTCGGGTCTCGCTGAATGTAAAAAAGCAATCCGGGAACGTTGTTAGGGACCGGAAACTCGTCCGGGTCCGTGGCCGTTGTGCCTGCTTTTTTGTCGGATAACCCTCCTGCATACGAAACAAGCGTCAGGCTGAGCGCCATCAGAATGTTGAGTACGTATTTCATGACTTCAATCAAAAACTACATTCAAAAAATGGCTTGTGCGATGATTTCACGGTCGCATTCGCCGTACTGTAACACTTCCTGCACATCTTCCGCATTTCCGGAAAAAGGTCCCGACGACTGGATTTTCAGTGTCGCCATCGCCGCCCCGAATTCGCCCGCCTCCTGTACGCCTGCGCCCTTCACGCGCTGGCTCAGGTAGCCAGCCATATAGGTATCGCCGCAACCGGTCGCGTCCACGACGTCGGTCGGTTTGTAGGCAGGGATCTGGTAAAAATGGTCGTCTTTGTAAATCAATGACCCTTTGCTGCCCAGCGTAATGATTACTTCTTTTACCCCCAGATTGGCGAGATATTTCGCACCTTCGATCACGTCGCTCGTGCCTGCTACCACTTCCATTTCAAACTCGTTTGCTTTGAGAATGTGGATGTACGGCAATGCTTCCTTTTTGGCTTCCCAATCAGTATAGAATACCTTCTGGTCTTTCACATAGCGTAGGTAACCCTGGATATCGAGTGAAACCTTGCCTTTCGCGGCCAGCATTTTGATGAGATCCACCGTAATATCGTCCGAAAGCAATGGTCCTAAATGGAAGTACTTTGCTTCGATGGCCGGCATTTGCGACACGGTGAATGGTGCGGCCTTATGCAGCACGTTCTGCTCGCGGTGGTCCTGGTTGGCGCTGTAAATGTTCTCGAAATAAACGGTGTAGGGACTGTTCTGGGAAAATACTTCGATGTTCTCCTCCCGCAGGCCTGCCACGATATGGGCTTCCTTTTCGGCCAATGCCGTTACGAGCATATAGTGGACATCGAACTGCCGGAGCGCCTTCGAGAAATAGAACGAAGTGCCCCCGGGCATATACTTGACAGACTGGGCAGTAACTACTTTATCCAAAGTGATATGCCCGATGGTACATATATCGTACATGGTACTGGTGTCTCAACCCAAGCCTTAAGGCTTGGGTTATGGGTGATAACTAGCCCAGGCTATCAATGGTGTCGGCCACCTGGGCGAAATCTGTAATTTCGGCATCGGCGACCGATGCCTGCATCTTGGTATCTTCTTCGAATCCCGCTACATTCAGCCAGATCGCCTTCGCGCCTGTTGCCTTTGCAGGCAGAATGTCTTTGGAATAGGAATCACCTACCGCCACGCATTCATGCGGAAGAAAGCCCTGCGCTTCCACGCCCAGCTGCCATATCGCGGGGTCGGGCTTCCGGACGCCGACCACTGCCGATTCGACGACAGACTGGAAATAATGCGCAATGCCAAATTCCGTTAATACACTATTCAGGTTACCGTAAAAGTTGGAAACCATCACGAGAGGGTATTCGGCGGCCAGTTTTTCGAGAACGGGCGATGCCTTTTCAACACTAGTGCGTGCGACGCGGTCACATTCGCGGGCGATGGCCTCGATGGCCTGGCTGTCCAGTTCGTATCCGTTTTCTTTCAGGTAGCCAAATTGCTGCTCTACTTTTAGAAACAGCACATCATAAAACACATGATGCGGCTGAATGATCGGATGGATAGCCAATGCCCTCTCGCCAAACTTGTATGCACTCGCAAATGCTTCTTTGTCAACCTTTATATGATTATGCCGATACGCATCCCACAAAACATTGGCCCAATGCAAGCCATTTGTATCGATTGTACCTCCATAATCAAATAAAATTCCTTTAATCATCTTTCTTTATCTGTTTCCAGGGATTGAAATCCCTGGTTAGTTAGATATTTCTATCAATTATTTTAATCAAAACTTCCATTAACCAGCTTCATTATAGCACTAGCTTTTTTGCTTATAGCTAGCTTCTGGTCAGTTGTCTAAAGACAACTGCAATGGATTCCTGTTTTTTTCAACTATCTGCTTGATCAATAGCTATATTTTGATAACTAGCTCTTTATCTTTAATCAGTTGTCTAAAGACAACTGCAATAGATTTCATCTGTGCATTACAACCCGGAAGCCAATCCCCTTGCCCCGGTCTTTAGCCCGGGGATCACTGAATCAGAATCTCAAAATCAGTTTGAGCTAATTGGAACTGGTTCCAGTTTCTGATCTGTGTTGTTGTCCAGCTGTTCGTTTTTAGTTTTTCTATTAATGAGAGCTAATCCAATAATAATCCAGACTATCTCTCTAATTCTCAATACAACCCCTATAAAAATCCCCTGTGCTGCGGGCAATCCCACACTTCTTAATGCCAATGCGAGGCCGCCTTCTCTTGTGCCGAGCTGCATAGGGAAGAAGAAGATCAGGTTCGCAAACAGCGACGAGCCGGAGCTGACGATCAGCGATTGGGCCAATGTCATATCCATTCCAATAGCATGGGCCGTGAAATAGATTTCCAGGCAGCCGATTACCCGTCCCGCAAATTCATAGAACAATGAAGCGTAAAAGGCATTCCGGCGGTCAGAGTACAGGACGCGGATCTGCTCGTCTACTTCATACAGCGTTTCCGCATTTTTGGTAGCGAATTCCCAGGCTTTGTTTTTAATAAAAGGCACCTTTTCCAGCAGGCGGAACGTGCTTACAGTAAACCCTTTTTTATATACATTAATAAACCAATACCCTAGCACCAGCCCTACCACCAAAAGTATCCCGCAACCGGCCAGCATGACATCGCTCAGTGGCACAACCGCAACAATGAGGATAATGGAAGCCAGCCAGAACAGCACGTGCGAAAACATGTGCATTAAACTGTATAGCAGCACCGAGGAAGTCGCTTTCTGAATGCCCAGCGTCGGTTTCAGCTCCATAATGCGATACGGCTCGCCACCCAGCGCTACAAATGGGGTAATGTAGTTAATCGCATAGCCTGAGATCGTCAGCCGCAGCACCGACCAGAACGACATATTCGTCTCCGGCAGTTGCGGCTCGCGGATGATCGCGCGGAATGCGAGGGCATTCAGGATGTAGATCACCAGCCAGCTACCGATCACCGGCAGAAACCAGATGCCCGTACGGTTGATGTTTTCCCAAATCACGAGCAACCCGGTGCCATAGATCATATAGCCCAGCGAGAAAATGCCGATTGCCATGAAAAGGGCTTTGTACAGCTTGCTACCCATTGTATTTGCCGGAGGTTATCTCCTTATAAAAATGATTGCTCACCTGCTCCTGCTTCACGATCATGTAAATGAGGATCGGGTTGAGAACGAAAATGTCAAAAAAGAAATAGACCCACGACTGATCCAGGAACAGCCAGAGGAAGAGGAATATCACCCGGGTATTGAACTGGACGATATTGGTATACTTCATCAATGGCTTGTTCTCCGCGCGGAAATCGGTAATGAGTTTCGCTGGCAGGCCATTCTGGTATTTCTGTTTCACCACGGCCAGCAGCTTTTGCAGCTTCGGCGAGAAAAACTCCTGCTCTTTGGTATAATTCAAATACAGCCTGGCTACTAGTTTCATCCCGAAATCACGCGACCAGCTCATTTCGTCATATTCCTTTTGCAGGTCGCGGCTGTTGTCGAGCTCGCTTCCGTTGGTGCCTTTGATGAAGAACAAATGCACATTGCGGTAGTAATCCGCCATGGCCGACTGGATCATATGCGACACGCCCGCAACCACGCCCGGTACCCAAATCCACGCCGTCCAGCCCTCTTCCATACTCCGCAAACAGATCGCAATGTGAATCGCGATGAACCAGAAATCACCCGCCGCACCGTCGAGGATCCGTCCCAGACGGCTTTTGTCGTTCGTCATCCGCGCGAGCTGGCCATCCGCACTGTCGAGCGAGTTGGCAAACATGAGCGACAGCATCCCGATCACGTTGATCCACAACTGCTGCGGGTAGAACAATATCCCTGCCGCCACGCCGAAGAAAATGCTGATGATCGTCACCGGGTTCGGGCGCAGGCCTACTTTGGCGCAAAACAATGCGATTTGGTAGCCGATCGGCCTGTAAAACCAGATATCGATCTTTTCTTCGGTATCATTCGATTTCAATGAATTTTCGAATGCCGAAGTTTTTTCAGGTTCTTCTGCCAGTGGGCGGGGTGTGGTGGTTGTCTCCATTAATTGTTGTTCAAAAATCTTTGGTAAAGCCGTCCGGCAATACGCCCGGCGGCCTGGTCACGGCACGGTGCGAAACTCGGCCAGTCGTTCAGGTCGATGATGCGGTAATCGCCTTCCTTCCCGATGATGGCATCGCCCCCGTAAATATCGATCCCCACTACCCCTGCCGCTTCATTGGCGGTATTCTGCAAACCTTCCGCACTGAACGGGTAATACACCGAATTGCCGTTGATCTGCTGGTAATCCGCGTATTTGTGGTGGTTGGCGTCGTACGGGTAGAACCAGAAAAAGAAATCCGTGCCCCTAACCCCGTAAAATTTCACCAGATCCCCCACCAAATGCTGGGAAATAACCGCGTCGGGAATCTCGCGCAATGCGTATTCCCGCAAAATTTCCTTGGCTTCCTCGCGCGATGCGGCAAACGACACATCTTCCTTATGGATGGCGTGGAAATCGCCCCGCTTGATCCAGTAACCTTTTCCTTTTATTTGGTCAAAAACGTCGTCTCCCTGGTAATCGGTCGGTACGATGTAGCTATCGGCCACCGGGATATTGGCGTTGTTCAATGCGTTGGTCAGGTTGGTACGGAAGCAGTTTTCAATGCCGAATGCGGAGTTCAAAACCTGCGTACCGTTTCTTTCCAGTTCCTGCAATTTGGCCACGACTTGCTTTTGGCGCGCCATGGTGAAAATCTTACTGTAATTCACTGTTTCCATTGCCAGGAACTCATCTTCACAGCAGATGGTAATGCGGCATCCCAGTTTTTCGAGCTCTTTGGCCGTTTGGGAGAAAATCGCATCGTCGTTCCCGATATGGTTGGGCGAAAACTTCTTGTTACGGTGCACGCCCAGAATTTTTAATTCGTTCATCTAATGGTGTTGACCGGCAAAACGCCCCGGTCTGTTAGTAATAAATTGGTGTCAGCTCAGTGTGTCGTTGTGTTAGTCTAAAAAGCCATTTCGCCGCTCAGGAACAGCTCCGCCGTCTGGATGTCGCTCACGTGATCCACGTCCACGATTTTGGTGAATGGATATGCTTTCAAATGCAGGCCATCCGCCACGAGTTGCCGCTGGAAGTTCCGCATCCGGCTCACGCCGTTTTCCACAGCCACATTCACGGTTTCGATCGCTTTGCTCCTGAGACAATAAATCCCGCCTGAAACAAACGGGGTATCGGTACTATTATCATCGGTAAATGCGGTAATGCGGTCGTCGTCGTCAACGGCCACGTAGAGAGGACTTTCGTCGTCGATGAATGCGGTTACCGCCATTTGGCCTTCCAAATCCTTATTATCGGCAAATTCGGTAATGAATGCGCTGAATTCTTCTTCGCGAAAAACGGTGTCGGTGGTAGTCAGGCAAACTTCGCTCAGTTCCGGATCGCTTTTAAACAACTCGTACACGCTATGCAGCGAGCTTGGCGTGGTTTTCTTAACAATTTGAATGGGCAGGTTTTCGGCCAATCCCATCAAATGCATTTCCAGCAGCGGCGATTCTTCATTGATGATCACCAGAATTTTCTCTGCATTGTTCCGCATGAAAATCCCGATCAGCCTGTCGATGAGCATTTCGCCGTGCAGGCTCACCATCGGTTTCGGAAGTGTGAAACCTTCCTTCGCCAACCGCGATCCTTCTCCTGCTGCTATGATTGCGTAATTCATGTTAATGTCTCTTTTAAAATCAATGCCTTAAAAATCAAGCCTGAAACGTGCACGGATACCCCATTCCGACACATTCGGGTTGTCGAGGTAAGTGAAACGCTTTACCAGGTCTACGCGCAACAGCTTGAAAATGTTGGCAATACCCACGCTGCCCTCGATGTAAGGCTCACGTGCCAATGTGTAAGTGATCGGCCGGCCCTGGTCGTCAGTCGCAAAGCGGTACAGCGACGGGTTGAATGCCGGGTTGTTCTCATCCCTCAAACCGCCCATCAAACCTTTGAAGCTCACTACCTCACGTAGTTTCAGTCTTTTCAGCAATGGTATTTTGTTGAACAAAAATCCGTTCAGGTAATATTGCACATCCAGGCTCGCGTAATGGTCGCTCGCGAATTCCAGGAAGTTCATCAGGTTGTATGAATTCAGCTGGTAAGCGTAAGTCTGGTTGGCGCGGTGGATCGTCAGCAGCGGGAACTGGATTTGTTTACCAAAAATATAACCGCCCTCCGCCGTAATGTCCGCGAACCCGAACTGCGACAAATAAAAGCGCTTCTGAATGTTCAATGCCACATTGTGGTAATTGTTTTCTCCTTCAAAAACCCCTTTCAAACCCGCATTGTAACGCAAGGTGAAAATCGGGTATTTGTTGATGATCGGCGTGCGGTACAACTTACCCTGGTAGTATTGCTCGTGCGGCGCGTAACGGAACTCGACGTTGGCTTCGGTATTATTCAGCGTCATCGCGTTTTCGAGTTCACCACCCTCGTTCAGGTGCTCGTAGCGCAGCACGCCCGCTGGAGTTTGTTTCCATTGGGTAAAACCGATTTTGTAAGAAAAACGGCTCTCGAACTCACGCACGTATTCCAGTTTGTAAATATCATTATACAACCACCGGTTATTATCCCCGCGCTTGAACGACAAGAGGAAGTTGTCCTCCTGCACAAACTGCAACTCCTGGCCGGGAATTTTGGTATCGCGCTGGAAACTCGCTCGGATGTAATGCAGCGGGAAGTGGTATACCGACTTATTGTTGAATGAATAGGTCCCACTCAAAAAGTACTTCCATTTACGGTCCTTGAAACCATAAGCCGCGTAAGTCTCGAAATACACCCGCTTGCTCATGTCAGTCGTGGTACGGCCCCCGAACCGAAGTCGGAAACCTTCCACCGGGTTGAAGCTGTAAAATGTGTTTACCGGCCCTACTTCCACAGCACCAAACGATTTGTAGCCCGAGAGGAACAGCGTCGCGATGTCCATCGTCCGCTTGAACGAAGGGATGGTTTGCAGCGTGTCGATATTCTTGTAAATATCCAACTCGGTGCGTTCCAGCGGGATGTGGCGCTTGCTGGCCCAGAACGACTCGGTCGTTTTGATTTCCGGATCGTACACGATTTCCTCGCCCGGTCCGCGATAAATGCTGTCGGGCCGCGACTGGTTAATGGTATAGTCTTTAAAGTTCACCGTGCGCTGGCCGTACAAACCGCCGTTCTTCTCGCCCAATGCGAACTCCATCGCAAGCGTCGATTTATTCATAAAATAGCGGCCGTCGGCACCTTTCTCGAATTCCAGGCGCGCTTCGAGATCACGCATGAAGTTGAGGTTAATGTCCTTGTTGACGGTCAGGTAGGCATTTTGCACGCTGTATTTGCCATCGAGGGTGATATACAGCTTGCCTTCAAAAAGCATGTCCGTCTTATTACGCGGCACAAAGCCCAGCTCGATCAGCTGCGGATCGGCGGTTTTGATGGTATCGCGGATAAAGAATTTGTAGAACGTAGGTGCGGAGTTCGCGATCGGACTCAGCAGCAGGTTGGTGGCGATGGAGATATCGTTGTCGTAAATGTTGATATCTTCATACAAGCGGTTGAAATAGGCACTCAAACCGTCATTATCCACAAACTTTGCGTCGAATTCGGCCCGGCGGTTCGCCAGCACGTATTGTTTCCTGTTGTAGGGGCTTTTGCGGAAATAAACTTTCGAAAGTTTTTCCTGAATGTAGGCCGGGAGCATATTCTTGCCGCCCATAGCCGTGGAATCCTGGCTTTTGAACAAAAACTGGTAATTCCTGAAAATGCGTTTGTCCTTGAAATCGTCGGACAGGTTGCTCAATGCGAGCGAAATCTTTTCGTACTGTTCGTATTCCAAAAAGTTGTTGCTCGACGGCCTGTTCTCGTCCTTGTGCGCGATCACCTCGCGGATGAGCTGCACCGCCGGATTGTCCTTGTTCCGGTACCTGGCTTTGGTTTTAACGGTCACCTCTTTCAGCATGGAGGCATCCACCGCCATTTTTACGTCGATTGTCTGGCTCACACCGGGCTTAATCGGCTTTTCAACGGCCATATAACCTACATAAGTGAATTTGATCGTCGAATGGTCTTCACGCAATGTCATCGCGTAACGGCCGTCGGCATCGGAGGCGGTCCCCATGGTTGTTCCCGGGATCAGGATCGACACGTATGGCAGGGTCTCGCCTGTCTTTGCGTCTGTAACAGTACCTTTTATAGTGGTCGTCGATTGTGCATTAGCTATACCCGCGCCAATCTGCAGAATGCTGATCACCACGAGTGTGTATAGCCATATCGACTTGTTGATTGCTTTCATGTTGGAACGTTCGTAACGTGTTTTGGCTGCCCTGCTTGTTTTGAAATCATGTACGCTTCAACCACACCGGCAGATTGCCGGCAGCTGCGTATGATCAAGCGGGTTCGATAGTTAAAGCCACTTATTCTCCTTATACCAGGTCAATGTCTCTGCGAGGCCTCGGTGCAGATTGTATTGCGGTTGGTAATGCAGGCGACGTCGGGCTGCATCTATGCTACAGATCCAGTTAGGGGCTGTGAGTTCTTTTAGTTTTTCTTGGTTTAAAACCGGTGTTGTTGATGAATTTGCATAAACAAGATCCAGGAACCGGGCGATCATTTCGACGAGCAGCAGCGGCAGGTGCGCGCGGAAAATCTGCTTCCCGCTGATAGCCCTGAACTGGTCTGCCAATGCGTAACGGTCATATGCCTGTCCGTCCGAGATATTGTAAACCGTAATTTCCTTTTCCGTTTCCCTCAATGCGGCCATGGTAGCCGTCACAAGGTCTGTTACATACACGAAACTCAACCTTTGCGGGCCCTTGCCAATGTAGGCGTCCAGGCCTTTGCTGAGTGTTTTAAAAAGGACGAACAAGTCCTTTTCGCCGGGGCCGTACACTGCTGTCGGGCGGATAATGCTCAGCGGCAGGCCATTCACTTCTTTCAGGTATTGTTCGGCCAGCAGCTTGCTTCTTCCGTAATCCGTCACCGGAACAGGCAAGGTTTCTTCCGTAATCGGCTGGGCCGCATTGTATGCCGCGGGGCCTAAAGCCGCGAGGCTGCTCAAAAACACAAACCGCTTCAACGGAATATCCGCAGACACGGCACCCTGCGCCAGATTCAGCGAATACTCCGCATTGACCAGGTTATAGGCAGCAGCGGTTTTGGCTTTTGTCACTCCCGCTGCATGGATGATGTAGGCATACCCTCCATCTTCCAGCAGCTTCGTCAATTTATCTTTGGAACTGAAATCAGCATTCACATATACAAGGTCCTGCGGATCGGCATTGAGCTTTTTCAGGAAACTCAGGTCGCTGCTTGGCCTCACCGCCGCATGCACTTCCATGCCCGCCTTGAGTGCCGCTGCCACCAAATGGTAACCTATAAATCCGCTGGCCCCTGTTATGAATAGCTTTTCTTTCATATCGGTTTCTCAAACAATCTGTACCGTTTGTACAGCTTCCCGTTGATCTGCTCGATGGCGTGGTTCATGAGATAATTCTCTTCCAGCATCCATGAGCATTCACCGCCCGTCACCTTGGTGCCGTAGGTGTTCTTGATAATGCGGCCGTACAAACAGGCTTCGATGCCCATTTTGCGGTAGCCGTCGATCACCCCAAGCGTGAGTACGCGGATGCGCGTGATGTTTTTCTTGCCGAACAGTAACTTGAAAATCCCGGTCGGCAACAAACGTCCGCGCTTGATTTTGATCAGAATCTGGTTGATATCCGGAATACCGAGTATAAATCCTACCAGTTCATCTCCTTTTTCAGCCACCAGACAAAACTTCGGATCAAGGATCATTTTCAGGTCCTTGGCCAGGTAGTCAAATTCTGCCTCGGTAGTCGGTACAAAACCCAGGTTCTTGTCCCAGGCCTTGTTGTACACTTCCCGGATCTTCACGACTTCATTTTTGAAGTCTTTCAGATTCACCTGCCGGATCGTGATACCGCTTCTTTTGAGCCTTTCCTCCAACGCGTCGATCATTCGCACCGACTTGTCGTTCGAATCCGCCACGTTGATTTCGTAGGCCAGCAAATCGGTTTTCTTTGTCAAACCGGCCTTTTCCAGCAATGGCAGATAATAAGGCGCATTGTAAGGCATCATCGCCATCGGCGGCCGGTCGTAACCCTCGATCAGCAGACCGCAGGTTTCATTGGTTGATAAATTAACCGGCCCCACGAGCGTGTCAGCCCCTTTTTGCTTTACCCAGGCGGTGGCTTCCTTCAAGAGGCCGTCCACCACCTTCTGGTCATTTACCGTGTCGAAAAAACCGAAAAAACCGTCCTTCCGATTCGTAAATGCATTGTGGTTCGTATTATAAATCGCCGCTATCCTTCCGTTCACCTTGTCTCCGTCGTAGGAGAGAAATAGTTTCACCTCCGAATGCTCATGGAACGGGTGCTTACCCGGCGTGAGCATGTCTTTTTGTGCAATGAACAATTCCGGTACATAATTCGGATCGTGCTGATACAGATCATGCGGAAAATCAATGAACTTGCCTAATTCCTTCGGAGTGCTTACGGGGGCTATGCGGGTCATAGTCTTTGTCTTTCGATAATTGCGTCAGGACAAACCTCACGGTAAATGCGGGACATTTTATCCACTGCCTCCTCGATCTGGCCGAATGTATGCGTAGCCATCAGCGAGAAACGGATCAGCGATTGTTCCGGGCGTACCCCTGGCGAAACCACCGGGTTCACGAAAATCCCCTCGTCCTGCAATCTGCGTGTCATGATGAAAGTCTTCTCGTTGTCGCGGATATACAGCGGCAGGATCGGGCTTTCGGTTGCGCCCAGGTCGAAACCATTCACGAGCAGCAACTCTTTCGCGTATCTTGTATTGGCCCAAAGACGCTCCATATGGTGCGGCTCCGTTTCGATAATGTCCAAAGCAGCCAGCGTGCTTCCCACGGATGCGGGCGTCATGCTCGCGCTGAACATGAGCGAGCGCGCGCGGTGTTTCAGGTAATCGATGGTAGCGGCGTCACCGGCAATGAAACCACCCAGGGAAGCCAGCGACTTGCTGAACGTTCCCATAATGAGGTCGGTGGTTTCGGTAAGGCCAAAATAAGAGGCCGTTCCCGCACCTTTGTCACCGATTACCCCCAGGCTGTGCGCGTCGTCGACTAGGACGGTCGCGTCGAATTCCTGTGCGATCGCATTCAGTTCGGGAAGTCTGACGATATCGCCTTCCATACTGAAAATACCGTCCGTCGCAATCAGTTTTACAGCTTCTTCGGGCAGGAGAGCGAGCTTTTTACGCAGGTCCTCCATGTCGTTGTGCTTGTATTTGATCACTTTCGAGAACGACAGGCGGCTTCCGTCGATAATGGAAGCGTGATCGCTTTCGTCGAGGATCAGGTAGTCGTTACGGCCGGTGAGGCATGACAATGCGCCCAAATTGGCCTGGTAACCCGTACTGAACAGCACTGCACCTTCTTTTCCTACATATTTGGCCAGGCGGCGTTCCAGTTCCTCGTGGATATCGAGCGTTCCGTTGAGGAAGCGCGAACCGGCGCAACCTGTTCCGTACTTCTGAGCCGCCTTTTGTGAGGCTTCGATGATGTAGGGGTGGGATGTTAAACCCAGGTAGGAGTTGGACCCGAACATCAGGACCGGCTTCCCGTTAATAATAACCTCTGTGTCCTGTCCGGACTCGATTGGTCTGAAAAAAGGATATACACCTTTTGCTCTTGCAATCGCCGGGTCTTTGAATTCGGCGATGCGATTATTTAAGATTTTACCCATAAGTAATTTGTGTCAGAATCAACAGCTTGTTTTAGTGGGGTGCCTACCGGCATCAGGCTGCGGCCTGATAGAGACATCAGGCAAGTCAGTTGGTGTTGTAGCTTTTATTTCCCATGTTACGTACAGTTAGATCGTGAGTCTGGATATTGATTTTTTCGCTTGTTGACCCGTCATCGATTGCCTTTGAATAACTAATTTCTTCCGTTGAGAAACTCCTATTTTGATTCGGCAATAATTCGGGTTAAGAGGTAAACCCCATACCGGGCCGACTAGTTCATTAAAATACCCGTTCATTTTGTATTTTTCGGGTAAAAAGAAAAAAAATGTTTTGCCCCGTTTCCGTGCCCGGACCTGTAACCGCCAAGCTCTGACCGACTTTGCGTTTGCAGGAAGAATCTAAAGTTGCCGGACAAAACATTAATTTTTTCATGTTACCAGACTCAGTTTCCTTAAATTTCTTCCACTACAACGCTTTCCTGCACCCTGGCCGACTTTGCTCTCCACGTATTCCACTTTTCACCCAGCCTGTCTACCAGATAATATGCCATCGGCACGAGGTAAATGGTGAGCAGCATCGAGCTCGTCAAACCGCCGATCAACACCCACGCCAGCGAGTTCTTCCATTCGGCCCCGGCACCTGTTGCAGTAGCAATCGGCACCATCCCGATCACCATCGCAATAGTTGTCATCAGAATCGGTCGGAGGCGTTCTTCGCCGGCAATCAGGATCGCCTTTCGGAAGGGCACGCCTTCTGCTTTTTGCTGGTTGGCAAAGTCGACGATCAGGATCGCGTTCTTTACCACAAGACCGATCAGCATCAGCATTCCGAGCATGGCAAAAATCCCGATGTTCGACGATGACAGCGCCAGCGCCAGCAATGCCCCGATCACCGCTACCGGGATTGAGAATAGCACCACAAACGGGTACACAAAGCTGTCGTAGAGCAATACCATGATGAAATACACAAGCATTAGCCCTGCCAGCATCGCCAGCCCCAACGAACCGAAACCTTCGCTCTGGTTCTTCGCGTCGCCGCCCCAGGTAAGTATGATGTCGTCCGGAAGCGGATTTTCCTTTAAACCGGCCTGAATATTACTCACCAAAGTTCCCGATCCAATCCCTAATGTATTGGCGGTGACTGTGACGGATGAGCGACGGTTTTTGCGCTCTACAATACTCGGGCCAGTACTGAGCGTCACATCTGCGAACTGTGCAAGCTGCACGGATTGCTTAGCCACCGGACTGTAAAATGTAATCGCCTTCACATCTTCCGGGTTTTTGCGGTCGAATGCGTCCAGCATAACACGGATATCGTAGTCTTCTCCCCCATCGCGGAATTTGGAATCGTCGTTCCCGGCGAATGCATTCTGCATGGTAGCACCCACTGTCTGAATGTCCAGGCCCAGTTTCGCCATTTTTTCGCGGTCGATGTCCACGCGCACCTCGGGGTTACCCGCTTCTACGGACACGTTCACGTCGTTCGCCCCGGGTGTTTTCCGCAGGCGGTTCGCGAGGTCGTTGGCGGCGGCGAGGATCTTTTCGAGGTTGTCGCCGCTGAGAAATACTTCAATAGGCGCCGTGCCGGAGTTCACCATCCCGATAGCCGCCGAGTTGAATTCCACTCCTGCGAATTTTTGTTCCAATTCCTTACGCACGGCCAGCATATAATCTTCCGTCGGCTGTTCATTCTTGCGTTCTTTCACCGGGATCAGCTCTACGGTCAATTCGGTGCGGTTGGTTTCGCCTCGTCCCGAGCTGTTCAGGCCCGTACTGGCTCCACCGACGTTCGCGAAAATCGTTTTCACTTCCGGTTTTTTGCGTAAGTAATCTTCAATGCTTCGCGCGGTCAGGTTATTCTGTTGCAAGGAGGCACTTTTATCGAGCTTCATCGTGAGCAGGAACTTACCCTGGTCGCCCTCAGCCACGAACTCCGAGCCGATAATGCCCAGGCTCATTACCCAGCCGGTCATGACCACGATCGCTACCAATATGCCCGAGAAAGCCAGTTTGTGGCCCAGCACCCATTCCAGGGAGCCATGGTACCATTTTGTGAGTGCCGTCAAACCTTTTTCGAACCAGATCAGGAAAGCCTGCGCTGGGTTTTTAGGGTTAAGACGTTCGACTTTCGCCATATTGGACGTCATCCACGGAGTTAATGTAAAACTCACCAGCAAACTGACCATCGTGGCAAATGCCACCGTGAGCGAAAACTGCCTCAAAAGATCCGCAATCACCGAATTCACCATGGTAATCGGCACGAAAACGACTACGATCACAAGCGTAATGGCCAATGCGGCAAAACCGATTTCGGTCACACCTTCAACGGTCGCATCCCAGCGGTTTTTACCCATTTCCAAATGCCGCTGGATGTTTTCCAGGATCACAATGGAGTCGTCGACGAGGATACCGATCACGAGCGAGAGCGCGAGGAGCGTCATCAAATTCAGCGAATAGCCCATCACATACATAAACAGGAATGCGGCAATGAGCGACGCCGGTACCGAAACCATCACGATGAATGCATTCCGGAAGCTGTGCAGGAAGAGCAGCATTACCACCGCCACGAGGATTACTGCGATCACCAAATCGTGCGTTACCGCCTCCACAGATTCCAGCGTAAATATCGAACTGTCGTACGCGATCGCGAATTTGATTTTGTCCTTTGCATTAGCCTTCTCAATGGAAGCCAGCTTCGCCTGCACCGATTTACTGATCTCGACCGCATTGGCATCGGATTGTTTCTTGATAAACAAACCAATACCATTCACGCCATTGTATCGGCTGATACTTTCAGCGTCGGTGAGACCGTCGGTAATGTCGGCCACGTCACCTACGCGGATCGGGCTGTTGTTTACGGGTGAGGTAATGACTAGGTTGCGGATATCGTCCAGCGAGGCAAACTTGCCGGCTAGGCGGAGCGTCATATTCTCGGAGGTACTTTTCACTTTCCCGGTCGGAAAGTCGAGGTTAGCCTGGTTAATGGCTTGTGTTACCTGCAAAAGCGATAATCCATAGAAACGCAGTTTGTCATTATTGACATTAATGCGGATCTCCCGCTGGTCGCCGCCTGTCATGGTGATCTCGGCCACACCTTCGATCTGCTGCAACATCGGCAGGTATTTGTCTTCCACCTGTTGATAGAAAACTTCGTTGGGCAAGCTGGAAGTAGCCAGGAGCTGCATAATAGGCTGGTCGCTCGGCGAGATTTTGGATAACGAGGGCGTTTCCGCATCGTCGGGCAAGTCGCTGAGCATGTTGTTCACGTCGCGCTGAGCGTCTTCCAACGCCTTGTCGATATCGGTACCCGCCTTGAACTGCACGATCACGAGCGACGCGCTTTCCATCGATTTGGAAGTGACGTCTTCAATATTATCCAGGCCGGACACCGCATCCTCAATCTTCTTGCTCACCTCGGCCTCTACCTCCGTCGGCGCCGCGCCTGGATATAATGTGGTAATAGTAATAGTAGGAACAGAAAACTCCGGCAGCAGCACATAGCTGAGCTGGGTGTAAGAAGCCAGCCCGCCGATGAACAGGATCGCGAACAACACGATGATCATCGAAGGGCGCTTCAATATGGTTTCAATGAATTTCATGGGCTTGTTGATGAAGTGTTGTTATTGTGCTATCACCGATGTTCCGTTTTGCAGGTTGATCTGCCCGCTCGTCACCACACGGTCACCAGCTTTCAGGCCTTTGGTAATCTCATAGTGTTCATTCGTCGTCGCACCTACGCTCACGTCGCGCAATACGGCCTTACCGTTTTCCACCACATACAATTGCGGCTGCTTCGCCGAGCCCATAATGGCCTGGCGCGGAACGGCCAATGCCTCGCCTTTCACTTTTGAATCGCTTGCAATAGAGCCGTACATGCCTGCCTTTAATGGATTGGTGGCTGAATTCTGCACCGTAATTTCCACCGGGTAGTTATGCGCCTCGTCGCCCTGCGCCGCTACCATCGTTACACGGCCATTGAAATTCGCATGCGGGTACACATCCGTGCGTACGGGAATGCCCTTACCGGTTTTGAACTCATTCACCGATTTCTCAGGGATATTCACCACCAGTTTGAGTGAAGAAATATCGGTGATCTCCGCAATAGGAGTTCCCTGGCTCACTACCGAGCCTTTTTCTACCATTTTAGCAGTGATAATGCCGCCGAACGGTGCGACAATGCTGGTATTTTTAATCTGTTTGTTCAACTGCTTGATCTGCGCCTGCGTGCTACGAATGCTCAGCTGCGTGCGCTCGACATTCACTGCCGGCGTCGCGTCGCCCTTTACCAATGCTTCGTAACGTTTCAAATCGTTCTGATAACCTTCCAAAGTCACCTGCAATGCCTCTACCTGATAATGCAGCTGCTCGTCGTCGATCTTCGCAATAAGCTGCCCGGCAGCCACATGCTGGCCTACTTCCACATTCAGTTTCACAATTTCTCCGCTGGCCTGCGGACGAATTTCCGCCTTCCGGTTCGGGTTAAACGACCCCAGAAATCCGGATTCCTGCGATAAATCACGCAGTTCTGCAACCGCTACCTTCACCCCTACCTTCGGATCGGGATCGGGAATGTATACTTTCTGCTCCGTTTTTTCCTTGTTGCTCAGCAACTTCGCCGCCGTAAGCCCCAGCACGGCAATGATTCCCAGGAAGATGAATAGACGTTTCATTTTTGTAGAATGTTGAAAAGTTATTGTCAAGTGTAGTCAAGAGTGGTCAGGTATTGTCATTTGTGGTCAAGTCTCGTCAGGAGTGGTCAGGTATGGTCAGGATTGTCATTTGTAGTCAGGAGTTGTCAAGTGTGGTCAGGAGTTGTCAAGTGTGGTCAGGAATTGTCATTGGTAGTTCTGACTACACTTGACTATACCTGACTACAAATGACAATACTTGACCACAAATGACCACACCTGACTTACTTGTTTTTAGTTGTTGATGAATACGGCAAGATTGATGAAGTATAATGTTATTTCTGTACGAGTTGCCCCGTTGCTTTTTTCCATTCCAGTTCGGCTTTCAGAAGCTGTACGAGTGAGGTCAGGTAGTTACTCTGGGCGTCCAGAAGACTGTTTTCGGCCTGGATTACGTCGGTAAGCGACACAGTTCCTTCCTTGAATTGTAGCTGGATTTGTTTGTAAACTTTCTCTGCCAATGCTACCTGGTCCTTTTTAGCATTGATATTTTTCTGCTCCACGCCAAACTTGTTGCGGGCATTGTTTTCCTCCATTTGAATGGCCTCGCGTACCTGTTTCAGCTGCACATCCAGCTTCTCGCGATCGATCTGGTTCTGGCTGCGCTTGGCCTTCCGCGCCATCCCGTCAAACACATTCCAGTTGAGCTGCAAACCCGCCCAATAGCCGGGCACATCCTGGAAAGTCGAATTCTCTCCGCCTTGCGCATAGAACGCCATATTGGCTACGCCGTAAGCATTCACTGTGGGAATCAGGCCGGAACGTATATTCTTGTCCTGCAATTCGTTAATATCCTTTTGCTTTTGCAGTAAAGCCACATCCGTGCGCCTCGTTTTGTCCCAATCGGCGTAAGCAGGCAGCGCCACGTCACGAACTCTCACAAGTATACGCACCGAATCGCTCTGCGGGATTCCCGTGTAGTATTTTAAAAGGTTAACCAGCTGATTATAATTATCTTTCAGTGTCGCCTGCTGTGTTTCTGTCGAAGTTTTGTTGATCAGTATCCTGTCCACGTCCACCCGCTGCCCGAGTTTGTTTTGGTATAACAAATCCGAAACCTTGTAAAGCCGGTCGAGCGAAATGAGGTTACTGTCGAGAAAAGCCATCTGCTGCACGACGGTAACCAGGTTGTAATAGGCGTCCGTCACATTGTAGGCCACATCTTCCTTCGTTTTCGTCGTGCTGAGCGATGTTAGCTCGCGGTTCAGATTTGCCGCTTTCAATGCGTATTTCACCGACGGATTATACAACGCCTGAGTCACTTGCGCGGTCGTCGAAAGGTTATAGGGCAACCCGAAAGCCAGCGTACTGAACTCACCCTCCGGCCCCCCGAACACACTCGCCGGCACCACTTGCCCCGGTATTTTGATATACCGCTTGTAATCCCCCGACACATTCAGGCTGGGCAGCAAGGCCGACCGTACCTCGTCGATCTTCGCATTCGTCTTTGCCTCATCGAGCCGCGCAGCCTGTACACTGAAATCGTTTTTCATGGCCAGATCCAGCAATTGGTTGAGGTCGTACTGCTGCGCCTGCGTTCGCTGAAAAAGCATCAGGCATAGCATTCCCGTGACATGGAACAGGTGTTTCATGGCTAGTACAAATGTTTATTTTAAATGTTTGTTTAATGAAGTGGCAAAAAAAATGGCTATCCGATCACCAGATAGTTGCACACCATTGCCTTAATGTGCTCCTTTTGTTCTTCGGCGTATTTCTCAAAATCCTCGTCGGTCATCATGAAAAGCTCCTTATGGATCTCCTTCCCCATGAAAATGAACTCTACGCCGCATTTGATCAGCGGAAGAATATTTTCGAGCTGCATCGGCCGCAATGTCCCGTTCGCCGCTCCTTCTTCCAGTTGCTTTTTGAGATGGGTTTCCCGCACTTGCCTGAAAATCGACATATCCGGGAAGAGCCTTTGCGGTGATTTGTGGATCTCGTTCATGATGAAGATTACCAGATCGGGCTCCTGTTTCATCATCGCAAAATCGTTATCGATAATCTCCGAGATTTTGGATTTTATATCAATGTCCTTGTTCAGGATCGTGAGCATGTTCTGAAAGTACTCTTCCAGCACATCTTTGAATATTTCAAGAAACAACTTCTCCTTGCTTCTGAAATAGTAGTTGGTCAATGCAATATTCATATCGGCCTCCTTCGCGATATCACGCGAGGTAGTGCCGTCAAAACCCTTTTTCAGAAAAACACGCTTTGCCGCCTCTCTTATCTTGTCCTCACTTTTTTCTGTAACGCACTTCACGATTTGGGTGTGTTAGGTTGTTGTTTATGATTGCAGCTGCTTATTGAATCAACGGATCAAAGTTGTGCAATTGAAATAACAATGTCAAATGTTTCAAATATATTTTTTAAACAAGTATTTAAAATATTCGTTTGAAACTAATATTTGTCGATTTTGTCCTATTCCTCTGCTTTTCTCACAAAACTGATCTGCCCATTGTTTTCCATGTACGCGCTTTCAATCCGCTCAAAACTCTCCAAATGCATATCGTTGCGTAAGCTCGCATAAAGGTCTGATTCACTGATCAGCGCGCGGCGCATGTTGTCGTGTTTCAGCTCTCCTTTTTCAAAAAGCACGATCTTTCGCCCCTTGATCAACGCGCCAAAACGGAGGTTCAGGGCACCCAGCCACGCGCCAAGGCGATGCAGCACGGCAATGACGGTTGCAGAAGCGATAGTAGGCACAAATTCCGAAGCGCCCACCACCGCCCTGCTTAAAATCGCCCCGAGCAGGATCACAATGATGTTATCAAATGGGGATTTCATACCGAAAGAGCGCCTTCCGGCGATGCGAAGGAGAATGAGCGTGATGATAAATATCACCACCGCTCGGGCCGACATCTGAAGAGCAGTTTGGTTTTCGCCCTCTCCGAAAAGTTGGGTAAGGATTTCCATAGGGTGTCAGTTCGTTTCCTGCATATCTGCAAAAAACAAACCAGACCTGCCCCCTGCTCCTATTCAAGCATATTCCACTCGGCAATGCGGTCGCCCTGCTTTTCGACTAGCCATACCTTGCTGCCTTTGAAACGTTTGAGGTACTTTTTGCTCTTTTCGATACCCGCCACACTGAATGCGGTAGCCAGCGCATCGGCAATGGTTCCATCGGGTGAAATGACCGTCGTACGCACATGGAAAAGCAGACCTATACCCGTTTTCGGGTCTACAATATGCGAGTAGCGAACCCCTTTGTATTCCATATAGCGGTAAGTCGGGCCGGAAGTTGCGAGCGCGACATTAGAAAGCTGCATGGCCTTCAACGAATCACTGCCATTGGAGACATTGATATTCCACCCTTTGGCGCCCGGAGGCGGATTAGTGAGTACGATTTTTCCTCCCGCATCCATCATAGCAGAAGTAATGCCTAATTTTTTGAGTTCTTTAATCGCTTCCTCGGCCGCATAGCCTTTGCCCAGGCCCCCGATATCGAGCCGCATGCCTTTTTGCGTGAGCATAATGCTGCGCGTTTTCTTATCCATTTTCAACTTGGAATAGCCCGTACGCGCCAGGGCGTCGCGGATCTCTTCCTCGGGCGGGAATATGCCCTTACGCGTCGCGTGCCGCCACATCTGTACGACAGGCCCGAGCGTTGCGTCGAAAACCCCGCCGGTTTTGGCGCTGATATCCTGCGAAACCGCCAGAATATCAAAAAGATCCTTACTCACCGGCACCCACTTTCCACTTCCCGAAGTCGCGGAGAGGCGGTTGATCTCACTGCCGTCGCGGTAATCGCTCATGATTTCATTCAGTTCCTCCACCCTTTTGAAGGCGCGATCAGCGGCTATTCGGGCTATCGAATCATTGGATGTATAAAACACAAGCTTGAAAGGCGACCCCATCAATCCTTTTTCGAAAGTGTATCGATGCTCCTGCGCGCGGAGAGGCGACAGGGAGGTAATCAAACAAGCAAAAAACAGAGGCAGAAATAGCTTTGAAAATGAGGTCATTTTAATAAGTAGGGGTAATCGCGGGGTAAAACTACTTCATTTCAGGCAAACTGCGGGCAGCTGCCAGGGCATAATCGTGATAAAGCCTGTAACGACAGAAGGGGTACGGACATCCCGTCCGTACCCCTTCCGCTTCCGGTAATTATATATCAGTATTCGCTATACTCGTCTATCAGATTGCTTTCCTCAGCCTGGTGATGGTGATGATGTGCATTAATAGCATCTTTAATCATTCCCGCACCAATAAACGGCAGGGAAACAACAGTCGAAATAATCATTGCGAAAAACATAATAGTTGCAAAAAATAACTTCCCGGAATACCCAACCACGTTCGATAAGAAGTTCATGCTATTGCAATTATTTAATAATAATTTTCATTGATAAAGTTACAAAAAATAACTGTGCCAGTCCAATAAAATATACTTATTTTGGCAGTTAGTTTACTGATTTATAGTCATTTAACTACATCAAAGAAAACAACTAGTAGCATCTGTTCTACAAAACATAGAAACATTTTCCACGACGCGTAATCGATTGTAAACTTCATTTCACATCAACGGACCTCCTGCATTCATGAATAATTTTTTCTCTTCTTTTTTCAGGATCATTTTTGCCGCCATCCTCGGTACAGCTACGATACTCACAACAATTATCATGTCGCCGTTCCTGCTGATCATATGGATTTGGAAAAAACTCAGCGACAAGCCTCCTCATCAGTAAAAACAGAAGTTTCTATATTGCAGGTAAACAGAACCTGACAACGCACTCGCATGAAAAGAAGAAACTTCCTACGGCTTGGCTCCGCAGCCGGATTGTTTACCATAATGCCCGCATTCGCCCGGTCAGCGCCTGAGATCGCCCCCGGAGAATTTACCGAAATGACGGTCGCGGAAATGCAGAAACGAATGCAGGCGGGCAGGTTGACGTCGTTGGCTTTGACCCGCCATTACCTCGATGAAATAGCCCGTGTAGATAAAGCGGGCCCCAAACTCGCGTCGGTCATCGAAGTGAACCCCGATGCAGCCCGGATTGCGGCAGCGCTGGACAAGGAACGTAAGTCCGGGCAAGTCCGCGGACCGCTGCACGGTATTCCGGTTCTGCTGAAAGACAATATCGACACCGCGGACCGGATGAAAACCACCGCCGGCTCGCTGGCGTTGCTCGACAACGTAGCTTCGAAGGACGCGTTCCTGGTGACCCGGCTGCGCGAAGCCGGCGCGGTAATCCTTGGCAAAACCAATTTGAGCGAATGGGCCAACTTCCGATCGACGCGCTCGTCCAGTGGTTGGAGCAGTCGCGGAGGGCAAACACACAATCCGTATGTACTAGACCGTTCTCCCTGCGGATCGAGCTCGGGCTCTGCGGTGGCGGTAGCAGCGAACCTCTGTGCGGTGGCTGTCGGCACCGAGACAAATGGCTCGATCGCATGCCCGGCATCGATGAACGGAGTGGTAGGCATCAAACCGACCGTCGGCCTGGTGAGCAGAAACGGCGTGATCCCTATCTCCCAAACGCAGGACACAGCGGGCCCATTCGGGCGAACCGTAGCCGATGCGGCCGCATTGCTCGGCGCCATGGCCGGGCAGGACCCGGCTGATGTCACTCAGCATAAACCTCAGCAAACGCTACCTACCGATTACAGCGCGTACCTCGACCCCAACGGACTGAAAGGAAAGCGTATCGGGATAGAGAAATCGATGTTGAAAATGCACGAGCGGATCGACGGGCTGCTTGACAAGGCCCTGGAACAGCTCAAAGAGGCCGGAGCCGAAGTCGTGGAAGTAGAATATATGAAATTGCAGAAACTGCCGGGAGCGGAATCGCTGGTGCTGCAATATGAATTTAAAGACGGCATTAACCGGTATCTGTCTACATCGAATGCGAAAATCAAGTCGCTCGAAGGCCTGATCGAATTCAATAAAGCCAATAAGGCGAAGACTATGCCCTATTTCGGCCAGGAACTTTTCGAGTCATCCCAGGCCAAGGGCGATTTGGATACCAAAGAATACAAGGAGGCGCTGGAAAAAATCAATGGTGTGGCCGACGCGCTGACCGACCTCCTCGACAAGCACAAATTGGACGCGTTATGCGGCCCATCTACCGGAGCAGCCTGGTGCACCGACCTCGTCAACGGTGACTTCTGGACCGGATACGGCTCCTACGGCCCGGCCGCCTTGTCGGGCTTCCCGTCGATCACCTTACCAATGGGCATGCTTAGCGGCCTGCCGGTCGGGATTTCATTTCTTGCAAAAGCCTACCAGGAACCGGAACTGATCCGCATCGCGTACGCATACGAGCAGGCATCGCATAACCGCGTTACGCCGGGGTACTTGCGGAGTGTGGGGTGAGGGCCTGCGGCCCCGACCGCCGACGATAGACCGCCGACCATGGATCGCCAGACTACCTGCCCGGTTTTTATGTTACTCATGGTGCTCGGCCGTCCATGGTCTATGGTCGGGGCCGAAGGCCCATCAACGCGCCAGATACATCTCGTAAAACGACCCTTTCTGGCCAAGGAACTGGTTTGCTTCCTGCTGTGAGTAGATTGCCTTTCCTAATTGGTAGAAATCCTCGTACTGATTATATGGGTAGGGCGTGAATTTCACTTTGTCGGGAAACAGTGACTGCGTGACGACATTCTCGGTCAATGCGCGCTTGATGTGCGACAGCGGCACCACCAATCCCAGCACGAGGAAAATGATGATCGGGTAAGCGATCCGCATTTTGTACCAGCCGGGATATTCTTTCACCCATTCGGCAAACCGGTGAAGGATAAAAAGCGACAATAGCGTGAGCACAGGCGTGCTCCCGCGCAGGAACCAGTCGTTCCATTTGCCCATCCGGAATAGCGATATCGCGATCAGGAGCAGGAATAGGCCATGAATAACATTGGCATACTGACTTTTATGAAGTTTCAATATCAGCACTATTCCATACAGCACGGCAAGGTCAATCACCACACCGAAAAAATAATGGAATGCGATCTCGTTCCGCGGGTTGAACTGCCAGATAAAACCGGAAACTACCGAACTTTTCCCTTGCAAGAAAAAGAAGAATGTAGGGATAAACAGCAGGCCCGGCAGAAAAAGGTCGAGCATCGGCCTGGGTTTGAGAAAATACTGCGGCTCCTTGTAATAGCGCAGTACGATCAGCATTCCGAAGATGATCACGAAGACGATCGAAGGAAAAATCCCCCAGATAAAAATGGAAATGACTGCGAGAAAGCTTTTTTCCGGCTTTTTGTCATACACATAATCATGAAAAAGAATGCAGGAGACGATGATAATGGGAATGAGCTGATTGGGCGCCCACTGCGTTTGATACAGTACCGGCCATATCTCCGTGAAAAAAGGAGGCACATGATAATTGAGGCCGATCGCGTGCAGAAAAAGGACTTTGGAAACATGGCCCACTCCGCCCAGTGAAAGAAAGAACACCAGCGACAAATAGCTTCTTTGGGTGAAAATGAATATCCAGCAAATGCCAATAAAAAGGCCTATCGATGCCCAGAGGTACAATGCAATACCCGATGGCTCCCCTAACCCTTTTGAAATCAATGCGGGGACGAGGAAGAAGCCGAAGTAATGGCAGGCATAGCGGCCATTTTCCTTGAAAGTAACCGGCCACGACTGGTTATACAGCGTGTAGTATTTCGAATTATGTGCCCAGAAATCGAACGCCTGGAAGCAAAAGCCGCCTATTCCCGAGAAAGCAATGATAGCGAGCGAAATGAATGCAATCTCGACCATGTGACGGGTTGCAAGGTCGGTTTTCAAGGTCTTTTCGCGACGGTAGCTGAGAACATACATCGCTACAAGCCCCACGACCAAACACACCGAAATGGGCATTCTGAACCAGCTGATGGAAAAAATCAGGTTTGGTAACAGCAAATAACCCAAACTCAAATTGCGAAGTACAGTTGTTTTCATTCAGTAACCGGCATTCAATTGGTTGGTCCCAACGTGTTTTTCAAAAAAATCCGACAAAAATACTAGAAATATATTGTCATCAAAGAGTGACAACCTCCCGTTTGTAACCGTTGCAATATGCATATCATTTTAATATTAAATATACCAAAAATAGGAAGTTGTAACGCTATTGACTTCGCAACCGGAACGCTATTTACCCTCTCGTATTGCCCGAAATCGCGAGTAACCTGAGGCATTTTCCATCTTTTCTGCGGAAATACCTAACCCGGCTTTCATGGACAGAAGACAATTCGTAAAAAACAGTACGCTGGCATTCTGCGCGTTACCCGTATTACCGACCATTGGCCGCATTCGGGCCGACACGATGCCTGAGTGGCTTCAGATGCTGGTGAAGCAGGCCGATAAAAGCATCGAATCCTTGATGACTTATCAGGTGAAAGATCCTCAAAGCCCTGACTTCGGCGGCTTGCGCGATGGCTTCGATCTCCTCAATCCGCATAGCACCTCTGCATTGATCCAGTACGGCGCCAGCGGCCTGTTCGCCCCGACTTCCAAATTCTATCAATCCAGGGAATTGCTCGCCGCTATGGACCAGGCGGCATTGTACCTGGTCAAAACCCAGCATAGCGACGGCACCATCGATCTCCTTTCGACCAACTTTCATTCGACGCCCGACACCGGCTTTCTGGTAAAGCGGCTGGCGATGGCTTATAAAATGATCGATCAATCGGGTACCGAAGGGGCGGGCAAAATGCTCGCGAACCTTAAAACCTTTCTCCTACGCGGGGGGGACGCGCTGAGCGTGGGAGGCATCCACACGCCCAATCACCGCTGGGTGGTATCGGCCGCACTGACTAAACTGAACGAGCTGTGGCCTAATCCCAAATATGTGGCGCGGGCCGAGCAATGGCTGGCCGAGCACATCGACATCGACCGCGACGGCCAGTACAATGAGAAGAGCACATTCATTTACTCGTCCCTCACCAACCGCCTGCTCATTACCATCGGCAAGGGGCTCAAAAAACCCGAGCTTTTCGACGCCGTTCGCAAAAACCTCGACATGACGATGTACTACGTCCATCCCAATGGCGAGATCGTGACCGACGCTTCCGGAAGGCAGGATAAGGCCATTGTGGGCACACTTGAAAACTACTATTACCCGTACCGTTACTTCGCGATCAAGGATGGGAATGCGCAATATGCGGCTATGTGCCGGCTGATAGAGCAAACCGCCAGCCAGAAAACCACCGGGTTTGTGGATTACTTCCTGACCGATCCTTCGCTTTGGGCTGAACTTCCGGCGGAGAAACCGGTGCCTGTCAATTATGTTAAAACTTTCCCGAATTCCGGCCTCGTGCGCATTCGCAGGGACCGGCGTGACAGCACGTTGATCGCCAACAATCCGGTATGGTTCACTTTCATGAAAGGCAATGCAGTGCTCCAAGGCGTGCGTTTTGCTTCTTCTTTCTTCGGAAAGGGCCAGTTTCAATCCGAGAAAATCAGCGAAAAAGGTAATGAATGGGTACTCACCCAGAAACTCGACGGGCCTTATTTTCAGCCTTATCCCAAAGAATCCATCGCACCGGACGGCGATTGGGAGAAAATGCCCAGGAATTTCAGACCGCAGAGCGAAGTACAGATACTGGAAACGAAAGTGATCATTCGGGAGACTTCCGGCGGGATGGAAATAGAAGTGGTAACAAATGGTACCGAGCGCGTGCCGGCTGCATTGGAATTGATTTTCAGGCCGGGTGGAACGCTCAAAGGTGTTTCCAAAATTGAAAACACCAAAGATTCGTGGTTACTGAAAGAGGCGACCGGCTCTTACGAATTGGGAGGAGACACGATCAATTTCGGTCCGGGACTGGCATTGCACAAGAACATCGCATTACGGGGAGCCTTACCGGCCATGGAAGCACCTACTGTTTTTCTCACCGGTTTTACGCCTTTCAAGCATGTGATCCGTTTTTCGTGACACTTATTACGGCTTTTAGTTCCGTTATGTGTTTTGACCATGGACCGCCGACCATAGACGAAAACATGGTCTATGGTCTATGGTCGGCAGTCGGCGGTCGGTCGGCAGTCCCCCCAGCCGGAAGCCGCTTTTAATGTTTACTAATCCAGTCGAGGATGTAGTCGGCGTCCTCTTTCCAGGTAGGTTGACCTAAAACAAAGTGGTTACGGCCGGGGAACTCTTTGTAGTCCGTCACAGAGCCATTTTGTTTGTAAGCTTTGAAGTTGCGCAGGTTCAGAGAAGCCGGAATGATGTTGTCGAATTCACCGGAAGTGATCAGCAACGGAGCGTGTGCTTTTTTGAAATCCACTCTTGCTGCGGAAGTAATCCCCCCGCGGGCCACGGTTTTGGATTCCGGGATCACGTTTTCCTCCCAGGTTTTCATTTGCTCTTCCAGCGTCATACCGTTGGTGAAGGCATATTGCCAGTCGGCGAGCGACATCAGGTAAGTTTTTTTCAGGGAAGTAAACAATCCGAATACTTTATAACCTGCTTTCAGGAATGAGAATTCGTAAGGTATCACACCTTGTGGAGGTACAGGGTGAATAGCAGCTCCGGCGACACCCAGATCGCGGTTAATCAAAATCTGGGTAATCAACCCGCCCAGCGAGTGGCCGATGATGATCGGTTTCTCGGGCAATGCTTTGATGAAGTTCGCATAGTGGTCGACGAGCTCCTTAAATGTGAGGCCGGCCAGGGCGGTGTCGTTGGGTTGTCTGTCTCTCAGTTCAGCGGCCGGTGCGTCTTTGTACGGCCAGGCTGGTGCATAAGTGGTGTAGCCTTTGCTTTCAAAATAGGATTTCCATTGGTCCCAGCCATTGTGGCTTACAAATGCACCTGTTACAAATACGACGGTTTTGGTGTTATTGGCTTTCATGATTTCTATCGGTTAAAAGTTGAATTTTGTTTTGTGTTCCGCTTTGGACATGACAAAATTCAGCACGTTAGCCGACTATATTCTTAACCCAAGTTAAGATCGTCATTTACCCACCATTCTTTTTCTGATTCGACTCAGTGAAGGCGCCTGAATGCCCAGATAAGAGGCAATATGATACAATGGGACGTTGTTAAAAATGTCCGGATGATTCTGAATCAGTTCGAGATAGCGCTGCTCCGGCGTACGGAACATAAACTCCTCGGCACGGTTCATAGCCAGGTTGAATGCCGTTTCCGCTACCAGCCGCCCGAAGCGTTCCCAATGGTGCGATTTCCCGTACAACTCGGTGAGGTGATTGATATGAATGTATAAAATCGTCGACTCGGTCATCGATTCGGTGTAATAGCTGCAAGGTGTCTGGGTCACGAAGCTCTTGTAAGCTACTACCACCTGGTTTTTAGAGAAGAAAAAGACATTCTTTTCCTCGGCCGATTCGTCGTCGATATAATAGGTCCTGAACACGCCGTCGAGAATAAACCCCAGGTACTTGCAAACATTTTTGTACTCGTTGTAAAACTCTCCTTTTCCGTAGGTTTTCCTTTGCCAGTAAGGCGCCGACAGCTCAAAGGCTGCGGCATCGATCCCCGCGAACTGGTTGAGCGCGTAGTTCAGAATTTGTGTTTCCGTCATGAGAGAAGCAGGTGAGTAGAGGTATATTCCAAAAATAGGCAGCGGCGGCACAAAAACCTCATAACCAGCTACCTAAAATCTCGATATTTCGTTAAATTTGATACACCTCCCCTGACGATGCAGCTTCGGACTTCAAACATTTCTTACCATGCTGAGAAAGATTCTACCGCTCGTGTTGGTTTTCCTGTCGCACATCTGCCTCGCAAACCAGATCCTGATCCCGATGGACAATACGCAGACCAACCATTTGAAAGCGTACGGTCTGGCTTACATTCTGTTGAAAGGGGATATTGAAGTGGATTGGCTGCTCAACTACCGCGGGGGCAGCTTTAAGGTTCAGTACAGCAAATCCATTGAAAATGAATGCAAACTGAGGGCGGTTTCCTATGAAGTACTTTCCGAAGCCGCCAGTGCACAGATTGTGAACGAGATCAGCAATCCGAACGTGAATATGGATGTGGTGAAGCTGTTTAAAGCGGCCAAGATTGCGGTGTACTCTCCTATTAAAATCAGCCCTGCCGAATTTGAAAACACCGACGCCGTACTACTTGTGCTCAAATATGCCGAAATCCCGTTTGAAGTCATTTATGATGAAGAAATCCTGCGCGGCGATCTTCCCAGATACGACTGGCTGCATTTGCATCACGAAGATTTTACGGGGCAGTTTGGCAAAAACCTGCGCCGCACCAGCGAAGCCGATATCAAAGCCCAGGAGGCCATTGCCAGTCGCTATGGTTTTTCCAAAGTACCGAAAATGAAGCTGGCCGTCGCCAAGGCCATTAAGGAATTCTGTGCCGGCGGCGGGTTTCTATTTGCGATGTGCTCCGGTGCGGAGACTTTCGACATTGCATTGGCGGCCGAAGGCGTCGACATTGTGGATAACCTCGACGGCGACGGTATCGACCCCGACGCCCAGTCTAAACTCGATTTTGACAAGACATTCGCATTTTACAATTTCAAACTCCAACTCGACGAATACGATGGGATGAATTTTTCGGACATCAATTCGGCCTCCGGTCGCTACCGCGGCTGGGGCGAAAACGATGCCTACTTCTCCCTTTTCGACTTTTCGGCCAAATGGGACGTCATTCCGGCCATGCTCGTGCAAAACCATGAGCACTTGATCCGCGAATTTTTCGGGCAAACCACTGCATTCTCGAAATATACCGTCAAACCCAGCACACTCATTATGGGTACCAGCAGCAACTCCGACCGTTACATTTACGGCGAGCTCGGCCGCGGCCAGTGGACTTTCTACGGCGGCCACGACCCTGAGGGCCGCGGCGGAGGCGGCAGGCGCATGCCCACCGACCTCAATCTCTACCCCAACTCGCCCGGATACCGACTGATATTGAATAATGTGTTGTTTCCCTCCGCCCGGAAGAAGAAGCGGAAGACTTGATTAGTCAGGAAGGGCGTTTGCTCGTTCGGCAATATATCACCGGTGTTTATCATTGATAAACAGAAGGATTTGGGGTAGATTTACTCAAAAAAGAACGCGCTATGAATTCAATAGTAACCGATATCAACGAATTAGACCTGAACAGAACTTACACTTATGCCGATTACCTCTTGTGGCATTTTAAGGAGCGCGTGGAACTGATTAAGGGGAAGATTTTTAAGATGTCGCCAGCGCCAAGTACCCGGCATCAGCAAATCGCCGGAAAATTGTATTTGAAGATTGGCAACTTTTTCGAGAACCACTATTGTCAGGCATTTTTTGCTCCTTTCGATGTTCGTTTGCCTAGAAAAGGTCAATCCGTAACGGATCAAAAAATTTACACGGTCGTACAACCGGATTTGTGTGTGATATGCGACGAGTCAAAACTCGATGATCGCGGATGCTTGGGAGCGCCGGATCTGATGGTAGAAATCCTCTCTGCCGGCAACTCTCAGAAAGAAAAGGATAACAAATTCGATTTGTATCAGGAGAGCGGCGTACGAGAATACTGGCTCGTTGAGCCCGCAGACAACACACTTTATGCCTACGTGCTCAACGAAAATGGAGTTTACATTGGTTTGAAACCAGCGACTGAAAAATTTCGATCTACTATCTTTCCCGATCTTGAAATAGATCTTGGAAAAATCTTCAACTGATTGTTACTCCAATGCCAACTCCATCTTAATGTCCGCCCGCTTGAAGTTGTGCCCCGTCAACGGCACTTCCTCAAATCCGAGTTTTTTGTACAGGTTTATACCTGCGGCCGAGCCTTTGCGGTTCGAGTATAAAATCACTTTACTGGCTCCGAGCTCCCGCGCCTTTTCAATCACAGCATTCCCTAGCAAATCACCAATCTTCTTCCCCCGCATGCTTTTTGAAACGGTCATTTTGCTCATTTCAACTACCTCTCCATTGCGTTTCAACGCGCATGTACCTACCGGCTCTCCATCATACAAGGCAATCAGGATCGCTCCGCCGTCTTTGAGGTAATAGGTTTCCGGGTCTGACAACGTCTTTTCGTCTTCCGGCTCCACTTCGTAGGTCTCCGAAATCCATGCATAATTCAAGTCGTAAAAAGCTTGCGCATGTTCCGGTTTGTAGTCCACAATACTGATAGCGGCATTGGTTTCCTCGTTTTCCATTCTTTTGTAGCGCTCAAAAAATCCTTCCTTTTTCAATTGATACTCTGTCTCGTCCATGGCTTGTAACAGGTTATTGGCATTGTCGATAATTTGTTCTGCTGTTTTACGGATCTTCTCCCAAACCGGTTGCATTTGCTCAACCAATGCGCGCGCCTTTTCCGAGAGCCGCACCATTCGCTTCCGCTCATCGCGCTGATCTTTAAATGATTCCACCAGCCCTTCTTTTTCCAGTTCTTTCAGCAAACTAATCGTCGAAGGGTGCGCATAGCCGATTTCTTCGGACAACTCCATAATCCCGAGCGACTCCTTTTTATGCAGCGTATAAATGACCGGAAACCATTTCGGCTCGAAGCTGATGCCATTATGCTGGTAAATGAGAACGCCATCCTTCCGGAACTGGTCGATCAGGCGCTGCAAACGGGTCGAAATCGCCAGGGCCCCTACTTCGTTGAAAATGTTCATGGTTAGGTGTTCGAAAATTTAAGTTCAAATATACGTAGACAACTACGTAATTAGCAAGCGGTATGGCCATTTGCCTTGGTTTTTTGTTTTTGGTAAATTTGATAAAAAGGAAAAAGCTATGGACACGCAGGCAATTATCTCCGACATCGAGCAACTTCCCGAAGATTTGCAAAAGGAAGTTGCCCACTATGTAGCAACACTTAAAAATGAATACGAAGAACGTAAACTGCATAGCCCGCAGCTACCTCGACGTGTCTTTGGCCTTAATAAAGGGAAGTACAACTTTGATATCGATTTTGATGAACCAATCGAGGGATTCGAACCATATATGTAAATGAGATATCTATTAGATACACACACTTTTATCTGGTTTAACCAGGGTGATCCGCTCCTGGGAGATACAATTCGCTTATTAATCGAAGACGCTGATAATGAGATTCATATTAGCATTGCAAGCCTTTGGGAAATTGCTATCAAAACCTCGCTTAAAAAGCTACCCAGTCCTGCCCCATTCGATGTTTTACGCGACGATTTAATCAGGCTTAACATCCAATTGCTGCACATCAAGTTCGAGCACACCGCATTGGTTAACAAACTACCATTCCACCACAAAGACCCATTCGATCGTATGATCGCGTCACAAGCGATTTGTGAAAATCTGGATTTGCTAAGTTGCGACGACAAGTTCGACAAATACCTATCCGTCGGCAGTCAGAAACGTCTATGGTAGATTTATTTGAGGTACTTCACAATCAACCCTCCCGTCCGCTCGGAAGCTCCTGCACCTCCAACCAACTCTGCAAGCTGTTCATAATCCTGCATTTGCCTCACATTTTTATCGCCCCCAGGCAGAATTCGTTTCAGCTCGGCTACGAGATTCCCTTCATTCAATTCATCTTGAATCAGCTCCCGGACGGCCTCTTTCTCCAAAATCAAATTAACCAGAGAAATAAACGGAATGCGGATCAGGCGCTTGGCCACTGCATAGGAAATGGCACTGGTGCGGTAACAAACCACTTCTGGAACTCGTAGCAACGCGGTTTCCAATGTGGCTGTGCCGGAGGTAACGAGCGCCGCGTCGGCTACTGAAAGCAGGTCATAAGTGCTTTCGTAAACGATGGTCGCTTTACCGCTGGATAAGTACTGATCGTACAGCGTAGAAGGCAGGTTCTTCACACCGGCGATCACATATTGGTAGCCGGGGAAATGCTTTTGCGTGGTCAGCATGGTATCCAACATGCCGATAATCTCCTGTTTGCGGCTACCGGGAAGCAGTGCGATAATAGGCCGGTCGTCGAGGTGGTGCTTCCTGCGAAAATCAGGATCGGGGCGGAATGCGGCTATGGCATCCATGAGCGGGTTGCCCACGTAATCGACTTTGTAGTCGTATTTTTTGTAGAAATCGACCTCAAATGGAAAGATCACGAACATGTGATCCACGTTGGCCTTGATCTTCCAGGCACGTTTCTGGTTCCATGCCCAGACTTTCGGAGAAATGTAGTAGAATACTTTCAGTCCTTTCGATTTCGCGAACGAGGCAATGCGTAGGTTGAAGCCCGGATAATCGATGAGAATCAATGCATCCGGTTGGTATTCGAGAATGTCGGCTTTGCACTTTTTGAGAAAACCAGTGATCGTGCGGAGGTTCATCACCACTTCCAGGAACCCCATGAAAGCCGTGTCCTTATAATGGGTCACGAGCTCCATGCCTTCGGCCTCCATCATATCGCCACCCCAGCCGCGAAATTCCGCATCGGGATCATTCGCCCGAATGCCCTTGATCAGATTGGAGCCATGCAAATCCCCGGAGCGCTCGCCCGCGATTAGGTAGTATTTCATAGGCTATCGGCCGTCGGCTGTCTTACTACTCCCCATAGTACTCCACAAAGTTTTTCGGCGTCTCTATCAGCTTGATATAGTGCAGTTTCGCATTAGGCGCCGCCTGTGCGATGGCCGGTTCGAGAATGTTCCAGATTTCCATCACAAATATTTCGCAGGAAGCCATTTTGCCTTGCATGAAATCGACATCGAGGTTGAGGTTCTTGTGATCTACCTTGTCCACGATCTCATCCTTTATAATATCCCCAAGCACTTTCAGATCGATTACAAAGCCTGTGTCAGGGTCGGGCTTGCCTTTTACCGTAACAATCAGCTCAAAATTATGCCCATGCCAGTTGTTGTTGGCGCAAGGGCCAAATACCTCCTGGTTTTTCTCATCACTCCACGCCGGGTTGTAAAGCCGGTGGGCCGCATTGAAATGCTCTTTCCTTGTTACGTAAATCATAAAACTTCCTGCCACTTGATAATTCTGGCGCAAAATTACACCATGTATCCGTAGTTTTGTTTGTTAACAAGAGGATAACTAAAAAAAATCCTATTTCGCCCTTAAAATTTAAGAGTAGATCGGCGCGGTTCGGTACTCTTATCTGGCATTCTTTTTACCGTTAAACATATAATCGCGATGATTATCGTAACAGGAGCAGCCGGCTTTATTGGCAGCGGGCTTATCAGCCGCCTCAATCAAGACGGCTTTAAAAACATTATTGCAGTGGATGATTTTTCCAAAATCGAGAAAGCTGAGAACCTCGAAGGGAAGATTATCAAGGAAAAAGTAGAAAGGAATGCACTTTTCGAATGGCTGGATGCCAACAGCCGCGACGTAGAATTCATTTTCCACATCGGCGCGCGTACCGACACCACGGAGTTCGACAAGGAAATTTTTGATGAACTGAATGTAAATTATTCCAAAGGCATTTGGGAAAAATGCGTGGCTTACCAAATTCCTCTCGTGTATGCGTCATCCGCGGCTACGTATGGACTGGGCGAGCACGGGTACGACGATAACGAGTCGACGATCGGCCAGTTGAAGCCACTGAACCCTTACGGCGATTCCAAAAACGAGTTCGACAAATGGGCATTGGCGCAGGAGAAAAAGCCGTTTTTCTGGGCCGGTCTCAAATTCTTCAATGTTTACGGTCCCAACGAATACCACAAAGGCCGCATGGCATCGGTGATTTTCCATGCTTATAACCAGATCAAGGCAACGGAGAAAATGAAGCTGTTCCGCTCGCACAATCCCGACTTCAAGGACGGCGAGCAAATGCGCGACTTCATTTACGTCAAAGACCTGATCGACGTTTGCATTTTCTTCATGCACCACCGCAAGAACTCAGGTATCTACAACCTCGGAAGCGGCCGTGCGAGAACATTCAAAGACCTGGTTACCAACACATTCCTGGCCATGGGCAAAACGCCAGACATTTCGTACGTCGACACCCCGGCCGATATCCGCGACAAGTACCAGTATTTCACGCAGGCCAATATGAGCAAGCTCCGCTCCATCGGATATACCCGTCCATTCAGCACGCTGGAAGAGGGAATTGATGATTATGTGAAGAATTATCTCTCGTCGACGTCCTATTTGTAGGCCTTCCTGTTGATCAAAACTTTGAAAAGACCTGCCCTGGCGGGTCTTTTCTGTTTTACCTGCCCAAAGCTATTTCCACCGGCCGCTGCCGGATTCTCCACAATTTTCCGTACTTTTGACCCTCTGAATAAACTCAATCCCACTTCTCTGTGTTAGCATGATACCAACCAGAGTGTGACATTATTACGACTATGAGCAAAGAAGAAGAATTGTTGGAGGAAATCACCAGTTCGGAATACAAATATGGCTTTGTGACTGATATTGAAGCAGATGAGGCCCCTGCTGGCCTTAATGACGATATTATCAGGTTCATCTCAGCCAAAAAGAATGAACCCGAATGGATGCTGCAATGGCGCCTGAAAGCGTATCATTTGTGGCTCACCATGGAGGAACCCAAGTGGCCGAACGTGCATTACCCGCCCATCGAATTCCAGGCTATCAAATATTACTCGGCACCGAAGAAAAAGAAGGCTGTCGAAAGCATCGACGACATCGATCCCGAATTGCGTAATACCTTCGAAAGACTGGGTATTTCTTTGAATGAGCAAAAACGGATTTCCGGTATCGCGGTCGACGCGGTGATGGACTCCGAGTCGGTTTTCACGACTTTCAAAGATACGCTCAAAGAAAAAGGCATTATTTTCTGCTCGATCAGCGAGGCGATCCGTGAGCATCCGGAACTGGTGAAGAAATACCTGGGCTCGGTTGTACCGCCTAAGGATAACTACTATGCAGCCTTGAACTCGGCGGTATTCTCCGATGGATCGTTCGTATACATTCCCAAAGGCGTTCGTTGCCCCATGGAGCTTTCGACCTATTTCCGTATCAATGCAGCGGGAACAGGCCAGTTTGAAAGAACGCTGATCATAGGTGACGAGGACAGCCACGTGAGCTACCTCGAAGGTTGTACAGCTCCGATGCGCGACGAAAACCAGCTGCACGCGGCAGTGGTTGAAATCTTCGCACACGACAATGCGAATGTAAAATACTCGACCGTACAAAACTGGTACCCAGGCGATAAGGACGGGAAAGGCGGTATATACAATTTTGTAACGAAACGCGGCCTTTGCGACGGTCCTAACTCGAAAATCTCCTGGACGCAAGTGGAAACCGGTTCGGCGATTACCTGGAAATATCCTTCGGTAATCCTGAAAGGCGACAACTCGATCGGTGAATTTTACTCGGTCGCTGTGACCAACAACATGCAGCAGGCCGATACCGGAACGAAAATGATCCACATCGGTAAAAACACCAAAAGCCGGATCGTTTCGAAAGGTATTTCGGCCGGAAAGAGCCAGAACTCTTACCGCGGATTGGTGCAGGTGTTCAAAAAGGCTGAAAAAGCGCGTAACTTCTCCCAATGCGACTCCCTGTTGCTCGGCGACAAATGCGGCGCGCACACTTTCCCTTATATTGAAGTGAGCAACCCCTCGGCGACCGTAGAGCACGAAGCGACTACTTCGAAGATCGGTGAAGACATTCTTTTCTACTGCAACCAGCGCGGCATCCCAACGGAACAAGCGGTTGCATTGATCGTGAATGGCTATGCTAAAGAAGTATTAAACCAGCTTCCGATGGAATTTGCCGTTGAAGCGCAAAAGCTACTGGAAATCAGCCTGGAAGGAAGTGTAGGTTAAAATTTCCAATAAGATAAAACACAGAAAGCCTTTGATTCGTCGAAGGCTTTTTGTATTTTATTGATCTTAGTAATTTTTTCCATCAACGATCCACCCTTCATGACTCACGTTCCACAACTAATCATAGACCTGTCGCTCATTCTCACGATGGCCGGTATCATTACCGTAATCTTCAAGAAATTGAAGCAGCCAATCGTGCTGGGCTACATTCTGGCCGGGTTGCTTGTTGGACCTAATTTCCACTTGTTCCCTACCATTACCGACATTAAAACAATTGAAATCTGGGCCGAAATCGGGGTTATCTTTCTGCTTTTCAACCTGGGTTTGGAGTTTAGTTTTAAAAAGCTGGTCAAAGTAGGCAACACGGCTGCTATTACCGGGCTTTTTGAGGTATTTATGATGCTCGTAACGGGTTTCATTACCGGCCAACTGCTCGGTTGGAGCAAAACCGACAGCCTTTTTCTCGGAGGTATCATTGCCATTTCCTCCACCACCATCATTTTCCGCGCATTCGATGAACTGGGGCTCAAAACCCAGAAATTCACACGCGTCGTAATGGGTATTCTCGTGATCGAGGACCTTACGGCTGTGTTGCTAATGGTGTTGCTTTCTACGCTATCGCTCAGCCAGCAGTTTGCAGGTTTTGAATTAGTTCAATCGAGTTTAAAACTCTTCTTTTTTCTCACAATCTGGTTTCTCGGCGGGATTTTTATATTCCCTACCCTGCTCAGGCGCTACCGGCATTTGATGAACGACGAAAGCGTGTTGATCACTTCCGTAGCACTATGTTTCGGGATGGTATTTCTGGTTACGAAAGCAGGCTTTTCGGCAGCATTAGGAGCATTTATCATGGGCTCTATCCTGGCGGAAACTACGCATGCGGAAAAGATCGAGCATTTGCTTAAACCAGTCAAGGACCTTTTCGGGGCGGTGTTCTTTATTTCTGTGGGAATGCTGATCAATCCGGGGCTTTTGCTCGAATATGCGGTGCCGACTGCCATTCTCGTGCTCGTGGTAATGCTGGGAAAAACCACGTTCGTCACGCTGGGTGCGGTCATATCCGGCCAACCGCTCAAAAAGTCGCTGCAATCGGGCATGAGTTTGTCCCAAATCGGAGAATTTTCGTTCATCATTGCCAATCTTGGTCTATCATTGAAGGTAACGAGCGGATTCCTTTACCCTATTGCAGTAGGAGTTTCGGTAATTACGACGTTTGCGACACCCTATATGATGAAGGCCTCCGAACCGCTGTATGAATGGCTCGACAAGCGTCTGCCTGAGAAATGGCGCCTCTACCTGAACCGGTACAGCACGAGTACGGAAACCATCGCGCAAACAACGCAATGGAATGAAATTCTCAAATCCTATGCGCAGACGGTGATCCTAAACTCCGTCGTCGTGGTCGGCATTATCCTGGCGTCTTCGCGCCAGCTCGCGCAGCAACTGCACACGCGCGTACCCGAGACATTCCTGACCAACTCAGTGCTCTTTGCCATTACCTTCCTGCTGATCTCGCCGTTTCTCTGGGCATTGGTCTTCAAAAGAGGCAATCGAAAGGCCTATTCGGCGATCTGGCTCAGCCGGAAATACAGCCGCGGACCATTGCTGGTACTTGAACTTTCAAGAGTAGTGATAGCGATTCTGCTGATGGCCTTCCTGCTCAATTCATTCTTCTCGACAAAAACGGCTTTCATTGTAGCGGGGGGAATTATGGTACTCGGCTTCGCTATTTTTTACCAAAGGCTTCAACAATTTTATCATAAGATCGAAGACCGCTTCCTGCAAAATCTCAATGCACGGCAATTGGAAGGAAGCGGTAAATCGAAAAGAATTCTCCTGCCGTGGGACGCACACTTTGCATTCCTCGAAGTGAGCCCCGACTCGAATCTGATCGGCAAAAGTTTGCAGGAACTCAAAATCCGGGAAACATTCGGTATCAATGTCGTGCTGATCGAGCGAGGAAGCAAAACCATTCATTTACCAAGGCCAACGGAAGTTCTCTACCCCTGCGATCGCATTGAGGTAATCGGTACAGACGACCAACTGGATGTTTTCAGAAGCCACATCGAGGTGAGTACAAATGGTGACGTGTACATGGCCCACGAGGATAATGTCGTGCTGGAACGCATTGAGGTGAAAACGCAGTACAATATCCGCGGCAAAACGATTCGTGACAGCCAGATCCGCGAAATGACGCACGGCATGATCGTCGGCCTCGAAAGAAATGGCGAACGCATTCTCAATCCGGATTCGTCGATGGTTATCGAAAACCAGGACGTACTTTGGATCGCCGGCGACCGCGAATTAATTAAGGAGTTCATCGCCACCAAACCGGCCAACAATGAAGAGGAAGTCGAGGTAGCTACGCCTTGATCAGGCCTTGCAAACCACCGGTATGCACTGCTACGATCTTCGTTCCTGCTTTGAAATATCTCTTTTTCAGAAGGTCAAACAGGCCGTAGAACATTTTTGCAGTATAAACCTGCTCCAACTGGACGTCAAATTCAGCCCGGAAATCTTGCATAAAAGCAAGCAGTTCACTGTTCCATTTCGCATATCCGCCGAAATGGTAGTCTGTAAGCAAAGTAAGATTTCCGGGTTGTTTGCATTCGTTCAAAAGTCGGCGAATGTCCTCTTTGAGAAAATCACCTCCTTTCAATGCCGGGAATGCCAGTACGTTCGCGCCCGCAGAAAGGATTCCGGCAGCCGTGCCGCCAGTACCCGCAGCTGTGGCGACAAAATCGGGCATCGCGCCGAGCTGTTCTTTTATTTCAACTACCATTTCGGCCACTCCTTTCAATGCATGCCCGGTAGTGCCGCCTTCGGGAATGAGGTAAGGGTTTCCTAAACGCGCGGTAATCTCTTCCAGATATTCTTCGGAATGCCGCCTCCGGTATTCCTCTCGCGATACAAAATGCAGCTGCATGCCCTGCTCCCGGCAAAATTGAAGGGTGTCGTTTTCCTTTCCTTCCAGTTCCAGGCCACGGACAATACCGATGGTTTTCAAGCCCAATGCATTCCCCGCAGCGGCCGTAGCGTACAAATGGTTGGAATACGCCCCGCCGAAGGTCAATACCGTTCCCTTACCGCTCGCCTGCGCGTCGAGTAAGTTGTATTTAAGCTTACGCCATTTATTTCCCGAAACCGTCGGGTGAATAAGGTCATCACGCTTGATGTACAGCTGCACTTCTGCCCTCTCCGTCGCCGCATTAACAAGCCGTTGCAGGGGCGTAGGTGCCGGCAAACTTAGTAAATCCACTTATTTTAATAATTTTGTTGATAGTAAATCAGAAAAGAATGTCCGTAGAACTAGTTGATAATGCCTCCGAAGAGGACGATTTATTTGAACATTACCGCATTGTCGCCGACAAAGGCCAAAGCCTCATGCGGCTCGATAAATTTCTGAATCTTCACGTAGCCAACGCTTCCAGGACAAAAATACAAAACGGTATCGAAGCGGAGGCTGTAAAGGTGAACGGCCAGCCTACGAAGGCCAGTTACAAGGTTAAGCCGCTCGATGTCATCACGCTTTCGCTTCCCGAACCGCCGCGGGATACCGAAATCGTTCCGGAAAACATTCCACTGAATATCGTGTACGAGGACGACGTGCTGATGATCATTAACAAACCGGCAGGAATGGTCGTTCACCCGGCTTATGGCAACTGGACGGGCACATTGATCAACGGATTGGTGTATCACTTCCAGCAACTCCCGACCGGCAGAAACGGCGAAGGCCGTCCAGGGCTGGTGCACCGAATTGATAAAGACACTTCCGGTTTGCTGGTGATCGCCAAAACCGAGTTCGCGATGACTTTCCTCGCCAGCCAGTTCGCCGATCACTCGATCGAACGAACCTATCACGCATTGATATGGGGCGAGCCCAAAGTCGAAAAAGGCACTGTTACCGGCCACATCGGGCGCAGTGTCCGCGACAGGCGCGTAATGGACGTATACGTGGATGGCAGCCAGGGCAAACACGCGGTGACGCATTACGAAGTAATCAAACCGCTTCGCTATGTTTCGATGATCAAATGTAATCTCGAAACCGGTCGCACGCACCAGATCCGCGCGCACATGAAGCATATTGGCCACCCGATCTTCAATGACCCGATGTACGGGGGCGACAAGATCCTGCGGGGTGTGTCAAGCGGCAGTTATAAAGCGATGGTAGAGAACGGTTTCAGCCTCATTCCGGGACAGGCGCTGCATGCCAAATCACTGGGATTCATCCATCCTACTACGCGCCAGTGGATCCAATTTGACACGGATTTGCCCGAGAATTTTCAGGCAATCCTCGAAAAGTGGGAAAACTATGTAAACTCTCAGTAGGAAATAGTATATTCTGGATTCTTAACCTTTCTAATCAATAAACCACTAACATGAATATTTCGACCAGGCAGGGGACAGCAGAGGACATACCCGCAATTTTTGAATTGGTGAAGGAGCTTGCGATCTACGAACGGGCGCTGAACCAGGTAACCAATAATGTCGACAAAATGACCCGTGATTACAACGAAAAGCTTTTCGACTTCTTCGTTGCCGAAGTGGATTCGAAGATCATCGGGCTTTGTCTTTACTATTACCGTTACTCCACCTGGAAGGGGAAACGGCTTTATATGGAAGATATCATCGTCACCGAATCGATGCGCGGCAACGGTATTGGCAAAATCCTTTTCGACGCCACGGTGGTAGCCGCAAAGAATGTAGGCTGTACGGGGATGATGTGGCAGGTACTCGACTGGAACACGTCGGCGGTCAATTTCTACCGCAAATACGGCACCAATTTCGATAATGAATGGATCAACTGTAACCTCGATTTCTAAGGATTACAGAGCGAGCATACTAAAAGGCCGGGCCTGTTGTCATTGCAACAGGTCCGGCCTTCTTTCTTTCGTCCTTTTCAGCGACTGCTCATAGCGCCACTCCTCAATCTTGGCTTCATGCCCCGACACTAATATTTCCGGCACTTTATGACCTTCAAAATCGGCCGGGCGGGAATATACCGGCGGCGCCAGCAGATTATCTTGGAATGAATCCGTCAATGCGGAAGTTTCGTCGTTCAGCACGCCCGGAATAAGGCGGATAATAGCGTCGGCAAGTACGGCCGCAGCCAGCTCACCGCCCGATAATACATAATCTCCAATGCTGATTTCCTTCGTCACGAACATATCACGCACACGCTGGTCCACACCCTTGTAATGCCCGCAGAGCATCATCAGGTTACCTTTCAGCGAAAGCTGGTTCACCATCCGCTGCTGCATTTGCTCGCCGTCGGGTGTGAGGTAAATGATCTCGTCGTACGCCCGCTCGGCTTGCAACGCACGAATGCAGCGCGCGATCGGCTCGATCTGCAACACCATTCCTGCACCACCGCCGAATGCGTAATCGTCGATCGTACGGTGTTTATTCGTGGAATAATCACGAATGTCATGAATAACCACTTCCACGTGATTGGCCTGCTGCGCCCGCTTCAATATCGAATGCGCGAAAAAGCTATCAAGCAAACTCGGCACGCAGCTCAATATATCAATCCGCATCATCGGGAATACTTTCTGATGAATTATCGAGATAAACTTCCAACAAGCCTTCCGGCAGGTTCACGAGCAGAGATTTAGCTTCCTTATCCGCTTTGATCACAATATCGTTAGCCGTTGGGATGAGTACTTCCGAGCCCTGGTAGTCCATCGCGATCAGGTCCTGGCCATTGAGCGAATATACTTCGCGCACAATGCCCAGCTCCCCAAGCGTTTTGTCCACTACCTTGAAACCTTTGATTTCGTGATAATAAAACTCGTCGTCGCCAAGTTCGCTTAGTTCTTCCAAAGGCAAATAAAGCGAACTTCCTACGAGTGCTTGTGCCTTCACAATGGTATCGACATCCTCGAAAGTCACGATCGCATTGCTTTGCTTTTGAAGGTTGATATCTTCAATGAAGTAAGGTACGAGCTCGCCTTTGATCTCGACATAAACCGTTTCGAGGTCTTCATAATCGTCCGGATAATCCACATCCAGATAAATTACCACATTGCCGGCGGTGCCGTGGGTCCGCACGATATAGCCCAATAAATAACAGTTGTCCTGTATCATTTGCGGGATTTCAAATTTTGGTTCTGTATAAAACAATATGAGTCTGTGCGGAATACCGACAGACCCATAGCGCAATGTATGTACATTAAATTATTCTGCTGACTCTTCTGCCGGAGCATCTGCTTCGGGAGCTTCTGCTGTTGCGTCAGCGGCTTCGTCAGCCACTTCTTCAGTTGCAACTTCTTCCACAACAGGAGCATTTTTCTTAGCGATAGCCTCAGCACGAGCTTCATTAACTTTGCGTTCTGCGTCAAGTTTCGCTTTCTTGTCAGCCTCTTTCTGCTGTGCCAAAGAATCGGCAGCAGTAGCTTTACGGTCTGTTTTCGAACCTTTCCACTCTTCGAAACGTGAATCCGCAACTTCTTGCGAGATAGCACCTTTCAAAACACCTACTTGCAAGTGCTTGCGCAGCAATACACCTTCGTGTTGCAAGATTGAACGGGCTGTGTCAGTTGGCTGAGCACCTTTCAAAAGCCAGTCAACTGCTTTGTCTGATTCCAAAACGATGGAAGCAGGGTTGGTACCTGGATTGTAGATACCCAATTTTTCGATGAAGCGACCATCACGTGGTGCTCTGGCATCTGCGACTACGATATCATAGATCGCTTTCTTTTTGCGTCCCCGACGCGCTAATCTGATTTTAACTGCCATTTGTGAATTTGAATTTTGGGAACTCGTCCCGTAATTAAACAGGGTGCAAAGGTACAAAAAATAACTTATAAATAATGATGTATAAAAAAAGGGAGACAATTTCTTGTCTCCCTTCAATGCATTGCCTTCAACTATTAGCGACGGAAACCAGCCGGGTAAGTTGAGCGGATTGTATTGTTAGGCAGGATCTTGATCTCAACACGACGGTTAGATTGAAGACCTTCCACAGTGGTATTTTCTGCGATCGGGCGATATTCACCGTAATACTCAGTGATAATGCGGCTAGGATCTGTCAAACCTGCACGAACCAGGAAGCGTTTCGCTGCATCCACACGACGACGTGACAGGGATACGTTGTAGCTGTCCGAAGCACGGGCATCCGTGTGACCTACGAGTACGATGCGGCAATTAGTACGCATGTTCAGGAGCTCAACCACTTTGCTGAGTGTTTCTTTCGAAGCATTGCGGATAATCGCTTTGTCGGTATCGAATTCGATGTTGCTGAACAACGCCTCACATTCGTCTTTCGGAAGGTTGTTTTTGATAGCGTCACGGATGATCTTATCGATATCCAGTGCTACACCACCACCTGATACGATGCTACCAGCAGGTGTGTTAGCTTCTTTATCGAACAGGTCGGCTACGCCATCACCATCAGAGTCAGTATAAAGGCGTGGGTCAACCGGCTTAGGCATGTTAGCTTTCGCGATTGAATCCGCATCGTTCATTGTCGGGTTGTAAGGTACCGGGATCAGCTGCTGAGGATTAGCCCAACGCAGGTGGTAACGTCCGGCAGCCGGATCGTATTTACCGTCTTTCGCTCTAACGGCATTCTTACCCAGTTTGTAAGTAAGCGCCAGTGACAGCATACCGTACGCATCGTTTTTAGAATCACCTTTTGCGAAGGTCCAGATTCCTTGTTGGCTTACATAATCACTCAAACCACCAACAGTTGCATCCAGCTTCTCGGTGTTTACGAAGTTGTGCGTATAATCAAGTCCAAGGTCGAACCGTGAGCTCAGCTCGTAGTGAACTGTGAACCCAACAGGAACTACCCATTCACGGGTGTAAGTCGATCCGTTGCGCTCCCATTTACCGGCTGTTTTCGAGCTGGCGTCGGTGTTGGTAGAGAAGCTACCGACAGTAGCTTTCGTAATGTTGGTATAATCCACATCCGTATGGTAGTAGATAATACCACCTCCAAGGTGCGCATCTACTTTCCAGCGGCGAAGCTTGTTATAGCCGAGCAGCAAACGGTTCACGTTCAATGTTCCGTCCAAAGTCAGCTGAACAAACGAGGGGCTGTTGAAAGTGGCGCTGTAAGTATCACCGCTCAAAGAGCTGTAATGGTTATCTTTGGCTCCCTGAAGACGACCGTTGTAGCCTGTCAGTTGGATACCGAACAAAGGGGTGAGCTGCTTGTTCAATGAAAGCCCCCACGCACCCGTTAATTCTTCCCGGTCTCCACGCTTGAAGCCATTGTACTGGGTCAAATCTCCGAAGAATTTTGTAATACCTCCGTAACCTGTGATTGACCAAGTATTCATTTTATTTGGTCCTTCATAAGTGCGGTTTTGAGCTTTCGTATTGTAGCTCAGGAGGGTAGAACAAAGTAAAGCAACGTAAAGATTCTTTTTCTTCATGGGAAACACGCGTTATGTGATTCAATTCAAATATAGCATTATACATTAATTCAAAATTCAGAAAAAAAGCCAAGCCTGTAAGCCGGGTTCTGTGACTTCGACCGGTTGCCCGATCTCCGCTCCTGCCATTTATCCAGGATTCCGGTCACCCGGAACCTCTAACGATCTACCCGTGTCGGCGCTCCGGAGAGCAGGGACGAGTAACCCCGTTAACCAACACCTATTTGATCTTTCAGCCCGTAAGGTTTACCATGCATTCCCTGTCGCCAGGAAACCGGTGGGCTCTTACTCCACCTTTTCACCCTTACCGAGGCATACAAAAAATATGCCAGGGCGGTATCTTTTCTGTGGCACTTGCTGTCAACGGACCGTCACCAGTACGTTGCCTTCCCGTTAGGAAGTACGGCACTCTATGCTGCCCGGACTTTCCTCCCCGGTTAAAAAACCGCAGCGGCAGGACAGCTTAGACCTTTCCTCTGACCACAAAGCTAAGAAATACTTTCTTTCGATCAGCAGTCAATATACCATAAAAAGTAAAAAATTATGGCACTTACGCTGAATATTGTACAAATTTTTGATCAGATTCCTTTCAATCCATCGACTTTCAAATTCACTTTCCCGGTCGCAAATACAACAGAATAAAGATGTTTCGGAGTGAGGTAAACCTTATCGGGTACAATATCGGAAAGTATTCCCTTTACAACTACACCTTCGGTGACTTTATAGTTGGCAAGCGTTTTCTGAATCGTGTTTTTGGCATCGGCGATCTGACCTCCTACCGGAAACACCATCCGCTTCTCCATCATCCTGCTGAACTGCCCCTGCAGGAGCCATCCTGCCGTCCGGACGATCGAATTTTTGGTATCCAGGTCGTAGTCAAGGCTTTTGAGCGACAGTTGCTGCGTAGCGGGATCGTAGTAAGGGATTCCCTTTAGATAAATATCGCCGCTAATGCTGCCTTTCAACCCCGCCTTGATCACCAGTCGGTCGTTCTGCCCGTACATTTCAATGGACGTAACCTCTACGTGATACTTTCCGCCTAAAAACGAAAATTTCTCTCCGGCAAACTGCTTGGTAGCAAGCCTGGCCGCATCTTCGTACGACACAAGGCTGATCAACCCGATTTTGAAGTCGTCCTGAACCTTGTCCACGATCCGCAGGTCGGGCAGCTTCTGCACAGGCGCCACAGCCGGTTTTACAGCCGACGTAATAGTTTGGGTATAACCTTTAATACCAATGACCGAGCGGAGAATATTATTTTTCGCCAGTAGCGGCGTCATTTCCACGCCGGTAGGCCTGATCACCAGCCAGGTGTCATATTCCTTCGCAAGCATCACAGGCTGACGCGCGATGTTCCAGGCCAGCTCCGCATTCTTTTTAAGTTCAAGGTTCGAAGCCACCTGTTCGTCGATTGCTTCCGTGATTTTCTCGAAATTCTTGTTGAGCATACGACTCACCATTCCTTTAATAGGAATGTTAATGCCAGCCACCCGGATGCTCGGCTCGCTGATCCAGTCGTAACTATCTACATAAGTTTCCGATTTGATCTGCCACGACGGCGTAATGCCTATCTTGGAGATCAGCCGGATGCGGATCGAGAACTCCGTATCCTTGTAACCCGACATCGTCACGCCCAGCGGGCTCACTTTGTACCCGGCGCTTACCCAGATTTTCAGCGGAACTTCAAAAAGGAACGACGAGTCAATCGCCACGACTTTGATCGGACTAATCTTCCAGACCTTCGCTTTCAGGTTGTCGTTGCCCTCATCCTCATAACTGTTATCATCGTAGATCAACCCTTTGATCTGGTTGTTGATCTGCTTCTCGATTTCCGCTACCGGGATCTCGACCGGCACATTCAGTACCGACAAATGTTTCTCGTTCTGGATCTCCTTATCCGAATATTTGTATTCTTCCATAGGGGCCTTAGGGGAGGTTTTCTTAGAACCGCAGCTCCAAAAAACAACGGCTGCCAACACGATTACCAGAAAATAACCGCGCCTGACGTATACATTACTTGATTTTGACGAGGGTTGCACCGTATCCGAATTTCTCTTTTAATGCATCTTTAAAAAATTGCACATGCTGGTTCTTGCCCAGCCTGCGATGCAGCTCGTTTTTAAGAGCGCCGCTGCCCGCGCCATGTATAAACGTAATTTCCTCCATTCCATTGGCAATGGCCGATTCCAGATTACTCTCGAAAACGTCCAGCTGCTTTTTCAGGATCGCGTCGCTGGACAGGCTCTTATGGTTATTCACCAACTTTTCGATATGCAAATCAATCACCTGCTCCGGTTTGGGAAGGCTGTTCTGCTCGGGAGCGGCCTGCCCTAACATTCGCGCCTTGATTTCACCCGCAACATCCTCCGAAATGCCGGGCGTTTCACGTTTCAGGTTCTCCTCATCAAGTTGATATACAAACCCTTCTTTTCCCAACACAGGCACCTTGCCTTTGTTTTTATAAAACGACTGTGCGCGGCAACGGATGCGCTTGTTCAATGCAATGGGCAACTGGTGATTCCCCTCCCGGAAATACAATGCATGGATGTCAAACACCGGCCAGGATTCAAAATCCTTCATCTCCACTTCGGTCAGCTTCTGCGAGGTGCGCGGTTGCAGCACGCCGGCCGCCAGTCCCCTGCTCACCGATTCGGAAGCGGCAACGGCGGTGAATGGCAATATCCAGTCGGTGTTGTTGATGACGTGTACCGTCAACGTGCGGTCGTTCACGGAAATGAATGCGAGATAGATACCTTTTTCCGCGAATGGCGCATTGCGCGGCACGATCACATCTACACGGGCAGCCACCGCTTTTGTTTCTTCGGGTTTCACCATTCGCTGCGATTCCACAGGCGAAATCGTCACGATCTCATTTCTCAGGACCGGGATTCGAAATCCGTCCTCAATCTCTATTTCCACGACATTACCGGGCAAAAAAGCATAAATAACGCCTTCTTCCCTGCCGTGAACCAATCGTACTTTATCTCCGATATTCATATTCAATGTTGCTTTCCGATCATTTGAACCGGTTTTCAGTTCAAACAATACTTTTAAAAATAAAATGGTTTGAAATCGATGCCCTTTTTGCTGATCTGCAATGCCGGGGCCGGGATTTTCAGCGAGTTGGCCAGAAAACCCAGCGTCTTAACAAACTTGCTTCGGGTTTTGATCTTCGTGAGGTCGATATCCAGCGACAAATAATATTGGCGATAAGGCCGGTAACCCTTTTCGATGCTTACGTCTTTCTGGGCCGAAACCATATCCTGAATACCATAACCTACTGAAAAACAAAGCCAGGCAGGCCAGTTGGAACCCTTAAAAAATGATTTCGGGCTCGCCGAGAACCAGTAAGTCTGTCCATTGTAATCTTTCAGCCAGCGCTCCGACCAGCTGCTGCCGAGCAGCTGCGGCCGCACGTGCGCCAGTGAAGTATAATGAAATGAGAACTTGGGTTGAATACGCACCTCGTCCCATAATGCCACCTGCCCGAGATACAGCACTGAGCCTGTCAGGTTCGCGATCATATCGCCGGGAGAAAAGCCATAATCGGGCGAGAAGCCATCCAGGATTTCAATCGGCGTCTGAAAGATCACCCCGGAAATGGCACCGTAAACCAGCATTTGCCTTTTTGAAATACCCGTCTTTTTGTACAGTGCCGCCGTGTGCCGGGCAATCTGGTACGATGTGTAAAGGTGCCCCATTTTGTCCATTTGTAGCCACTCGTGACTATCGTCCTGGATGGTAAACTTGGTCAGCGGGTTCTTGTACCATGATTTGCTGAGCCCATAAAGCGTTCCGAGATAAATCGCAGATTGGGCCGCAAAGATGCCGCGGAGCAGTTTGTAATTAGGCCGCACTTCCGGCACCGAGTCGCGGACAAGCGTATCGCGAACCAGCGCGTCGCGAACCAGCGCGTCCCGGACGAGCGTATCAGGTGCCGGCACGGGTACTTGAGCGTACACGGGAGACAGCGTTTCTGCCAGCAGGCAAATTAGTAAGCAATGAAGAGTAAAACGCATTCGATCATATCGGGGGCAGGGCTTAATAACCGCCATGGTATTTTCTCAACCCCCATTCCGCGCCCAGCAACACTACAAGCAGGAAGAACAGCCATTTCAGGTAAATCAGCTCAACCATATCTTCGGTACTGTCCAGTCTGTCGGCCGGGCGGTCAGTTTTTAGTTTTTGAATAAATTGTTGCAGCGATGCCGGCGTCGTAAATGTGCCGCCCGACCGCCGCGCCAGATCGCGAAGCATGCCGAAATCCGCCGTCGTATTGCTCAGTTCGAGATCGGCATTGCGGATCACAAACTGGCCTGAAACATTTTCCTGTTTTCCTTTCAAAGTAGTGGAAGCCGCATACCGGTAAACGCCATCCGCCAGCCCGCTGACGTTGAACCGCGGTGTCTCCTTCGCGTGTGTGTACGTGAATTGCTTGCTCTTGCCCTTTTCATCCACCAATTCCAGTTTCACCTCCTGACCGAATATCGGCTCGTAAATGTCGTTGTAAACCTCGGTCTGAAATGCAACCTGTTCGCCCGCTTCGAACTCGTTGCTGATCGGATACACGCGGAATTTCCGGCGGTCTTCCTTCACCGAAAGCACCTGGATCAGCTTCTGGAAGAGGTTATCCACCACTTCCTGCTTGCTGGTTTGGGCAAATTCTTCCTGCCGCCATTGCCAGATTCCCTCCCCTGCCAACACAGCCGTTTTCTGATCGCCATTGGTGTTTAAAACCAGGAGCGGCTTGTTGGTATTGAGCGTTCCCACTTTCTGATACAATATCGTTTCTGTACCCGACGACACATTGTATTCGCCAAAAGGCACCGAAAGCGGAGGAAGGCGTTCCAGTAATTGAAGGCTCTCCGCATCCAGGTTGAGCTGCGAAAACGACGGATTAAACCGTGCCGTAACCTTATCAATCTGGTTATTCGCGGAAGCATTGATAAACAGCGACCGATTCAACGAGCTGGCCAGCGGTACCGCCGATTGATTTCCCAGAATGAAAAACAGCGGCATTTTCGCATCCAGAAACTTGCGGACCTGCGCATTACCCAGCCCGAGCACGTTCGGGATCTGGTGCAGGATCACGAGGTCATAAGGCTTCGTACTTGCCGGTGGGTTATTAGCAATGGACAGAATATTGATATCCAGCTCATAGTTATCGTTCGCTTCGATCACACTCCGGATACTCTTGATATCGGGGTGCGGCGCAAGCGCCATAAGCAGGATCTTTTGCCTGCCATCGATAATGTCGATATAAATGTCCTTCCGGTTGTTCCTGCCGGAAGTTTCCCCCGAAACCGCACCCAGTTCGATGGTATAATGTTGAACGCCCTTTTGTGCAGACGATGTTTTGAAATCAAATGCCTTGAAATAATCCGCACGATCGATCACCACCGGCTGGCTCTGGATCACGCGGCCATTTTGCTTCAAAGTCACAGTCGTACTCTTGCCTTGCAAGCCGTTCGCGGCGATCTCCGCCCGCACCGGAAACTCGTTACCCAGGTATGCAATGCGGTTGCTCACCACATCTTTCACGCGAATATCCAGCTTCGGCACCGAGTCCCCTACGGCCAGCGTGTTGACTCTGAACGGATAACGGTTATAGGTCGGCGATACGCCCTGGTTCACGATCCCATCCGAAAGCAACACCACGTCGGTCAGGTTGCGGCCTTCGAAATTCGTGCGGACCGTTTGCAGCAGTCCCGCCAGGTTGGTTTTGTTTTGATTAAATGCAAGGGAATCTGCATTGTTTTCGGTACCGCCGAGTGACTCAATGCTTACCTCGAAGCCCGCATCGTTCAGCTCGCGGGCAGCGGCCTTCACCTGCTCCATCGCGGCCTGGCCGTGCTTGCCAACAGATTCGGAGTTGTCGATCGCGAAAACGATCTTGGCCTTGTCGACCGAAGTTTGCGTGCGCCGTACGAGCGGGCTCAGCAGCAGGAAGCAAATCAATGCCACCGCAATTCCACGCACAGCGGCCAACGCATAGTTCAGTTTCTTACCCCAGGCCGGTTGCGGCTGATACAGCAGCCAGGCATAGGCCAGGCCCGCGAGCACGCAGAAAATGATGAACCAGTAAGGGGTTTGGAATATGAGCTCTGACCGCATGGATTGGGATACAATAGCTGGCGACGTTACAATATACAACGAAACCGCCAGCTATTTACTAACGAAGAAAGACTCTATGTTAACATACCACCGTCGACCTGGATTACCTGGCCGGTGATATAGCGCGACATGTCCGAAGCCAGGAACACGCAGGCGTCCGCCACATCTTCCGGCTGGCCTCCGCGTTTCATCGGGATCGACTGTTTCCAATCTTCCACCGCTTTCGCATCTACCGCGTCGGTCATTTCTGTTTCGATGAATCCTGGCGCTACGGCATTCGAGCGTATGTTTCTGGAACCCAACTCCAATGCGATAGACTTGGTAAAACCGATGATACCGGCCTTCGAAGCAGCGTAGTTCGACTGCCCTGCATTACCGCGTATACCGACTACCGATGTGATATTGATGATCGACCCGCTTTTCGCACGGATCATGGATTTCGTAGCGGCTTTGGTAAGGTTAAAAACCGATTTCAGGTTGATATTCACCACCGTGTCCCACTGCTCTTCGCTCATACGCATCAGGAGCCCGTCGCGGGTAACACCTGCATTGTTGATAAGCACGTCGAGTTTGCCGAAATCGGCAATCACGTCGGTTACGAGCTGGTCTGCCGCCTGGAAGTCGGATGCATCCGAGCGATAGCCCTTCGCTTTCACACCGAACGCTTCCAGTTCTTTGGCCAAAGCCTCGCCTTTTTCGACGCTGGACAGATATGTAAATGCGACATCAGCTCCTTCCTGAGCCAGGCGCAGCGCGATCGAACGTCCGATACCCCGTGAAGCTCCTGTTACCAATGCAACTTTATTTGCTACTAACTTCATAAATAGGATTGAAATCTGTCAAAATGTATACTGCCGGCAAAAATAGGATATTGGGGAGAGACCGGCAAATAAACGACCTATGGTACTTTATTACAAAATGATGTAATATTCAGGCAAAAAACCTTCTCCAACAATTTAACTTACACTAACATGAACACTACAAATGTGCAGAAAACATCAGGAGCCTTCATTGCCGCGTCGTGGATCGCATTGGGCGTGGGCATGGCCGGCTTCATCATCGGCCTCTGGCGCTCGGAAATGCTGCTGAGCGAAAAGGGATATTATTTTACGGTATTAATGTACGGCCTTTTCGCCGCCGTATCGGTCCAGAAGAGCGTTCGCGACCGTTTGGAAGGTGTTCCGGTGACGGGCATTTACTATGGTATCGCCTGGTTTTCGACCATCCTCGCCATCGTGCTGCTTGTGGTAGGTCTGTGGAACGCGACGTTGCTGCCAAGCGAAAAAGGCTTCTACGCATTCGCCTTCCTGCTGGGCATCTTCGGCGCTATTGCGGTTCAGAAAAACACCCGTGATTCGCAGATTTTCGAAACCGGTAGCTCATTTTCCAAACCTTCTGATCATTGATACTGTTAAGCCGTTACGTATAAATTTTTGAAACTAAACTCAGGTAATGGCAGAAATAACGAAAACAGCCCTGATCACAGGCGGTTCCAAAGGAATAGGATATGGTATTGCCGAAGCGCTCATCCGCGACGGCATCCGTGTCGCAATTACAAGCCGGTCGCAGCAGAATGCCGACGAAGCGGCCAATGCATTGAACAAAATCCGGGAAGGCTACGCATTACCTATCGAATCGGATGTGCGGAACCTTGCATCGCAGGAAAAAGCGGTACAGACCTTGCTCAGCCAATGGGGCCGGCTCGACTATTTTATCGCCAATGCCGGCGTCGGTCACTTCGCCCCGATCCAGGAGCTGAGCGCCGAGTTGTGGCAGGAGACCATCGATATCAACCTCACAGGCGTATTTTTCAGCGCGAAGGCATCTATCGCCGCATTGACGGAGTCGAAAGGGTATTTTATCAACATCGCAAGCCTCGCGGGTACCAACTTCTTTGCGAATGGTACTGCTTATAATGCCAGCAAGTTCGGTTTGGTCGGCTTCTCGCAGGCCATGATGCTCGACGTACGCAACGCGGGCGTTAAAGTGACGACCATCATGCCAGGCTCCGTCGCAACAGAGTTCAACAACCACGAGCCATCGGATAAGGACGCGTGGAAAATCCAGCCGGAAGACATCGGCCAGATCGTATCCGACCTCATCAAAATGCCGGCACGGACGCTGCCTAGCAAAATTGAGGTACGGCCTACTACGCCCAAGTAAGCTTCGTTTGGGAAATTTTTGGTCAGGTGTGGTCAAGTATTGTCAGGTGTAGTCAAGTGTAGTCAGGGATTGTCAGGTATAGTCATGTATTGTCAAGTATAGTCAAGTGTAGTCATAACTATCAATGACAATTCCTGACAACACCTGACCAAAAATGACAACTCTTGACTACTTCCGAGTACTTCCGCCCTTGGGCCAAGATGTATAAAGCGAGAACAACAGTCCGCAACCGGCAAGCAGCAGCAACGGAACTTTGTATAAAATCAACAAAGTAAGGCCTATAAACCCGAACAGGAAGACTTGCATTGCATTCTCCGGCAGGCCAGATCTTTTATAAAAATATAGGTGGGAGACTATGAGGATCGTTAGGCCCAGCAGGTACAACTGCGCCACTTCGGCAAAGCCGAGGGTGCCACTACGAAGTACCACTATCGTTTCGGGGACGATCAGCATCAAATGCAACACAACTACCCTACCCCAACGCTTCCAGACCGGTACCGGCAGCGACCTCCCCCAAAGCCAGATTTCCGCTTCCCATTGGTACAACTCCAACGAAAGTCCCAGATTGAGCAGATAAGCAAGCGACATACCCACAGCCGGCATACGAATGTCATATTCACCAGTGCTGTAATAGAGCATTGTTCCCGCCGCCGCCAGCATTGCACCCAATTTACCTACTAATAAGGTGATCCCACGCTCCCGCACGAGCCATTCCATCGACCAGTAAAGCCAGGAGACCGGGCGCCGGAGTGCAGGCCGCCGGAACGGCCATTTGATAATGCTTTTACTTTGAACAGCCACATACAAAACCGGCTTCCGAATGCGCCATTCAGCAGTAAGAGCAAGCATTAGTATTAATACAATGTAGAAGGGAATGACCGGCCACAAGCGTGCCAGCAGCTTGTCCTGAATAGCGATGATCAGCAGGTAAACACCATAATAAAGGATGGGTTGCAGAAAACCCAATGCTTGCATTAAAAACCTTCGTGTACGCGTGAGCGCGGGCCATGTACGGGTGTGATAGATGAAGGTATATTCCGGCAACTTCCAGGTATTGATCAGAAACTGAACACATAACAGCGTATAAACCAGCCATATCACGAAAAGCGCGAGCATTCCGTAAGTGCCCGTCAGAAAAAATACCGCGAACGCATGATGCTCATTGGCACTCAAAAAACCGAAAAGCACACCGAGCAATACCAGGAATGTTCCGGCCCGCTGCCTGAAAAACGCCGAGACCGTAGAGAGAAGCAGCATTTTCATAACGCATCCGTAGCGACGAGCGTCTTATTTTTCAACCGGAAACTCCGGGAGACGTGCAGCCCCTCCTGCTCGAACAACTGGTGCGACGACAGCAGGAACGTAACCCCATTACGATGGTATTCTTTGATCAGTTCGAAAAGCACTTCGCGCGCCTCGCGGTCGATGGTAATGAGCGGCTCGTCGAGGATAATGAGCGAAGGGGCGCCCAGGAATGCGAGCAGCAAGGATACTTTTTTCACCATGCCGCTGGAACAGCTGCCGAACTGGTTTTGAAGGTAGTTAATTCCGAATGCTTCAATGAGCTTGTCGCTTTGTTCGCGAGGTGCCCGCTGCGCTTCGGCAACGAAAGCAATGAGGTCGGCAGGTGTTAAAAAAGAGGGATAAAGCGGCTCTGCCTCACCGAGATTTAAACGCAGACGGTATTCTACCGGGTGTTTTTTCAGGTCATACTGCCCGTCAAGCCTGACATTCCCTTCAAATGGCAGCATACCCGCCAGCGTCCGGAAAAGTGTCGACTTCCCCGCGCCGTTCTCCCCCTGTATCCAGTAAATACCCTTTTCAATTGCAAAAGACGGGATCGAAAGGATTTCCCGCTCTCCATACCGCTGCGTAAGCTGACTGATTTCCAATATCATACCGCGGGATGGCCGTTATATCAAGGAACTATATTAAACTCGTCTTTCAGCACCTGCAATGCTACCGATTCTTCGTGGCGGTAAAGGTCCTTGTCGAAAAGCGCATTGTGCCCGGCGTTCTGCAAGCTGATCCAGCTGTGCGTCGCGTACGGGTCATAATTGAAATGTTTGAAACGATGGCCTGCATTGTTCATATCCGCAAACCATTTCACTCCCACATCCAGGCGATCGTAAGCCCCGAATGCAGCGCCTTTGCCAACAGGCATCGTATCGTTGCGCGTTTTTTCCAGGTCGATCATCGCCACATATTCGTTCAGCCGGCATTCGGGTAACGGCCATGGCGCAGCGCGGTCGACCACGAGCTTGTACTCGCCCGTGCGGGCTTGCGGGTGTTTGGCAGCCAGTTGCATCAGCTCCTGATAGTCCGGCTTGTATTCGGTATATCTTTCAGAATCACAGAGCCCCGCTTCCCGCGCAGGGCACACCCAGCACTGCCCGATACTGCCAATGCCCGAAGCATCGCCAATGCCATTCACATATTCTCCTACCAGATCGCTTTTGAAATACACGTCATTATGGATCACCAGCAGGTATTTCTGATCCGACTTCTCCCACGCATACTGGTAACGCACCGCATGCCGGTACCGCTTGAAATTCAACAGAAAATCGAACTTTACGTTTTTAGTCCAAAGCCAGACATTCGGCTTATAATAGACGATCTTATCACCGAAATGATCAAAAATAAATTTGAAGTTCGGTGGTTCCGGCTGCTTGGCTTCTTCTACGAAATAGATTTTATTGATCCATTGATGCGAATGCTTCATGAGCGTCAGCAGTGTAACGGCCGTCTGGTACGGTTTGCCGTAGGCGTTGATCGCCACATCCACACATGCCTTTGGAGAGTTCATCATCGTGTATGTCTTTCTTTTTCCTAAACAAGTAGCCAAAGGTTGCCATTTAATCAGAAACCACCTGTTTTTCGTTTGAAAAAATTAGTAAGTGTATCAAAGCCGCTTTCCCGGTCGCTTTTCAATCGTCTCCTCACAAATATTTCAAAATAAGATACTTCGACCAACAGATCATATGAAATTTCATATTTTCATTGATCACAAATTTCGCGGGATGTATATTTGAAAAAATTTTAATTAATCCGCGGATTCATTTTTAAAATTTTACAAAACTACTCATACCATTCCACAAACCCGGACACCCATGAACACCAACCGCCGCTCCTTCCTCCGCTTGTCGGCCTTCGCATTGCCTTTCACACGCGTCAATCAGTTGTTTGCCAAAACACCGGCGGCCGGCGCACCGGCGCCCGGCGCTGCGGCGGCTGGCCCGGTAGTCATTTCTACCTGGGATAGCGGGCAAATTTCAAATGCAGCGGCCTGGCCGGTGCTCGAAAAGGGCGGTCGTGCCCTCGACGCCGTAGAGCAAGCCGCCATCGCTATTGAAAACGATATCAATTGCTGCGTAGGCCTCGGCGGCAACCCCGACCGCGACGGGCATGTGACATTGGATGCGTGCATTATGGATGAAAAGTCTAACTGCGGCGCGGTGGCATTCCTCGAAAGGATCAAACACCCGGTATCTGTGGCGCGCAAGCTCATGGAAACGACTCCGCACGTGTTTTTGGTAGGCGCCGGCGCGCAGCAGTTTGCATTGGCGAACGGTTTCAAACTGGAATCCGGCAAACTTTCACCCGACGCGGCCAAGGAGTACAAGAAATGGCTCAAAAAAGCGGAGTACAAGCCCGTTATTAATATTGAACATAAGCAATCGAAAGGCCACGGCCCATTCGCACCCGCACGGCTGGATAACGGTGATTTCAACCACGATACCATGGGTACCCTCGCGTTGGACGCGCAAGGTAACCTCTCCGGGATGTGCACCACCAGCGGTATGGGCTTCAAAATGCGTGGCCGTGTAGGCGACTCCCCCGTTATCGGCGCCGGCCTTTTTGTCGACAATGAAATCGGCGCGGCTACCTCGTCGGGACAAGGCGAGGAAGTGATTCGCGTGGCGGGTACCCATTTGGTGGTCGAGTTCATGCGCAATGGCGCCTCACCGGAAGAGGCCTGTAAAAAGACAGTCGAAAGGATCGTAAAACGTGATCCCGAGCGCGCAAAGACTTTCCAGGTAGGCTTTCTGGCCATCAACAAGCAGGGAGAGGTCGGTGCCTACTCCGTCCAGCCCGGATTTGCCTACACCATCACTACCGGCGATGGCAAAGGCAAAGTCGTCGCCGCCAAAAGTTACCTCTCGTAAACCCTCATATAGAAGTATTTACCAAACACTTAACCATTACAATGAACCTTAAATCGACAGCGGCGCTCCTGGCAGGGCTGCTATTTGCGTCCGGATCGTATGCGCAGCAGCATTCGGAGCAAAATCACTCCAAATACGTTGCACCTACCGACCCGCTCGTGCAGCAGAAGCTCTCCAAATGGCAGGATATTAAATTCGGACTGCTGATGCACTGGGGAACATACAGCCAGTGGGGCATTGTAGAATCATGGTCGCTTTGCCCGGAAGACGAAGGCTGGTGCGAGCGCCGCGGGCCGCATTCACACGATTGGTTCGAATATAAGAAGGCTTACGAGGACATCGCCAAAACCTTCAACCCCGTCAAGTTCAATCCCGACCGTTGGGCAAAGGCAGCCAAAGGTGCCGGTATGAAATATGTGGTGTTCACAACCAAACATCACGACGGTTTCTCGATGTTCGATTCGAAATACACCGATTATAAAATCACCAACACGCCATTCAAAACCAATCCGAAAGCGAACGTTACCAAGGAAGTACTCGCCGCATTCCGCAACGAGGGCTTCATGACGGGTACCTATTTCTCAAAACCCGACTGGCATACCGACTCTTACTGGTGGCCTTATTTCCCGCCTAAGGACCGAAATGTATCCTATGACCCGAAGAAACGTCCCGAAATCTGGAACAAGTTCAAGGACTTCACCTACAACCAGATCGAAGAGCTGATGTCGGACTACGGCTCGGTGGACATTCTATGGCTTGACGGCGGCTGGGTACGCCCGTTCAGCAGCATCGATACGACCATCAGCTGGCAGAAAACGATTCCTTACGACCAGGACATCGATATGGCGCGCATCGCTAAAATGGCCCGCTCGCATCAGCCCGGCCTGCTCGTGGTGGACCGCACTGTTACCGGTGAATTCGAAAACTACGTAACACCCGAGCAATCGATCCCTGATCATTATATGTCCATTCCATGGGAATCCTGCATGACAATGGGCGATTCGTGGTCTTATATCCCGAAAGAAAATTTCAAGTCCACCCAAAAACTGGTTCACACCCTCGTTGATATCGTTGCAAAAGGCGGTAACCTCCTCCTCAACGTGGCTCCCGGCCCCGACGGCGAATGGCACGAAGAAGCCTACACGCGCCTCGAAGAAATGGGCAAATGGATGAATGTAAATGGTGTGGGTATCTACGAAACCAAGCCGCTGGCCCCTTACCGCGCCGGCAAATGGGCTTACACTAAAAAAGGCACCACCACTTACGCATTCTATCTCGCAGAAGCAGGCGAAAAGCTGCCGGCGAGCCTGAAACCGGAAGGCCTCGACATTCCTGCGAAAGCGAAAATCACATTTGCCGGTAATAAAAAGGCATTGAAAGTGAAGAATGGTGCGATTGAGCTGCCTGCTAAAACTGTGACAGAAGTAGGTACGCAGCCTGCTTACTTATTTGTGATTAATTAGGATTTAGGAGGAAACGACTTGTAGATTTCACCCCGGCTCAATACCCGTAAAAGTGTAACGTCGGGGTGAATGCATTCGATACCGATCCGCCAGTCACCGATGCGGATCCTGTAATTTTTTAGATCTTTTTTGAACCTGTTGACATAAAGTATTACCATCCCATTTCCTTTTTCAGGTCAGAGACCGGAAACCTGGGTTCGTCCTTTTCTGAACGCATTAGTTCAAGCATGAAATAGTCATTCAGCTTTTCGTTTTCGATAATGGATAGAATTTGCAGCATTTCGGTTTCGCTCCAATTGCCACGTTGTTTCTTGACACTGAACGTCGGCGCCGGAATACCAATCTGTTCGGCCAGGTAAGCGTTTTTGTAACCCGATTTATTGATCAAAGCCGCCATATTCTTTTTCAAAGCGATATAGTTCTCAACGATATTTACCATAACGATCTATGATTTAACAGGAAGTTGATATTTCAATTTTCTAAATTAAAATTATGAATTTTGTTATGCATTATCAATTTTTCAACCAATACCTATTAATGAGCCTGTGGTGAACAGAGAGGAACATGAGCAAAAAATTTGTGAACTCTCTTAAAAAAACGATCTTCACTTTCGATTTGCATCACCCCTATCTGTATCATCAGAAACACCTTTTCAAATGATCAAAAAAATATCCGGTCTCCTCTGCCTGACGGCGTCGATCGCTTTTGCACAAACACCTCCAAAACCTTACGGCGCATTGCCGGCAGCGCGTCAGATCGCATGGCACGAAACCGAAGTTTACGGTATCATGCACTTCACGCCTACCACCTTCGAAAATAAGGAGTGGGGCTACGGCGATGCAGATCCCAAAACTTTCAATCCAAGCGATTTCAATGCCGACCAGATCGTACAAGCCGCCAAAGCCGGCGGGCTCCGCGGTATTGTCCTTGTGGCAAAACACCACGACGGCTTCTGCCTCTGGCCGACCAAAACGACCGATTATAATATCACCAAAAGCCCGTTCCGCGACGGCAAGGGCGACCTCGTACGTGAGGTGGCGGATGCAGCGCGCAAGCACGGGCTGAAATTCGGGGTATATTGCTCGCCCTGGGACCGCAATAATGCCAAGTACGGCACGCCAGAATACATTAAGATTTACCGCGAGCAGCTCCGTGAGTTGTACACCAACTACGGCGACCTGTTTATGTCGTGGCACGACGGCGCAAATGGCGGCGACGGATACTATGGCGGCGCGAGAGAGAAGCGTTCAATCGATAACACTACCTATTACCAGTGGGATTCTACCTGGACCAACTACACCCGCAAACTGCAACCGAACGCGAATATTTTCAGCGATATCGGCTGGGACGTGCGCTGGGCAGGTAACGAGGACGGCAGCGTGAACCCAACCTCATGGGCGACATTGACGCCGAAGCCATCCGAAGGCCAGAACGTAGCGGTACCAGGCCAGGCGAATGCGACCGAAAACCCGGGCGGAACCCGCGGCGGGAAATTCTGGATCCCGGCCGAATGCGATGTGCCATTGCGCAAAGGCTGGTTCTACCACGCCAACGAAAAGCCTAAAACGCCCGAGAAGCTGTTTGATCTCTACCTGAAAAGTGTAGGACGCGGCGCGGCCCTCGACCTCGGTCTTGCCCCTGATACCCGCGGCCAGCTACATAACGACGACGTCGCAGCCCTCAAAACCTTCGGCGACCACGTTAAAAACACTTTCGCGACAAACCTCATCGGGAGAGCGTCCTCGAAAGCGGTGAATGTGCGTGGTTACAACTCCGTTTACAGCGCTAAAAACCTCCTCGACGGCAAACCGGATACCTATTGGGCAACCGACGACGATTTCAAAACGCCGGAAGTGGTGATCGAAATGAACCAGCCGATCGTGTTCGACATCATCAGTTTACAGGAATACATCAAACTGGGCCAGCGTATCGAAGAATTCGCCGTTGATGCCTGGATCGGAAACGAATGGAAGGAAGTGTACAAAGGAACCAGCGTGGGCGCAAAGCGCATTGCTAAACTCGACGTACCTATCACTTCCAACAAAGTGCGTCTCCGTATCACCAAATCGCCGGTTAGCATTGCGATCAGCGAGTTTGGGGTTTATAAGGATACTGAATAGCAGCTAAAACGAATGCAAAAAGGGGCGAAACCATCAAGTTTCGGCCCTTTTTGCATTTAAAACCTTATATTACTTTGCAGCAAGCCGCTCCAAACGTGCGTACATTTCCAGCATTGCGCCTTGATCGATGAGCGTTTTTACCGGTTTGCGGCCCAACAGGTTTTTGCCGTCGCGCTCGTCTTTCCAAATCCGCTCGGCATCGGCGATGAAGATTTGAAAGTCGCCGGCTTGCGGATCGATTTTGTGCAGCTCTTCAAAACCGCGCAGCAGCACTACATTAAACCAATAGTTGTCCGGTAGCCTGTTATTCTTGTAAAAATACTTTTTGGAGCCTTCGGCCAACGCCTTTGCCTCGTCGAGATATTCCTTTTTGCCGGTGATATTATGCAGTAAAACGGCCGATTGCAGCATTGTGCCGGTATTATAAGAGTATTTGGCTGAATCGATTTTCAACGACGGCACTTTAATGGCGTCATAATAGGTACCATCGCTTGCGCGCAGGTTCTTTTTGGTCCAATCGTAAAGGCTGATCGCCGTTTTGAGATACTCGGGCTCTTTTTTGATCTGGTATAATTGCAGCGCCACGAGTATTCCGGGGCCATTCGAGCAGGTATTTTTCGTATTCTTCTCATCCTCTTTCCAGTAGAGGCCTCCGCCCGCCTTGTCGTCATAGCCGGTCATCATGAACCTATAAATTTCCTCGGCGATGCTCAGGTAGTCCTTCTCACCCGTGCGGTTGTACGCATCCAGACACGCAATCGCGATCCATTGGTTATCGTCGTAAAAACGCGAGTCCTTTTGTTCGCTCGTCACATACGCCTGGTAACCCGGAGCAGGTGCGCTCGTATTATAGTATTGCTTAATGGCTCCCAAAACCGGCTTCATGTATTGCTTGCCCGGGCTCACTGCCTCCGATTCGGTCGCGGCTTGGAGCAAAGCACAAAGCGGCCACAGATACGAATGCGGCTTTTCATTCTTGCCATTCGTTTCAACAAAAAGGCCCGTCGACGATTCATAAAATACGCCTTCGATGTTGTAGAGAATCTGCCCGCGGCGCGATTTGTAATCGGGTGTGGCCGACTGGGATACGGCGGGGTCGAAGCGCGCCATGCCGAGCAAAACCAGTGCCGTCGTGTACATACTTTTCATAAAGAGTTTCGATTTTTTTGAGTAGAAGGAGCTTCTGCGAGGTTCTCTACTTGAAAGATCCTCCTTAAATCGCCGGCTTCAAAATTATAGTTAACGGTATTTTAGTAAAATAGAATAATAAAATTTGGTTATTCTAATAATATACAAAACACTATTTCATATACAGTTCACATCCCCTACTTTTGGTTAAATCCCCCCATTAACCTGGCTAACTTTCTTGACTGCATTTGGCAAACATACCGACGATGCCGTGCTCTGGAATTCGTTCCGTGGTGGGGACGAGCACGCATATACGGAGCTTGCTAGGCGCTATTACCGGACGCTTTTCCAGTATGGCCAGCGGTTCACGCATAATATGCAGCTGATCGAAGATGTGATCCAGGACCTACTGGTACATTTGTGGCTGCATCGTGCCACTATCAATGAGACTCCTTCGGTGAAGTTTTACCTTATCAAGGCTTTCCGCCACCGGATGCTGAAAACCCTCAAACCGCTGTCCGGGGAAACCGGACTGACGGACGAATGCGATCATCTGCTATCCGAATTTTCGAGCGAAGAGCGTTGGATTGGCCGCGAAAACGATCTGGCGTTGAAAAGACAAGTCCATACGGCGATCCACCAACTGCCGGCGCGGCAGCAGGAAGTCATTTACCTGCGTTTTTTTCAAAACCTGATGCCGGAGGAAATCGCCGGGCTCCTGGCAATCAATGCACAGTCGGTAAGCAACATCATCCAGCGGGCATTATCCAATCTGCGCGGGCTCTGGCGCACGCCTCCTTCCATTTCGGTTATTCTTTGCTCATTCTGCCAAATTTCCTCCTGGCTCTGATTTAATTTAAAAAATTTTCAGCCCCCACCGAGTATTTCGACAAAATGAACGGATAATGTATAAAAAGCACATTATCCCATGCTTCACGACCAGCCCGGCCATTTACTGCAATCCCTGCTCGAAAATCCTACGTTCAGATGCTGGGCGGAGGGCAGATGTGCCGAAGACGGAGCCGTGTGGCAGAAATGGGCGGCGGAGCATGAAGACGGGCAGGCTATTCTTCGCCAAGCTGTGGAAATCGTGCGTGCCATACCTGTACGCGACGAACATCTGACAGAGGAATACATCCAAAGTAAAGTCAGCGACGCATTGCAAGCCGCAAAACGGCAGGAGCAATTGGAGAACAGCAGGAAAAAAGATTCGTTTTTCCCTGTCTTCCTCTCGGGATGGAACGTGGCGGCGAGCCTGCTGATCGTCGCCGGGCTTGGCTTTGCATTATTCCGCATTTACCACCATGCACATCCGGCCCCGAAAGTGGTACAGACAAGCCCGCCTGCAAATGCATTGAAAGAAGTAGCCAATATGGAACGACCGTTCAAATATGTGCAGCTTCCCGATGGCAGCTCCGTGGTGCTGCACCGCAACAGCACCCTCAAATATCCCCGGGCATTCACGGGTCAAAAGCGCGAAGTGTACTTGACGGGCGAGGCGTTTTTTGAAGTAACCAAGAATCCTGAACAGCCGTTTTTTGTGTACGCAGAAGAACTGGTCGCCAAAGTGCACGGTACCAGTTTCAGTATCAAGGCCATTGCCGACGAAAAGGAGATTACCGTTGCCGTCAAAACCGGGAAGGTATCCGTTTTCAGCGAGCGGGCCTCCCCGACCCTCCTGCTCACCTGCAACCAGCAAGCTACGTTCGAGCGCTCACATGCGAAGTTCGTCCGATCGGCGCTTAAAAGCCCCGTCTTGCTGAACATCCCTATTGAAAACCAAGAATTTAACTATTCAGAAACACCTGCGGCAGCAGTTTTCGACGCACTTGCGAAAGCCTATGGCGTGAACATGGTATTCGACCGGAACAGTCTGGCGCATTGCAGCATTACGGCGACGCTCGGCGACGAGCCGCTTGAAAACAAGCTGAAATGGCTCTGTACCATCCTCGAAGCAAAATACACCATTACCGAAGACAGTATCACCATTACAGGAAACCCATGCAACTGATTATTCACTTCAAAACCGGACTATTTGGATAAAAACAACAAAAGGTGAACGATGCTACCAACATCATTCACCCGAATGAAATCCCCTCTTTCTGTGCTGGCGCTAAGAAGGTCCCTGTATGGGGACACGGGAATTATTTTGCCGATTTTTTTAAACCTACAAAACAGACAAAAGTATGAAAAAAACCTTTTACCGGCAGAGTTACCTGCTCAAAATTATGAGAATCAGCCTCATACAATTGTTCATCATCATCGGGTTCTCCGAGTTCGCTGTGGCATTCGACGGCTTCGGGCAGGAGGTACTCAACCGTCGCCTGACGATCAACATCCGCGAGCAGAAAATCGGTGCGGCCCTGGAACAGATCGGCAAGCTCTCCGGCGTGCATTTCATGTACAGTCCGGAGCTCATCCGCTCACAGCGCAAGGTCACTTTCAGCGCCCGCGAGGAGAAGCTGGAATCCATTCTCGATAACTTCCTGACACCGTTGCAGGTTTCCTATGAAGTTTCGGGTAAGCAGATTTTGTTGAAAAGAGCTCCTTCCAAACCGGCCTCCAATTTGCCGGAAGGTGCGGGGACGTCCGTCAAAACGATCCAGTCTATTGATTTTCAGGTTAGGGGTACCGTAAAAGACGCGACGGGCGGCACCATTCCCGGCGCCACGATCGTCCTCAAAGGCAGCTCGTCCGTAGGTACCACTACCGATGCCGACGGCGGATTTTCCCTGACCGTTCCCGACGGCAGCACCACGCTGGTGGTTTCGTCCATCGGCTTCCTCACGCAGGAGATTGATATTGCCAATAAAACAATGGTGGAAGTTACGCTTCAATCCGACATCAAATCACTGAGCGAGGTGGTGGTGACGGGTTATTCGTCTCAATCGAAACGCGATATTACCGGCGCGGTATCGACCGTTGACGCTACCGAACTTACCAAAGTAGCGGCTCCGAACGTGGCGCAGCAATTACAGGGACGCGTGGCGGGTGTGACCGTTACTTCCAACAACACGCCGGGTGGCGAAGCGACCGTCCGTATCCGCGGCTTTGGTACGATCAACAATAACGACCCGCTTTACGTCATCGACGGCGTGCCTACCAAAGGCGGCCTGAACAGCATTAACCCCAACAATATCGAGTCGATGCAGGTGTTGAAAGATGCTTCTTCCGCTTCGATTTACGGCTCACGTGCCGCCAACGGGGTGATTATCATTACCACCAAAAAAGGAAAAGTAGGTGCTCCCAGATTTACATTCAACTCCCGTGCAGGTTTCCAGACCGGCAAAGTGGACCTTGGCCTGATCAAAGACCCGCAGCAATTCGGCGACCTGTTGTGGACGCAGCGGAAGAATGCAGGCGTGCTGACCAACGGCAACCCATCACACCAGCAATACGGCAATGGCCCTACCGCGGTAGTACCCGACTACATTCTGGCAGGTTCCAGCTACGGCCTTTTTGAGGGCGATCCCAAGACAGACCCTTCGCTTTACAACTACAACCGCACCGGATTTTACCAGATCGTAAAGGCTAACAAGGAAGGTACCGACTGGCACAAGGAAATTCTGCGCCCGGCTGCCATTCAGGAATACAATATCGGTGCCAATGGCGGTACGGAAAATGGCCGGTACGCCATTGCGCTCAACTATTTCAAACAGGATGGTGTATTGATCCACACCTCATTCGATCGCTACTCGATCCGCTCAAATACCGAGTTTACTTTCAAAAAACGTATTCGCCTCGGGGAAAACCTCGAATTGAGCTATACTGAAAACAAAGGCTATTACAATGCGAACGGCACAGCCAGCAGTACCAACAACCAGGACGGCAACCCGATCGGTAACGGTTACCGCATTCCGTCGATCATTCCGGTGTACGACATTATGGGCAATTTCGCGGCTACCCGCGCTGCCGGTCTGGGGCCTGCCACCAACCCTGTTGCCCAGCTATGGAGAAGCCGCAACAACCAGACCAACACATTGCGTGCATTCGGTAATGCATACCTCGAAGTGGACATCCTGAAAGATCTCACCGCCAAATCGAGCATTGGTATTGACTTCATTAATGCCAACCGCGTGAGCTATACCCTGCTCGACCTCGAAGAAGCGGAAATCGAGGCAGCGAATGCGATGACCAATGGCAATGCGTACGACGTTAACTGGACGTGGTCGAATACATTGAATTATACCAAAAACCTGGGCACCTCGCACAAAATCAGCGTGCTGGCGGGTACCGAGGCGATTAAAGGTACCGGCCGCGATTTCTCCGGAACGCGTACGACCTTCTTCTCAGAAGATCCCTTATATATGTACCTCAACTCCGGAACCGCGGGCATTGCCAACACCGGCGCAGGTTACGAATGGGCTTTGTTCTCGATTTTCGGAAAGGTTAACTACGCATTCAAAGACCGCTACCTGCTGGAAGCTACCGTACGCCGCGATGGCTCTTCGCGCTTCGGACAAAACAACCGCTATGGTACATTCCCGGCGTTCAGCGCGGGATGGCGCCTGTCGGAGGAGGGCTTCATGAAGAGCATTTCTTGGCTGGACGATTTGAAACTGCGCGCAGGTTGGGGACAGACCGGTAACCAGGAAATTGGAAACTACAATGGTTTCAGCACCTACCGTTCGAGCCTGAGCCAGTCGTCGTATGCGATCGACGGATCGAACAATGCGGTACAGCCGGGCTTCGACACCGAGGCGTTCGGTAACCAGAATGCGAAATGGGAAACCACCACGCAGACCAACGTGGGTATCGACGCTACTTTCCTGAAAGGGATGTTCGGCCTGAACCTCGATTTGTACAACCGTACTACTTCCGACATGCTGTATCAAGTTGCATTGCCGGCAACACAGGGCGTGGCCACCATTCCTTTCGTGAATGTGGGCGAAATGAACAACAAGGGTATCGACCTCGGCATCGACTTTCACAACAAAGCGTTGAACGGCGATCTTACTTACTCCGTGGGTGTCAATTTCTCTACCTATAAAAACGAAGTCAAAAAGCTGAACAACAGCGCTACCGCTGTGCTCCTCGGGCCTTCGATCCGCAGCTACACCTGGACGCGCTCGGTAGCTGGTATGCCGCTCTATTCATTCTACGGCCTGCAAATCGACGGCATTTACCAGAACCAGGGTGAAGTGGACAACGGACCGAAATATCCGGGTTATGCAGCTGTGGGTAAATACAAATACCACGATACCGATGGAAGCGGCACCATTACCGACAGCGACCGCAAGTTCCTGGGCAATCCCCACCCCGATTTCACGTACGGCATTAACCTGAATATGGGCTACAAAAACTTCGACCTCTCGGCATTCTTCCAGGGCGTAAAGGGCAACCAGATCATCAACATGGTGAAACGCTGGGTGGATTTCAACAACCAGGCCGGTAACCGCAGCCTCCGCATGCTCAACGACTCGTGGACTCCCGAAAACCCGGATGCCGTATTGCCAATCCTCGATGCCAACGACAGCCGCAGCCAACAGCCTTCGAGCTATTTCATCGAAGACGGTTCTTACCTCCGTATGAAAAACCTGACGCTAGGCTACACATTGCCTGCCGGCATGTTGTCCAAAATCGGTTTCGAGAGCGCACGCGTGTATTTGCAGGCGCAAAACCTCTTCACGATCACCAAATACAGCGGCATCGATCCGGAGGTGACCTCGGTAGGCTCGACGCCGGGCAGCACGGTTCTGGGTGTGGATCAGGGTAATTATCCCAACTCAAAGATGTACCAGATCGGTATCAACTTCGGGTTCTAATTTGGCTTAATAAAAATCATTAACACGGCATCATTCTCATTATCAATATGAAAAAGAGCGTATTAGCATTAACAGCGATGGTCTGCGTGGGAGTACTCACCTCCTGCGGGGACAGTTTTCTCGAAACCACGCCGCTGGGCGTGGGCAACGAGGCCATGCTTGCGAATAAAACCGGCGTCAACGCGGTATTGATCGGCGCATACAGCTTGCTCGACGGCGTGGGCGCCGGGCCGGTAAATACGTCATCGGTCAGTAACTGGATTTATGGCTCCGTCGCATCCGACGATGCGTACAAAGGTAGCGACGTGGGCGACCAGGCGCAGATTACGACCATCGAACGATACATTGCCCAGGCCGACATTGGAGCTTACAACGACAAATGGGTGGCTGTTTACGACGGCGTTTCGCGTTCGAACAACGTGATTAACCTCATCGCCAAGGCTACGGACATGACGGCCGCCGAAAAAGCGCAGGCCCTCGGCGAAGCCCGCTTCCTGCGTGCCTGGTACCATTTCGAAGCGAAAAAACTTTGGAATATGGTGCCTTATGTGGATGAGACGGTCACGGACTACATCAACCTGCCCAACGACAAGGATATCTGGCCGAACATCGAAGCGGATATCCAGTTCGCGATCGACAATGTGTCGCCTACCAAAGCGCAGGTAGGCCGCGCGAGCAAATGGACGGCCAAGGCATTCCTGGCCAAAGTGCATATGTATCAGCAGGACTACCAGGCCGCCAAGCCATTGCTCGACGACGTGATCAACAATGGGCCGTTCTCGCTCGTGAACAGCTTTCACGACAACTTCCGCATTACCACGGAAAATAACTCGGAATCCATTTTCGAAGTGCAAATGTCGGTTGCCGATGGCGGCGCAGGCCAGAATGGAAGCTGGGGAGATAACTACAACTTCCCTTACGGCTCGGCCCCCGGCGGTTGCTGCGGGTTCTTCCAGCCTACCCAAAACCTCGTGAATGCATTCAAGACGGACGCCAGCGGGCTTCCATTGCTGGACACTTTTAATGACACGGATGTGAAAAATGACGAAGGACTTTCCTCTACCGATGCATTTACACCGTACGAAGGTACCCTGGACCCGCGCCTCGACTGGACTGTGGGCCGTCGCGGATTACCGTTCCTGAACTGGGGCGTTCACCCGGGTAAAAACTGGATCCGCGACCAGAGCTTCGGCGGGCCTTATACTTTCAAAAAGTTCTTCGCTTATAGTGGTGAAAATGCCGGTGCCGAATCGCCCCGCGCCAATGCGAACAACTACCGTGCCATCCGCCTGGGCGACGTCCTGCTGATGCGCGCCGAGGTGGCCGTAGAAGATAACGACCTCGCTACCGCACTGAAACTCGTGAACCAGGTACGTACCCGCGCCGCCAACGTGGTGGTACTCGATGCCGCGAACAAACCTGCCGCGAACTACCTTGTGAAGCCCTATCCTGCATTTACTAACCAGGAATATGCGCGAAAAGCGGTACGTTTCGAGCGTCGCCTGGAACTCGCCATGGAGGGCCACCGGCACTTCGACCTCGTACGCTGGGGCAATGCCGACGTAGTTCTGAATGCATACCTGACCAAGGAAAGCAAGAAACGTACTTACCTGGCCGGCGCAACTTTCGTGAAGGGCAAAAGCGAGTATTTCCCCATCCCTCAGGCGCAGATAGACATCATGGGTGCGAACGTTTTGAAGCAAAATCCATAAATGTGACAAATTTTTAATATTATTATCCAAAAATTATCACTCAATGATGCCTCACGAACAGGATAATACTTCACGACGCGATTGGCTAAAAACCATCGCACTCGGTGGCGCGGCGGCTATGACCGGCCACGTTGCACAAGCGGAAACAGCCCCTGCACCCACAGCACGCAGGATTCCCATTGCCGTCTCAACCTACTCCTACTGGCATTTCCAGGAGCAGAAGTACCCGATCGACAAAGTGATCGAGGACGCGGCAAGGCTTGGCTTCGATGGCGTGGAAATCCTCCACCGGCAAATGGATAACGAGACCGTTCCCTATATGAACAAGCTGAAAAGGCTTGCATTCGACAACGGATTGGCGCTTCCGCTTCTCTCTATCCATCAGAGCTTTGTACAGCCGAAGCCGGAAGATCGAAAAAAGGACATTGAACATACCTTAAAATGTATTAACCTTGCGACCCAAATGGGGATTCCGGCTATCCGGATGAACACCGGGAGCTGGCGGACGGTGAAGCGCGATGCCAACTATTACAAGGATGGCAAAGAGCCGCCGGTCCAGGGTTTCACCGATCAGGACGCTATAAAATGGTGTATCGAATCGATGCAGGAATGCCTGGTAGCTGCTGAAAAAGCTGGAGTTGTGCTGGCGATCGAAAACCACTGGGGGCTGTCGTCGAACATCGATTACCTGCTTGAAATTTACAAGCCTCTGGCATCGTCCCCGGCGATGGGCATGAATGTCGACACAGGTAATTTCGTAGGCGATCCCTACCCGCAGTTCGAACGCCTGGCGCCCTACGCGACGATCGTTCAGGCCAAGACCTACTACGGCGGAGGCCACTATTACGACCTCGATCTGGACTACAAACGGATCGCCGGCATTTTAAGAAAAGCGAATTTCAAAGGTTACGTATCGCTGGAAATGGAAGGGAAAGAAGACCCGGCCACAGCGGTGCCTAAAAGCCTGAAAGTATTAAGAGAGGCGCTGAGTTAGCCCTTTCAAGATTTTCATAATTATATTCTGTAGTTAATAAAGTGCAGCTTCTCTGGGGCGGCACTTTTTGTTTTTAACGCCGGTGCGGTAGTTATGGAATTCAATAATGGTATTTGCATTGCGCAATCACAATGCATCCATCCCCAACCTTGTACACGAGCCGATGTTCCTCGGTGATCCTCCGAGACCAGTAACCGGAATAATTCGAGCGCAGCAATTCCGGTTTTCCCTTCCCTTCGAACGGGGTCCGCAAACATTCCTTTATCAATTCGTTGATTCGTTTTGCAATGTTCCGGTCAACCCGTTGCCATTCGACATAATCCTCCCACGCGTCAGGATGCCATGATAGCATCACAGGTCAGCCAGGTCGCGGGGAAAAATGTTATTTCCGGCTTCGATGTCATTCATTGCTTTCAGCAAACGGGTGCGGTTAGCCGGGCTTTTCATGAGGTAGGTAGTAGCATCCATTTCCTGATCCGCATTCGAAGCATGGTTGCGGTTCAGAAATTTGAAGAGATTGAGAATGGACTGCCGCTTTTTCAATGGGAGAGCGAGTTTCATTTCGTTCCTATTTGAGTGTGTATAGATAAAACCTGATTTAAAATTAAGGTTTGGCAGTTTTATTTCCAAACCTATGCGCGCCATCACGATCCGCCGCTGCCTCGGCATGAAAACTAACCACATCGCCTCGACGAGCCTCTGACCACCAGCTCAGTACTCAAAACCCGTTTCTCATTAACGATAATTTCATCCGCGTCCACCAGTTGCAAAATCCATTCTGCGGTGGTACGGCCGATCTGCATCGTGGGCTGGCGAACGGTGGTGAGGCCAGGGCCGATGTAGGCGGATTCGGCATTGTCGCTGAAACCGACCACTCCGAGTTCGTCGGGAATAGAAATACCTTTTTCCATGGCCATCAGCATGATTTCGATGGCCGAAGAATCGTTAACTGCGAAGATCGCGTCGGGGCGGTCGGCGAGGTCGAGGAGGTACTGGCCGTAAATGCGGGCTTTCTGTTGTGTGAGCATGCCCTGGATGATCATATGATCCTGAATGCGCTTACCGTATTTTTCCATCGCCGCGCGGTAGCCGCGCAGGCGTTCCTGGCTAACCTGCAGCGTCAGCGGCCCGCCGAGGTGGGCAATGCGTTCGTAGCCATTGAGGATAAGGTGCTCCACGGCTTTAAATGACGCCTCAAAATCGTTTACAACTACTTTCGGCACGTCGATCTGATCACAAACGCGATTAAACTGAATGAGCGGGATCCCGCGCTTGGCGAACAGGCTTAGGTGATCGAAATTATTGGTTTCCTGCGTGAGCGAAATGAGCAGCCCGTCGATCCGGTTCGCCAGCATGGCCTTAGTATTCGATATCTCTACCTGGTACGATTCATTACTCTGCATGATGGTCAGGTTATACCCGGCTTCGGTGAGCACCTCGTGGGCTCCGATGATCACATTCGGAAAAAACTGGTTCTGAAATTCCGGAACGATCATTCCAATTGTATTCGTACGGCTCTTCACCAAACTGTATGCTAGCTGGTTAGGCTGATAATCGAGCTGAGCGGCTTTATCGAGCACAGCCTGGCGCGTCTCCGGGCTGATATCCGCGTGCCCGTGCAATGCACGCGAAACAGTCGAGTTGGACACGCCCAGCGATTTGGCAATGTCAATAATGGTCGTCTGGTGCCGTTTACGTTTGACGAGCGATTCAATCGAATCATCCTTTTCCGAATGCGTGAAATAGTAGTTACACCATTTGCACAGGTACCGCTGCTTGCCTCTCACGTAGCCCGCCTTCATAATGCCATCCACCTGCGCGCACTTCACACACTGAATCATAAACCTTGTACTTTTTAAATATTACCCGCTTCAAATGTCTATACACGCCTTCCATTCAACCCACATCACAAAAATATAAAAATCTCCTATTAATCATCAGCAAAACCATATATCGGTATCGTTTCCGCAAACGTTACCGATAGTTTTTGTTCGATTCCCGGAAATTCATGCCCTAAAACCACATGCTTGTCGCCTCTTCACGTCGCTATATTTAGGTAAAAACCGCAATTCAGCCCGGTTATTCAAAAGTTCAACTAGCCGTCGCCTACGCCGTTTCAATGCAAGAAAATTGTACTATTTCAATTTTATCATTTTGAATCAAACCCTAATTATTACCTACATGAAGAAAAAAATACGTGACTTGTTCCTGCTCAGCCTCCTGTGCCTGGGCATTGCGCAGTCGCTGCTCGCACAGAACGTGACAGTGAAAGGCAAAGTGACCGACGAGAAGGGCGAAATGATTCCCGGTGCCAGCGTGACGGTAAAAGGCTCTCAACAAGGAACACTGACTGACGCGGAAGGTGTGTACAACATCGATGTGGCAGGTAATGCGACGCTCGTATTCTCATTCCTTGGATATCTGAAAGAGGAAGTGGCCGTATCGAACCGCTCGACCATCGATGTTTCGCTGAAAACCGATACCAAAGCCCTGGAAGAAGTAGTGGTGGTGGGTTACGGAACCCAGCGCAAGATCGAAACGACCGGCTCCATTGCCTCGGTCAAGGCGGCCGACCTCGTGCAGACGCCCGTCGCAAACGTTGCACAGGGCCTTCAATCACGCATTGCCGGGGTACAGATCAACCAGAACACCGGCTCTCCCGGGGGCAATGTGAGCGTGCGCATACGTGGTACCAACTCTATCAACGGCTCGTCGGAACCACTTTACGTAGTGGACGGTATCCAGATTTCCAATGGCGGCGGCATCAACGACGTGAGCCCGCTTTCGACCATTAACCCTAATGATATTGAGTCTGTTGAAGTATTGAAAGACGCTTCCGCCTCGGCCATTTACGGCGCCCGCGCGGCCAACGGCGTGATTCTGATCACCACCAAACGTGGTAAAAGCGGCAACACACGGGTTACCTACGACGGCTATTACGGTTCTCAGAAAGTTAATAAAATGTTGAAAACCCTGAATGCTTCGGAGTTTGCACAACTTGAAAATGAAGTATTTAAGAATAACTATTATCCTAACCCCGCTTCGCTCGGCGAGGGCGTAAACTGGCAGAAGGTGATATTCCGCAAAGCACCGATCCAGAACCACCAATTGTCGATCAATGGAGGTAATGAAAAGACCCAGCTTGCATTGTCGCTCAATTATTTCGATCAGGAAGGTACGCTGCGCGGTTCCGCTTTTACACGCTATTCGTTCCGCCTTAACCTGGACCATCAGATCAGCAAGCATATCAAGGTCGGGACCAGCATCCTGAGCAGCTACTCCATTGCGGATGGTATCCAGACGGGCAGTACCGACATTGGTAATGCGGGCGTGGTGACGACCTCGGTACTTGGTGCAGCCATAGGTGCTCCTCCAACTTTGCAGCCGTATCGCGCCGACGGTACTTTGTTTCCATTCGGCGAACAGGCCGGCGGCCAGTACCGCGAGGTGGTAAACCCGCTTAACTTCATCGAAATCCTGAACAAAAGAGCAATCAAACGCACATTGGCCAATGTGTACGGCGATTTCAGCCTGTTCAAAGGTCTTACCTACCGCGCTTCTTTCAACATCGATCAGAAAGGCGAGCTTTACAATTTCTATTCGCCCCGCTCGATCGTGAACAAAAGCGACCTCACCGACGCGTCGGGCAGCGGCACGAAGCAGAATGTGAACGGCCTCGCATTGCTCCACGAAAGTATCCTTACCTACGCCACCAACTTTGGCAAAAACCATAGTTTCAAGGCTACCGCGGTATTCGGGACACAATTAGACCAATACAACGAAAACCTAATGAACGCTGCGGGCTTCCCGAACGACGCCACGCAGAATGAAGCTATGCAACTGGCCCTCACCCGTACAGTGACCAGTTTCAGAAACAGCCAGCGGCTCGACTCCTACCTCGCCCGTGTCAACTACGGTTTCAAGGATAAATTCTTCCTCGACCTGACGGCCCGCGTCGACGGTTCCAGCAAGTTCGGAGCGAACCACAAATACGGAATGTTCCCGGCGATTTCGGCGGCCTATCGCCTCATTGAAGAGCCATTCATGAAAGACATCACCTGGATTTCCGACCTGAAAATCCGTGGTAGCTTTGGTATCACTGGTAATGCGGGTGGTATTGATCCCTACCAGTCCCTCGCGACGGTGGCCGCTAATGGAAGCAACTACATGATCAACCACGGTTATGTAACAGGTATCGACCCTACCCGCATTGCCAACCCGGACCTCCGTTGGGAACGTTCGAAGCAGAGCAATTTTGGGATCGACCTGAGCTTGCTCAATAACCGCATCAGCGTGATCGCCGACGTTTACCACAAGAAAACCGACGACCTGCTGTACGTAAAAACGCTGCCGCTGAGCTCGGGTTACGGAACCATTACCGGTAATTATGCCGGACTTCAAAACAAAGGTCTGGAACTAGCCGTGAATGCGCGCATCCTCGACGGTCCGTTGAAATGGGATGTTTCGGCCAACACGACGATCAACCGCAACAAAGTGCTGGGCCTTGACGGCGGCGTGACCAGCGAGCGCTTCATCACCACTTACACACTCCTGAAAGTGGGGGAACCGCTGGGCGTGTTCAAAACGTATGTTTTCGATGGCATCAACCAGACCGGAGAAACCATTCTGCCTGGCTATGACGGACGTCTCGGCGGACATAAGGTGAAGGATATCAACGGTGATGGACAAATCACCTCGGCCGATCAGGTCATCACGGGGAACCCGAACCCGAAATTCATTTACGGTTTCTCGACCAACCTTTCGTATAAAGGTTTCGACCTGGCGGCATTCCTGTCGGGATCACAGGGCAACGACATTTATAATGCAAGCCGCCTGTCATTCGAAAACCCGCTTGGCCAACGCAACCTGCTTGCGGGCGTGATAGACCGCTGGTCGCCAACGAACGCCAGTAACCAGTACGTGAGCGGATTCCAGGGTGGTCGTCTGCCGATCACCAATTATGTAGTCGAAGACGGCTCCTACCTGCGCTGCAAGAACATCACGCTCGGCTACACCATCCCGCGCTTCAAGGGTGTGCAGGGCATTCGCGTGTATGTGAGCGCGAACAACCTGTTTACGATCACGAATTACAGCGGATTTGATCCCGAGGTAAACACCTATGCGGGTTCAAACACAGCCATTGGTATCGACAACCTCGTGTACCCGCAAGCGAAATCGTTCCTGGGCGGAATCCAGGTTACTTTCTAACTATTCCTGAATCCTCTTGCCTGAACAGGGCTAAAAATGATATGAAAAAGCTACTGAAATTAACCACATACCTGGGCATGGCCGGTACGGCGCTCATTGCTCCCTCCTGCCAGCTCGACGAGACGATCTACTCGTCTATCTATACTGACGCATTTTACAAAACGGCGGCCGATGCCGAAAAGGGGCTGATCTCCGTTTACGGTGCCCTGGGCGGCCTGGGTGGCGCCCCCGCCTTGACGCTCATCGCGGATTTCAGCGACGACCAGACCTACCCCCGCGGCGTAGTGGGTCGCAACACCCTGACGCAGTTTACCTACGACGTCAATTACACCACGCAGCGCAGCAACTCACGGCTCAGCGAATCGCCGCAGCAAATCTGGACCTCCTGCTACGCCGGTATCGAAAAGGCTAACTGGGTGATCGCCAAGGTCCCCGACGCTACGATGGACGAAACGCGCAAGAAGCAAATTGTGGGTGAAGCATACTTCCTCCGGGCGTTCTACCATTGGTTTTTAAGTAAAAACTTCGGGGATATTCCGGTTAAAATCTCTCCCAGCTACACGGAAGCAGATGCCCTTACCGCCAAAAGCCCTAAGGCCGATGTTTACAAGCAGATCTACTCCGACCTCGACCAGGCGCTCAATGCCGGGCTGGTTTCCTACCCCACCGTTGAGAAGGGCCGGGTGGCGAAGGAGGTTGTAAATGCATTGTATGCCAAAGCCGCTTTGTACAACGAAGATTGGGCCAAAGCGCTGGAACAGGCTAAAATTGTGATCAACTCGGGCAAGTACGCACTCATGAGCGACGTGCGCGATGTGTACAAATATGATAAGGAAGATGCTGCGCGTATCGAGAACATGTGGGCATTCGAGGTAGATCCCGTTTCTCCCGGCCTTGGCCACCAACTGACAGGCCTCTGCGGCCCTCCGGGAAGCGCCGGACCTGAATATGCCCGTACTTCCTACGGATCGATGTTCGCCTACCAGGCATTCTTTGACTCCTTCGACCCGGCTGACAAGCGCCGTACCTTGCTGGATACCAATTACATCGACAAAAACGGCAAAGTGGTGCCGCAAAAAAGCATTACGCCGATTACCACCAAGGGTGTGCTGATCAAGAAATACCAGGATCCGGTATCAACCGTGGGTCTGATCCCCAACATCCCGATCTTCCGCCTGCCCGACGTGTACCTCATCGCGGCCGAAGCGGAAGCGCGTCTGAACGGGGCAACTGCCGCTGCTTATGACTTCGTCAACCCGATTAGAAAACGGGCGGGCCTGGCCGATCTGAAAACCGGCCTGACCAAGGACGCATTGATCGAAGCGATTTTACAGGAACGTGCCTGGGAGTTTTTCGCGGAAGGCGACCGCTGGTACGACCTCACACGCACAGGCAAGTTCCTGACCGTGATCCCGAAAGCGGTGAACGACGTGTATCCTACCCGTAACGTGACGGCCAAAAACAAATATTTCCCGATCCCGCTCGACGAGATCAATGCCAATGCGAAGCTGGAACAGAATCCCGACTGGAAATAGCTGGATAATAAGGAGGCTCCTCCCGGAAGGGCTTCCTTCGGATAGCAAAAGGAATGTAAAACGATGATTCAACTAATGCTTTTGTTCTCATTATGCTGCACTTCCCCAAATCGGGAAGGCAGCATTCGTGAATACAAAATCACCGAAAACGATACGCTCAGCTACACCCTGAAACTGGCGCTTGACGAAAGAGGCCAGCCGCAATACTTTTTCAGGAACATCTTCACACCGGTTTGCTATACCAATGAGTGCAAGCCGGTGTACATCAATTTCTATTGGGATCTGCTTGGCAACTACGAGCGTTACGACCTGCCGGAAGGCAAAGTACTCACGAAGGTTGATCATGACGAATTCAAGGAGGAGGATTACCAGAAATTGCAGGATATACTTGCTCAGAACAGCTCCATTTTCGCAGATCTTAAAATGGAAGATCTCATCGCAAAAGGTACCGATAACCTCACGGATTCCGTCGATGCGAAGGCGGGAGCAACTTTGAAAACCATTAAAAACCAGGTGATCGACGGCGCGGTGTATACCTGCTACACACTCTGGCACATTGCGTATGGCAAAGCGGTGCCCGAAATGCAGAAGATCATCGAAACCTATTCGAGCGATGCATTGCTGCACCGGTTTCTGGAAAGCAAAAATCACCATTATCAATACTGGGCGATGGCGAAAGTGATGGACGATAGCGGCGCCGTTAAGAAGCCTTTCGAAAAGGATATTGAAACGATTATCGCCGGAAAGAACGGCTTCATCGCCAAATATGCCTTGCAGCATGTGGGTAGTGATTTTTTAAAAACGGAGCAAAGGCAGAAATGGCTTTGGGAGACCTATCAGAAAACAGGTTATGCAATGCAGATAGCCATATTGAAAAAGCTCGTCAAAGGAACAACAAAAATCTCCAACACCTTGGCATCAAGCCTGCAATCCAGCTTGCCCAATGCCAATGAAGAACAAACTCTACTAATCCAAAAAATCTTACAGAAACCATGAACATCCTCCAAATCCCCGAACTAAAGTCCGGGGCAATAGATATTGAATTGCCTCCGGCAATATTTACAAAAACAAGATTGCCGGAGGCAATTCAATCCCCTTGCCCCGGGTTTCAACCCGGGGAATTGAGAATGTTCTTGATAGCTGTTTTTTTGTTGTTTTTAATGTTTCCTGTTTTGGCCCAGAATCATGTTTTTGTGGAGACAGAATCTTTCGAAGACAAGGGCGGCTGGGTAATTGACCAGCAATCTTTTGTGGTCATGAACTCTTCTTATATCATGGCTCACGGAATGGGCCGGCCAGTGAAGGATGCTGCTACCACAGTGAAATTTCCGAAAACCGGGAAGTACCATTTATGGGTGCGTACGAAGGACTGGGCGCCGTTTCCAAAAGGGCCGGGCAAGTTCCAGGTGCTGGTGGATGGCAAATCCGTCGGCCAGACTTTCGGCGAAAGCGGCTCGGATACCTGGAAATGGTATGATGGCGGTCTGGTCGATATCAGGAATGCGAACATCAAACTCGCATTGAAAGACCTTACAGGGTTCAACGGCCGTTGCGATGCATTACTTTTCACCGACGACCTGAAATTCACCCCGCCTAATGAGCTGGAAGCATTGACCGCCTTCCGCAGGAAACTCCTGAACCTGACCGACAAACCGCAGGAAGCCGGCCGGTACGACCTCGTGGTGGTAGGCGGCGGCATTGCGGGCACTTGTGCGGCTATTTCCGCGGCTAGGATGGGCCTTACCGTGGCACTGATCCAGGACCGCCCCGTCCTTGGCGGCAACAACAGCTCCGAAATACGGGTGCATTTGATGGGCGATGTGGACAAAAACCATTACCCCAAACTCGGCCGCATTGTGCGTGAAATGGATAACGGCGACCCAGGCAATGGTAACCCGGACGCGAAAGAATATGGCGATGCACGCAAAATCTCCATTGTGAAAGCAGAAAAGAACATTTCGCTATTCCTGAACACCCACGTCTTTAAAGTAGAAAAAGAGAATGACATCATCACGGCGGTTGTTGGCCGGGATATTGCTACCAACCAGGAGCGCCGCTTTTCGGGCTCGTTCTTCTCGGATTGCACGGGCGATGGAACCGTCGGGTTCCTTGCGGGCGCGGAGTTCCGCATGGGGCGCGAGAGCAAAGCCGAAACCGGCGAGTCGCTGGCGGCGGACCAGAGCGATGATTTTACATTGGGCACCTCCAATCTGTGGGCTTCCGTGGACCGCGACACCGTGTCGTCGTTCCCCGAAACGCCCTGGGCGATGCAGTTTTCGGATGAATACCACATCGATGAGCCGAAGTCGGACTGGCAATGGGAAACCGGCTTTGGCAATTTCAACACCATTACCCAGGCCGAACAGATCCGCGACCATAACCTGCGTGCCATTTACGGCAACTGGTCGTATTTGAAAAAGAACAAAGCGGCCAAATACGGCAAGAAAGAGCTTGCCTGGGTGGCCTACATAGGCGGCAAACGCGAATCGCGCCGCATTATCGGTGATTATGTTTTAAATCAAATGGATATCCAGGAAGGGAAATTCTACCCCGACGGCTCGGTAACCGCCACCTGGACGATCGACCTGCATTTCCCCGACGCCAAAAACAGCAAGTATTTCGAAGGCCAGGAGTTTTTCGCGGGTACCAAGCACATCAAAGTGGCGCCCTACACGATTCCCTACCGCTGCCTTTATTCCAAAAACATCCAAAACCTGTTTATGGCGGGCCGCAACATCAGCACCACGCACGTGGCGTTCGGGAGCACCCGCGTAATGCGTACGTGCGGGATGATGGGCGAGGTCGTAGGGTTTGCTTCCTACATCGCGGCCAAATATAAAACCAGTCCGCGCGGCGTGTACAAGGACCATTTGGCCGAGCTAACCGGTATTCTTAAAGGCGAAACACTAGCCCCACAACCCTGATTTTGCATTGAACAACCTTGTGAAACATATTGCCGGAGTAATATCCACACTTCTCCTGACGCTGCCGTTGGTAACAATGGCAGCTCCGGTGAAGGATACCGCGATGATCTCCATTCAGGGAGAGGCGCAGGGCACCACGTATCAAATCCGCTATTTCGATCCGCAAAACCGCAATTTCAAGCATTCCATCGACTCGGTTCTAACGGAATTCGACAAATGCCTGTCACTCTACCGCTCCGATTCCGAGCTTTCCGCATTCAACCGTACTTCGCGCCACACTTTCCGCTCAGCCTGGTTTTATGATGTTTTGGTTAAATCAAAAGAAATCCATGCAGCGACGGGCGGGGCTTTTGATCCTACGATCATGCCGCTTTCGGAAGCTTATGGTTTTGGGAATAAAAAGAATGTGGATCCCGAAAATGTGAACGTGGATTCGCTACTGCAATTTATTGGCTTTAAACAGATTGAATTCAACAACAAAGAAATTAAAGCCCGACCCGGCGTGAAATTGGATCTCAATGGCATTGCGCAGGGCTATTCCGTAGACATTGTCGGGGCGTTTCTGAAAAGTCGCGGAATTCATCGCTTTATGGTCGAGATCGGTGGGGAAGTGATTTGCTCGGGTACCAAAAACGGCGGCAACGCATGGATAACCGGCATTGAAAATCCACTGAAACCACAAGCGCTGGCCGCTACGGTAGCCCTCACTAACCGTGCCATGACCACCGCAGGCAACTACCGTAACCATTTTACCCGCAACGGCATTACCTACAATCACATTATCGACCCGCGTACGGGCGACCCTCTTACCGGCTCGACGGAGCAAACCCCGCTGTTGAGCGTGACCGTATTCGCGAAGGACGCCATCACCGCCGATGGCTACGACACCGCCTTCTTCGTGATGGGCCTTGAAGCGACCAAAACCTTTTTGAAGAACCGGAAAGATATCGACGTGTACATGCTTTACTCCAGTGAAGACGGGCATTTAATGTCCTACGCGACCGACGGTATCAAAGAATTTATACAGGAAAAATGAAACGAATAACCCTATTACTGCCGATTTTACTCAGCGCTCTGACCGTTTTGCAGGCCCGCGTCCAGCGGACCGTCGTGAAGTCACTGGCTAACAACGCGATCCGTATCCAATGGCGCCAAACCGACGGTGCATTGAAGCTCGAAGAAGTTTCCTTGAAGCAAAACGACCGCTGGACGAAGACCATTCCACCTTCCGGCGAATACACACTGCTGTATTCCGAAACCAAACCTTCGACCGAATCTGCCGAAACTTTCGAGAAAATCACCGGTGGCAAATTCCCGGAAGACGCCTATCACTACCAGCAGACCCAATGGAAGGAAAGCACCACCGGCGTAGCGCTCAACACGGCCGGGCAGGCCTTTCACTTCTACCCGCAAACAGGTGAAGCGAAAAATCAGGGATTGGAATTTAAATCTGAAACCGATGTAGCCACGGTCATCTCGCATTGGAAAACCGATCCGCGTTTCCCAAACGACATTCTGGTGACGATGACGCTGAATGCCAAGAAAAAGGGCTTTTTCTCGCTTGCTACACCTACACTGGCCGCATTACCGGTAGAGCAAATGAGCTGGGTATCCGTGCCGGGGTATTTCCAGGGGAATTTTATGCAAAAGAACTTTGCGCTGGCCTATGCCTATGGCCACGGTATCCCCGACCGCCCGGTCGTTTACCGCGAGCGGTGCGCTTCTACGCTGAGCCCGCTGATGAGCAGCAAAGATGGATTTACGCTGTCGGTCGTTCCCGAGCCCGGCCTCGCGCGTGACCCGTGGGCGAAAGACCAGATCACGCAAATCGACTGGCATTTGGGAATCTCACACATGAACCGCAAGGCACAGCTCTCACCTACCCTGTATTACCCCGTGCTGGGCGAGGAAAAATCGGAAATGGAGGCGGGGCAGTCGGTTTCTTTTTCGTTCCGTTACAGCCTCATCGCGGGCGACTGGTTCCAGGCTACCAAACATGCGGCTATCGATATTTACAAATTCCGCGAGACACTGGCGCTGCGCCAAAGCAAGCAGGCATTGACCGACCGCATCGAAAAGATGCACCATTACCTCACCGACCCGAAAACCTCGCTCTGGAACATCGAGGAATTCAAAGGCAAGCAAATCGGTGCGCAGTCGTACCTCGGCGGTGTGGTAGGCTCGGATAAGGATGCCATGAAAAACTCCGATTACGGCGCGATGTGGATGCTCGCCAATGCCACCAAAGACCCCGAACTGACCCAAAAAGTGCTCCCGCCAGCCGAAAACTTCAAACTCGTACAGCAGCAAACCGACGAAGGGTTTTTCAAAGGGGCCGTTGAAGGCCAGTATTACTTAGCCAAAAAGAAGAAGTTCGTCGAAGAATGGGGCGAGGTGGTGGAGCCGATCGCATTGACCTACTATGTGATGCTCGACGTGGGCAATATGCTCCTTTTCGAACCGGATAATGCGGAACTGAAAGAACGCCTGCGCATCGGCGCAGAAAAACTGCTGAGCTGGCAACGCAAAGACGACAGCTTCGCCGTGGCTTACGACCGTAAGACCGAGCAAGAGATTTTTAAGGATATTCAGGACGTGCGGCCTACATTTTATGGCCTCATCGTGGCACACCGCATTCTTAAAGACGAGAAATATCTGAAAGCCGCCGAAAAAGGGGCCGACTGGTTTCTCAAAAACGCCGTAGAAACAGGTGCCTTCCTGGGTGTATGCGGGGACGCACGCTACGCACCCGACTTCGCCACCGGCCAATCGGCACAGGCATTGCTGGATTTGTTTGATTTAACCCAAAACAAAAAGTACCAGGACGCCGCCATCACCTGCGCGAAAATCTACACCTCATCCATTTACACACACCCTATTGCCGACCACAAACCCAAAACCGTGAATGGCACTGCCCGCGAGGATTGGGAGATCAGCCAAACCGGCCTCAGCTTCGAGCACGGTGGCATTTTCGGTTCGGCCACACGGCACGGGCCTATCCAGCTGGCGAGCCACGCAGGGATGTTTATCCGCATTTACCAGCTTACCGGCGAGCAGCTTTTCGCGGATATGGCGCGCGCGGCGGCCATTGGTCGAGATGCATTTGTGGACAGCAAAACGAGCGTCGCTTCCTATTACTGGAACGCCATGAACCGCGGTGCCGGCCCTTACCCGCACCATGCATGGTGGCAAATCGGCTGGATCACCGACTACCTGCTTTCGGAAGCCTCATTGCGTTCCAAGGGTAAAGTCACTTTCCCGCGCGGTTTTGTGACGCCGAAAGTAGGCCCGCACCAAACGTACGGCTTCGCACCGGGGGATGTATTTGGCGACAAGGCTAATCTGATTATTCAAGAAGGATTCGCTGTGGCCGACAGCCCGTCCATTGACCCGATTGTTTCAAAATCTACCACCAAAAACACTTACTACGTAACGCTGCTGAACAACAGCCCGCAGCCGACGGCCTTCAACCTGAAAATCGATCATAGCAAGGTATCCGAAACCAATGCACCGGCAACCCTGACATGGGCCGAAACGAACCAGAAAGCGGCCATTACCAATATCAAACTACCCGCATTCGGCGCGAGGACGTTGGTGTTAAGCTATAAGCTTTAAGCTATAAGCCATAGGCGATAAGCTTTAAGAAATTCAAAAAACATAACAACAAAAAGCATACAGCTTATAGCCTAAAGCTTACAGCCTAAAGCATCTCACATACTTATGAACAATACCACCGACACCATTGTCATTCTCGTATTCTCCGCATTCGTGATGGGCATCGGGATGCTTTTTGCCCGGACGGGGCGTAACCTTAAATCGTTTTTCGCGGGTGGCGAGGCTGTGCCCTGGTTTATCGGCGGGCTCTCGCTGTTCATGAGCTTTTTCTCGGCCGGTACCTTCGTGGCCTGGGGCTCCATTGCCTACAAGCATGGCTGGGTAGCTATTACCATTCAGTGGACAATGTGTATTGGAGCACTCATTACCGCCGTATACCTCGCCCCGCGCTGGAAACGCACCGGTGCATTGACCGCCGCCGAATTCATCAGAGAACGCCTGGGCCTGTCCGTCCAGAAGACCTACATATTCATTTTCACATTGGTTTCGGTGTTTATCAAAGGTTCGGTGTTGTACCCGGTGGCAAAGCTGGTGAGTGCCTCGCTGGATTTGCCGCTGGTCCCCTGCACGATTGGCTTGGGGCTATTCATGATCGCCTACACAGCGGTCGGTGGTCTTTGGGCCGTGATGGTGACCGATATTCTGCAATTTGTAGTGCTATCTGCGGCCGTATTCATCTTGCTGCCGCTTTCATTCAACAAAGTCGGCGGCTGGGAAGGGTTTACCAACAATATCCCCGACGATTTTTTCAACCTCCTTAATGGCGAATATACCCTCGGCTTCGTAGCCGCATTCGTGATTTACCACATTTGCTACATCGGCGGCAACTGGACCATGGTGCAACGCTACACGAGTGTCGACAGCGAGAAGTCGGCCAAAAAGGTAGCATTCCTTTTTGCGGGCTTGTACCTCATCAGCCCTGTAATATGGATGTTCCCCCCGATGATCTACAAGGCCATTAACCCGGCATTGACCGGCCTGGACACCGAGAATGCCTATCTGATGATTTGCAAGCTGGTGTTACCGCCCGGCTTGCTCGGATTGATGCTCACCGGCATGTACTTCTCCACCTCCGCCAGCGCCAACACGGCATTGAACGTCGTTTCGGCCGTTTTCACCAACGACATTTACAAAGGGATGGTCAACCCGGCAGCCTCCGATAAGCAGCTCATCCGGGTGGCACGCGGCTCGTCGTGGTTCTTCGGGTTGGGTATGATCGGCATTGCATTGCTGGTACCGGCTGCCGGGGGCATTGTGGAGGTGGTGCTTAGTATCTCGGCCATTTCCGGCGGCCCATTGCTCGCTCCGCCGCTTTGGGCATTGTTTTCCAAAAGGCTGAATGGTAAAACGACGCTATGGATTACCGGTATCGGACTGTGTGTCAACCTGTTTTTTAAAACCCTCGCTCCGCTCCTGCTGAACTTTAAGCTCTCGCGCGGCATGGAAACGATCGTGGGTGTAGGCCTGCCGCTGCTGCTGTTGCTTGCCTACGAATTGTGGGCCCGTTCAAGAAATGTGATTGCTGACGAATACAACATTTATATGCTCTCCAAAGATCAGCGCAAGCAGGAAGCCGCTGCTGCCGATCCGGAAGAGGCACTGGAAATCAAAAAGCAAAACCGCTTTGGCTTGCAGGTGATCGCCGGAGCACTGCTCTTTACGGCCGTAATGCTGTTCATTCTGAGTTTTTTAACTACCGATGGAACGCTGGTAACCGCTGGCGTCGCGACGGTGGTACTGATTTCGGCGGCGATACCGTTCTCGGCGGCGCGGAAGGTAAGGTTGGTAAAAGACGGGGCACGGGTTACGGCGTAGGTTGGCGATAACCATGTTGTTACATGCCTACGGCATTTCTTAACAGGGGTTGACCGCTTAGTTCTACCAATATTACATCCCTAACGGGATTTTGTGGAAGCCAAAACGCCATCGCCGCCAACATTAACAGCAAAAAGTAAGTCCCGCTAGGGACGCAATATTGGTAGCAATATGAAATATATGAAGATGGTACAAATGCCGTCAGGCATGAAACCAGCAATGCGAAGAAGGACCAAATACGACAATAGCATTTAAAAAAAATCAACCTCCCAAAAACAAAACCGCAACTGAACGACATTCACATAATGAAACAATTAACCCTATTAACCTGCTCGATATTACTATCATTAACCTGCTCGCAATTAGCGGCCCAGCCGGGTGCGGCCCAGCCGACTGCGGCCCAGCCTAATGCGGCCTCTTACCATATCCGGCAGCAGAATGCGATTCCGCTGCACGGCGAATGGTGGTTCCTGCTCGATCCGGCGGGGGCAGGCATCGCCGGCCAATGGTATAGAGAAGATTTTGCGAAAGAGAACCGCCAGGACAAGGTTACCGTCCCGCATTGTTTTTCGACAGATCCCCGCTATGAATTTTACACCGGTACTGCCTGGTACCGCAAGACTTTCGCCTGGAAAAAAAGTGCCGGCAAGCGCGTAATCCTGCATTTCGATGCAGTTTTTTACAAAACCGATTTATGGTTAAACGGCCAGAAAATCGGGCAACATGAGGGTGGGTACACCCCGTTCAGCTTCGATGTGACCGGACAATTGAAGGATGGCAACAACCTGCTGGTAGTGGCTGTGAATAACGATACCTGGAAAACCAATACGATTCCCGGCCTCAAAGACGGCGGTAATATCAACGACGGTTACCCTGCCTGGGTGAATTATGGCGGCATTATCCGGCCGGTTTACCTGACGATCGAGCCGGAGGTTTATACTGAAAACGTAAAAATCGAGACAACGCCCGATCTGGCGAAAGGGACGGCGATTATCAAGACTAAAATCAGGGTGCGGAATGCATCTTCCGCGGCGGCGTCCCCGAAGATCGATTTGACGGTTTTACAGGACAAAAAACCATTGACACTCCGCTGGAAAACGAAAACAGAAAGTATTCCTGCCGGACAAACGGCCCTACTCGAAGCAGAAGCAGCACTCACAGCTGCACAAGTGAAGCTCTGGGATTTGGATCAACCTAATTTGTATGGCCTGAGAACGGTGGTTGGTGCAGACACACTGGCTTCGAATTTCGGAATCAGAAAAATTGAAGTGAGCGGCACTCAGATTCTCTTGAATGGGAAGCCTGTCAAAGTCGGCGGCGGAAACCGGGTAATCGATTATCCCGGCATAGGTTCGCTGGAACCGGATTGGCTCGTCGAGAAGGACTTCCGCCTGATGAAAGAGGCCGGAATGGAGTTCCAACGCCTTACGCATTACACGCCATCGGAATACTTTTACGACCTCGCCGATCGCTATGGCATGCTCATTATCACCGAGGCGGGCAACTGGCAGCTTACACCGAAGCAAATGGACAACGATTCGATGCGCGTGAAGTTCCGCTCGCAGTTCCGCGAAATGGTCGAGCGCGACTGGAACCACCCAAGTGTGATCGCGTACAGCGTGGGTAATGAATATGGTTCTACGACTGCCAGTGGCCAGCGCTGGACCAAAGATATGATCGCCTACGCACGCGAGCTCGATCCCACGCGCCTGTACACATTCGCGAGCATGCTGTTGAATTCGCTGCCCGAAAAACCGGAAGACGAGGCTAGTCAGTATGTCGATTTTGTTTCTACCAATACCTATGGCGGCCATGCCAAATCGCTGGACCATATTCATAAGTTGTACCCCGACAAGCCGGTCTTCATCAGCGAATGGGGCACTCGGTCTGACGGGAAAGGTGGCGAAGCGGGCCAGGCACAGCATTTGAGCGATGTGATGGCCGAAATACGGAAGCGGCCATATGTGGTGGGTGCATCCTGGTGGACTTACAATGACTACCGCAGTAAGCTGTTCGGCACCAACGTAAATGGCTTCCGGCCGTGGGGCATCGTCGGCCCCGACCGCTCGCCGCGGCTGGCTTACCCGGTTCATCAGAAGGAATTTTCGCCGGTTATCGTTGAAAAAACAGATTTTAAAACAGGCGACCAGGGCATTCACCAGTTAACCCTCAAAATTACCTCCCGCGGCGACTTCCCGGCCCGGGTACTCAAAGGCTATACCTTAAAAGCAGGTGACGACAGCATCGCATTACCGGACCTGAACCCGGGAGAAAGCAAGGACCTCGTAATCCCTATCCGCGGGTTTGACAAACAAATCCACATCACGGTGATCAAACCGACCGGTTTTATCACTACCCAAACTGATATCGACCTTAAATAATTACCTGCGGGCCGCGACAGGCTGCGCAAATCACGACATTTAAAGACCTGACAAGATGATAATCGGAGAATCGACACACAAAAGAGAACCAAAAACCATTGCGTTGGCAGCAGACCTTGTGATTACGGGGGGCGGACTCACCGGCACCTGTGCAGCCATTACCGCCGCAAGGGCCGGGTTGGAAGTAATATTGGTACAAGACCGGCCGGTACTGGGTGGTAACTGTTCGAGCGAAGTGAGGCTGTGGATCCTGGGTGCCACCTCACATATGGGCAACAACAACCGCTGGGCACGTGAGGGCGGGGTAATCGATGAGATCATGCTGGAAAATGCGTACCGTAACCCGGACGGCAACCCGCTGATATTCGACACGGTTTTACTGGAAAAGGTTACCCAAGAAGCCAATATTACCCTGCTGCTCAATACGGCAGTTTACGATCTTGATAAAACAAAAAATGGCAACAAGATCGAAGCATTGCACGCTTTTTGCAGCCAGAACAGTACCAAATACACGTTGAGCGCTCCGCTGTTCTGCGATTCGTCGGGCGATGGGATCGTCGGATTTCTGGCGGGCGCAGCGTTCCGGATGGGCGCCGAGTCCATGGAGGAATTCGGAGAGAAATTCGCGCCGGACAAGGGGTATGGCGAGCTTTTGGGGCATTCCATGTATTTCTATTCCAAAGACATGGGTCGTCCGGTGAAGTTTGTACCACCTTCGTTTGCTTTGCAGGATATTACTGAAATTCCGCGGTACAAGTCGTTCAACCCCAAAGATTTCGGCTGCCGGTTGTGGTGGCTGGAATATGGCGGTAGAATGGACACCGTGCACGATACCGAGCAGATTAAATGGGAGCTTTGGAAAGTGGTTTATGGAGCCTGGAATTACATTAAAAACTCCGGCGAATTTCCGGAAGCAGAAAATATGACGCTGGAATGGGTCGGCACGATACCGGGCAAGCGCGAAAGCCGCCGTTTTGAGGGGGATTACCTATTGAAGCAGCAAGATATTGTCGAACAAAAAGCGTTTCAAGACACGGTGGCATTCGGCGGTTGGAGCCTCGACCTCCACCCTGCCGACGGCGTGTATTCCGACCAGGCTGGCTGCAACCAATGGCACAGCAAAGGCGTTTACAGCATCCCCTACCGCTGTTTTTACAGTAAGAACATTGAAAACCTCTTCATTGCCGGCCGCATTATCAGCGCTACGCACGTCGCATTCGCGTCTACCCGCGTGATGGCCACGAGCGCAACAGGCGGGCAGGCGGTCGCAATTGCTGCTGCTGTGGCCAAAAAGCACAATTGCTCGCCGCGGGAAGTAGGTGAAAAGTATTTGGACGAGTTGCAGCTCGAATTGTGGCGCTCGGGCCAGTATTTGCCGCAGACACCGATTGCTGATCCCGATGACCTCGTAAGCCATGCGCAAATTACCGCATCGTCTACTTTGGAATTACAGGGGCTGGCCGGCTCCGACCAATGGAAAACGATTGCGCATTCGGTGGCGCAAATGCTGCCGGTGCAGGGTGAAATGCCTTCGGTAACCGTTTGGGTGGAGGCCGCTCGGGATACAGAATTGCTGGTGGAACTCCGCAAGAGCAGCAAGCCGTTCAACCACACGCCGGATGTGACTCTGCAAACGCAAAGCTACCGCCTGATAGCCGGTAAGCACCAACTGACACTCGAATGGGACAGCTACTTTCCCGAGGAATGCTATGCATTTGTGTGCTTCCTGAAAAACGAGTATGTCAAAATCCAGTACAGCGAGCAGCGCGTAACCGGGCTGGTAACCGTTTTCAATGCGACCAATCCTGCCGTTTCCAACTATGGAAAGCAGGAACCTACGGAAGACCTCGGCGTGGACACTTTCGAGTTCTGGTGCCCGCAACGCCGCCCCGCCGGATTGAACCTTGCATTTACGTTGAGCCGGCCCATTGCACTTTTTGGAACTGAAAATCTGAAAAACGGCTGGCACCGCCCCATCGCCGGGCCTAATGCCTGGGTAGCCGCGCAGGATGACCGCCATCCCGAACTCCTAATACAATGGATTGAGGATCAGAGTATTTCTAAAATAGATTTCGTATTCGATACTGATTTCGACCACCCGATGGAAAACGTGATTTACGTCCATCCGGAAACGGTCATGCCTTTCTGCGCACAGGGTATTGAAGTACTGGACGATGCAAACCAGGTAATCGGAACGATAAATGACAACCATCTGACCAAAAGAACATTGGAGCTCACCAAACCGGCAACAACGCGGTCGCTGAAAATCAGGCTGCAAAATGGCCATGCGCACGTGCCGGTATCGCTGATGGAAGTACGCGTTTATTAACGCGGCTTCCGTTTTTATTCTTTGAAAACTAATAAATTGATCTTAAATTTGCCGTCCTGAAATAGCAAACGTTTGTTTGCTATTTTCTTGAAAGTTTACTCTATAATTATAGTATACTACATAGACTTTGAAGGAAGCGGCGGATTTTACACCCTCAACTGAAAACACCGAGAAGAACTGGGAATCGTTACACGTTGCCTATATCGCAAGTGGTGATCCTGAGGAAGATCGGCGTTTGGCTGCGCTTGCTCGTGAGCAGGGAAAGGCGGTTTTCCTCCGCGATTTGCCCGGCGAATCCGACGATATTTTCCAAACGACGCCTGCCGACACCGGAAATGACACTCTCGCCGATCCGGTTTCCAGAAATAATACAAAAACACCTCTTACCTGGGAAACCATCCAGCAAAAGCTCTGGGCGGCTACCGTACGTAAACGAAGCCGCACCGAAATTGCGGTTAACATCTTCTCTGCGATCGCATTGATGGTGATCGGACATTTGCTTTTCACGTTTTTCACCTACGACCGACTTACCCTCCTCTGGAACGAACTGGAAGTAAGCGAAGGCTTCTTTTATTATGTTCTTGGCGGCTTTGTGGCCCAGATGATCGACGGCGCACTGGGCATGGCTTACGGCGTAACCGCGTCCACATTCCTGCTCACCGTGGGGGTGCCACCTTCGGCCGTGAGCGCGAGCGTCCACACTTCGGAGATCTTTACGAGCGGTGTTTCGGGTTATATGCACCTGAAATTCGGAAATGTAAACAGCAAATTGTTCAAGAAGATCCTCTTTCCCGGCGTGCTGGGAGCGATTGTGGGTGCCTACGCATTGTCGTCCCTCGAAAAATACATTTACATCATCAAGCCGTTAGTGGCAATTTATACGCTGATCCTGGGAATCCTTATTATTCAGAAAGCGTTAAAGAAACGAGTTGAAAAAAAGCCGATCAAGAAGATTGGCTGGCTGGCGATGGCTGGCGGAACGCTGGATTCCATCGGTGGTGGGGGCTGGGGACCTATTGTTACTTCCACGCTTATTGCCCGAGGAAGGCATCCCAAGTACACCATCGGGTCCGTGAACCTCGCAGAGTTCTTCGTGTCGCTGGCAAGCTCGGTTACCTTCATCAGCATTATCGGATTTTCACACTGGCAAGTGGTGCTCGGCCTTATCCTTGGTGGTATGGTTTCCGCGCCTATCGCCGCCACACTATCCCGCCGCTTACCGATCAAGACCATGATGATCATGGTAGGTACCATCGTCATCATCGTGAGCGTGAGGATTATTTATATGGTTTTAAGTACGTTGTAGGCGATAGGCTTTAAGCTATAAGCTTTAAGCCATAGGCAATAAGCTGAATTGAAATGAACCATTTTAATTGATATTAATTGATTTACAGTACATTATACAAAGGGCTTAAAGCCTAAAGCTTATAGCCTAAAGCTTCATATGAAAAAACAGACCAAAGCGATACGCACTCAGACCAGTAAAACGAAGTATCGCGAACATTCGACTCCCCTTTTCCTGACCAGCAGCTTCACATTCGAGAGCGCCGAGCAGGGGAAAGCACTTTTTGATGAAACCGAGGACGGTAACATTTACAGCCGTTTCTCTAACCCGAGCGTGCAGGAGTTTGTGGATAAGGTTTGCATGCTGGAAGGTCTGGAAGATGGCGTGGCGACGGCAACCGGTATGGCGGCGGTATTCGCGAGTATGGCGGCATTGCTGAAAAGCGGCGACCACATGCTGGCTTGCCGTGCATTGTTCGGCTCTGCGCACCAGATTATCACCCAGATATTGCCGAAATGGGGCATTACTTATACGTACCTGGATGCAGATGCGAGCGAGGCGGAATGGGAAGCGGCGGTACAGCCTAACACCCGTATGATCTACCTTGAAACGCCATCCAACCCCGGACTCGACCTGGTAGACCTGGCGATGATCGGACGCATTACGAAGAAACACAATATCATTTTCAACGTAGATAACTGCTTTGCCTCACCCGCATTGCAAACCCCGGCCGATTTCGGTGCCGATCTCGTGCTGCATTCCGCGACGAAGTTTATGGACGGACAGGGCCGCGTATTGGGTGGTGTGGTTGTAGGCAAAAAAGAATATATCAAGGAGCTGCGCTTTTTCTGTCGCCAGACCGGGCCGTCGATGTCGCCATTCAATGCCTGGGTACTGAGCAAAAGCCTTGAAACGCTGAACCTTAGAATGGAGAAACATGCTTCCAACGCATTGGCACTGGCTACGGCATTGGACAAGCATCCTGACGTAAAATCGGTGAAATACCCCTTCCTGGAATCACACCCGCAGTACGAGCTCGCGAAACGCCAGATGAGCGCAGGAGGCTCTATCGTCACCATCGACCTCGAAGGCGGTTTCGAGCGCGTAGCCGCATTTATGGATGCATTAGAGATTGCGTCGCTATCGTCTAACCTGGGCGACACGCGTACAATCGTTACCAACCCGAACACAACTACCCACGCGAAATTGAAGCCGGAAGAGAAAGCCGCATTGGGCATTACCGAAGGTTTGATCCGCATTTCGGTCGGTTTGGAGGACATTGAAGACCTGATTGAGGACTTCACCCACGCCGTGGAAGTGTCGGTGAAAAGTGATATATTGGAGTAGTGTAGAAGTTCAACACGATGACTATATGAAAGCATTGACCATCAACTTACCGGAGTCCCTCGATTCAGAAGAATTTGAAATCAAAATGCTTCTGGCGGGCCAGCTTTATGAGCGTGGGAAGGTAAGTGCGGGTCAGGCAGCCGACATTGTGGGCATTAGTAAAAGGTCTTTTATCGAGATTCTGGGAAGATTTGGCTTTTCCCTTTTCGGCGAATCCGTTGAAGATTTGAAAAGCGACATTGCCAATGCGTGATGCGCTTGTAATTGCAGATTCCAGTTGTCTGATTTTGTTATCCAAAATCAAAGAGCTGGAAATCCTGAAAAGCATTTACAAGCACATTTTTGTTACAAAAGAAATAGCAGGAGAATTTGGCGGCGAACTGCCTGAGTGGATCGAAGTCAAAGAAGTTGGAAACAAAACCCTGCAATCGCTATTTGAAGAAATACTGGATCTCGGAGAAGCGTCTGCATTAACCCTTGCATTTGAGACGCAAGGCTGCACAGTGATCCTCGACGATCTGAAAGCCCGGAAAACAGCGGCGAAAATGAATATTAGAGTAACCGGTACGATCGGGGTGATTGTGAAAGCCAAAACGGAAAACAAAATACCATCGGCCAAAGCGGTTTTTGAAAAAATACTGGAAACTGATTTTCGGATCAGCGACCGCATATTAAATGAGGCCATCAAATTGGCCGGAGAACAACCATGAACGAAACATTAGCATCTTTAAACGCCGCCATCGAAGGCAAAAGTGAGGTTGAATCGCTCTCGATTCTGGCGGATCTTTTTCCCGGGGAAGTCGTTTTTTCCACCAGCCTCGGATATGAGGACCAGGTAATCAGCGACCTTATTTTAAAGAACAATATCAATATCGGCATCTTCACGCTCGATACGGGAAGGCTTTTCGCAGAGACTTACATGACTTTGCAAAAGACCAACAACCGCTATGACACCAAAATTAAGGTGTACTACCCGCAAACAGACGCGGTGGAGAACCTGGTGAGCACAAAAGGGCCGCTGAGCTTCTACGAATCGATTGAAAACCGGAAGGAATGCTGCTTCATCCGCAAAGTGGAGCCGCTGAACCGCGCATTGAAAGGTGCGAAAATATGGGTGACGGGTATCCGGGCAGAACAGTCGGGGAACCGTCATGATATGCCAAGGCTTGAATGGGACGAGGCGCACCAGCTTTTCAAGTTCCACCCGATCCTCGACTGGACATTTGAAGAAGTAAAACAATATGTAAAATCAAACGGCATTCCCTATAACCCATTGCACGACAAAGGCTTCGTAAGCATTGGCTGCGCGCCATGTACCCGTGCGATCCAGGAAGGCGAGGATTTCCGCGCCGGACGCTGGTGGTGGGAAGACGAGTCGAAGAAAGAGTGCGGGTTGCATGCGAAATAGACTTCGGCCGTCAGCTATCGGCTATCGAACTTTGGTAAGACTAAAAAGCCGATTGCCGAAAGCCGACCGCCGAAGTATTTAACATTAAATCAATAACCAATAATATGTCAATTTCAGTGAACGAGGCCTCCGACATCCAACGGGAGATTAGTGAACGCAGCGCTCCGGATTACCTGGATCAGCTGGAAGCAGAGGCCATTTACATTATGCGTGAAGTAGCCGGCCAGTTTGAGCGCCCTGCCCTGTTGTTTTCAGGAGGTAAGGATTCGATCACATTGGTTCATTTGGCGAAAAAAGCATTCGCACCCGGTAAAATCCCCTTCCCGCTGGTGCACGTCGATACCGGTCATAACTTCATCGAGGCGATCGAGTACCGCGACGAGCTGGCCGAAAAAATCAATGCGAAACTGATCGTTCGTTATGTGGAAGATACCATCAAGGCGAAAGGCTTGAAAGAGCAAACGGGCAAGAACGCAAGCCGTAACTGGCTGCAAACCTTCACGTTGCTGGATACCATCGAAGAATTTGAATTTGACGCATGTATCGGTGGCGCACGCCGCGACGAAGAAAAGGCACGCGCGAAAGAGCGTATCTTTTCGTTCCGTGACGAGTTTGGTCAATGGGACCCGAAACGCCAGCGCCCCGAACTTTGGAATTTGTTCAACGGCCGCATTCAGAAAGGTGAAAACGTACGCGTGTTCCCGATCTCGAACTGGACCGAGCTGGATGTTTGGGCTTACCTGAAAAGAGAAGGTATCGCATTGCCTTCGATCTACTTCGCACACGAACGCGAGCTGATCCTGCGCGACGGCAAACTGCTGAACAACACGCCGGTAATCGAACCCGACCCGGAAGATCAGATCGTAACCCGCCAGGTACGTTTCCGTACCGTGGGCGACATGACCTGTACCGCGGCAGTGGAATCATCCGCAGCAACCCTGGACGAAGTAATCGCTGAAATCACGATTTCACGCATCAGCGAACGCGGCGAAACCCGCATCGACGATCAGCAGACGGAAGCGGCGATGGAGGATAGAAAGAAGGGCGGATATTTTTAAGGAGTTTAAAGTTCATGAGTTTATGAGTTTAATTTAGACAACTCATAAACTGAACTCATAAACTCTAAACTCATAGACTTAAATTATTACCAGTGGACTTACTTAGATTCATTACAGCAGGCTCCGTTGACGACGGCAAAAGCACTTTGATCGGTCGCTTGCTTTACGATACCAAAAATATCCTGGCCGATCAGATGGAAGCCATCGAGCGCGCCAGCAAAACCCGCAATGCCGGTGAAATCGACCTCGCATTGCTCACGGACGGTCTTCGTTCGGAGCGCGAGCAGGGCATTACCATCGACGTAGCTTACAAATATTTCCAGACGCCGAATCGCAAGTTTATCAGCATCGATGCACCGGGGCACATTCAGTATACCCGTAACATGGTGACGGGCGCTTCCAATGCGGACCTCGCCATTATCCTCGTTGATGCGCGCCATGGCGTGGTGGAGCAAACTCGTCGTCACTCGCTGATCGCTTCCATGCTGGGTATCCCCCACGTGATTGTAGCGGTGAACAAAATGGATTTGGTAGGAAATTCGGAGGATGCATTCCTTCAAATTGCGAAAAGCTATCAAGAACTGGCTGAGAAACTTTCCATTAAAGACCTGACCATCATTCCAGTGAGCGCTCTGAATGGCGATAATATCGTGGAGCGTTCGGAAAGCATGAGCTGGTACACCGGCGAAACATTGCTTTCGGTACTGGAAAATGTGAATGTACTGAAAGATCAGAACCAGGAAGACGGCCGTTTCGCGGTACAATATGTGATCCGCCCTCAAACTGAGGAGCTGCACGACTACCGTGGCTATGCTGGTCGCGTACAAAGCGGTACTTTCAAAAAGGGCGACGCCATTAAGGTATTGCCTTCTGAAAGAGAGTCTAAAATCGCTAAAATCGAATTCGGCGGAAACGAAATACAGGAGGCATCTGTTCTTCAATCGGTAACGATATTACTCGAAGACGATATCGATATCAGCCGCGGCGACACGATCGTAACCGTGGACAACTCACCGATCGTGAGCCAGGATATCGAAGCACTGGTGTGTTGGATGGATGATAAGAAGACGTTGAAACCAGGTAACAAATACGTTTTGCAGCACGGTACAGCACGTTCACGCTGCTCGGTCCGTGACATCGAATACCAAATCGACATCAACTCTTATGAAAAACTGGATGAGGTAGAGGCCCTGAAACTGAACGACGTAGCAAGAATCGTTCTGCGGACAGCCCAGCCCATCGCATACGACCCCTATCAGAAGAACCGCGCAAACGGCGCAGCGATCCTGATCGACGAAACGTCCAACGTGACGGTTGGGGCTTGTATGATCGAGTAATGTCACGCTGAGCGAAGTCGAAGCCAAAGGCGTTGAAGCAAAAACCCTTCGGCCGCCCGGCGGCCCGGTTCGCTCAGGGCGACAATTACCGAACTATTGAATAAAAATATACTATCCCGATAGACGATTAGAATATCATCATGAGCGATTTAATCATTTCTGACAAAGTATCCGCCGTTGCGAAGCGCGATATCATTGACCTGCAACAAAAGATCGGTGCATTCAACTCCGGCGAAACCCCGGAAGAGGCGTTCCGTAAATTCCGTCTGACACGCGGTGTGTATGGTCAGCGTCAGCCCGGCGTGCAGATGATCCGCATCAAATTGCCTTACGGCCGCATAACAGCCGATCAGCTGGTCCGTATTGCTGATACTTCCGACAAATATGCAACCGGTAACCTGCACGCGACCACGCGCCAGGACATCCAGCTGCACTTTGTAAAACTTTCGGATTCGCCGCAATTGTGGGCCGACCTGGAAGATGCGGGCATTACGTTGAAAGAAGCTTGTGGTAATACGATCCGTAACGTTACGGCGTCGTCTGTCGCGGGTATCGATCCGGATGAGCCGTTCGACGTAACGCCGATCACCCATTCGATCTTCTCTTATTTCCTCCGCAACCCGATCAACCAGGATATGGGCCGGAAGTTTAAAATCGCGGTTTCTTCTTCTGAAAAGGACTCTGCATTGGCATTCATCCACGACGTGGGTCTGATCGCTAAAATGGGTCAGAACGAAGCGGGTGAAACCGTCCGCGGTTTCAAAGTGCTCATCGGCGGCGGCCTTGGCGCGCAGCCATTCTCGGCACAAACTGCATTCGAATTCCTTGAAGAAGAGAAGGTAATTCCTTTCATAGAAGCATTGCTTCGCGTGTTCGACCGCTATGGCGAGCGCGTACGTCGTCACAAGGCGCGTATGAAGTTCCTCCTCAACGACCTCGGCCTGGAAGGCATGATGGAAAAAGTGGAGGAAGAACGTAAAGCAGTACGTAACAAAATATTCCAGATTCCGGAAGACCTTTTCGGCACCAACGAGTACGAGGCGATCAACCACGCACCGCGCCCTGCATTGTCCGAGGCGGAAATCCTGAAAATCGCTGCCGAAAGCATCGACGCCGACAAGCTCGACATTTTCACCAAATGGCTGCGTACCAATACATTTGAACAAAAACAAAAAGGCTGGTATGCCGTGCAGCTGCGCGTGCTGCTGGGGGATATGAACTCCGACACCGCCCGCAGCCTGGCTGATGTGGTACGCAAATATGCAGCCGACGATATTCGTGTGACTGTAAACCAGGGTTATATCCTGCGTTTCGTGAAAGGCGAAGACCTCGTAGCCATTTACCACGAACTCGCGAAACTGGGCCTCGCAGCCCCAGGCTTCGACAGCACAATGGACATTACCACCTGCCCCGGAACCGATACTTGTAACCTCGCGATTTCGAGCAGCTATGGTATCACCCGCGTGCTGGAAGACGTAATGCGCGACGAGTTCCCTGAAATGATTTATAATCAGGATATTAAAATCAAAATCAGCGGCTGTATGAACGGTTGCGGCCAGCATAATGCGGCCAATATCGGTTTCCACGGCAGTTCGATCAAAAACGGCAAGCTGGTATTGCCTGCATTGCAAGTGCTGCTCGGCGGTGGTTTCTCCGGCGACGGCATTGGTTTGATCGGCGATAAGGTGATCAAAGTTCCTACCAAACGCGGACCGGAAGTATTGCGCCTGCTTTTCAATGATTATGAAGCAAATGCAATGGATGGAGAATATTTCAACCAGTACTATCTCCGCCAGACGAAGAACTACTTCTTCCAGTTGCTGAAACCCCTTGCGGACCTCACAACCGTACAGGACGACGATTACCGCGACTGGGATCACGATGAATTGTTCAAAACGGAAATCGGGGTTGGCGAATGTGCTTCCGTGCTGGTTGACCTCGTGGCGACGACCATCATCGAAGGCCAGGAGAAATTGAATTTGGCGAAAGAATCTTTCCAATCGGGTGTTTGGGCGGATGCGATTTACCACGCATACAACGTGTTCATCACCGGCGCGAAAGGTTTGCTGATGTCGAAAGACGTGACTACCAACACGCAATACGGCATTATCAACGATTTCGAAACGCACTTCGGACAGGATTTCAAATATGACGTTCCTGCCGAATTTGCAGTCGAAAATCAAACCGAAACCCCATTCAAAGCACTGGTATTCAGCATCAATAAATTCGAACCAAGCGAAGCATTCGCACAATATTTCATCAGTACCTCGGAGCACTTCCTGAACTTCGTTCGCGAAACCCGCGAGGCGCAATTGGTCGAAACCGGAGAGCCTGCATTGCAAGAGCTTTCATTCGGAAAGGATAGTTAAATTGGCTGTCAGCTTTCGGCAATCGGCTGTCGGCTTTTTATTACTGATATTTTCAGAAATTAAAAAAGCCGACAGCTGAAAGCCGAAAGCCGAAGTCCTCTTCACCATGAAACTGACACTCATCGGGGCAGGTCCGGGCGATCCCGACCTGATCACCCTCAAAGGAATCAAGGCCCTGCAAAAAGCGCGGGTCGTTTTATACGATTCCCTCGCCCATCCCTCATTACTGGATTGCTGCCCGGAAGATTGCGTCAAAATCCTCGTCGGCAAACGCTTCGGCAAAACCAGCTGCGGCCAGGACGAAATCAACGACCTGATCGTCGAAAAGGCGCGTCAATATGGTGAAGTAGTGCGGCTGAAAGGCGGCGACTCGTTTATATTCGGTCGCGGATATGAAGAAATCCTCTTTGCAGCAGAACACGGCATTGAATCCGAAGTAATCCCCGGCATTTCGAGCAGCTACGCGGCACCTGCATTGGCGGGCATTCCGCTGACTTCCCGTGGCATGAGCGAGAGTTTCTGGGTCATTACCGGTACTACCAAGCAGCACGCGCTTTCGAATGATGTGCGCCTGGCTGCGCAATCGACTGCGACGGTTGTTATTTTAATGGGTCTTCACAAATTGCAGGAGATAGTAAGCATCTACTCCGAACTCGGCAAATTCGACGAAGCCATTTCCATCATCCAGAATGGCACATTGGAAAACCAGAAGGTAGTTACGGGCAAGATCGGGAATATCGTACCGCTTTCGCAAGTGGCGGAAATGGCGTCTCCGGCGATCATCGTGATCGGGAAAGTAGCGGCATTACCGGATCTTAGTTACGAAAAAGTGCGGGAAATGATGCAGAATTCGCAGTCGGTTGCGGATTAGAGGAGCCCCAGCAGCCAGTCGAGGTTGATACTGTTCTCGTGGCCGCGGAATTCGACAAAGTAGATTATTCCAGCAAGAATTACATAGCTGATAAACAGCCACTTCTTCTTCACTTCATATTGGTCGCGGTGGTGGAAATAGTCATACACCATCGACGCGCTGAAACCAAAAATCATCAATACAAAACAGAGCATACCGCAATCCTGACGGTAATGCTTGTACACGTGCAGCGCGGGAGCGCCCAGCACCAGGTACATCAGCCACATACCGAAACCAGCGCGGTACAGGTAGACGCTTAGTCTGCGATCATTCTTGATATCAAATAATCCTTCCAGCATAGCATTAGTTCTACTGTTTGAAAGAGTGAATATAAACAAAACGAAACTCCGATCCTAAGTTCGGTGAATAGTTGTGTCCCGCAACCGCCTAATTTACAATACTTCTAAGGCTGCGAAGACTGCCGTTCAGCGGGTTATTTCAGGTAAAATGCAATCAAAGTGTTAACTTTGCAGCCTAATTACCGTTTTAGTACAAGATGTTCCTCACATGAAAGCGTTCACTACCCACTTGTTTCTGATGCTGCTCAATGCGGTGTCGAAGCTATCCTGGGGAGCGCTCTACAAGCTTTCCGACATCGTCCGTTTCCTGATCTTCGATATTGGCCAGTACCGCAAAAAAGTGGTGCTGCAAAACATGCGTAACAGCTTTCCCGAGCTCAGCGAAACGAAAATTCACGAAATCGCCGCGAAATTTTACCGCAACTTCACGGACATTATCTTCGAAACCATTAAAATGAAGTCGGTTTCGAAAGACGATTTGTTGCAAAGGTTCGATCTGGAAACACCTTTGCTAATGCATTACTTTGAAAAGAAACAGAATGCCGTGGTGGTAGCGGGGCATTTGGGAAATTGGGAAATGCTGAATCTTTTCGCCTCTGCCAAACTGCCGCACCAGATCGTGGTCGTGTACCACGAGTTGCAGAACGATACTTTCGAAGACTGGTTCAAAAACGTGCGTACGCGTTTCGGTACCGAGATGGTAACGATGAAAGAGGCCATTTCGAAGGCATTCGAGCCGCGCGACAGGCCGTTTTTGTTCGTATTGATCAACGATCAGTCGGCCGTACCGGAAAAGGCATTCTGGACGAAATTCCTCAACCAGGACACGGGCGTATACCGAGGCGTCGAACTCATTGCGCGCCGATTGAATGCACCGGTACTATATATGGGTATTCTTAAAAACGAGCTTCGCCGCGGATTTTACAAGGCCTATTTCCGGCCGATCACCGACACGCCGAAGCAGGAGCCCACTAACAGCATTCTGCAAAAGCAGATCGGCTTTTTGGAAGAAGACATCCGCCGCCAGCCTGATAACTGGTTATGGACGCATAAACGCTGGAAACACCCGCGCCCGGCGCATTTGAACCCTTTACAATTATTACAGGAAATCCCAAGTGAATAAACCGGTCAAGTTCCTCATCCTGCGTTTTTCCTCCATTGGCGACATCGTACTCACGACGCCCGTGGTGCGCTGCCTGAAAAAGCAGATGCCGGAGGCCGAAATCCACTATTTTACCAAAAGCAAATTCGAGTTCCTGCTGTGCGACAATCCTTACATCGATAAGGTTTGGCTGCTTGAAAAAGGCAATGCCAAGGAACTGCTGGCATTGCTCAAAGAGGAAAAGTTCGACTACATCATCGATCTCCACCGCAACATCCGCACGCTCCGCATCAAATGGACGCTCGGCGTACCGGCATTCAGTTTCGAGAAACTGAATGTGCAAAAGTGGCTCATGACGCAGTTCAAGATCAACCACCTGCCGCCAGTTCACATTGTGGACAGATGTTTGGATACGCTTAAAACATTCAACATCCAAAACGACGGCGAAGGACTCGACTATTTCATTCCTTATAATGATCAGGTAGAACTCGAAGGGCTGCCCGAAACGCACCGCAAAAGCTATGTCGCTTACGCCATCGGCGGGCAGCATTTCACAAAGAAAATGCCTGCGCTGCGCATGATCGAGCTCTGTCGGAAAATCGACCATCCCGTCATTCTGCTAGGCGGGCCGGAGGATTTTGAAGCGGGCGAAGCCATCCGCAATGCATTAGGCGACACGCAGATTTTGAATGCCTGCGGGAATTACAATTTCAACCAATCGGCTTCCTTAATCCAAAAGGCATTGATCGTGTTCACGCACGACACTGGGCTGATGCACGTTGCAGCCGCATTCAGAAAGAAGGTCTATTCGATATGGGGCAATACCATTCCCGAATTTGGCATGTATCCCTATCGCACCACATTTGAAAAATTGGAAGTAAAAGGCCTCGATTGCCGCCCGTGTTCGAAGATCGGTTACAGCAAATGTCCGAAAGGCCATTTCAAATGCATGAACGATATTTCGTTCGATTTCCCGATCCCAGAACTCCCACAGTCAAATTAGTGTTGCATTTCAGTCCGTTATTCATCCACACAAACATCCAAAATGGCAAAAAAAGTAAACATTGGTCTGGTGCAAATGAGCTGCACTTCGGACGTTGATGCTAACTTTCAGAAGGCTACCGAGAAAATCCGCGAAGCTGCGCAAAAAGGCGCGAACATTATCTGTCTGCAAGAGCTGTTCAAGTCGCTGTATTTCTGCGATGTCGAAGACCATGGCAATTTCAGTCTGGCCGAAGCCATTCCCGGCCCGTCGACCGAGTCGCTGGGTGCATTGGCGAAGGAACTGGGCGTGGTGATCATCGCCTCGCTGTTTGAAAAACGTGCGCACGGCCTGTACCATAATACCACCGCCGTACTCGACGCCGACGGTGCTTATCTGGGCAAATACCGCAAAATGCACATCCCCGACGACCCCGGTTACTACGAAAAATTCTATTTCACGCCGGGCGACGCCTCGCCGGGCGATGCTCCCGTGAGTGAGCGGGATACCGACGGCTACCGGATATTCAATACCAGATTTGCCAAAATCGGCGTGCTCATTTGCTGGGATCAGTGGTATCCCGAGGCGGCGCGCATTACCAGCCTTATGGGCGCAGAAATCCTCTTCTACCCTACGGCTATCGGCTGGGATGTAAATGAAAAGGATCCTATTATTAATGAAGAACAGTACGGAGCCTGGCAAACCGTGCAGCGCGGACACGCCGTCGCGAACGGCGTATACGTAGTGTCTGTGAACCGCGTGGGCCGCGAAGCCGACCAGCAGTTCTGGGGAGGATCGTTCATCGCTAACCCGCAGGGCAGGCTGCTGTACCTCGCGCCGCACGAAGGCGAAGTAACCCACGTGGAAGAATTGGACCTCGAAAAACTCGATTTTTACCGCACTACCTGGCCATTCTTACGTGACCGCCGCGTGGATTCTTACCGCCCTATTTTAAAGCGGTTTATCGACTAGCCACAATATAAAAATATAACTATTTCAATATACCCCAAAAGAGCGCCCGTTAACCGGGGCGCTCTTTTTTATTGTTTCAAGTTCTGGCGGGTGTAAGCGCGGTAAAAACCGACGAGTAACCCAATGTTACAATTTTATAAGAATCAAATTCTAGTAAACACCTATATTTTAGACAATTACAGACTAAAAATCAGCGCATTAATCTACAAAACCGATAGGAAGCGCTAAAAATCAGATTAGTAAAATTTATTATCAAATTATTACAATAATAGTCTGTATTGATTTTAAATGACCAATTTTTATTGCAAAAAACTTCAATTTTTAAATTTAATCTCTTGCATTATTTGACATTGTCAGTATATTTGAAAAGTCATTAAACGAATGACAGAACTTCTAAACCGAGGATATATTCCAGCCGCACATGAATATATCTGACCGTGTTGAGAGGAGCTTGCTGAAAGCCGGAGGTACCGAAACACGGACACCGGGCGGGTTACGCTCCAACACAATATAATTTTTTTAATACAGGTTTCTTGACACCGTGGACAAACACCGCTTGTCGACGTCTGGCTTTTTTATGGCCTCACTGAAACGATCTGACCTGTTTGTCCTCGATTAAAGAGGGTATTGCTTTCCGGAAAAGCAGTGTTGCAAGCTTATGGCTGTGTTGTTCTGTCCACATGAAAGTGTGTGCGGCGCACGGAAATGTGGACGCCTCACAGCCATAACTTTTTTCTCCTCCTACTACTACACCTAACAATTTTAACCCCTGATTCCCATGCGTAAAGTTCTACTCTTATTTATATGGGTTTGTCTGTGTTCCCCGGTAGCTTTCGCACAAGTGCGCCAGCTCACCGGAAAGGTAACAGCGGCCGAAGATGGTCTTGGACTTGCAGGCGCGTCAATCATTTACAAAGGCACCAATGTGGGTACAAATGCCGATGCTGACGGTAATTTCAGCTTTTCGGTTCCGGGTGACGGCGTGCTCGTCATCTCATATGTAGGTTTCCTGATCAAAGAAATGCCGATCGGCAACCAAACCAAATTTGACATCAAACTGGACGCTGACACGCGACAGCTGGCCGAGGTGGTGGTAACCGCATTCGGTATCGAGCGTGAGAAAAAGGCGTTGGGATATACAGTACAGGAAGTGAAAGGAAGCGCACTCACCGAATCGCGTTCAACGAACGTAGCAAATGCCCTTTCGGGCAAAATTGCCGGCGTTCGCGTGCAATCCAATGGCGGTCCGGGCAGCGGCTCCACGATCCAGATTCGTGGATCATCGTCTGTTTCCGGCAACAACCAGCCGTTGATCGTGATCGATGGCGTACCTATGGAGCAAACCGCCAACAAAACGTGGGGAGGCGGTATTTCGGAGATCAATCCCGACAATATCAAGGAAATGTCCGTACTCAAAGGGCCCAACGCGGCCGCATTGTACGGCTCCCGCGCAGCCAACGGCGTTATCCTCATTACTACTAAAAACGGCCAGGGTACGAAAGGGCTTGGTGTGGATATCAACTCCAACATCAGTTTCGAACGCCCGTGGATCAAACCGAATTTCCAGAACACTTATGGGGGTGGTAATGGCTACCGCACCTGGTATAACGACGGTTGGAGCGGCAACATCACCGATCCGGCCGAGATTGCGCAATACCGCGCCGTTTACGACGCACGATATCCGCTCGTAGGATCAGAAGGGACAGACGAAAGCTGGGGAGCTCCGATGGACGGGCGCCTGGTGAGACAGTGGTGGACTGGTGACGATGTTGCACCACTGACTCCTCAGCCCAACAACTGGAACGAGTACTGGAATACCGGTCGTACCATTACGAACAGCGTTGCGCTGAACGGCGGTAACGACAAGGGGTATTTCCGCCTCGGCCTGAGCCGTGTGGATCAGACGGGTATTATGTACTATAATGATTTTCACCGGAACAATTTCCGCATTAACTCCGGCTATAACCTGACCAAGAACCTCAGCATTACGCTTTCAGGCGAGTACATCAAATCGGGTTCCGACAACAAGAGCTACGGCAGCGGACAGGAGTTCATCTGGTCGCACCGCCACGTATCGTGGGCGCAGCTGCGGGATTATGAAAGCTATATGGATGTGCACAACCAGCGCGGCAACGACACCGACCCGCCTAACTGGCAGCACACGTTCTTCACCAACCCGTATTTCTCTCAAAAGAAACTTCCGCAAAGCAATGAGAAGGACCGCCTATTGGGTAACATCGCATTGAATTACAAGATATTGCCATCGCTGAGCATTATGCTCCGCAGTGGTACCGACTACTGGACCGATACGCGCATTAACGTATCCAACTTCCTGCGCGTCCGCAACGGCGTTCGCACACCGGGACGCTTTTCCGAAGAAGTATTGCGCAGCCAGGAAACCAACTCGGATTTCATGCTGACTTACAACAAGAACATCAATGCGGATTTCGGATTGAATGTACAGGTCGGCGGTATTAAACGTACCAATTACTACAAAAGGAACTACTTCTATGTGGGTGAAATGGTGGTGGACGGCCTGTACAATGCAGGAAACTCCGTTCCAAGCCAGAATACCATTGAAAGTGAGATCCGTAAATCGGAAACGCAGAGCTTGTTCGGAACGGCTAACCTCTCTTGGAAAGACGCATTGTTCCTCGACCTGACCGCCCGCAACGACTGGTCGAGCACGCTGCCTGCCAATGCACGCTCGTACTTCTATCCTTCGGCGTCGTTGAGCGCAGTGCTTACCGAGCTGTTCGATGTGAAGAGTAACGTGTTCACTTTTGGCAAAGTCCGCGCGAGCTACGCCCAGGTAGGTAACGACGCTACGCCTTACCAATTGGCGCAGACATTCCTCGCAAAAGGTTCGTGGAATGGCGCAGTGCCCAAATTCTCCGAAAACATCGAAATCGCCAACAGCGGCCTGAAACCTGAAATCACAACCGGCCTCGAACTCGGTGCGGATCTGCGCTTTTTGAAAGGCAAAATCGGCCTGGACGTAACCTACTACAACCAGACGACCAAAGACCAGATCCTCGGCGTGGAAATTTCCAAAGCGAGCGGTTACAACACCCGCATCCTGAATGCCGGAAAGATCACCAACAAAGGGATTGAAATCTCGGTCTCGGGAACGCCGGTGAAACTGCCGGGCGGTTTCAGTTGGGATGTGTCGCTCAACTGGGCGCGCAACCGCAACAAGGTGGTGGAACTCGCCGAAGGTTTGACAACCTACACACTCGCTACACAACGCGGTATGTCGTCGGAAGCACGCGTAGGCCAGCCCTACGGCACATTCTACGGTGTAGGTTTCCAGAAATACAATGGTCAGGTCGTTTACGGCGCGAATGGTCTGCCGCTCACAGCTGCCGGACAAAAGCTGGGCAACATCCAGCCCGACTGGATCGGCGGTATGCTGAACACGTTCAACTACAAAGGCTGGTCGCTGAGCGCATTGGTGGACGTTCGCATGGGTGGCGATATTTATGACGAAGGCACCGGAACAGCCCGCTGGACAGGCCAGTATGCCGAGACCGCATTAGGCCGTGAAGAAGGTGTGATCGGCCAGGGTGTACGCGAAGTGACGGCAGCTGATGGTTCAAAATCTTATGTTCCAAACGATATTATCGTAACTGCCAACCAGCTTTATGGCTATTCCAACCCTCGTAACTACCATGAGTCGGCAATTTTCGACGCGAGCTATGTAAAACTACGCGAAGTGTCGCTCGGCTACTCTTTCAGCCCTGCATTGTTGAAAAAGGTAAAAATTCAGTCGGCCAAGATCTCGCTCGTCGGACGGAACGTATGGATGATCTTCAAAAACACCCCGCATATCGATCCGGAGATCGATGCGAAAGGTGGTAACCAGCAAGGATTCGGTTATGGCGAGCTTCCGAGCTCCCGCAGTATCGGTGCAAACCTCTCGCTGTCATTCTGATCCCCTCCAAATTATTTGAAGACCTAAAAGCATTACGAGATGAAAAGCATTTTGACCCATAAAAACATCTGGATGACCGCCCTTGCAGGCGCAATGAGCATCACCAGCTGCACCAAGGATTTCGACAGCATGAACGTGAGCCCGAACAGCCCTACGGCTATCGGCCCGCAATACCTGCTCCCTACCGGTATCGAAACGTCGGTTGACCGCTACTGGGGCCACCGCGACCGCTTCGAGCGCATTAACATCGACGCCGCCGAATTGTACGTGCAGCACTTGACCCGGAATATTTACAGCAACGAAGGCGACGATTACACCGTTTCGCCCGCATTGCTATCCAACAACTGGAAAGGCTTTTTCAACGACGGCCTGCTCAATTTCCAACGCATCATTAACCAAACCAATGCCGAGTCGGCTTCACCTAACGCTAATTATGAGGGAGTTGCACTGGTGATGCGCACCTGGGTATTCTCCCTCCTTACCGACATGTACGGCTCGATCCCGTACACCGACGCCATTAAAGGCACGGGTACCGACCCGATTTACACGCCCAAGTACGATTCGATGGAGACCATTTATGCCGGTTTGCTGAACGATCTGAAAATGGCCAACGAAAAGTTGTCGGTAAGCGGCCCGGCCATTGCGGGCGACATTTTGTATGCGGGTGATATTTTGAAATGGAAGAAATTCGCCAACTCGCTCCGTCTGCGCCTGGCTAACCGCCAGGCCGCTAAAAAACCAGCCGAGTCGAAAGCGATATTTGCCGAAATCCTCGGCGACGCAGCCAAGTTCCCGATTTTCACCAGCAATGCGGATAATGCCTCATTGAAATGCACCACTGTGCTCCCGAGCAATAACGAATGGAACCAGATCCTGATCCAGGGCGGCCGTACCGACTGGAACATCAGCAAAACGCTGGCCGACAAGATGAATGCATTGGGCGATACCCGCATTACCGTGTATGCCAATCCTAACAAGGACGGTCTCTACCAGGGCCACGCCAACGGCCTGCCCGATGCGATCGCGACCGGCTACCTCGCTACCAGCTCCACCATCGGCAAGGCATTCACCGATGCCGCTGCGCCCGAGGTAATCATGACCTTCGCCGATTTGAACTTCATCCTGGCCGAGGCCGCCATTGACGGTGACATTACCGGCGATGCCAAAAAGTACTTCGAAGCCGGTATTACCGCCTCGTTCGCGCAGTACGGCCTCACGCCGCCTGCCGATTACATAACCAAAGCCGGCCCGGTAAGCAAGGAAAAGGTACTCGAACAAAAATGGATCTCGCTGTTCGGGCAGGGGGTGGAAGCATGGATCGAATGGCGCCGGACGGGCTTCCCTGTTTTCCCCGCACCCGACCCGCGTGCCGTGCTGAACAATGGCGGCGTCCTCCCTACCCGCTTCAACTATCCGGCATCGGAATACTCGCTGAATGCAACCGCGGTAGGCGACGGCGTGAAGCTCAATGGTGGCGCCGACGACATGAAAACCAAGCTGTGGTGGGCTGAGAAATAACGGTTTATTCCCAATTCCAAGACATTGAAGATGATGAAAAATATCCAATCGCTTTTCCCTTCCGCGCTGGTCATGCTGGCAATCACGTTTGGTTTTGTGTCATGCAAAGAAGAGGACCCGTTCCTCGACCGTGACGTGGCTCCGGTGCTGGTTGACATCGTAGGCGCTCCGTTCGGTGCTCCTATTGCCAGCGAACCGACCGTCACCTATTCCGCCACCGCCGAAAAACTAACGCTTTCGGCCCGGCTGCTGGAACTCGACAAGACCAATATTCTCGACCATACCAAAGGTATCGACTCCATCCCGGTACCGAACCTGGCCATTAAAATCACCCTACGTACAGGCGCTGTCCTGGGCGAAGTTACTTCCGATGCACAAGGGGTGGTCAAACTGGAAAAAACCTGGGCCGACCTGGGCGTAACAGCGCCAAAAGCAGGCAGCATTACCAAGATATCCTGGTCGGGCAGCCATAAGGGAATCGCATTTACGCGATTCTCGCAAGTACAGGCTAACTAACTGAAAAACAAGGAATATACGCTTCGCAGTTGACCTGCCGATTTTGTAACTTGAATTAAGATTTTTACTCCTAATAATTATCGTCACGTACTTAAACAATTGAACAATGAATCAAAAAATCGACCGTCGTAATCTGTTAAAGTCCGGTTTAATGGCACTGGGCGGCATCGCCGTAGCACCACACCTTACTGCCGGCGCATTCGAGAACACACCGTTGTCACTGGATCCTGAAAACCGCATTTACCGTAGCCCGATGGTGAGAGAACACTTCTTGCCAAATGACTTCAAGGCACCAAAAATCGTTGCCAGGTTAAGTTCGAACGAAAACCCATACGGCCCGCCGATGTCGGCCCAGAAAGCGGTGGCTGATTCCGTGAAAAACGGGAACCGTTACGCCTGGAAGGAAATGTACGACCTCATCGATAAAATCGCGAAAAAAGAAGGCGTTACTGCTGAGCACATTATGATGGGCCCCGGCTCGTCCGATTTGCTCGAAAAAGTAGCATTGGTCACTTTTATGAATGGCGGCAATATCGTATCAGCCGACCCTTGCTATATGTCGCTCGTGAGCGTGGCGAAATCGGTAGGCGCTACCTGGAAGCCCGTTCCATGTACAGCCGACTGGTCACACGACCTGAAAGCTATGGAAGCGGCGATCGACAAGGATACTAAACTGGTTTATGTTTGTAACCCCAACAACCCGACAGGAGCCATTACCAAAGGCCAGGACCTGCTCGACTTCTGCTCGCGCGTGTCCGAAAAAGTACCGGTGTTCGTGGACGAGGCTTACATCGAGCTCGCAGTAGGCGCCGATACCCAAAGCATGGTTTCCCTGCTGGCCCAAAAGAAGAACGTGATCATCGCCCGTACATTCTCCAAAATTATGGGTATGGCCGGTATCCGTGTGGGTTACATTGCGGCACAGCCTGAATTCCTCGCCGGTATCAACAAAATCACACGCGGCGGAATGGGCATTTCCTACACGTCGATTTTCGCGGCATCCGCCAGCCTCGACGATAAGGATTTCCAGGGCAACACCCGCAAACTGAACCACGAGGCCAAAACATATCTCTACGAAAACCTCGACAAGATGGGTTACAAGTACATCCCGTCCTACACCAATTTCGTGCTCTTCCCCATTTCGATTCCGGGCAAGGAGCTGCTCAGCAAAATGACCGCCAAAGGCATCGCCGTCCGCTCTTTCGACGTCCAGAACAAACCATGGTGCCGGGTTAGTATCGGTACGATGGATGAGATGAAGGCGTTTGTGGGGGCGCTGGGGGCACTTAGCTAACGCTACGGTCAAATATTTGTCAGGTGTTGTCAAGTATTGTCAGATGTGGTCATGTGTTGTCAGGGACAGTTAAGTATTGTCAGATGTGGTCATTTATAGTCAGGCATTGTCAAATTTTCTCCTTTCTATATTTTATAATATTCCACTACCAATGAGAATTCCTGACCAAACCTGACTACATCTGACAACACCTGACTATAAATGACCACTACCTGACAACACCCGACCAAGAAGTTACAGATTTTCACTCCCGTTACTTACCTCGTTACAACACTCCGCGAAAGCACCACTCCTCTTTAATCTTCGATACACTCCTATTACTTAAATATGCCTGATCATGAGTGACGCATTGCAAAAAACCATCACGCTATTATTACTAATTGCCTTGGGACTGTTGCTCAAAAGCAAGTTCAAGAACAAGGACCAAACCAACGGCATCAAGGAGATTATCCTCTCCGTAGCGCTACCCTCAACGATATTTATCTCTCTAATGAAAATAGACATCGATTCGTCGATGTTCGTGATTCCGCTCGTTACGCTGATCTTCAACTTCCTGATGTTCTTTTCCGCGCCGCTTGCATTCGCATTGTTTGGAATAGAAAAAAACAGCCCTACCGGCCGCACGCTGATGATGCTTATTCCTTCATTAGCACCGGGCTTGTCATGCTTTCCGTTCATTGCTGAGTTTTTGGGAGAAAAAAGCCTCGCTATCGCCGCATTGGCCGACGTGGGTAACAAGTTCTTCGTGCTCATCTCGCTTTACATTCTTGCAATGAATATGTTTTTGAAAAATAGCGACGACAAGGAAACTAAAATGGGCGGAAAGCTGAAAAGCCTCTTCGCAAGCATGTTCCAGGAGCCTATTAACCTGCTGATTTTCATTGCAATTATCCTGCTGAGCCTGGGAATCAATTACAGCAAGCTGCCGCCATTGGTTTTGGATATTTTTGATAAAACCAGCGCGATGATGACGCCGCTCGTACTACTCTTTATCGGCCTGGCCGTGCAACTAAAAGAGGGCAAGAAGCGTATCGTTGCAAGTATACTGTTCTTCCGCGCGGGCATCACGATGCTCATCAGCGCGGGGATGATCTACGTCCTGAACATTACCGACCAGAATATGGTATTGCTGTCGATTGTGATCCCATTGAGTGCCGCCAGTTTCTGGCCGCTCGCCCACATATCCGCATTCAACCTGCGGGAAGACGCGAAAGGCATGGCCAAGGAGAAAAGAACATTTGATCTGGAACTGGCTGTGTTGTTACTTGCATTTTCTTTGCCATTCTCAACGATATTAATTTTAGCGATTTTGTCCTCCGGTTCATTCTTTGCGCACACCTCTACACTCATTACAACCGGGCTGGTATTAATCTGCCTGGGTGCTGTACCGAATGTGGTTAGCAAGGTATTTGTCAAAGTGTCGAAGGCATCTTCATAATCCAACACCACATGAAATTTCTGACCACCAGTATTTTTTCACTCCTGTCACTCACCATCTTTGCCCAAACCGAAATAGCGGCCGTCAGCAGCATCCAGTCGCAGGCGACGATCCGGATTTCGAAAAGTACCAAGCGGTGCAAGTATTTCTCGGCCAATGCACCGGTGACGATGGCCGACGGCAGCGTCAAATCCATCGCGGAGGTGCGTGTGGGTGAGCATGTGAAGACGTGCAAAGACGGGAAAACGACGATTACGCAGGTAAAACAGATCGATGTTTTTAATCAGCCTACTTCGCCCTTGACGGCCGTGTACCTTCGTCCTGCGGAAGACAACACTTCCGGATCGCCGATCGTACCCGCATTGCTGCTCGAAGCGACGCCACATCACTATGTGCAGACGAACCATGGAAGAAAACGGATGAAAAGGCTTTCTAAAAAGGATATTCTCTATCATTACGAGCCTTCCACCGGCATTGTATCATCTTGGAAAGTGGGGGCAGTGCAGGAAAATGCCCGGCGCGTGAGCAAGGCTTACAACCTGGAAACTGTGGACGGGACTTACCTGGTCGACAATGTGATGGTCGCCAACAACTGAATTCATTATTTGCTCAACGATATGTAAAGCCTCGCTCGCGGGGCTTTATTTTTTTGGCCAGCTTCAAAACCTTTTACGACCTTTGCACTTCATTTTTGAGCAGAACCAATACATTTCATATACTTTGGCAGCAAATACCGCTTCATCCACACCCCGTGAACTGGGTTTTACTTTCCCCGCCGAATGGGCCCCGCACCGCGCTACCTGGCTTACTTTCCCGCATAACGACGCCTCCTGGCAGGGCGACAAACTAGCCAAGATGAGACCGCAATATCTGGCATTCATCAAGGCGATCAGCGAGGGAGAAAATGTGGGGATTATTGCCAATGACGAAGCATTGAAGCAGTTCATTATCGGCGAGCTTACGAAAACGGGCGTCGATCTGGCTAAAATTGAATTCATCGTAAAACCTACAAACGACGCCTGGTGCCGCGACCATGGTCCTTCTTTTGTGGTAAATCCTAAAACCGGGGAGAAAATGATCGTCGACTGGGGCCATAATGCCTGGGGCGGCAAATACCCTCCTTATGACGACGATAACCGCACACCGCGCGCCGTAGCCGAATACCTGAACCTGCCGGTCGTTAATCCGGGGATCATTATGGAAGGCGGCTCGGTGGAATTCAATGGCGCGGGCAGCTTGCTTACCAGCAAATCATGCCTGCTGAACCCGAACCGTAACCCGCATTTGAACCAGGGGCAAATCGAGCAGATATTGTGTGATTACTACGGCATCGAGCAGGTCTTGTGGGTAGAAGACGGCATTGTAGGCGACGATACCGATGGCCATATCGACGATACCACGCGTTTTGTGAATGAAGACACTATCGTTGCCTGCGTCGAAACCGATCGTAACGACGAGAATTTCGCGGTGCTGAACACCAACCTGCAAATGCTGAAAGAAATGCGTTTGCTGAACGGAAAGCAGCCGAATATCATTGAACTTCCGATGCCCAAAGCCGTCATTATCGACGATTTCCGTACGCCGGGTTCCTATGCCAACTTTTTGATCTGCAATGCAGGGGTAATTGTGCCGGTATTCAACAATCCGCACGACCAGATCGCCATCGATATTCTGGAAAAAGCATTTAATGGCCGGAAGATCATTCCGCTATTAGCTACGGAAATCATTTGGGGCCAAGGCAGCTTCCATTGCCTGAGCCAGCAGGAACCTTTGGTTTAATCCGCCAAATTTTCCCAGTCGGTGCGCTCGTGGAGGAATACATTGTAGTCCACGAAGCCACGGATGCCGTCTACCCAGCCTTTTTCGCTGTGCTGCCAGAACAACACGTGCGCGTCGGATGCGAGGTCGTTCAGGTGCGTGCGTGAGTAGCCTGCGAGCCAGAGGGGATATTCGTCGAAGTTGCCTGCGATGTATTTTTTGTAGTAATGCTCGTTGACGTAAATGATTGGCTTCACACCATAATGCGCCTCGATGAGCGTCAGCCAGTTGCGGACGCCTTTGATAATGATGTCGTCGGGCTTACCGCCATTCACTTCCAGGTCGAGCACAGGCGGTAAGTCGCCCGCTTCCATTCTTACCTGACCAATGAAATTATCCACCTGGCGATCGGACATTACCCGCGGGTTGTAGAAATGATAAGCGCCGCGCTTCATCCCAACTCTTTTGGCCTCGGCCCAGTTACGTTTGAATTGCCGGTCGAGGTGCGTTGCGCCTTCGGTGGCCTTAATGTAAACGAAATCAATGCTCACATTCTCCGAGCGTGCACTTTTGAGTTTATCCCAATTGATTTTCGCATTGTGGTGGGAAACGTCGATCCCGTGGACCGCGTAACGCAGCGGCAGCTTGATCCCGAACTTGCTGATAAACTCCCATTGGTTTTCGTCGGTCCGGTCGTTCCACCAGATCAGCCCACCGATCACCACCACAATGGCCCCAATAATGGCCCAACCCTTTGCGGGGAGCGGTTTCAGGTATTTTACTTTATTGAACGAGGTGCGGGTCTTCTTCTTTGCCATACCGTGCAAAATTAAGAAAGATCGTTATTCCCGGCATATCGCCATTCATTTTCCATAATTACCACTCGTGTACTATGTAATGCATAGTACCTGATATAGCACATATATTTGAATCAACAAAACGGAATTATTAGCCATCATTTAAAAAGAACATAGCCATGAAACCTTCAATTAAAACAATCGCAATGACAATGGTAATCGCTGCCACCTTCGCATTCAATTCTTTTGCAGAAGATAAAGAAAGCAAAAAAGCAGCAGCGTTCGGAACAGGCATCTTCGCTTCCAACAGCGGCAAGATCCACGTCAACGTCGACAAATACACCGACAGCAGAGCGGTGGTGTTGATCACCAGCAAAAGCGGGCAGGTCATGTATCGCGAAACGATAAGCCATGACACCAACAAGTTCAGAAAAACCTTTAATGTGAATGAGTTGCCAGCCGGCACTTACAGCATCGAGGTTTCCGCCAACGGTCAGAAAACCGAAAAGAGCTTCGAAGTGTCAGAGATCCGCACCGAACGCCAGGTTTCCATCAAGTAACCAACCCTATCCTGCAAACAAAATGGCCAGCTCCGACACCGGGCTGGCCATTTTGCATTTGTATTTCAATCGCAGAATCAGATCACCACGTTCACAATGCGCTTCAGCACCACCACTACCTTTTTGGCCGGCTTGCCTTCCATCCATTTCTGAACGGTAGCGTCTGCCAGCACTTCCTTCTCGATTTCGGCCGGTGGCGTGTCCAGCGGGAAAGTCAGCGAAGCGCGAACTTTTCCATTGATCTGCACGGGATATTCGAACACCGATTCCTGCACATATTTCGCTTCAAACAACGGGAACGCCGCTTTTGAAACGCCGCCCGCTTCATTACCCAATGCAGCCCACAGTTCTTCCGAAATGTGCGGCGCGTAAGGCGAAAGCAGGATTACCAGTTGTTCCAAAACTTCCTTGCTCTGGCACTTCTGGCTGCCCAGCTCATTCACACACACCATGAATGCACTCACGGCCGTATTGAACGAGAAGTTCTCGATATCCTCCCCGATCTTTTTGATCGTTTTATGCAAACTCTTCAACTCCTCGGGCTTCGCGGGAACGTCTTTCACCTGCCACTGGCCGGTTTCGGTATAGAACAGCCTCCAAAGCTTGCGGATGAAGCGGTAAGTTCCGTCGATACCGTTCGTATTCCAAGGTTTTGCCTGATCCAATGGCCCCAGGAACATTTCGTACAAACGCAGGGTATCAGCCCCGTAGCGCTCCACGATGTCATCGGGGTTCACGACGTTGAATTTGGATTTCGACATTTTCTCCACTTCCACACCGCAAATGTATTTGCCGTCTTCGAGAATGAATTCCGCATTTTCGCCGGCGATATCGGGACGCGTAGCTTTGAATTTCTCCACATCAAGCACATCGTTTTCGACAATATTTACATCCACGTGCAATGCCGAAACTTCATACTGTGATTTCAAACCCGCACTTACAAACACCGGCTTGCTGTAATCTTCACCTTTAACCCGGTACACAAAATTGCTGCGCCCCTGGATCATGCCCTGGTTGATCAGCTTCTTGAACGGTTCTTCTTCCAGCACAAAGCCCCGGTCTTTCATGAATTTGTTCCAGAAACGGCTGTACAACAAGTGGCCGGTCGCGTGCTCGGTTCCGCCGATGTACAAATCCACGTCTTTCCAATAGCTGATGGCTTCTTTCGACGCGAATTCGTTCTCATTTTTAGGATCCATGTAGCGGTACCAGTACCAGCTGCTACCCGCCCAGCCCGGCATGGTGCTCAGCTCATAGCCATTGCCCGAGCCGTGTTCCCATCCTTGCGCGCGACCCAATGGTGGCTCACCGTTTTCAGTCGGCAGGTATTTATCAACCTCCGGCAAGTTCAACGGCAGTTCGTTCAAATCGAGCAGGTACGGTACCGGCTGGCCTTCGCTGTCATTTTTGTAATAAACAGGCACGGGCTCCCCCCAGTAACGCTGGCGGCTGAACACCGCGTCACGCAGGCGGTAGTTGATCTTGCCCTTTCCTAATCCTTTTTCTTCCAGCACATTAATCAGCTTCTCGGTCGCCTCTTTGTAGGTTAATCCATCGATAATGCCTGAATTGATATATTTTCCTTCCTTCGTCGCGTCGGCTTGGATCTCGATGTCCTTTTGCGCGTCGAGGATAGGGATAATGGGCAAATTGAAATGCTTCGCGAAATTCCAGTCGCGCTGGTCGCCGGATGGCACGGCCATTACCGCACCGGTTCCGTAGCCTGCCAACACATAATCGGCAATGTAAACGGGCACTTTCTCCCCGCTGAACGGATTGAGCACGTACGCGCCCGTGAATGCACCCGAGACGGTTTTCACGTCCGACATCCGGTCGCGCTCCGATTTCTTCTGCGTCATCGCGATGTACGCGTCGATTTCCGCACGCTGCTCCGGCGTCGTGATCACATCCACCAGTTCATGCTCCGGCGCGATCACCATGAATGTTACACCGTAAATCGTATCAACGCGGGTTGTGAACACTTCGATTGAAGGAGGAAAGGAGGAAGGGGAGGATGGAGGAAAGGGAGGATTAGATTCTCCTTCCTCCCTTTCTTCCCTTTCCTCCCCTTCTTCCCCATTCCACACCTGGAACTTTACAAGCGCCCCGACAGAACGCCCAATCCAGTTGCGCTGCTGCTCTTTCAATGATTCGGTCCAGTCGACCGTGTCCAAACCATCGATCAAACGTTGTGCATATGCGGTAATGCGCATCATCCACTGGCGCATCAGTTTCTGGATCACGGGGAAACCGCCGCGCTCCGAAACGCCGTCTTTTACTTCATCGTTCGATAATACCGATCCCAATCCCGGGCACCAGTTTACGGTGGCGTCGGCGACGTAGGTAAGGCGGTATTTCAATGTCATCTTATATTGTGCCTCCTCCGACCATGCATTCCACTCTTCGGCGGTGAATGCGGGGGTATCCTCGTCGGCAGGCGCATTTACTTTGGCATTACCTTCCTGCGCAAACTTCGCGGTCAGCGTTTCGATAGGCTCTGCCTTGTCGGTATCGTTGTTGTACCAGCTGTTGAACAGTTCGGAGAAAATCCACTGCGTCCATTTGTAATAGCCCGGATCGGAAGTCCGCACTTCACGGTTCCAGTCGTAGCTCAATCCCAGGTTTTTCAGCTGCTCGATATAACGGGTAATATTCTGCTCCGTGGTAATCGCCGGATGCTGGCCGGTCTGGATCGCATACTGCTCGGCAGGCAAGCCGAAGCTGTCAAAACCCATCGGGTGCAGCACATTGAAGCCTTTCAGCCTTTTATAGCGGGAATAGATATCCGAGGCGATGTACCCCAGCGGATGGCCTACATGCAAGCCCGCTCCGGAAGGATAGGGAAACATGTCCAACACATAATACTTGGGCAGTTCCGACGTGTTCGACACGCTGAAAGTGCCGTTTTGTTGCCAGTAGTCCTGCCATTTCTTTTCTATTTCCCGATGACTGTACTCACTCATATCCTGTTAGTTGTTATGCTTTTCCCGGGTTCTCGGTGTGTATATCCGCCCAAAATACTGATTATCAGAAGGTAAAGCTTTTGTTTGTATTCTATTTCTCCAAATAAACCGCAAAAATAGCGTTTTTTGATCGGATTCGGGTGGTTGTCGATAATCCGGCATGGGATTTTACCGTTATGCAGCAGTTATTCATCTTACCCCAATTTTCAAATGCTATGAGAAACGTGACGATTGCGCTGTTTGCATTATTGATCAGCTACTCGGCCTCCGCTCAGTACGACCCCGCTTTCCGCTTCGGTATCAAGGCAGGAGCCAATTTATCGAACATCAACGGCAGCAACGACCTCACCCTCGCGCCGGGTGGCAATGCATTCAATTTCAAAGACAATTCGAACCGCTCGCTGGGGTTTGCCGGCGGGGTATTCTTCCGTTTCGGAAAAACATTCTACATACAACCCGAGCTACTGTTGTCCCAGAAAGGGGGGAAATTCAACGTTTACAAAGACGGCCTCACCAACTCGCAGGGAAAAGTCGACGTACGGTTCAGCAATCTGGATGTGCCGGTACTCTTCGGGTTCCGTGTCGCGAAGTTTTTCCGGGTTAACGTAGGACCAATGGCCTCGCTGCGATTATCCAGCAACGGCAAGCTCGGCGACTCATTCGATGATTTCACCGGCGACAATTCGGATATAACTTTCAAAAACCGGCTGGCTTATGGCTACCAGGCCGGTGTGGGTTTCGACTTCGGGCGGATGAGCCTGGATGTGCGCTACGAAGGCAACTTCACGGAGATTGTTAAAGTGAATTTCAACAATGCCACTACCGCCTCTCAATTTGGCAAAAAGGGTAACCTGTTCCAGGCGACGCTCGGTTTCGCCATTTTTTAAAAGTCGGGTTATTCAATGCAAAAACAGGAAACGGAATCTGTGTAAACGGTTCCGTTTTTTTTATTCCTCATGAATGCCGAATGCAGGGCTATTTCTACTTTTGTGTTTCATTCGTTAAATTGCCTGTAAGCGAAATCGCACAAAATCAGGCCCATATATCAGCACAGTGGCTATTAATCAAGATAATGTAAGACTGGTTTTCGGACTCAAACTCAAACAACTCCGGCTCGACAAGGGAATGTCGCTCAGCGAACTTTCCCAGAAATCGGGATTGTCGATTTCCTATATCAATGAAATTGAAAAAGGGAAAAAGTATCCGAAATCCGACAAGATCCTTGCATTGGCGAGCGCCATTGAGGTCGATTACGACACCCTGGTTTCATTAAAACTGAGCAAACGGCTGGAACCGATTTCCGACCTGCTCAGCTCGAATATCCTTACAGAACTTCCTCTCGAACTGTTCGGCATCGATCCCGCCAACCTGCTCGAAATCCTTTCCGACGCGCCTACCAAGATCAGCGCATTCGTGGGAACGCTCATTGAAATCGCACGGAATTACAACATGTCGATCGAGAAGTTTTATTTCTCGGCATTGCGGACTTACCAGGAAATGCACGACAATTATTTCGAGGATATCGAAGAGGAAGCCGAGCGTTTCTTGGCAGAGCAGAACGTGGAGGCATCGCAGCTCCTCGATGAACAACAGCTCGAAAGCATCCTGAAAGATCAATACGGCTACACGATCGAGCCCATCAACGAACGCAACAATCCCGAGTTTGCGACGGTGCGCTCGCTTACCATTACCAATGCAGCCGGCACGCGCCTTTTGATCAATGCACATTTATCGTCCGTACAGCGGGCGTTTATCTACGGGCGGGAAATCGGGTATTTGTATTTAAACCTGAAAAACCGCTTGCATACGACTGCATTGGTCGAAGCGGAGTCGTTTGAGCAATTGCTGAACAATTTCAAGGCATCCTATTTCGGGAGTGCCATTATTATTAAAAGAAGCCTGCTGGTACCGGCCATTGCCGATTTTTTCGCACAAAAAACCTGGCAACCCGAGCGGCTCATCCAGCTCATTCACGATTTCAATACCACACCGGAATCGTTCTGTTACCGGCTCAGTAATATCCTGCCGCGTTATTTCGGCATTAACCAGATCTTCTTTTCGCGTTTCAACAACTTCGTCGGGCAGAACCTGTTCCATATGACAAAGGAAATGCACATTTCCAGAAAGCATTACCCGCATACCGTTCGCGACGAGCATTATTGCCGACGCTGGGTGGCACTTACCATCCTGAACGACCTTGGCGACATTATCCAGGCGAAACAGCCGCCGCGCATTCTCTGCAAAGCGCAAAAATCGACCTATATCGATACCCAGGACCAATATCTGGTCGTGAGTTTCGCACAGCCGATGTCGCCCACTCCCAACCTGAATGTGAGCGTATCGATGGGCATTTACCTCGACGAGCAAACGCGGGAGAAACTGGCGTTCCTCGACGATCCTTCCCTGGCGGCCAGGGACGTAAACCAGACCTGCGAGCGCTGTTCGCTGTTTGACTGCCGGGAGCGCATTGCGGCGCCGGTAATCCTGCAAAAACGGCACAAAAACGAGGAACTCAGGAAAGCTTTGAAACGGATGATTAACTGATCATTTCCGGTTACTTAGTATATTTAAAACGTAAACCCGGGAAATTTCGAACCTTTAATGGGGGTTTCCTGTCACATAAATGTCTGATAAGTACCCTGCCGGTTGCTATTAAAAAAATCTTAGAAATAGGCAGGCGGAAACTTACAGTTCTCTTCTCAACTATCTTTGTTTATTATTTGAAGAAATTGCTATGCCCGGCACTTATGATTTTGAGGATCTCATTCTAAAACTGTCGACCCCATTTTATATATGTCTGATCGGTCTTGAGATCTTTTTAACATACAAAACACCACACGAGGGACTGGCCAAACGTCCGGCCTATTCTCTGAAAGATACATTAATGAACGCGGTGCTGATGCTGCTCAATGGCGGCATCGATTTGCTGTTCCGCGCCGCCTATGTGAGCGTACTGATCTGGTTTTACAATTTCTCCTTCTTTGAACCGATCGCTAATCCTTACTGGTACTGGCTTGCATTGTTCCTCGCCGAGGACCTGGCGTTCTACACATTGCATTATGTCGATCACCACTGCCGCCTGTTCTGGGCGGTGCATGTGACACACCATTCATCGGAGCATTTCAACCTGACTACCGGCTTCCGTTCATCGGTATTCCAGCCGCTCTACCGGTTCATCTACTTCATTCCGTTGGCATTGGTGGGATTCAATCCGGCTGATATCATCGTCATGTACTCTATCACGCAGATTTACGGCATCATCGTCCACACCGAATATGTGGGCAAACTGGGTTGGCTGGAATACATTTTTGTAACGCCCTCTCACCACCGCGTGCACCACGCTAGCAATATCCAGTACCTCGACAAAAACATGGGCATGTGCCTGATCATCTGGGACCGCCTTTTTGGTACTTTCCAGGAAGAACTGCCCAGCGAGCCTCCTCGTTACGGTCTCACCAAATCCCTGGAACAACAAGGCCTGGGGCAAACCGTTTTCCACGAATGGAAGGCCATTGGAGAAGATTTCTCGCAGCCGGTGGATCTTAAAACGAAGTTGAAATACCTCTTCAAAGCGCCGGGATGGTCGCCCGACGGCTCCCGGGAGACGAGTAAGGATTTGCAGCGGAAGCTGGCGAATGCTACTTCGGCCATCGGCTATCAGCCGTCAGACGAAGTAACAAGCAATTTCGAAAGCCGACTGCCGACTGCCGACAGCCGAAGTACTATTACTTAAACGCCTGCATCCCCGTAATCTCCGCCCCCAAAATAAGCAAATGAATATCGTGCGTACCTTCGTAGGTAATCACCGATTCGAGGTTCATCATGTGGCGCATAATGGGATATTCGCCGGTAATGCCCATGGCTCCGAGTACCTGCCGTGCTTCGCGGGCGATGTTCAGGGCCATCGCTACATTGTTTCTTTTCGCCATGGAAATCTGCACGGTAGTAGCCACGCCGGCATCCATAAGCTGGCCTAGCCGCCATGCGAGCAGCTGGGCTTTCGTAATTTCCGTCAGCATTTCAGCGAGTTTTTTCTGTGTGAGTTGAAATGCTCCTATCGGTTTATCGAACTGAATGCGCTCCGCAGCGTACTTCACGGCCGTTTCATAGCAATCGATCGCCGCGCCGATAGCACCCCAGGCGATGCCGTACCGCGCTTTATCGAGGCATTGCAAGGGAGCTTTCAGCCCCTCGGCGCCTGGAAGAATATGTGTTTCAGGAATAAATACATTGTCAAAAACCAGCTCGCCCGTCGCACTCGCGCGCAGCGACCATTTGTGATGGATTTCAGGGGTTGAAAAACCTTCCATACCGCGCTCGACGACTACACCTTGCACCCGGCCCGCTTCGTTCCGCGCCCACACCACGCCTACGTGTGCGAAAGGAGCATTGGAAATCCACATTTTGGAGCCATTGAGGAGATAACCGCCTTCGGTTTTGGTAATATGGCTCTTCATGCCACCGGGGTTCGAACCATGGTCCGGCTCGGTAAGTCCGAAACATCCCAGCCATTCGCCGGTCGCGAGTCTGGGGAGATATTTGCTTTTTTGTTCCTCCGAACCAAATGCATAAATCGGCCACATTACGAGCGAACTCTGCACGGAAATCGTCGACCGCATACCCGAGTCGCCCTTCTCGATCTCCTGGCACATCAGCCCATAGCTCGTATAATCCAGCCCGCCACCGCCATATTCCACCGGAATCGTCGGCCCGAAAACACCCAGCTCCCCGAATTTGGATATTAAATGCAGTGGAAACTCCGCTTTCTGCGCAAAGTCCTCGATAACGGGCTTGATTTCCCGATCCGAAAAGTCACGCACCGCCTGCTGAATGAGGCGCTGCTCCTCGGTCAGAAGGTCGGAGATGTTGAAGAAGTCTGTTTGGTTCATCAGAAAAGAATCAGGCGTGCATAAGCTTGCCTTTTGCTTCTGGAATTTCGCGGCCAAGTTCTTTTGCTGTGGCAATCCATTCGTCGATCACTTTTTGTACGTTAGCTAGCGCCTCGCTCTGTGTTGCACCATCGGCCATACATCCCGGAAGCTCGGGGACTTCAACAATAAAGGATTGATCCTCATTGCTCCAATACATGATCAATTCATATTTACTATTCATGGCTGAAAAGGTTGTATTTGAGTATAATTGCCCTCACCTGCCTGATCTGGTAGGGTTTGGCCTTGTTACCATTCGGCTGAATATTTACAATTTCCGAAATATTCTCTTTATAAAAAATTCTGTGACTGCCCGCACCCATCTTCTCGATGAAACCCATATTTAACAAAATCAGCCTCAATTCCTCAAAGCTAAAATTGTTGTCAGATGCACCTGACAGCAATTTCATAACCAGTTTTTCAAATTTACTCATTTAAATAGTGTGCTAATTTGCAGTTTAAAAAATCCACTTACGCCCCGAACACCTTCTTCACATAAACCAAATCCTCCTTATGCGCCTGAACGCCGTCCATCGTTTTAGGAGAGGTTTTTTCGAGGCATTGTTCCAAAACCAAATGCGGCTTTACGCCCAGGCCGTCCAGCGCATGGGCCAGTCCCGGATAGTCGATATCCCCTTCCGTGAACGTCTCCTGCCATATCCCTCCTTTCGATTGCCGTAAATGCAGCTCGGCGATGCGTTTGCCATACAATTTCACGATATCAAATAGTGCTACCTGCGAGTTGCCCGAACCACGGTAAACCCAATGGACATCGAGGCACAACGACACGTTTTTCGGATCGGTGGCGAGCAACATATGATGGAATTCCCGCGCAGCCGCGCGCAGCTCGACGTCATGCGTGTGGTATGCGAGGGTCATACCCCGTTTTTTGAGTTCCGCTCCAAGTTTATCAAGGTTTTGAGCCTGCCGGGTCAGTTGTTCGTCGGATTTATTCTTGTCGCTTCCCCATTGAATAGGGCTGGGATTTGTTACAATGATTTTGGTATCCGCCGCTTTGAGCGCGTCGGCAATAGCCAGCACGGATTCAATGGATTTGGCACTTTCCTCCGCCTCATGCAATGCGGTATTGACGTAAACCGACGGCATCGCTAACCGGTATTTTTTGAGTACCGGAAGCAGCTTCGGCACCTCGTCGGCATTGTTGAATGCAGGCTCGTAGGCTTTCAACCCCGTGGAAGCAAACTCGGCCAGCGAAGCGTCCGGATCTTTGCCCCAATCCTTGCCGTCGCGGGCATAAAAGGTAATCCAGGAATATTGATTGCAGGATAATGGAAATGGCGCGGCGCTTTGTTCGGCGCGGGCAGCTTCAGAAAGCACTGCTGCTCCGGCCGAAACAGCCAGGGTGTTCAGAAATTGGCGGCGGTTTTGCGACATGGTTTGATGGATTGGATAGTGTTTGATGGTCGTCATGCATTAAAGTAGTGCTATGCGGTTTGCTACCCGACCTCTTCATGCCGATCGATCCTCAGCCGACTCCTTACGGAGTCTATGGTCTATGGTCTATGGTCGGCGGTCGGAGTTGATCGCTTCGAAAGTATCCGTACCTTTGTGGCATTAAAGGATAAATCCCTTTCCGGAATATGCAACATACGCTCCAATTGACCCTGGCGCCCGAGATCGCGCTGGACGACGACAATTTTCGCCGCTTTGTCATTCAGAAACTGCGCCTGCGCGAAAGCGACAATCCATTCATCCGCAAGACACGCCAATCGATCGATGCCCGTAGTCGGCAAGTGAAAATCAATGTGCAAGCCGAAGTTTACGTAGGCGAAGCGCCGCCCGCATTGGCAGGCACGCGCATCGTGTACCCGGATGTCAGCAAACGCCCGCAGGCATTGATCATCGGTTGCGGACCAGCCGGGATGTTTGCCGCTTTGCGACTGATCGAATTGGGGATTAAGCCGGTTTTGTTTGAAAGAGGTAAGGATGTACGCACCAGGAGGCGTGACCTGGCGGCTATTAATAAGGACCACCACGTCAACCCGGAATCCAATTATTGCTTCGGCGAAGGCGGTGCCGGCACCTATTCGGATGGGAAACTCTACACGCGCTCCAACAAACGGGGTGACATTCGCAGGGTACTCGAAATATTCGTCGCACACAGCGCCAGCGAACAGATCCTGATCGACACCCATCCGCATATCGGTACCAACAAACTGCCGGTAGTAGTTGCTGAAATGCGCGAGAGCATTCTGAAAGCCGGCGGAGAAATTCATTTTGATACCAAGGTCACCGACCTAATCGTCCGCGACAACCGGATTACCGGTGTGGTTACCAATGACAAAGACGAGCACACCGGCATCGGTGTGATACTCGCTACCGGGCATTCGGCGCGGGATATTTATGAACTGCTTCATGCTAAAAACATCCTGATCGAAAGCAAATCCTTCGCGATGGGTGTCCGGATCGAGCATCCGCAGAATACAATTGATAAAATACAATATCACTGCGAGGTGGACCGCGGCCCCTATTTGCCCGCTGCTTCTTATAGTCTGGTCACCCAAACACGTTACAAAGGCGTGCAGCGAGGCGTTTTCTCGTTCTGCATGTGCCCGGGCGGCTTTATCGTCCCGGCGGCAACGGCTTCTGGGGAGGTGGTAGTCAACGGCATGTCGCCCTCGCGGCGGGATTCGCCCTATGCCAATTCGGGCATGGTTGTGACGATCGAAGATGCGGACCTTGTACCTTACAAGGAGTTCGGCCCAATGGCAGGCCTGCAACTGCAACGTGAACTGGAACAGGCCGCTTGCAAGCTCGCAGGAGCCACACAAACAGCTCCTGCCCAACTCGCGGTTGATTTTGTAAAAGGCCGTACTTCTGCCCATTTGCGGGATACATCCTATCAGCCCGGTTTACAATCGGTTGACCTGTACGATGTGCTTCCGGGCCACATTGCATTCCCATTACGCGATGCATTGTCGGATTTTGGCCGCAAAATGCGCGGTTACCTCTCCAACGATGCCCAGCTGATCGGCGTCGAGAGCCGCACCTCCTCGCCCGTACGCATCCCCCGCGAGCGCGAGACCTGCGAGCACCCTCAAATCAAGGGGTTGTTCCCTTGCGGCGAAGGCGCTGGTTATGCAGGAGGTATCATGTCGGCTGCCATGGATGGGGAAAGATGTGCAGAGCAACTGGCGAAGTTGTATGCCGGAGTGCCAGCTTAGCGCATTTACAATCGGCATAAGTAATTGTTATATTTGTGTATATCAATTATAAACATTTATCACACACTAGTTATGCCTGATTTTCCGGATGTTCGGGATGAAGTTTTTCCTTTACAGTCTTGAACATCTACCCATTCACATCCACGTCAGAAATGCCGATGGTACGGCCAAATTTGAAGTAAATCCGGTAAGATTGGTGGAAAGTCATGGAATCAAACCGAAAGACCTGATGCTCGCCGAGGCGTTGGTTGAACAGCATTCGGAACTGATCGTTAAAAAATGGCACGAATTTCATGGTGAATGATTTTAAGATGAAAAAAGCAGAAGCTATGAAGATCAATCGAGTTTGGTTCGACGAAACCAACATATACCTGGTGCTCGACAGCGGTCACACCATCGGTAATCCGCTGGCTTGGTTCAAACGACTGGAAAACGCTACTTCAGAGCAACTGCTTCGATTTGAACTCGGCCCATTAGGCGACAGCATTCACTGGGAAGAATTGGACGAAGATCTGAGTCTCGAAAGCTTTTTTGACTTTAAAAGAGAGCTCAACTACGCAAAGATTTAGGTTTCCTACATTAACTTAGGCGTAATGTTCTGCCACCTAACTCTTCAACAACTCAGCCAACATGGCCGCACTGGAATCATTTTCCGCTTTTACCGAACAACTTGCACATAAACTGAAATTCCCGCTCCCCGGCGAGACGGCCCACCGGGTAATGCAGGCTTCTTCCCGGCTTCGCCTGACTTTCAAACCCAATCACCGCACACGCCGGAGCGCTGTGTTGATCCTTTTTTATCCTTACCAGGGCGAAATCTACTTTCCGTTGATCCTGCGGCCCGCTTATGACGGCGTCCACAGCGGCCAGGTAGCATTTCCGGGCGGGCGATACGAGTTGAGTGATGAGAACCTGATCCGCACCGCATTGCGCGAAGCACAGGAGGAAATCGGCCTGCGGCTGACAGACGTCCGCATCCTCGGTGCCCTGACCGAACTCTTCATTCCGGCCAGCAATTTTCATGTACTTCCCGTGGTAGCTGCCATACCCTACCGCCCCGGCTTCTATCCCGACCCGCGCGAAGTGGAAGATATTTTTGAGATCAAACTCGAAGAAATTTCTGATGTTAATATTATCGGTTCAAGCGATATCCAAGTACGTGGCGAACAGGTACATGCGCCGCATTACATGGTGCAGGGCTATAAAATATGGGGTGCCACGGCCATGATGATCAGTGAGCTGCTGGCAGTGCTGAATGCGCCGGATCCTGCACTTGAAAACTAAGTTTTATCGCTTATTTTGCTATATTAGCAGTTAATTCAACCTGATCTTCCGGTAAACTTCACCCTGTTTCTTTCTTTTTGAATGAGCCAGTCCTCCATGAAGACCGGGAAGCGAATGGCTGATCAACTATTTCTGAATACTTAAAACCTGGTTCCTCCTGCATTTATGGACGAAAACGGAGCTGCGCCCGACGTAGAAGATAGCGGATTGCATGATAAACTGCCCATTTCGGGCTTATACGAAAACTGGTTTCTTGATTATGCCTCTTATGTAATTCTGGAACGTGCCGTTCCGGCGATCGAAGACGGTCTGAAACCCGTTCAGCGGCGCATTATGCATGCGCTCAACGAAATGGACGACGGCCGCTTCAACAAGGTGGCCAACGTGGTCGGCTCTTCCATGCAGTACCACCCGCATGGCGACGCGTCTATTTACGATGCGATCGTCAATATCGGTCAGAAGGAACTGCTGTTCGATACCCAGGGTAACTGGGGCGATATCCGTACGGGCGACGGTGCTGCGGCTGCACGTTACATCGAGGTGCGGCTGTCGCGGTTTGGGAAAGATGTCGTTTTCAACGACGACACCACCGAATGGCAGCTATCCTACGACGGCCGGAAACGCGAACCCATTACGCTGCCGGTTAAATTCCCGCTATTGCTTACGCTGGGTGTGGAAGGTATCGCGGTGGGCTTGTCGACCAAAATACTCCCGCACAACTTCTGCGAGCTCATCGAGGCGTCGATCACAATCCTCCAAGGCAAGGAGGTGACGATTTACCCCGATTTTCTCACGGGCGGCCTGGTGGATGTCTCCAACTACAACGACGGCCAGCGCGGCGGAAAAGTACGGGTACGTGCCAAAATCGAGGAAGAGGATAAAAAGATGCTCGTCATCCGCGACATTCCTTTTGGTACTACCACTACTTCCCTCATCGAATCGATCATCAAGGCGAACGACGCGGGTAAGATCAAGATCAAAAAAGTAGTGGATAATACCGCGGCGGATGTGGAAATCCAGGTGCATTTGGCGCCCGGCGTTTCACCCGACATTACGATGGACGCTTTGTATGCGTTCACGGAATGCGAGGTATCCATTTCGCCGAACGCGTGTATCATCATTGCAGAAAAACCGCATTTTGTCGGCGTAACCGACATTTTGAAATACAATACCCAGCAAACCGTTCACCTCTTGCAGCGCGAGCTGGAAATCAAGCGGCTGGCCTTGCTGGAAAAGATTCTTTACGGCTCGCTCGAAAAGATATTCATCGAAAACCGCATTTACCGCGATATCGAAGAATGCGAGACTTTCGAGGCTGTGATCCGTACGATCGACAAAGGTCTGGAGCCTTACAAGCCACAGTTTTATCGCGAAATCACCGACGACGACATTGTAGAACTGACCGAAATCCGCATTAAGCGTATCTCGAAATACGACGGTTTCAAAGCCGACGAACTGATGCGCAAATGGCAGGAAGACCTCGCCGAAACCGAGGATAACCTGGCACACATTACCCGGTTCGCGATCGAGTATTTCCGTGAGCTGTTAAAAAAATACGGCAAAGGAAGAGGCCGAAGAACCGAAATCCGCGCATTCAACCAGATTGCGGCCAATGTGGTGGCGGCCAATAATCAGAAACTGTACGTCAACCGGGCGGAAGGTTTTATTGGTTATGGGTTGAAAAAGGATGAGTATGTGATGGACTGCTCTGATATCGACGACATTATCGTGTTCCGGGCCGATGGCCGGTGTGTGGTTACCAAAGTGCAGGATAAGGTGTTTGTCGGCAAAGACATTATCCATTGTGCCGTTTTCCTTAAAAATGATGAAAGGAAGGTCTATAACATGGTATATGTCGATGGTAAAACGGGCGTTTCGTATGCGAAGCGCTTCCAGGTTACTGCCATCACGCGCGACCGCGAGTACGAGCTCACGCAAGGCACACCGAAGTCGAAGATTACCTATTTCACAGCGAATGATAATGGTGAAGCCGAGATCATTACGGTGAACCTTCAGGCGCAAAGCAAAGCCAAGGTCAAGCAGTTTGACTACAATTTTGCCGAGCTATTGATCAAAAACCGCAGCGCGATGGGTAACATTCTGACGAAATACCCTGTGCGGAAACTCACATTGAAATCAGCCGGCCGCTCTACACTGGGCGGCGTGGATATGTGGTTCGATCCGATAATCGGTCGCCTCAACCGCGACGAGCGCGGTGAATACCTCGGCAACTTCGGCCCGAGCGACAATATCGTGGTCATTTACAAAGACGGCAGCTACGAGCTCACCAACTTCGACCTGACGAACCACTACGAGCCGCACGAGGTATTGCTGGTCAAAAAGTTCGACACCAAGCTTCCTATTACCGCCATTTACTTTGACGGCGGCCAGAAACAGCATTTTATCAAAAGGTTTAATATCGAGACTTCTTCGCTCGACAAGAAATTCCTTTTCATCAGCGATGCCAAAAACAGCAAGCTGATCCTCGCCAGCACGGATATTCGTCCGAGACTGGAAATCGTTTATCCTAAAACGGCACAGAAAGAGCAGACCGTCGAGGAATACCTCGTGGAAGATATGGTCGATATCCGCGGCTGGCGTGCTCAAGGGAACCGCATCCCGAACGACAAGTTCAAGGACATCCGCTGGCTCGAACCGCTCGCTGTGCCCGTAGAAGAGCCAGCCGAGGCGTCGGGCGCCGAACCGGCAACTGACGAAGCCGACGACAACGGCCCCGAAACTTCCGAAGAAGCCGCGACAGATGAGCTTGCGAATGCTTTGACCGAAAATACTGTTATTCCGGAAGACGGCGGAGATGGTGCGGAAGATACCGGAAGCGCGGAAGAAGCGGATAGCGGCGAAGTGTCGAAAGGCGAGTCAAAACCTAAAAAAGAGGGCAAAAAAGGCTCGGATCCAAAAAGTCAGCTCGGATTGTTCGAATAAGGCCCGGCAACAAAAATACCCACCGAATGCGTATATCTGCTTTGAACGCCGATATGCGCATTCCGGCAGAATTTCCAGGAACTGAAAATTCAACAGGCAACGCGTGCACAGGTGAAAAAATTGATCAAAATCATATTAGCCTTATTATTTGCCTGCATGGTTTTCATCTTGCTTTGTAATTTCTGGGTAGTATACTGTACGCGCCAGTACTCCTATTTCTCCATTGAAAGCCTCCCGCCCAACGACGTGGCGCTGGTGCTCGGCACCAGTAAAAAGTCTGAAAAAGGGACCGAAAACCTCTTTTTCAAATACCGGATGGAAGCCACTGCCCGGCTTTTCAAAGAGGGGAAAATCAAATACATCATCCTTAGCGGCAACAACGATTCGCAATACTATAATGAACCGTTGGATATGCAGCGGGCGCTGTTGAACCTGGGCATTCCCGAAAACGTGATGACGCTCGATTACGCCGGCTTCCGCACATTCGATTCGATCGTGCGTTGCAAAAAGGTTTTCAATCAGGACAATTTCACGATCATATCGCAGAATTTCCACAACGCGAGGGCACTATACATTGCTCACAATGAGGGCATTAATGCAATATCATTTGCAGCACAGGATGTCCCCGACGGCTATTCTTTCCGCACGCTCGTGCGCGAGTACCTGGCCCGCCCGAAGGCCGTACTCGACGTCCATATCCTGCGCCCCGCAGCGGACGTGACTTCCAATATTCAAATTGGTAAAAATGAGCATGACGAATGAAGCTGCGCCGGAACATTGCCGCTCTGCTTCTGCTCGTTAGCCTTATGGGTACAAAAGGCTTTTCACAAACCAGTTATATTGCCAAAGGTCGCATTACCGACGCCTCCACCGGCGATCCCATTCCTTTTGCCAATATTGGCATCCGTGGGCAGCTTGGCGGCACCACGACCAATTTCGATGGTATTTACGAGCTCAACTTCAAGCCGCCCGCCGATTCCGTCACTGTAACGTACGTCGGCTATACGAGTCGGAGCAAGGCCATTATGCCGAATCAGCGCGAACAGGTGATCGACGTCCAGCTTTCGCCCGGTACCACGCAGCTTCGCGAGGTGAAAATCCTGGCGGGTGAAAACCCGGCCTATGCGGTCATACGCAAGATTGTGGCGCATAAAAAGGCCAACAACGCCGACGAACTCACGGCCTATGAATATGAGGCTTACAACAAAATCCAGATCGACATTGATAATCTTTCGAAAGGGTTCAGAAATCGCAAACCGGTCAAAAAAATGACCCATGTGCTCGAAAAATTCGATGAAGTAAAAGGTGAAAACGGCGAAACGATCATCCCGATCTTTATTTCAGAATCGGTTTCGGATGTTTTCTACCGCCGCGATCCGCAGAAAAAGAAGGAGGTTATTAACAAAACAAAAGTTTCGGGCGTGGGCCTTACAGACGGCAGCGTGGTTTCACAGCTCATCGGCTCCACATTTCAGCAGTATAATTTCTACAACAACTGGCTGAATATCCTGCAAAAGGACTTCGTATCGCCCATTTCCGATAGCTGGAAGCTCTATTACGAGTATTACCTGGCCGATAGCGTCTACAATGGTACCGGCTATGATTATCACATCGATTTTGAGCCGAGACAAAAACAAGACCTGGCATTCACAGGAACCATGTGGATCGACGGGCAGACATTTGCATTGACGCAAATTGACGTGAACGTGGACAAGCAGGCGAACCTCAACTACATCGACCGCATTAAAATCCAGCAGTCGTATGAGTTGTCGGACGATGAAAAGACCTGGCTCCCGCACAAGACGCGCGTACTGATCGACGTCGATGAACCCACCCCGCAGGCCGCGGGGATGCTCCTGAAATTTTATTCGGCCCAATCCAAATACAAACTGAATGCACCCCGCGCGAGCCGATTTTACGACACCGCGATTGAGCTGGCAGAAGATTATCGCGACTATGATTCGACTTTCTGGGCCAGAAGCCGTCCGGAGGGCCTCAGCCCAACGGAAAAACTGACTTTCGAGCTGATCGACTCGCTGAAAGCCCTGCCGGTGGTAAAAACCTACACCGAGCTGCTCAATATCTTTGTGAACGGCTACAAAAGGATCGACAAATGGAACATCGACCTTGGGCCTTATCTGTTTTTGTATGCCAATAACAAGGTGGAGGGGCACCGCTTCCGCCTCGGCTTCCGGACCGATCCGGGATTCAGCAAAAAGTGGATTTTCAGCGGTTACGGCGCATATGGTACCCGCGACCGTGAGTTCAAATATGGCGGCGGGCTCGATTACATCATCAGCCGAAAACCCTGGACAATGGCCGGTATCTCCTATTCGAAAGACCTCGAAAGGCTGGGACTTTCTCCCGAGGCCATCGGCCCGAGCACTATTTTCGGTGCATTGTCACGATTCGGGGCATTCCGGAGACCTTATTGGCAACAGGACATTTCGACGTATTTCAAAAGAGAGGTTGTCAAAGGACTTACCGGCAGCGTGCAGCTCCGCCACCGCACTTTCGATCCGCTGTTTGATTTCACTTACCGCACCAATCCGGCGGTTGGCGACAATTCGCCGGTGAAGAGTGCATTCGACATTACGGAAGTGAATTTCGAGGCACGGCTGGCGCAAAAAGAAACCTTTCTTCTGAATGATAACGAGCGTATCAGCATGGGGAATGGCAACTCTCCCGCATTTACACTGCGCTACACGCACGGGTTCAAGCATTTGCTGGGCGGGGATTTCAATTACAACAAGTTTTCTTTCAACATCCGGCAGAGCTTCCGCGCGGGCGTTATCGGACGTACTTATTACAATGTCACGCTCGGCTATATTCCTTCCACCCTACCCTACCCCCTGCTTTACACGCCGCTGGGCAATGAGTCGTTCTTTTATGTGGAAAATGCATTCAATCTCATGCGCTATTTCGAGTTTATCAGCGACCGGTATTTTGCATTGCGCATGGAGCACAATTTTGAAGGATTTATATTAAACCGCATTCCCGCGATCCGGCGGCTGAAACTGCGGATGCTGGCTACGGGAAGGTTGTTTTATGGCGATATCAGCGAAGCCAACGAGAAGCTTACCACCACAACCGACGAATCGGGCAAACAGGTGCTGGCATTCAGCCGGCTCAATTCGAAACCTTACATCGAACTCGGCTACGGGATCGACAACATCTTCCGCACAGGCCGCGTCGATTTCATCCACCGGCTCACCTACCTGGATAACCCGAATGTGACGCCTTTTGCGGTGAAGATTTCCTTCTGGTTTAAATTGTAGGGATTATTAAATGCTTTTGAGGTCTTTGGAAGCGTAGGTCAAATGTACTTCCTGCCCGATTTCGAGGTCCGGTTTGTTTCGGTAAAAGGATAGCTGCTCCTTTCCTTTTATACAACGGATCTCCCAGTGGTTGCCATGAAAACGCATGGTTTCTACCTTGCCTACCCAACGGCTTTTCTCCGGGTTACGCGTCGGTTTGATCTTTTCCGGGCGAATGTAAAACTGCTTTGGGTGTTTATCTCCGGTGATCCAGTTAATATCACCCGTCAGTTCGGCTACATAGCTGTTGACGGGATTGTTGTACACCTCCTGCGGCGTTCCGATCTGGATAATGCGGCCATCGCGCAGCACCGCTATCCTGTCCGACCAGGCCAATGCGTCAGCGGCTTCATGTGTGACGAATATGCAGCTCATTTTCTGCTGCTTGCGCAGGCGCTCGATGGCGTCCGCGAGAACGCGGCGGTTGTGGTTGTCCAAATGCGCAAAAGGTTCGTCGAGCAAAAGTACATCCGGGAGTTCCGCAATCGCTTTGGCAATGGCCGTGCGCTGCTTTTCGCCACCGGAAAGCAATTTGGCCTTTCGGTCTTTGACGTTTTTCAATGCGGTGGTTTCCAAAAGCTCTGCAACTTTTTCAAGGCGGTAATCGGGCTCGTAAAAGCGCAGGGAATAGGCGATATTTTCCTCGACCGTCTGGTTAGGAAACAACTCGAACTCCTGGTGAATGAGCCGTATCGCCTCGTGGCCGGGCATGAGCTCGCTCGCGACTGGTTTGAGTAATTGCCCTTTGAAAAAAACATCACCCTGCTCCGCATCCAGGAAACGCCCCAAAATGCGTAGCAAGGTGCTTTTCCCCGACCCGCTTTCGCCCAGGATACCCAGCCACTCGCCCGGTGCGAGGTCAATATCAACGCCGGCAAGGACTGTGTCGCTACCAAATGTTTTGGTGATCTGCTGTGCGCGCAAGGTCGGTCGGGACTGTTTCATGCTCAGGCCCAGGTGATTTTTTCTTCGATGGTGCTGTTGCGGCGTACCGGCGTTTCAGGCGCATTGTGGTAGCCGAGGTAATAAAGGCCGAGGCATTTCTGACCTTCGGGCAGGCCGAGGTACTCGCCCAGCTCCTTCAATACCGCGGGGCTGCTCCAATACGAACCGATTCCGTAAGCGGTAGCGGTAAGCCACATATTTTGTACTGCGCAGGCTACCGCTGCGGTTTCTTCCCATTCGGGCAGGTCGTTCGGGTGGAGCTGCGCATTGATCGCGATCACGCAAGCCGATTTCAGGATCTTCTCACCCGCAGCCTCGTAGCGCGCTTGTGAGAAGGATTCAGCCGGTGTGTTGTTGCGGTAACGCTCCATGAAAAAGCTGGCCAAATGCTGCAATTTCTCCTGGCCGCGAAACACGATGAAGCGCCAGGGCTCGGTGCGCTTATGGGTAGGTGCGTAGTTGGCATTTTCAAGAATATTCTCGATGACCTCCTGCGGGATCTCTTTCTGAATGTAGTTCGGTGGAAAAATGGCCCGCCGTGTGCGGATGATATGATTAATGGTTTCTACTGTCTGTTCCATTACAAATTGTTTTACTACTCAAAATTGGTCAGGGGGCAAAACTAACGATTATACCCAAAATTTACCCAGAACTCGTGCTACTTTGCCGTTAAACCATTATTTTCAGCCTCCTCTTCTACAAAACCTGTAATTTGGCCGGCCAAAATCAACACCAATCAAACCTGAAATCGCATGCTTGTTACTACTACCCCGAATATCGAAGGTAAAAGAATCACTAAGTATATCGGACTGGTGAATGGTGAAGCCATTATCGGGGCCAACTTCGTCAAAGACTTCCTGGCAGGCATACGCGATGTCGTAGGCGGGCGATCGGGCTCATACGAGCAGGGCCTGCGCGAGGCCAAAAGCATTGCGATCCGCGAAATGATGGAGCAGGCCCAGCGCCTGGGCGCCAATGCGGTGATCGGCGTGGATATCGACCTCGAAACGATTGGAAACGGAAGCTCGATGCTCATGGTGAGCGCCAACGGCACTGCGGTGTGCTATGAGTAATAGCTGAGGCCGCTTGCCGCACCCGGTGCATGGCAAGCGGCAAGCGGTTATCAGAATACGCCGCGGGCGATCTGCGACACGTTGTCGGATTTGCCCATGGTATAGAAATGCAGCACAGGCACGCCGTAAGCCAGCAGCTCCTTGCATTGCTGAATGCCCCATTCGATTCCTACCTGACGCACTTCTTTATCGTTCGCACGTTTTTCAACTTCTTTGACCAGATCCTGCGGAAATTCCAGGTGGAAAATGTCCGCCAGGACCGTCAGTTGCTTTCTGGTCGATAATGGTTTCAAACCCGGAATAATGGGCACGGTGATACCTTCGGCTCGGCAGCGTTCTACGAAACTGAAATACTTCTGGTTATCGAAGAACATTTGCGTCACAATGTAATTGGCGCCCAGCTCGATTTTCTTTCTTAGAGCCGCAAAATCCGAATCGAACGACGCTGCATCCAAATGCTTTTCGGGATAGCCGGCTACGCCGATGCAGAAATCGGTCGGTGACATTTCGGTTTCCGCGTGGAGCAGGATTCCCTTGTTCATATTATCTACCTGTGTGACAAGCTCTGAGGCGTAGGTATGCCCGCCTGGTTTCGGCCGGAAAACACCTGCCGATTTCTCAGGATCGCCGCGCAGCACGAGCACATTGTCGATGCCCAGGTAATGCAGGTCGATGAGCACATCTTCGGTTTCGTCTTTCGTGAAGCCGCCGCAAATCACATGAGGCACCGCATCCACCTTGAAGCGTTCCATCAGGCGCGCGCAAATGCCGACGGTACCCGGGCGCTTGCGGATGGGGATGCGTTCGATACTGCCGTCCGGACCGACCCTGTCGATCAGCTCTTCGCGGTGGTACGTCACGTCTACAAAAGGGGGATTGAACTCCATCAAAGGCTCAATAGAATTCAGCAGCTCATTGATATTCTGACCTTTCAGTGGGGGAATGATCTCGATGGAGAATAAGGTCTTTCCCTCCGCGCGGCGAATGTACTCGGTAACTTTGGTCATTGGGGAATGATGTGGTGTGTTGTAAAGGAGTACAAAGAAAGCAAAAAAAATGGCCTACCGCATTACAGTAGGCCATTCCACGTAAACCCTCCTCTATCAGTGTTCGTCAAAAATGTTAATTGGGTTGCTGACAGGGCGTCAGTCCCAAAGCAACAATTTGCTTGACTGAATACTAATAACTAAAATTCTGTGCCAAATTAGGAAAGAAAGCGTTTACGAGCAATTTATATCAAACTTTTTTTATCGAAATGTAGATTAGTTACTACAATTTTCCTCTAAGATCCTGTTTCAACCCTGTTTTAACACATTTTACGGTTACATACAGTGTTTACTATTTCAACACTTTTGGGAAACGATTCCCCAAAAGGTTACACATTTTGTAGTTATTACTGATTTGGCCTCGTCATTTCAATATGTTCGATGGCATCTTCGAGGTAAACATCCCCCGACTGCCTGAAACCGAACGACTCATAGAACCTTTTGAGGTACAGCTGAGCGCCGATCCGGATCGGGACATTGCCATACAATTCTTCCAGTTTTTGAATGGAAACGTTGAGCAGCTCGATGCCGTACCCTGCCCCGCGGCCTTTCGGCGAAACGACGATCCGCCCGATCGCCGGATATTCGTACGACAAACCGGGTGGAACAATGCGCGAGAAGGCCATGAGCTCGCCGTCGCGGTAACCCGAAACGTGGTGGCTGCGCTGATCTTTGTTATCCGCATCGAGATAACAGCACCGTTGTTCGCGTACGAAAACCTCGCTGCGTAGCCGTAGTATAGCGTAGAGTTCCGTTGTAGTCAGTTCGTCGAATGTTTGAAAGCGCCAGTCGAGTTGATAATCCATGAAAATTGGAGTAAAAGAATTTATTTTATCTGATATTGACCGTTTTTATAAATTTGCGGCACAATTGAAAATACCAAGGTACCAACATTAAAATAACTAATAATACATTATAAGTATGGGAAGGGCTTTTGAATACAGAAAGGCACGGATGTTCAAGCGGTGGGACAAGATGGCCAAAACGTTCACCAGGATTGGTAAGGAGATCGTTCTTGCCGTGAAAAACGGTACTGCCGATCCGGCCACCAACTCCAAACTCCGGGTACTGCTGCAAAATGCCAAAGCGGTGAACATGCCCAAAGAGACCGTAGAAAGAGCTATTAAGCGTGCCACTTCGAAGGATCAGGAGGATTACAAGGAAATGGTGTATGAAGGTTACGGCCCGCACGGGATCGCCATCCTCGTTGAAAGTACGACCGACAATCCTACCCGCACCGTTGCGAACGTAAGAAGCTACTTCAACAAGCTCGGTGGAAGCCTTGGCACAATGGGCATGCTCGACTTTATCTTCGACCGCAAATGCATTTTCAAGATCAAAAATACCGGCAAAGATATCGAAGAGCTGGAATTTGAATTGATCGATGCGGGTGGTGAAGAGGTATTCCTCGATGAAGAAACCGGCCTTATCAACATTTATGGTGAGTTCCCCGCATTTGGTGCGTTACAGCATTATTTTGAAGAGAACGGCTATGAGATCGTGGAGGCGGATTTCGAACGCATTCCGAACGATACCAAGACATTGAGCGACGAGCAGATTGCCGAAGTCGAGAAACTGATCGAGAAAATCGAAGAAGACGACGATGTGGTACGTGTGTTCCACAATATGGCTTAATGCAATGCCACGATCCGGTGTTGTTTTTTCATAAATTCAAAAAAAGTCCCGGGCTCTTTGCCTAACAGCGAGGCACCGACGGGCGACGAAGATGAGACTGCTATGACGGTCTCATTTTCTATTTTAACGGCCCCCAGGCTTACCGCGATCAGGAACCAGCCGGCTGTTGTTTCCAGCAGCGATCCTACGGCGCTGCGGGCGGGCGCGTCACCTTCGCCGATCTTTTCGAGTATGAGTCGTTCCTGGCGTGCCTGCTCGTACTGGCGCGCGTGCATATTGCGATCGAGCTGGCCCATCGAGCGCGAGGTTTCATACTTGTCCCCCATCGAGCTCTTTCCCTGATCGTTCGCCGATTCCTGCGCTGCTTCCATAGCAGCCCACGCCACCTGCATGCGCTCATCGAGAAGCGATTTTACGTGGGCGATCACCTTTGCTTTATCCATTTTTCAGAAGAGTATTTGCAACCTTCCGGCGAAAGTGGCCGGAAGGTTGCAAATATAATGAGGTACCGGGCAATATCTTATCTGCCTTGCGGGCAACCCACCATTCTACAAATAAATCAAACTATATCAGTCTCAGACAATAAATACTTCTATTTACAGGCCTTCAAAAAACCGTAATAATGCAACCTCTGTAAAACTATTTCTCACGGTTCCCAGAGCTGTATTTAATAGGCACGCCATTAACAACAAACACGCTGAATATCAGTCAATATACATCAAAATAACTGCCAGTTCATTAGCATTTCACCCGCAATAATTTTAATTTCTATCAGAAAAATCCCCCTCTATTATCATGAAATATTTATACTACACATTATCGCTGGCGGTATGGGTTTCATGTACCGTTTGCCTGGGCCAGTCTATCAAAATCAATGAGTTAATGGCCTCGAATTCTTCTTCATATCTCGATGAGACCGGTTCCGATGAAGACTGGATCGAACTTTACAATGCGGGTGCGGTAGCCGTCGACCTGGGTGGCTATTACGTTACCGACGATGCGGGTGAGCTGAAAAAATTTCAATTACCGACTGGCACAGGCGACCTTGTGATCCAGCCGGGCTCCTTCCTGATCCTGTGGGCGAGCGGCGTACCGTCACGCGGGCCCAAACACCTGGGCTTCGGCCTCAGCGGCGATGGCGAGCAGTTTCTGCTGGTAGCACCCGATGAAACGATTATCGATCAAATCGATTTTCCGAAACAGCGAACGGACATTTCCTACGGCCGGAAAACCAATGGCGCTTCCGAGATCGTGTATTTCTCCCCTTCTTCGCCCAATGCAAGCAATGTAGCGGCCAATTCCTACACGGGTTTTGCGTCCCCGCCGGTGATGAGTGTCGAGAGCGGCTTTTTCCAAAGCAATTTTATACTGACAATTTCCACGGCAGTACCGGGCGCAGAAGTGTATTATACAACCGATGGCTCGCAGCCCGATAAAGACAACATTACGGCTCCCGGCAAGGCATATCAATACAAAAACCAATATCCGAAAGATCCCGGCCAGCCGACGGGCCCTACCTTCACCAACTATTTCCTGACGCTGAAACAGAATTCGCCTGTTAGCATCCTGATTTCCGACAAATCGTCGCAGCCGGACGTGTATGCAGCCATTTCGGCTACGAACGATAACACGCCTACCTACACATTCGTACCTGTAAAGCCGGTGTACAAGGGCACAGTCATTCGCGCGAAGGTTTACGAAGCCGGGAAGCTGCCCAGCGAGACTGAATCGCGTACGTACCTGTTCACGCCCGACGGTCAGCCGAAATCGCAGCTTGCCGTATTCTCGATCAAAACCGACCCGGACGATATGTTCGACTATGAGGACGGCATTGGCGTGGCGGGAAAGGATTTTGTGGACTGGCGTAACGCCAATCCCGGTGCGGGGTCGTTCGGCATGCCGGTGGGTAACTATTATCGTCACACGGAAATTCCATCGAATGTGGAAGTGCTGATCAACGGCAATGTCGTGATTAACCAGGACCTGGGCTTGCGCATTCACGGGCAGGGGTCGAGGACGCACGACAAGAAAAGCTTCCGGCTGTACTCCACCGGCCCCAATGCCTCGCAGAGCAATATCGATTACCCGCTTTTTCCTGCATTGCCATTTCACACTTTCAAGAGAGTTATTCTTCGGAATTCGGGAAATGATTATGAGCGAACACTCATGAAAGACTCCTACATCCACCAGATCGCCAAGGGGCTGGATATGGAATTGCAGGAATACCGGCCCGTTACCACCTACCTGAATGGCGAATACTGGGGCATTCACGATTTGCGGGAGCGGCAGGATGAATACTATTTCGCAAGCCATTATGCCCTCGAACCCGAGAATATCGAGTTTTTTGCAGACCCCGACATTGAAAACGACTCGGGGCACTATGGCGACTTATCCAATTTCATTAAAACCCACAACATGGCCGACGCCGCCAATTATGACTATGCGTTGGCACGGATGGATATGGATAATTTTATCGACTACTGCATTCTCGAACTCTACTGCGCCAACTGGGACTGGCCTTACGGCAACGTCAACTACTGGCGTCATAAAGTACCCTATAATCCGTCAGCGGGAAAAGGCAGGGACGGACGCTGGCGGTGGGCGCTGTTCGATGTGGACCTGAGCTTCGAGGATGTGGATGCAAACCAGTTTTCCAAAGCATTGGGCGCACCGGATTTTCTGCTGCAATATCTACTGCCTAACCTTACTTTCCGGAACAAGTTCATCAACCGCTACGCCGACCTGATCAACTCCCATTTCCAGCCCGCGCGGCTTCTTGCCCAGATAGACGTCTGCAAAAACCTGATCGCGAGCGAAATACCGAGAAACATCGAGCGATGGAACCGCCCTTCGAGCTATGCGACCTGGGAATCGAACGTGAATCTGATGGTAAACTTCGCCACCAACCGGCCCGGCGTTGCGCGGAGCCATATTCAAAGTCAATTCAACCTCAGCGACGGCCAACGGTCGGTTACCGTCAACGTTTCTAACCCGGATCAAGGCTACGTACGCGTCAATACGATCGACATCCTGCCGACAACGCTGGGCATCGCGGCCAACCCGTATCCGTGGACCGGCACTTATTTCAAAAACGTGAATATTGCATTAACCGCCATACCCAAGCCCGGGTACAAATTCCTGCAATGGGAAAACTCCACCAACCAGGTAGTTTCCAATACCGCAACGATCAGCTTTGCCCCCTCCTCCACCGCACCCTATTTCCGGGCCGTATTTACCGTGGATGTGGCGCCCGTGCAGGTACCTGCACCCCTCGATGCGGGCGCTTGCGTGTACAACTTCAATGCCTGGCTTGCCTCGGCCGCCTCGGGTACCTTTCCCGATAACATGCGGTTTGTATACATGGAAACCGACGACCCGGGCCTGACCTCCAACGTCGTCGGTTTTACCAATGGTGTATACAATCTCACCAGCCGCACACGGATCAATGGTTTGGGAGATGCCGGCATTTCATTTATCAATACGGGTAATGCCGCCGGTAACCCAGGCTACCCGGGGATGAAACTCGGCGGTGCGATTCTGGCATTGAATACCATCGGAAAGAAACAAGTAAGCGTAAAATGGACCGGCGGCACGATAACACCCAACACCAGGCCGTACGCGATCCGGCTGCAATACCGTATTTCCGACACGGGGCCATTCACGGACGTGCTTAATGCCAGCAACCAGCCGGTAGAATATGTGAGGTCCGCCACGGCGGGCCATGAGCAGGTACTCAACTGGGTGGTGCTCCCGGCGGCCGCATTGGAACAACCTTACGTTCAGCTGCTATGGCGGTATTACTGTACGGATCCCATCGCCACCGGGGCCAGGGATGAGCTGCGCCTCGACGACATTGCCGTGCAAACTTGCTCCAACCCGCTGCCTGTTACCCTGGTGAGTTTCAATGCAAATGTAATCGAGGAGAAGGTGTTGCTGACCTGGACTACTACCGAGGAGAAAAACAGCGACTACTTCGAAGTTGAGCGCTCTCACGATGCAAGCACGTGGGGCAATATCGGCCGCATTACCGGAAAGGGGACATTAAGGGCCATTAATATCTACCGCCTGGAAGATGCTCAGCCGCTTCCAGGAACAAGTTATTACCGGCTCAAACAGACAGATACCGACCGTTCCTACACTTACTCGCATATGGTGTCGGTACGGCGCCCTGATTTTGCTGCAAGTGTATTCCCGAGCCCCGCCGATAATGTCCTGTATATCAAACTGCTCAATCAGAAAGACCGGTTCAGCTACATCATATCCGATGTTTCCGGAAAAATCCGGTTACGCAGTTATGCCGCGCAAGGGCGATCGTCGATACCTGTGGGAAGCCTTACATCAGGACTATACCTCATCCGGATTCAGAACAACGACGGCACTTCTACCGCGCTCAAGTTCATCAAGAAGTAAACGCCGCGTGAACCTCTGGCCTTGTCCGCCAAGGTCAGAGGTTCGCTATTTCGCTGATCGTTGCGCCGGAAATGATTTTGAGTTCGACAAAATTTCGCCCGAATTTTCGCATTGACCGCTTCCTTATTATCTTTGCCAAACTTTCTTGAATACAACCAATGACACAACTTTCGGTCCGGCACTTACTTGGAATCAAAAACCTGAACGAGAACGACATTCAAACTATCTTAGATACAGCGACTCAGTTCAAAGAAGTCATTAACCGGCCCATCAAGAAAGTCCCCTCCCTTCGCGACATTACCATTGCCAACGTTTTTTTCGAAAACTCCACCCGCACCAGACTTTCTTTTGAGCTCGCGGAAAAAAGGCTTTCTGCCGATGTGGTTAACTTTTCGGCTTCCGGCAGTTCGGTCAAAAAGGGAGAAACATTGCTCGACACGGTCAATAATATCCTGGCCATGAAAGTGGACATGATCGTGATGCGTCACAGCAGTCCGGGCGCACCGCATTACCTCTCGACGCGCATCCCTGCGAACGTCGTGAATGCGGGCGATGGCACACACGAGCATCCGACGCAGGCGCTGCTCGATGCGTTTTCGATGCGTGAAAAACTGGGTGACCTGGCAGGTAAAAAAATCGCGATCATCGGCGACATTACCCACTCGAGGGTGGCATTGTCAAACATATTCTGTCTGCAAAAACTCGGTGCGGAAGTGATGGTATGCGGCCCTTCTACATTGATCCCTAAGCATTTGGGGGAACTCGGTGTAAAAATCGGGCATAATGTAAAAGAGGCGCTGCAATGGTGCGACGTGGCCAACGTGCTGCGTATACAGCTGGAACGGCAGCAGATCAAATACTTCCCGTCGCTGCGTGAGTATTCGTTGTATTACGGCATCAACAAGGCCATGCTCGACGAGCTGGACAAGGAAATCGTGCTCATGCACCCGGGCCCTATCAACCGCGGCGTGGAGCTTTCTTCTGATGCGGCCGATTCCCAGCATTCCATTATTTTGAACCAGGTAGAAAACGGGGTGGCCGTGAGAATGGCCGTGCTTTACCTTCTGGCTCAGCAATAATCAGCATCTTACTTCTTTTCGCTTTCTCCCGAGAAGGCCTTTGTCCCATACTTTCTGAATGTAATCGGGTGAGTAAGGCACTTTGCATTCGGTATTCCCCAGGTTGACTTTCACCTTCCCGATCCTTTTGCCGACTTCCATCGCTTTCTCCGCCAGCGGCGCATAATACGAGCGCACGGCGATCACGAAGCCATTCATAACATATCGGACCTGGTTTGGCGCCGAATGTACCTCGCGCTCGACACGGTTTAGCAACCCGTCAATTTCCTGCTTATCGAGCTGATCGTCCGGTGTCAATGCCATAACGTAGCCCCAGGTTGCCCATCCGGCATCCGCCGTGAGTTCGTCGTCGGATTCGATCCATTTCCGGGCCATTTCAAATTTGTAGGGGCTTTCCGCAGCGTTCCAGGCAACCGTATACTGGCTGATCATATGCCAGGAAGCGCCTTCAATCCATTCGTCGAGTACTTCGGGCGTCATCAATGCAGGCTTCGACATCAGCCCGGCCAGGTACATCGCATCCGAGTTACCAGTTTTGAACAATTCGAGCGCCAGCTGGTGGTTGTTTCTATACCTTTTCAAAATCGGCTTCATATCCCCGATCCTGACACCGTAAATCGGTTCAACTGCCCCGTGATTCTTCATCGTTTTAAGCGTCTGCTCCGTCGCCAGCATCGCCAGCTCGTTCATGATTTCCTTCACCTGCTCCATTTCCGGGCGATTTGTTTTTCATTCAAAATATAATGTTTTTAAAGAAAAATTTACTTTTCATCCCATTCTAAAAATACTCCCATCATGGCTTATAACGAAGGTATGCTCCGCGACGGCGCGCTCGAAAACCGGACGATCATCGTCACCGGCGGCGGTACCGGGCTCGGAAAATCGATGGCCGCCTATTTCCTCCGCCTCGGCGCGAATGTGGTCATTTGCAGCAGAAAAGAAGATGTCCTCCAAAAAACAGCGTCGGAACTCAGCCAGAGCACAGGCGGCAAGATTCTTTACGTAGCATGCGATGTGCGGAAAACCGAGCAGATCGAAAATGTGATCGCGAAAGCCGTTGAAGCATTCGGACAGGTTGATGGACTGGTCAATAACTCCGCAGGGAATTTCATCAGTCCTACCGAGCGGCTTTCCTATAAAGCGGTTGACACCGTCGTCGATATTGTGCTGCGCGGCACCTACTACTTTACCCTGGCTTTGGGTAAATACTGGATTGAGAACCATATCAAAGGCTCGGTACTCAACATCGTAACCACCTACGCCACCACCGGTTCGGGCTGGGTTGTACCGTCGGCCATGGCCAAGGCCGGCGTACTCACGATGACCAAGTCGCTCGCATTCGAATGGGGACGGCATGGCATACGCCTCAATGCGATCGCGCCCGGCCCGTTTCCGACAAAGGGAGCCTGGGATCGTCTGTTCCCGGAAGAACTCGCTACCAAATTCGCATTCGAAAACCGCATTCCCCTCGCGCGGACGGGCGAGCACCAGGAACTGGCCAATCTGGCTGCCTATCTGATTTCAGATTTCTCGGCCTATATGACGGGTGAAGTGATCACACTCGACGGCGGTGAAGTACTGGCCGGAGGCCAATTCAATTTCCTGAAAGAAATCACTGACAATCAGTGGGATGCCATCGAGGAGCAGATCAAATCGGCTACCCGTGGCGGTAAGAGTCCGGAATAAAAATTTTATTACCGTTTTATTGGGTAATTTTGCCCGTTCGTTCGTTATTTGACAAACGATGAATACACGTACATGAGAACAAATCTTCGCTTTTGTATCCATATAATGTCTGTTTTGGTGATGGCCGGGTGCGCATCATCCAATAAGTCTATGAAGCAGATTCCCGAGGCGCAGGTACGGCCGACGGAGCAACAGCAGGCGCCAGCACCGGTGAATGAGGAGCTCTCTCTGGTGGCTATTCAAAGCAAGTATTTGTTGAAAGACACGACGCAGACGTCGGTTTTTCTGTATGTGGATGCCTTCAAAGGAAAAAATCCGATGGGCGTCGCCGATTTTGTAAAGCTGTATAATCTCAATTACGTCATCTATTCCGACTACGGAACACGCGAACGACTGGGTTACGGCAACGTGAAGCTCGATTCGACAAACGTTTCCCGCATGGGCGATAAGATCGTGATCTCCTATGAGCTTAAAAGCCCTAACCGCGACTACGGTGTGCTCCTTAGCGAAATCAGCCAGACCGGGACGTTGAAAAAAGTACTGAACGACCTCACGATCCGTTTCAAAAAGCTGGCTGTAAACCAGATGTACGGCGTTTACACAGGCAATTCGACGCAGCCATTGCAGAGACATTATATCAGTTCCAACGAGCAGTTTACGATCAAAAAAGCCGGCGAAAACGCCGAACAGCTGCACGTTTACTACTACAATCATGATTTCGAACCGGCTGGATCGCCGATGAACATCGCTCCGAAGAACGTAAGCAAATCGCTCGAAGTGGATAGTACTTTCATGATCAGCGCCGACCAGCCGCTGCGATTCACGAAAGAAGGTCTTTACAATATTTTCGCAGACACCACTCAATCGGAAGGCCTTGGTATTCTGGTGGTGAATGAGCGCTTTCCTAAGGTTACGCGCCCGCAATTGTTGCTTGGTCCATTGCTTTACATGAGCACCAACAACGAGATCAACGAGATCAAGAAGGCCGAGGATTATAAAAAGGCTTTGGATAAATACTGGCTAACGCTCATGAACGGTAATGCACCACTTGCGCAGCAATCGATCCGTTCATTCTATGGGCGCGTCGAGGAAGCCAACCAGCTCTTTACCACCTACAAAGAAGGCTGGAAAACCGACAAAGGAATGATTTACATCGTGTTGGGCCCGCCAGACAAAGTACAGCGCAGCAAAGACCGCGAGGTGTGGACGTACGATCACAGAGGCAACGCCCAAAACGTCAATTTTACATTTAACAGAAGAAACAATCAATTTGTGGATGATCATTATGAACTGGTTCGCTATGCCGAGTACCAGCCGATTTGGTATCCAGTAGTAGAAGCATGGAGAAACGGAAGTATACGGTAAGAAAACCAGCCCCCAGACAGTCCCAGGCCGATATGGTTTTTGGTACGCAGTCGGTACTTGAAACCCTTCGTTCGGGCAAAGAAATCGAACGGTTATTTATTCAGCGCGAGTTCGGACTTGCGGAGATTGAAAAACTCGCCAAAGAACTTGGCGTACCTTATCAGCGTGTACCGGTTGAGAAACTGAACCGGGTAACCCGCAAGAACCACCAGGGTGTAATCGCATTTGTATCGCCCATTCAGTACATGCCTTTGCACAACGTGCTTACACAGGTGTATGAGGATGGCAAAACCCCGCTCCTGCTCCTACTCGACCGCGTTACCGACGTCCGTAACTTCGGTGCGATCGCGCGCACGGCCGAATGCGCAGGCGTGCAGGCGATCATCGTCCCCACGAAAGGCGGTGCACAAATCAATGCCGATGCGATGAAAACCTCTTCGGGTGCGCTAAACTTCCTGCCCATTTGCCGCGAACCTAATCTGTACGAAACGCTGACCTACCTGCGTAACAGCGGCTTGCAGATCGTTGCGTGTACTGAAAAAACAGACAAATCGCTTTATGATATTGATTTCTCTGTCCCAACGGTGATCATCATGGGCTCAGAGGAAGATGGTATTTCCAAAGAATTCATTGACCTCGCAGACAGCGGCGCGAGAATCCCGCTCGCCGGGCAAGTGGAATCGCTGAATGTATCCGTTGCGAGTTCTATTATTCTGTATGAAGCTGTGAGGCAGAGGATAAAGATCTGACAATAAGACTTGTTTTTCAGATAAAAGTCTTATATTTGTGTAACACCTGAACCGGCATTGGATTGCAACTCCTCTAAGCACGTCAGGTGTTTTTTATTCTAACGGGTCCCAGTGCAATGTTTCCGTGATAGAGTAAAGGAAATGTTGCTTTTGAACGGTTACCTGAATATTGAAATAGGCGGTGCTCCCGCCTATTTCTGTTTCTAGATAATGATATCCTAAGACGTGCTCCTTCGGGTGTGTCTGGTAGGTTGTAAAACCGATGTAAGTAGCAGTAGCAAGTGCTTCTTCCAATCCGTCCATAATCAGATTTATCTTGTCCAGATAGGGACTGAAAGGCTGATTAATACATTCCTTTATACCAGCCATATTAAACTTGATCTCGGCATCAAGCTCCTCGCGATATATCCCGGTATTGGTCACTACTAACTTCTCTTTCGCTCGTTCTTTGGCCAATCGCCGAAGGGTTTTAAAATCCATCTGTAAGTTTGTTGATGATGAAACTTTACAGAGGAACTATTTGAGTAGATAATGAGAAGCTAATTTAGAAATAATTCACCACTCTCACTCTTGCCGGAAACTCTTCATAATCCAGCCGCCTCCTACCACATCATCGCCTTCATAAAAGACAGCGGCCTGGCCTGGTGCAATGCCGTTGACGCCATCATGGAAGCGGGCCACGATTTGATCCGGGCCGGTTTGTTCGATGATCGCCGGGGTACCGTCGTGTTTGTACCGCACTTTGGTGACGGTTTCGAGCGGCTTTTCGATGGATTCGTATTTTTGGAGATTCAATTTGCTCACATTCATGCCGTCGCGGAAAAGATCGGGCATATCACCCAGCACTACTTCGTTGGTATCTTTCCGGATTTCCGTCACGAAAACGGGGCGACCTAATGCGATACCGAGCCCTTTGCGCTGACCGACGGTGTAGAATGGGTAACCTTCGTGCTTACCTACCACGGTACCATCCGCGTAGATGAAATTACCACCTGCCACTTCGGCTTCCAGCCCGGGAATGCGCCTTTTCAGAAAGCCGCGGTAATCGTTATCCGGCACAAAGCAGATTTCGTAGCTTTCAGATTTATTGACCAGATCAATAAACCCTCTTTCGCGCGCCATTTCCCGGATTTCGGTTTTGTGCAAATAACCTAACGGCAGCTTGGTACGGGCAAGGCTTTCTTGCGACACGCCCCAAAGCACATAGCTCTGATCTTTCCAGGCATCAATGCCTTTGGAAACATAGTGGCGGCCGTTGTTGAACTGCATATTGGCATAGTGCCCGGTAGCGATAAACTCGCAATCGAGCCTGTCGGCGCGACGGAGCAGTGCGTCCCATTTGATGTGGGTATTGCAAAGCACACAAGGGTTAGGCGTGCGGCCTTCGAGGTATTCACCTGTGAAGTGGTCGATTACGTAATCGCCAAACTCGGCGCGGATATCGAGAATATAATGCGGGAAACCCAGCTCCACCGCGATATTGCGTGCATCGTTGATAGAATCCAGCGAACAACAGCCGGTTTCTTTCTTGGTACCGCCACTGCTGGCGTAATCCCAGGTTTTCATGGTCATTCCGATGACCTCATAACCTTGTTCGTGGAGAAGGACAGCTGCGAGCGAGCTGTCGATGCCGCCGCTCATAGCGACAAGAATGCGTCCGTGTTTACTCATCGTAGTAATCTGGCGAAGGTTGAATGCCTTCCGATTTTAATAGTTTTGAAAAGGGAGCAACAGCGCTATCCGCCCAATTGTTCCAAAATGCAAAGATAAGACATAAAACGGATCATCCCGATCTATTTGTTCTTTACAACGACTTTAAAGGATTCCTCGCCAACTTTCAGCATGTAAAGATCGTCGGGCAAATGGCTTACGTCCAGCTTCCCCGCCGACAAAACTGCCGATTCCATTACCACAAATCCTTGCCTGTTTATCAAAGCAAAATTCCTGTTGAGACCTTTCTGGTCGATATGCAAATACCCCTTGGCAGGATTAGGGTAGACCCTCGTCAAGTTGGAAGCAGACTTAACGACGATTATTTTAGAATAATGAGAAGTACCGTCCCAATCGATCTGTTTCAGGCGGTAGTAGGCCGTTCCTTGGGCGCCCATGTCGGTAAAAATGTAATCCTTATTGCTCTTCGAATCTCCCGAGCCAGCTACGAAACCGATTTCCTCGAAAGCGACTGCATTGGTGCTGCGTTCGATGGCAAAGCCCTTATTACCGGTTTCCCAGCTTGTGCGCCACAGCAGCTTGTTCCCCTCCGGCGAAATCATTCCTGTGAAAGAAATTAACTCTACCGGAAATACAACCAAACACCCCGGCGATGACAAAATCGCTTGCGTCGTATTACAGATTGCCGCATTGTCTTGCAGGTTGGCCGCTCCGTTTTCACTTAGCCACATACAAACACTTTTCACGCCGCAATTTTGCAGCGCACCAGAACCCTTGATAGCTATTCCTTTGGAAAATTTCACATTTTCAAGTCCTTCCAGACCAGTCATCACCCACATATTCAGCAAACTGAGCGTACCCAGCTTCTTGACTTTCTCCAATCCTTTAAAATTTTCAACGGACGGAGTATTCAACTCAATTGTGCCGATGCTATCCAGCGAATCGAACCCTTCGAACGAAGTATTGTATGCATACGGAGCAGGATAATTACCTTGCATGAAGATTTTGCCGATCACTTTGACAGCCCCCAAACCCTTGAAATCGTGCAAGGGACTCCTGATATACAACGTATGTCCGATTGTATCGAGGGCTGTCAGTCCTAGAAGGCTTTTAACCCCTCCGTCCGTCACTTGCAGGGTTTCGACCTTTTTTAGAGCACTTAAACCCGTAAGATCTTGCAGTTGCGGATTGTTGCTCAGGGCGATGCGCCCGATGTAGGTAATATGCGAAAGCCCGTTCAGATTTGAGACGTTCGTGCCATGCATGTCTATTCCGTTCAGCTCGGTGCATCCCGGGTAATTGGTTGCCAGATTATCGACATCTGCCTGACTGGTCAGGCTCACACTCGGATACCCACACGGCTGAGCGAATAGTAAACGAGCTGGTAGAAGCACCAATAGTACAAAGAGGAAACGTGTTTTCATCAGTCTCAGGATTTAGGTGACAACACTTTTACTCTAAGTTACAAACTTATCCTAAAACAAGAACTATTTGTAATTTTCACGCAATCACCATCCTGATTACATTCTTAATATTCAATTCAATAATCTCCGTCATCGTCTCGCATTTGTGGTAGTGATCATCGGAATAATGCGCTGCAAGGCTTTCGCGCAGCTGATGAATGTTGTCGGCGGTTGATATCTTGTCCTTGATACACACGTCGCGCAGGTCCCGCAAGCGGTAACGCTCGGCTTTGGCCTGGTACATGATCGACGACTGCTCTTCCTGCTGATATTGCACCACGGTTTTGTCGGTCAGGTGTTCCATCGCAAGTTGCACGTAAGGCAAATTCTCCTTAAAAAACTGGGGCATATATACTTTCAGATTACCCTCGTAAAACTGCTGGTCGAAGTCGATGGCGCGGAGACGGAACTGAAAATCGTCGAAATCCGGAGTAATCTGCATGACGAAGTTGTACGAACGCATATCGCCCAGCAGTGTGATTTTGCAGCGCTCGTTGAACTTCACAAATTCCTTCGCGATCCGGATCGGGTTGTAGTCGGGGTCGCGCATGCGCGTGCGGGCGAACTCGTCACCCGGAATGCCGGCAATATGCTCCTCGATCAGCGTCTCGCCGTCGACGATGTAATTAACCTGATTGGGCGAGAAGATTTCTTCCAGTTCCAATCCATAAATGCGGGAAGAATCGGCCTTTTTGACGTAGAAATAATCATAAATATCGTTCAGCCGGTTCACGATCTTGATGCGGAACGGGTTGGAATTACCGAACTTGCAGTAGTCGATGCGATCGATGTATTTGTGCTCTACAATGCGCAGGTTACCCGAAGCTTTGAGCATTGCATATACCTTTTTCAGCCCGGCATGCAAGCGTTCCAGTTCATACGGCGGGTAGAGCGGGCTTTCCCAAAGTGTATCCTTCCCGTTTTTATCAATCACCGGAAACGATTCGTAAAAATTCAGCAAATCGTGGTAAGCCACCGGCAGCCGGGCATCGCGCTGATAAAAACGCAGGTATTTGCGCAGCTCGGAGCTCACCGGATAAATCGGTTTTTTCTTTAATATTTTAACATCACCCATTTCCATACAAGGAAGTTACGCATATTTGACCGATTAAAACGATTGACTTGCCATTATGAGCCTATACGGATTGGTAATTTGCGGCGGCGAAAGCACGAGAATGGGGACCGATAAAAGTTTGCTGGTGTACTACCAAAAACCTCAGCACGAACACGTTGCCGACCTGCTCGCGCCCCTATGCGAGCGCGTGATCCTCTCCTGCAATGCGGAACAATACAAAACATTCCGTACCGCCTACCCGAAACTGGCCGACCTGCCCAAATATAGCGGAGCCGGCCCTATGAGCGGGTTACTCACCGCATTTGAGTCCTTTCCCGGGAATGACTTCCTCGTGGCAGGATGCGATTATCCCTACCTCACGACCAACGAGCTGGCCAATTTTCTGCATAATACTGATAAGGATTTGCCCGCCGCGGCCTTTTATAATGCAAGCGGATTCTACGAGCCGTTGCTCGGATGGTATTCGCGATCGGCAAGCAATGCTTTATGGAAGGCCTTCGAAAACGGCTCGCGCTCCTTGCAGCGTTTTTTAATAGGGGAGCATGCAGGAAAATACCGGCCATTGTCGGAAAAAACAATGCTAAGCGTGGACACGACGGCTGATTTTCAAGCCATAAAACGGGCACTCGAAGCAGAAAATGACTTTTAAAATGGAGACCAGTTCAATTACCAGCCATAAAATCGTCCGGATAAACGGGCATAACGCCGAAGAGCTCGACGACAAGCTCGCCGTGGAAGAGCCTCTTGAAATACAGATTGCATTTCAGTCGGAAGGGCGAAAAGAGCGCAAAAGCATTTCGGTAACGATGCGAACGCCGGGAAACGATCGCGAGCTCGCCGCCGGGTTTCTGTTCACCGAGGGCATTATCCATTCCAAAAGCCAGATCGACGGTGTCGCGAATTCGCCATTCGATGAAAACAAGGTGGTGGTAACCTTCTCTGCGGATTTCGAGCCGAAACTAGGTTCGCTGGAACGCAACTTCTACACCACTTCCAGCTGCGGTGTTTGCGGCAAGGCGAGCATCGATGCGATCAAAACCAGGTCGGTGTATGCCCATGCACAGGAAGACTGGGTTTTAAAAAAAGAGGTGTTGTACCGACTTGTAGAACAGATTATCGAGCACCAGAATACATTCGAAACTACCGGCGGGCTGCACGCTTCTGCGCTTTTCGACATTTCTGGGCAATTTTTGATGCTGCGCGAGGACGTGGGGAGGCATAATGCACTGGACAAGGTCATTGGTGCGGCATTACTGGCCGGCCAACTGCCACTTGACAAGCATATTCTTCTTCTCAGCGGCCGGGCGAGTTTCGAACTCATTCAAAAGGCAACGATGGCGGGGATAGGGATGGTGGCGGCGATAGGCGCCCCGTCGAGCCTGGCCGTCCAATTGGCGGAAGAGAGCGGCATTACGCTGGTAGGATTTCTGAAAAACGACAAATTTAACATTTATACCGGCCACCACCGGATCCAATAACTATGAAAATCCGCATTCACGGAAATTCCGTACGTTTCAGGCTTTCGAAAACGGAAGTAGGCCAACTTGAAAATGAAGGATACCTGGAAGAAACGACTGATTTCGGTCCGGCGCAGTTGATTTATGCAGTGCAAAAGTGGGCTGGTACTGAGCTGCAAGCGCGGTTTGAGCATAACAAAATCACCCTGGAAGTGCCTGAAACGCTGCTTACCGGCTGGGCTGCGAACAATACCGTCGGGTTTCAGGGAAATATGCCGCTGGGCGATGGCAGTTCGTTATTGATGCTGATTGAAAAAGATTTCAAATGCCTGGACAACGCCACAGAAGACCAGTCCGACAACTACGACAATCCTAAAACCTGCTGAACCATGTCCGACAACCCACTACCGATACCGGGTGCTGAAAATCCCGAAAAACTGACCGGTTTGAAACAAGGTCCGATCAAAAAAGTGGCCGCAGGCATTCCCGCAGTGGTTTCTGCATTGGAAATGACGGTGAGTGAGGCAGGTTTGCAGCGCGGTATGAAGGCATTGTTTAATCTCAACCAAAAAGGTGGCTTCGACTGCCCGAGCTGCGCCTGGCCGGACCCGGACGACGAGCGCTCCGGCATCGCCGAGTATTGCGAGAATGGCGCCAGGGCTGTTGCCGAGGAAGCTACCGCAAAGAAGCTGACCGCGGAGTTCTTCTCGCAGCATTCCGTGCAGGAATTGGGCAAACTTTCGGACTACGAAATAGGCGGCAAAGGGCGCATTGCCGAGCCGATGTTCCTGCCCGCAGGCGGCACGCATTACCAGCCCATCACCTGGAATGCCGCTTTTGAAAAAATAGGAGCAGAACTGAACCGCCTTGCTTCGCCCGACGAAGCCGTATTTTACACCTCGGGCCGCACCAGCAATGAAGCGGCATTCCTCTACCAGCTTTTTGTGCGCGAATACGGCACCAACAACCTGCCCGATTGCAGCAATATGTGCCACGAAAGCAGCGGCACCGCATTGGGCGAGTCGCTGGGCATTGGCAAAGGCTCCGTGACACTGAACGATTTTTACGAGGCCGAGGTGATCATGATCCTCGGACAGAACCCAGGCACCAATCACCCGCGGATGCTCACCGCATTGCAAAAAGCCAAAGCCAATGGCGCGACGATCATCTCCATTAACCCATTACCCGAAACCGGCTTGATGGGGTTCAACAACCCGCAAACAGTGGTGGGTGTGCTGGGATATAAACCAGGATTGACCGATATTTTTCTGCCGGTAAAGATCAATGGCGACATGGCATTGCTGAAAGCCATTGAGGTACTCTTGCTGGAAGCGGAACAAAAAGCTCCCGGCAGCGTTTTTGACCAGCACTTTATCAACCAAAACACACAAGGCTATAACGATTTCCTGCAAGACCTGAAACAGTACGACGCCGCAGAACTCGCCGCACAGGCGGGCGTACCTTATGCGCAGGTGCAGGAGGTTGCGCGCGTGCTCGCAGGAAAAAGCAAGATCATCGCCTGCTGGGCAATGGGGCTGACGCAACATAAGAATGCAGTGGCGACCATTAAGGAAGTCGTGAATTTGCTGTTGCTGAAAGGCAGCATCGGCAAGCCCGGCGCGGGAACGTGCCCCGTGCGCGGGCATAGCAATGTACAGGGCGACCGTACGATGGGTATTTTCGAGCGCCCCGGCGCCAAGCTGCTGGACGCCATCGAGCACAACTTCCATTTCGCGCCGCCGCGGAAACATGGTTATGACGTCGTGGAATGCATTAAAGCCATGCACGCCGGCGAAGCGAAAGTGTTTTTTGCCATGGGCGGCAACTTTCTCTCCGCCACGCCCGATACGCGTTTTACTGCCGAAGCCTTGCAGAAATGCAGACTGACTGTCCATGTATCCACCAAACTGAACCGCAGCCACCTCGTTCACGGGCAGGAGGCACTGATATTACCCTGCCTCGGCCGGAGCGACAAGGACATGCGCAATGGCGAGAACCGCTTTGTGTCGTGCGAAAATTCGATGGGCGTGATCCAGTCGTCGCGCGGTGTGCTTGAACCTGTTTCGAAACACCTTTTGAGCGAGCCGGAAATCGTGTGCAGGCTTGCAAAGGCCACTTTGGGCGAGCGCAGCAAAGTGAGTTGGGATAAGTACGCGGCAGATTACGATCTTATCCGCGCGGACATCGAGCGCACAATCCCCGGTTTTGCGGACTATAATGAGCGGGTAAGGCAACCTGGTGGCTTCTATCTGCCCAATTGCAACCGGTCGGGTGACTTCGACACACCTACCCGCAAGGCACATTTCCACATCGCAGCGCCGGAAAAGCAACATTTGAAAGAAGGCGAACTGATGATGATGACCATTCGCAGCCACGATCAGTTCAATACCACCGTGTACGGCCTGAACGACCGCTACCGGGGCATTTACAACGAACGGCGCGTGATTCTGATGAATGCGAAGGATATGCGGGACCGCAACCTGAAAAACGGCGATCTGGTGGATTTGCACAACGATCATGGCGGCGTAGCGCGCGTGGCTCACAAGTTTGTGGTCGTGGAATACCCTATTCCCGAGCAATGTACAGCCACATACTTCCCCGAAACGAACGTGCTGGTACCCATCACGAGCGTCGCGGAAAAGAGCAATACGCCTACGTCCAAAATGGTAGTTCTAACGGTTACACCGCACCAGGGTTTTTAGGATAACTTAATATTGACCTAACAGACACCCGCCCAAGTTGCCGTAATTTTGCCGCATTGGGGGTAAAATGTGCCGAAAAATGTCTTTTTAAGGAAGTTTAAATTGAATACAATGAAAAAAGGATTTTTAATGCTTGCAATCGGGCTGATGAGCCTGGTGTCGATGGATGGTATGTCTCAAAAGAAAAACAAGGTGATCGCGCACCGCGGCGCCTGGAAAAATACCGGTGCTACCGAAAACTCGATCGGCGCATTGGAACACGCGATCAAACTGGGTTGCTATGGCAGCGAGTTCGATGTGCATATGTCGGCCGACTCGGTTCTGTACGTGCTGCACGACCATTCCATTCAGGGAACCAATATCGAAACGACCAATTCGGCCGAGCTTTCGAAGATCAAACTGGCTAACGGCGAATCGCTTCCGACTTTGGAGGCCTATTTGAAAGCGGGTTCGAAGCAGAAGAAGACGCGTTTGATCCTGGAAATTAAAACTTCCAAAATCAGCAAAGAGCGCTCACTGGCACTGGCTACGAAATGCGTGGATTTGGTGAAGAAAATGAAAGTGGAGAAAATCACCGATTACATCGCATTCGACTGGGATGTGTGCCTGAAAGTGAAGCAACTCGCCCCGAAAGCCCACGTGGAATACCTGAATGGCGACAAAACACCTGACGAAATCCAGGCTGCCGGGCTCGACGGTATCGACTACCATTTCAGCGTTTTGAAGAAACATGATGACTACATTCCCGCAATGCGCCAGAAAAAGCTCACTACCAACGTGTGGACGGTCAATAGTGAAGCGGATTTGAAATACTTCCTCGAAAAGGATGCGGATTACATTACTACCAACGAGCCTGAGTTGCTGCTGAGCCTTTCGAAGTAATTTGGGAATACAGGAAAAAGCGAAACTCCCGATCGGTTGCCGGTCGGGAGTTTCGCTTTTTGTATTGATATAATGCCTTTAAATCCTGAATACCCTAACGAATGCGCGCCATCTGCAACTGCCCGTTCGTCTCCTGCCATGCACGGATCACCTGCGTAAGCTGCTTGTATTCGATCAGGAAGCCGTCGTGGCCGTAAAGCGAATCGATTTCCTGAAATGCAGCATCGGGAATATGCCGGGCCAGAAACTGCTGCTCCGAAAGCGGGAATAATAAATCGGATTTGATACCGAGTACCAGCGTTTTCGCCTTCACGAGCCCGAGCGCATGCACAATGCCCCCTCGGTTGCGGCCCACATTATGCGAGTCCATGATCTTCGACAGCGCCCAGTAGGAGAATGCATTGAAACGTTTCACAAACTTGTCGCCCTGGTATTGCTGGTACGACGACGCCCGGAAATCATCAATCTGGTCCGGATTATCTCGGGCTTGGGTGAAGTTGTAAGTATCGTAATTACGGTACGACAGCAAGGCGATCGACCGGGCCGCACGCATGCCCATAGCGCCGGCTTCCGGGCTATCTTCGGCATAGGTAGGGTCCGCCTGGATCGCCATCCGCTGCGATTCGTTGAACGCGATACCCCACGGCGAATGCAATGCATTGGAAGCGATCAGGATCAGCTCTTCGAACAGATCCGGTTTTTCAACCGCCCATTCCAATGCCTGCTGCCCACCCAGGGATCCGCCAATGCAGATTTTGATTTTGCTGATAGCGAGCTCCTGCCGTAAAAGATCCAGCGTTCCTACCACATCCCGCACGGTAAGGGTCGGAAAGGTGTGGTAGTAGGGTTGGTTTGTCCTGGGATTCACAGAAAGCGGCCCCGTCGACCCGTATGCTGAACCGAGCACGTTCACACAGATGATGAAATGCTGGTCCGAATTAAAATATTTACCATCTCCTACCAGGCCATCCCACCAGTCGTGGGCGTTGGAGCTACCGGTGAGCGCATGGCAAATCCAGACGATATTGGTGTCGTTGGCGTTCCTTTTTCCGTAGGTAGTGTATGCGAGTTCAAATCCTGGCAGTTCGCCCCCCATTTCGAGCGCGTAAGGATAGGGGTATTTAAATGTCTTCTGGTCCGCTTGCATAAGAGCCACAGCACGTGGTTAAATTCAACACATGGTTAAGTTGACAGCCGAAACACAAATTTTCGGTTGTAGCTGCGAGACTAAAGCCAATCGGCTTACGGAAATTTCTAACTGTAAGAGCACACGAATTGATTTTATATCTCCTAATAAACTTAGGTGGGAATTAGCACCTTTCTCCGTAGCGGTAGCAGGTTGCCAGAGGTTCATAGAGCCCATTCTCTCGCCTCTTCTTTATAAATCAACCGCCGCATAAGGGAAGCAATTGATTGATGGTGCAATATTAAGCCCGGATGCCTGAAAATACAAGCAAATGCAAAAATTCTGTCCTTCCGCGAGAACCGCTCGTGCCGCGGCAGCTTATCTTTGCCCGTCAACCATTTTTAGTAGAATGAGAATCTTTTTTCACAGTCTGCTGCTCGTTTTCGGCGCTGCGCAGGCATTTGGACAATCCGTTTCACCCTCACCGGAGAACATCCGCAAACACATTTCGTACCTGGCTTCCGATAAGATGAAAGGCCGCGGCACGGGAAGCAAGGAGAATGAGAAAGCCGCGAAGTATGTGGCGAAACAATTCAAAAAGTACCACCTTTTACCCAAAGGAACCGAAGGCTATTACCAGCCTTTTACAGCCAAAATCAGGCGCGTGGTAGTGCCCGACAGCATCCGTGAGGCAAGGAATGTAATAGGTTTTCTCGACAACGGGGCGCTATATACCATCGTCATCGGCGCTCATTTCGACCACCTTGGACTGGGCCGCCAGGGAAGCTCCAAGGCCGAAAAGCCCGAAGGACAGATCCACAACGGGGCCGATGATAATGCATCGGGCGTAGCCGGATTGCTCGAACTGGCGCGGTATTTTTCGGGAAATGACAAAAAGGAACCTTATAACTTCCTTTTTATCGCTTTCGGGGCGGAAGAACTGGGGCTCGTAGGCTCCCGGTACTTTGTGAACAACCCGACATTGCCATTGGCCGATATCAACTTCATGTCGAATATGGATATGATCGGACGATACGACGCGAAACGGGGCGTCGGCATTGGCGGCTACGGTACCAGCGCCGAATGGCCTGCGGTTTTCAAGGACGTAAAGAGCGATACGAAGTTTTTTACGGATAATGCGGGAAGCGGCGGTTCGGACCACGGTTCGTTTTATGCCAAGCAAATTCCCGTACTGTTTTTCCATACCGGCGGCCACGACGATTACCACAAGCCGACCGACGATGCGGAGAAGATCGATGCCAATGCCGAGGCGGGGATTCTGGGTATTCAAATTAAACTCATCGAGAATGCGATGTTATTACCAAAACTCAAATTTACAGAAGTCAAATAAGTCATTAACCATGCGGGTGAACCCCTAAAATCAGTTTGTTTTGTACGGTTTTGTTGCTCCATCATTCACTTACGGCCAGGCTCACATCTCTCCCGAAGAGTTGTACGGAACGCTATTTCGTGACGTGCAATGCAGCCACATTTTCTCCGATTCCAAAACGTTCGCCGATGCAATCCCTCTGGAAGACCCGGTACTGATTATCGAGCGGTACCACCAGGAAAAAGACCAGCCGGACTTTGACATGGAAACATTCGTCCGGACGCATTTCAGGATGCCGGCTCAGATTGCCTCGGAGTTTATTTCCGACAAGAATGAGTCGGTTTCCGAGCATGCCGGCAAGCTCTGGTCGGTACTCACCCGCCAGCCCGAAAACCAGGAACGGGGCGGGTCGCTCATTCCCCTGCCCCACCCTTATGTGGTGCCGGGCGGGCGTTTCCGGGAAATATATTATTGGGACAGCTACTTTACAATGCTGGGACTCAAAGAGTCGGGGCGCGTGGAGTTGATCAGAAACATGCTCAACAACTTCGCCTATCTGATTGACACCCTCGGATTCATACCGACCGCCAATCGGACCTATTATCTTAGCCGCTCGCAGCCGCCGTTCTTTTCGCTGATGGTAAGGTTGTTCAGTGAAATGGAGGGCAAAAAGGTGTTGAAAAAATACCTGCCGCAACTTCAAAAAGAATACGATTACTGGATGGATGGCTGCCTGGAGCCGTGTGAGCCATTCACAGCTCACCGGCGCCTCGTATACCTTCCCGACGGCGCCCTGCTGAACCGCTATTGGGACGACAAGGCTACCCCGCGCCCGGAGTCGTACAGCGAGGACACCGAGCTCGCACGGGAGGCCAACGAAAAGTACGGAACTACTCCCGAAGACCTCTACCGCCACCTGCGGGCGGCCGCGGAATCGGGCTGGGATTTCAGTAGCCGGTGGTTTGCCGATGAAACCGATTTTGCTTCTATCCACACGACCGACATCCTGCCGCTGGACCTGAACTGCCTGCTTTACCACCTGGAAAAAACCATTGCGGAAGCGTACCTGCTCTCTGATAACCGGCGTATGCATTTGCTTTATGAAGAAAAGGCACGGCGGCGGAATATCGCCATTCAGACCTATTTCTGGGATGAGTCCAGGAATTATTACATGGATTATGATTTCCAGAAAAGGGATTTCACCAAAGCAATCACCATTGCAGGTGCTTTTCCCTTGTTTTTTAAGCTCGCGCCTAAGCCGCACTCGCATTATGTGCGTGCGTACATCAGGCTCAATTTCCTCAAATCGGGCGGACTGCTTACGACCATGGTACGCACCGGGCAGCAATGGGACGCCCCCAACGGCTGGGCTCCACTGCAATGGATCGTTTACAAAGGACTGCGTAATTACAATTTCCACAGGACGGCCAATGAGCTCAGCGACGAATGGCTGGGACTGATCGAGAAGGAGTTCAGGCATTCGGGAAAGATGCTCGAAAAGTATAATGTATCGGACACCAATCTGATCGCCGGAGGCGGCGAGTACGAAATCCAGGAAGGATTCGGCTGGACGAACGGAGTCTACCTCCGGATGAAAAACCGCAAGCACTAGTCTGGTTTCGACGAAATGCGCTTTGATTTCTTATCTATTTCCAATAAATTATATTAAAAATTGGCAGGAAAATCTTCCCATAGCGGATATTTTTAATACCTTGCTGTTATCAAGCCCATTTGACTTCATGAAACTTCCCATATACCAAATCGATGCTTTTACTGATAAGTTGTTTGGTGGAAACCCTGCCGCAGTAGTTCCTTTGGAGCAGTGGCTGCCGGAAGAAACGATGCTCGCCATCGCTGCCGAAAACAACCTCGCCGAAACCGCATTCTACGTCCCGACGGAAAACGGCTTCCATATCCGGTGGTTTACGCCTACGGTAGAAGTAGATCTCTGCGGACATGCGACGCTCGCCGCAGCGTATGTGATTTTCAATATTCAGAATTACGAAGGGCAATCCATCAGCTTTGATTCGCGGAGCGGCGTGCTCACCGTCGATTGCAAGGAGGATTGGCTCACATTGAACTTCCCCGTGGACCAATACCACATTGCCGTACCGCCTCCCGGGCTTGTAGAAAGCCTGAAAAACACGACGCTGCTGGAAGTTTACAAAGGCAAAACCGACTATCTGGTCGTGCTCGAATCGGAAGAAGTGGTGAGGGACCTTGATTTTGACATCATTATCCTGTCTACCATTCCGGCGCGCGGTGTGATCGTGACGGCCGCAGGTAACGAGGTAGATTTCGTCTCCCGTTTCTTCGCACCGCAATCGGGCATTGACGAGGATCCGGTAACAGGCTCTGCGCACACGACTTTGATACCTTACTGGGCCGACAAGCTTTCCAAAACACAACTGAATGCACGCCAGCTCTCGCACCGCGGTGGTTTTCTGAAATGCGAATTGCAGGGCGACCGGGTTTACATCGGCGGCCAGGCGAAGTTGTATCTCAAAGGCGAAATCCTGGTAGATTAGACGTTCCCGACTAGGCGTCCCCGACTAGCTTTTTTTATTTCCCGCGAATTTTGTGCGTTGGCCAGCATATAAGCCTGCCACTACGAGCACCGTACCGCCGACGGTATACATCGTCACGGGCTCACCCATGAGCCACCATGCGAAGAAAAACCCGAAAAGCGGGCACAGAAACAGCCAAAGCGACGCCTTGACAGTGTCGATACGAAGCAGGTAAAACCAGCATATCAACCCTACAATTGAAACCGCGAGGCTGAGCCACAATACCGAGCCCCAAAAGACGGTGTCTAGTTTAGTAGTATTAAAATCGGCCATGAACAATGTCACAGGCAGCAGAAAAACACCGCCGAGGAAGACCTGCCAGCCATTGATGAGCAAATTAGGCAACTCCCATTTCACGGTGGCGTAGTAAACACTCGCCGCCGAAACCGCCACCATGCTGATGAGCAATAATGTAATGCCGCCTACGGTGGTATAGCTGTCGGCCAACAGTGGATAAGTGGCCACAGCCACGCCGCCCATTCCCAGAATAATGCCGGTCCATTCTTCGGCTTTTGGCTTCCTGCTCAGCCACCACGACGACAACAGCACAATGATCAGCGGATTGGTTGATACGGCCAGGCTGCCAATACCGGCAGCGGTATACTTCATCGCATACACGTACAGACCCAGGTAAAGCGTTGTATTGAGGAACCCAAACAGCGCAAGTTGCTGCCATTCGCTTTTCGTAGGCAGCCGGTAGGCTTTATCTTTGACAAACAGGTAGGAAAATGATAGCAGCAAGATACCAGCTATAAAGAACCTAACGTTTGCCAGTATCAAAGGAGCCGCCGATTGCACACCAAACTTCGTTGCCACGGAGGCCGACGACCAGAGAATGGAAAAGAGAAGACCGATACCGATGTTTTTCACACGCAAGAATAATAACGATCCAAAATTACAAGTTGTACTTCGGCTTCCGCCCCCACTTTTTATATTTTTGGGTATGATTAACAAAAAAAATGCGCTGCGGGCGGTGCTGATGGCCCTGCTTTGCGTCCCGGCGCTGCATGTGCATGCCCAGAACCAGTGGACTTACGACTTCAACAACGGCTTCCTGCCTATTGAAAGTGGCGGCCCGGCGCTAAAACCGCTCGGACGCCCCGGGCAAATTGTCAAAGAACAAATTCCCGGCTCCGATTACCTTTCCCGATCAATTTATGTTTTTGAGAAAAATAGCGGGCTGCAATTCAACAGTGGGGAAGCAAAGGGATTTCTGAACAAATCATTCACGGTCGAGGTCTATTTCAAGCTCGATTCGCTCGATATCTGGAAACGTGTGCTCGATTTCAAGAATCGCAAGAGCGATTACGGGACCTATATTTATCATGGCAAACTCAATTTTTTCAATTTTGCCATGAGTGAAAAGGTCGCGGTGCGCGCGAAGCAGTGGGTGCATTACGTGTACTCGCGCGACTACGAGACAAAAGTTATTCGAATGTACATCAATGGAGTCCTGAAACTGGATTTCAAGGACCCGGGCACCGAAGGTGTACTCGACGCCGACCAGGTGCTGAATATCTTCCAGGACGACCTCATTGCCGGCAACGAATCCAGCTCGGGAACCGTGGCGCTCGTCCGCATTTACGACCGGGTAATGACGCCCGTATTTGTGCGCCGTAGCTATCAGTCGATCTCGAAGACTTTCAAAGAACCCGTCGCTCAAAAAGAAGAACCGAAAGAAGAACCGAAACCGGTAGAAGAAAAGCCCGAGCCCCCCCGGAACAAGAACCTGGCGGTGGTAACGGGCCGCGTTTACGACGGGCGCAACCTGAAACCCGTCAACGACGCGGAGGTGCATGTGCGCAAATCGGCCAACGACTCGCTGGTGGCACATACCAAGACCGTCGACGGAGTATATAATGTGGAACTGCCCCCGCACGAAACTTACCGCATTACCGCACAGGCCGATGGTTTTCAATCCAAAAGCGTGACCGTTCGCACCAACAACCGCTTTGAAGAAGTGAAGGCGCTCATGAATATGGCACCCGAAACACATTCCACACCGCTTTCGACACTCTATTTCAGTCAGGGAACCGAAGTATTGGAGGATAGCGCCCTCGCCGATCTGGACTCGATCGTAAACTATTTCCAAAAGCGGCAGGATTTGCGGCTGGTCCTGAAAGGCCATACCGACAACACGGGGAGTTTTGAAAAAAATCTAGAACTCTCCAACAAGCGCGTGGAGACTGTGAAGACCTACCTCATCGGTAAAGGCATTATCGCCAACAGGATCGAGGGATCGGGCTACGGCTCGGCGCAACCCAACCAGGTCAACCGGACAGAGGCGACGAAAAAGTCGAACAGAAGAGTGGAAGTTTGGGCGGAGCCGGTAAAAAGATAAAGCCATCTCATGGAGATGGCTTTATACTGACTATTCCTAAACCCTTAACCTTTTCTTATCTTTTATATCTTTTTAGCTTTTCAGCTGTTTTTCCTTTTCTCGTTAACGTATCGGGCTGCCCGATCGTTTCATTGTCTTTGTAAAGTAAGAATACTACCAATAATACTCCAATTTTTCTTCTTTACAAAATTCAGAGAACTTAACCAATATACGGTGTTAATTATTCTCCAGATCTGACGAAATCTTGCTGCTTCGTCCTTTTTATTCATTTCCGGCGCACTTCGTTTGCCGCATTGCAACCCTGAAATTCCATTATAAAGCAAAGATAACAGCATTTCAATTTGGCTTCCTCGATTTATTCTATTTCGCTTCCGCCTTATTGCATTACAAATGTCGGAATTAATTTTGAAATTACAAATTGCACAAAAATTGATAATCAAAATATTCTTTGGAATTTTATCGCAACTCCGACACTTCAAAACTTATTTTATACTAACAATCAGCAATTAACTTTTATTAAATTTTGAAAAATAAACCAAAAACCAAATAAATACAATTCTTGAAATATTTATATTTTCTTTAAAAAGTACAATCATTGGTTATAATTATTCATTGTCGATTGTATCCCCAAAGTACAAAACGATGTAACCATATCGCCAGCTTTGTCCAAAATGATGGGTAGCTCCGCCATTTCCTCATTGGAAAAAGGTTTTAACACATAATCTACTTGCCTGCCACGTGGAAAATTATTTCCGATCCCGAAACGCAGTTTGGGGTATTCTGTGGTGCCCAATAATTCCTCAATATTCTTCAAACCGTTGTGTCCGCCGTGACTACCTTTGGGCTTGATCCGCAACGTACCGAAAGGCAATTGCAGCTCATCCACAATGGTTAACGTATTTTCCGTAGCCACCTTGTACTGGTCCATATAATACCGGATCGCCTTTCCGCTCAGATTCATGTAAGTAGTAGGCTTTATAAAATAAATATGCCTGCCTTTGTACTTCCATTCAGCGACGAAAGCCAGTTTTTCAAAAGAAAACTTAAAATCGTGCTGCGCCGCGAGGCGGTCGAGCACCATGAAGCCGGCATTATGCCGGGTAAAAGCATACTCCGGACCAATATTCCCCAGCCCGGCAATCAGATATTTCATTGAATAAAAGTTTTAATTTCGTCTAAGAGCACTTTAATTTAGGCTAAAATTCAGGGAAATTTCATGATACCCCAAAAACGATTAGTACTTAGCAGCCCCCTTCTGGAAATAATGATCAGCCGGCTTTGCCAGCAACTGATTGAAAATCACCAGGATTTTTCGAACACGGTTGTCATGGGTTTGCAGCCCAGGGGAATCCACTTTGCCGAACGCATCGTGAAAGAGCTTCGCGAAATCACCGGACAAGACATCCTCCTGGGACATCTGGATGCTACGTTCTATCGTGACGACTTCCGCCGCCGCGAGTCTCCGCTCGTCCCGAACAAAACCAACGTGCCCTTCCTGATCGAAGGTAAAAAAGTAATACTGATCGACGACGTCCTCGCCAGCGGGCGTATGGTACGCGCCGCCCTCGACGCCATGACCGCATTCGGCCGTCCAAAGGTAGTGGAATTGCTCGTACTGATCGACCGCCGCTATAACCGCGAACTGCCTATCGATCCCAATTACGTGGGAATGCAGGTAAGTACAGTGGAAACACAACGCGTACAGGTAGAATGGACCGAGCAAGGCTTCGATGCCGACCATATATGGCTTGTCGACTAGGCGCTCGCTCAATATTGCATTATGGCTGGTGACCGGGCCGGGAAGCTTCTTCTTTGGCCTCCATTTTACCTATATCGTCGGTTTTATAAGTAAGCTTATTGACGTAAAACACCTCGCGCCCCTGCACAACGGACGAGGTACCGATCCTCTGCATGCCATAAGCGAGGAAATATTGGCCGTACCATGGTGAAAGGTAGCCGTCTTCATTGTTCAGCACTTTTTCTTTCTCCGATTTCGGGTTGATTTTAAATTTCTCTGTTTCCACCACCACTTTGTTGCGGCTGATCACCTCCGTGTGGATCTCCCCTTCCTGCGGATAGGCCAGCACGAAATAGTCATCGACTGGTGTTACCTGCACCATTTCCTGCAAATCGAAGCTTGTCAGATCTTTAATCGTAATGGTATTGTCCCACATGAGCTTACCGCTGCGGTCGAAACCGCACACGATCGCGTGCGTGTACCGGTACCCTTCGAGCGCGCGCGCAACGTAAGGGCGCGACATTCCGCCGGAAATGATCGGGCTTGTAGAACGCTGGTTGGGATAATACACTTCGGCCACCAGCACAATCTCCTTCTCCGTCTGGATCAGCTGATGTACCAGCAGCCGGTAGCGAAACCGGTTTTCTTTGCCCAGGCTCTTCCGCTTGCCGATCTTTTCGAGCACCCGGGCCCGCCGTTTGGGCTTCATATAATTGAAGAAGTTCTGTAATTCCGAGAATTCGATAAACTGCGGTTCCTCGGGTGTATCGTCGGAAATGTGCGTCACAAAAAGTCCCTGGGAATACTGGGTACATCCTACCGAATAATTGCCGATCAAATAGGAATCGTCCGGATTGAGCGGCACAATCTGCCCTGAAATGAAGCTGTAACGCGGATCGCTCAAACTGGTCCTTTTTAGCAGTTTACCATCGTAATTGTAAGTTTTTATTTCAAAAACACAGTTTTTCTTCCGGTAAGCATAAGTGATCACGTTAATGTATCCGTCGATCTCGTTGATATCGACATTATTCAGCTCGGTATTCTTTTCAAAAAGGCCGGGCAGCACGCGGGTCGTGTGATCGAAAAACGAATGCACGATCACGATCGGCCGCGACCGGTAGTAGCCCGATACCAATGCCTTGCTCCCGATCACCTTGAAATGCTGCACATCGACACCCGAGAGCAGGTTACCTTTATAAGTATCAATGGAACCGTCCTGGAAATTCAGTTGCAGGAACAGGAATTTGTCGGTGTCAGGCTCCGCAAACAGCCAGTAACCACTTTCCTCCGCCTTATAAGCCATAACCGGAATATACCGGAAATCGAGTTTATAGGAAGTCCGCCAGAGTGCTTTCAGGGTTGTGTCATATTTTACAAACTCCCATTGCTCGTTGCGGTTTGAAAATTCGTTCCCCCGTATTACCGACAAAATCCCCCGCTCGCCCAGACTAAAAACCTCGAATTGCTCGGAAGAAGACGAGCTGGTCGGGATTTCCAGGCGGTCGGATTGCTGCAACTGTGCCAACACACCCCAGAGCGGCGCGAAGATCAATAGCAGCATTAATTTCAACCCGAAATAGTTTATAGAACGGTTATGCATAACTTCTTCCTTCAGGGGTGTGACACAGATCAATAATTAGCCTAATTTTGCATTCTGCAAGGCTCACATTGCTATTAATATTAGAAATAATTTCACTTAAATAAAAACTTGCGGGAATGTAATCCCCGATTTTTCATGACAATTGAAGCAATACTTAAGGAGGATATTCAAAAAGCCGTCCAAAAACATTTTCAGCTGGACAATCAGGAGATCATCCTGCAACCTACCAAGAAAGAATTTGAGGGATTTTACACATTTGTCACTTTTCCTTTGACCAAAGCGGCCCGAAAGGCGCCGGCTGAGATCGGGCAGATCATTGGCGATGAGCTCATTGCGTCGTCGTCGCTGGTTGCTGGCTTTAATGTCGTGCAAGGCTTTCTGAACATCAGCCTGAAAGACAGCACCTGGCTGGATTTGTTCGGCAAGATATCTTCGGATGAAACATTCGGTACACTGCCTTCGAACGGGAAATCGGTGATGGTGGAATTTTCTTCCCCTAATACCAACAAACCACTTCACCTGGGTCATTTACGCAACAACTTTCTGGGCGATTCCCTTTCTAAAATCCTGAAAGCGAGCGGCTACGACGTGGTCAAAACGTGTCTGGTCAACGACCGTGGTATCCATATTTGCAAATCCATGCTGGCCTATCGCGAGCTAGGCAATGGCGAAACACCCGAATCGAGCGGTATTAAAGGCGACCACCTGGCAGGCAAATATTATGTACTGTTTGATATTGAGTACAAAAAGCAGATCAAGGTACTGGTCGAGGAAGGTTTGAGCGAGGAAGAAGCGGCTAAAAAAGCACCGTGGATTCTGGAAGCGCAGCAATTGCTCCTGCTTTGGGAAAATAACGATCCCGAAACGGTTGCACTCTGGCAAAAAATGAACAATTGGGTTTATGAAGGATTTGCGGAAACCTACAAGAAAATCGGTGTAGGCTTCGACAAAACTTACTATGAATCAAATACTTACTTACTAGGAAAGGATATTATCGAAGAAGGTCTTCAAAAAGGAGTATTTTTCAAAAAGGCGGATAACTCCGTCTGGATCGACCTGACCGAAGAAGGCCTTGACGAAAAGCTGGTGCTCCGCGGTGACGGAACGTCCGTTTACATTACCCAGGATCTGGGCACTACCGAACTGAAAAACAGCGATTTCGGCAACGACCGCTATTTGTGGGTGGTTGGAAATGAGCAGGATTACCATTTCAAAGTGCTGTTCGCGATTCTGAAACGCCTGGGCCGCACGTATGCCGACGGTTGTTACCACATCAGCTATGGTATGGTGGATTTGCCTTCGGGTAAAATGAAGTCACGCGAAGGTACCGTTGTCGATGCCGACGATCTTGTTGGCCAAATGGTGCAGACGGCATCCGACCGCACGCAGGAGCTGGGTAAAATCGACGACTTTAACAGCGACGAAGCCAAGCAACTCTACAACCAACTGGCATTGGGTGCATTGAAGTACTTCCTACTGAAAGTAGACCCGAAAAAACGGATGCTCTTCAACCCGGAAGAATCGATTGATTTTCAAGGGCATACCGGGCCGTTCATTCAATACACCTACGCACGTATCCGTTCGATCATGCGTAAAGCCGAGCAGGCCGGCATACCGGCAGAGGTCCCGGGCGACAGCTATGCGATGCACCAGGCCGAACGCGAGCTGGTATTCGCATTGTCACAGTATCCTGTGAAAGTCCTGGCAGCCGCCAATGAGTTCGCTCCGTCGCTTATTTCGCAATATGCATTCGACCTGGCGAAGGTTTACAACCAGTTTTATGCGGAAGTGTCGATCTTCTCCGATCCGGATCCCGAGGCGGTGAAATTGCGCGTAGCATTATCCGGTGCGGTTGCGGAAACGATTCGCAAAGCTTTGGGGTTATTGGGCATAGATGTCCCCGAACGGATGTAAGCAACTTTTTTGAAAATCGGGCCGTATAGTGTTTTGGAGAGTTAACCCGATGATCCCTGCATGCAAATCACTTTCTAACTATATGTAATAACCATAACCAAAACCTATTATGAGCTTAATAAAGACACTTTTCATTATGATTACTTCACTGATTACCGGAATTTTCGTTGACAAGTCCGAAATAGCGAGCCGTCCGGAAAATGCTCCTGTTGCAAAACAAACGCTTTATGATTTTAAGGTAAAATCGCTGGTAGGCGGTAAAACCGTTGATTTGAGCAAATACAAAGGCAAAAAAGTAGTGATCCTGAATGTGGCTTCCAAATGCGGTTACACCAAGCAGTATGCCGACTGGGAGAAATTCTACAAAGATCATGGCGACAAAGTGGTAGTACTCGGCTTTCCTGCCAACAACTTCGGCGGCCAGGAGCCAGGTTCCAGCGAAGAAATCGCTACGTTCTGCTCTGCAACTTATGGCGTGACATTCCCGATGTTCGAGAAGGTATCCGTACTGGGCGATGACCAGGCGCCCATTTACAAATGGCTGAGCAACAAAGACCTGAACGGCTGGAACGACAAAGTCCCTACCTGGAACTTCTGCAAATACGTGATCAATGAGAAAGGCGAACTGACGCACTTCTTCGCGTCGAAAGTATTGCCTACCGACGAAGAGTTTACGAAGGCGGTAGGAATTTAAGTATATTCACTGTCGGAGGCGGCCTTTGGTATTCCGAAGGCGCTTCCGACAGTTTTTTGATACATCAACTATACGCAACTATGAAAAACATTAGTACCATTGAAGAAGCACGTCGTTACCTCTCGAATGCCAAACAAATTCTTCGCGAAAAGGCAATCAAAGAAGATGAGTTGTACAAAGACAAAAAGTATGTAAAAATGGCCGGACATACTGCTTACATAGGTGTTCTGGAAGCATTGGATGCTGTTTTTGGAGATAAGAAAAAAGGTAGGAAGAGTGTCGACTGGTATAGGGAAGAATTATCGGCGGTAGACAAAAAGATGCTCGCACTATTCATAGAAGCCTACAATACGCTTCATCTTGCAATGAGCTACGATGGAAATCGTATTGTGTCGGTTTCAAACGGAGGCCTCGATGTTGCTGAAAAAATCATAAACTGGGCTGAGCAAAAAACAGCAGCCTGAAATACCCGAATTAACAATACCCAACAATGAATCCCTGGATTGAAGCCGCACGTCCCCGCACATTACCTCTCGCATTGTCTTGTATTTTAATGGGCTGCTTTCTGGCTGCGGCCTCGGGGCAATTCAGCTGGCCTGTGGCTGGTTTGAGTGTACTGACGACCATTCTCCTGCAAGTACTTTCCAACTTTGCCAATGATTACGGCGATGCCGTGAATGGCAAGGATACCGAACTCCGCGAAGGCCCGCGCCGGGCTGTGCATTCGGGACATATTACCGCTGCGAAAATGCTGCGTGCAATCATTCTTTTCTCGGTACTGGCACTGATTTCGGGCATCACCTTGCTGACAATCGCTTTGAAAGGGGCGCCCGCAAACACATTCTGGGTGTTTCTGGGAATCGGCATTGCCTGCATTATAGCCGCAATCACCTACACGGCGGGCAAACGCCCTTATGGCTACGTTGGCCTGGGTGACCTCTCCGTATTAATCTTTTTTGGATGGGTGGGCGTTATCGGCAGTAACTTTTTGCACACGCATATATGGAACTGGGGCTTGCTCCTGCCGGCAACCAGCTGCGGCCTATTCGCAGTTGGAGTATTGAATATCAACAACATAAGAGATATCGATTCTGACCGTGCAACGGGTAAAAACTCGATCCCAGTCCGTATCGGCCGCGAGAAAGCCATAATTTATCACTGGTGCATTCTGCTGATCGGTATGCTGTGTGTCACCATTTACACGGCACAGCATTTTTCCAGCTACACCAGCCTCATCTTTTTCCTCAGCTTTCCGCTATTTGTCAAAAACGGACTGGCTATTTCCCGGCTCACCAAAGCCAGCGAACTCGACCCATACCTGAAACAAATGGCGCTTTCGACATTGCTTTTCGTGATCCTTTTCGGGATTGGTATTGTGCTTTAATGGCTACTTCACGAAAGGTTTGATCGCATTTCCCAGCAGGCTGTAACCCTTTTCATTAGGGTGCAGACCGTCGGAAAACAGCGATTCATCGATCTTGCCATCTTCTTTTAGAAATACTTTGCCCGGGTTCGCAAACAGCACATCGGCTTCGCCTGTGATTTGCAACAATTTATCATTTAGTACAGCTACACGCTGCTCGTGCTGGCGGCGCGGGTAAATACCCATCATCACGATCTGCGCCTGCGGCTGGCGGGATTTGATCGTTTCAATAAGCTGCTTCCAACCTGCGACAATCTCCTCGTCGCTGTTCAAGCCAAGGTTATTCGTACCGATATTGATGAAAATCTGTTTCGGCTTAAAACCATCCAATTCTCCGTGATAAATGCGCCACAGCACATTTTCAATGCGGTCCCAGCCGTAGCCCATATTCACGGAGTTTTTCCCGAAAGTGTTACCCCATGAAGATTCACCCGCCGCTCTCGGTCCTTTGGGCAAACCACCCCAGAAATGAGTGATCGAGTTGCCGATCACCACCGTTGTCGGCGAGGCTTTACGGTTTAGTTCGAGGATTTCCGAATGCCTTTTTTCCCAATCATAATTGTGCAACTCGCGCATTTGCGTTACCGGGCGAGTGGTGGAGAATTCGCCTGATGGCTCATGGAGAATCTTTCTCAAATGCTTTTCGTAACCATCAGCATATTGCAGCATCCCAAGGTCGGTCTGGTGCGTTCCATCCACCGTCGATTCAAAAGTTTGGCCGAAATCCGCTTTTGGGATCAGATATAGATTTTGAAAACCCTCCGATTTTAAGGTGGCGAATGCGTCTTTCAACACCCCATTTATTTCTTCGTAATAATGCTTGCTTTGCGGATTGATATCCTCTTCGGCGTACCCTGCGTGTTCCGCAAGTGCAATCGGCACTTCGGGGCGCTTCTGGCGCAAAGCCGTCACGGTGTTGATAACCCGTTTCTTCACTTCTTCGGCCGTCAACCCGAGCTTGGAATCGGGGCGGATGGTGAGGTTTGGCAGACAATCGAGGACATAAACTTTCGCATCGATCTCCGCGATCAGTTCCACCACCTCGTTTTCCAGCCGGCCATTTCCGGAAAAACCAAGGTTGATCAACGGGCGGTCCATTTTTCGGCCCAATATCGAGGTCCACGCCATTCCCGGCCGAGATGCACACGCACCCTGGGCTATTGAGGTCCCGTAAATTACGATCGGCTTATCGGGCCGCACGGCCAATGGTGTAAATTCCGTCCCCTGCGGCGTTCCGATTTCCAGCCATTTCACGCTATTATAAAGCGGCAGAAACAGCCGGTACTCCCTTCCGTGTTTGTGGTAATTATCGTTCGGAGCCAGGTTTTTGAAATCGTAGGTAATAGTATCTCCAAATGCATATTTACCTGCACCCCAACGCCATTCGCCATCGCTGCTCACAGCATACAGGTCCACGCCGCTCACACCCGTTGCAGGCATGTGCGGGAGCGCGTGCTTGCCCCCCACCGTGTAGCGAATCTTGATATCGGAAGAATTGGCACGGAAACGGATCATCAGCCCAGCCGATTGGTTGGACAAGTTCCAAACCACATCACGTACCTGCTTTTCGGCCCGCGCCGGCAAGCGGTCATATGGACTTTTCAACTCCTTAGCAGGCCAGGCCTGCCCCTCTACGACGGGAAAAGTAGAAGTTTGAGGATTCCACCAGACATACTGGTTACTCTGCGCTAAAATCTGAATGCTCAGCAACAGGCCCAGGCACACATTTGAAATTGATCTGAAAAGCATAAAATTGAAAACGGACACCGATGTATCGCTACAAAAGTGCCCGCAAGGCTATTTCTCCCGTTGGGAAGGAGATTATTTCACAATTACCCCGTCAGCAATAAACGTCAGTTCATCCTTCGGCTCGGTAATTTTGGCTATTTCTTCCTTGCTCTTGCCCGCGTCCTGCGCATAATGCTTCAAATGCTCGACGGGCACTGTCGTTTTCTTCGCTTCTCCTTCAAAAACGACGGTTTTACCGGTAATATCTTTGGGAACAAAAAATGCATAGTCTTTGAAAACCACCCGCATTGTTTCGCCATTATCCAGGTTAACCTTCATCCAGCATCCCTTCACCTGGCAAACCGATTCCACTGTACCCGTCACTTTCGCCTGTATTTCAGCCTTATCGCCCATCTTGGCTGGAAGTTCCGTGGCTGCAATCGCCTTTTTATCATCGATCTGCTTGCCAAAATTTCCCTGGGCTCTGGCGAAAGAGACACCTACAATTACCAGGAATATTGAAAGGAGTTTTTTCATGATGTAAATGTTTAAAAGTGTGTTTCAATAGGTTGGTTTAAAGTTAACACCTCCCGCAATACAATCAAAACCACCCTATTCCAGCACCTCGACCCAACCTTTGCAATGATTCCCCTGCGGCGTATCTACCACGTATAGGTACGTACCGTTGGCAATGCCCTTACCCCAGTCGTTCTTGTAATCCGCGGATTTAAAAATGGATTTGCCCCAGCGGTTAAAAATTTCCAGCGAGGATGAGGCGACGGGGACGATGAAAAGATCGTTCTTCCCGTCGCCGTTCGGGGTGATGACGTTGCTTAATGTAAATGCGGGTTCCGCACTGATCTTTTTGGAAGCTGTAAGCGAGCAACCGGCCGCATTGTAGGCTGTCAGGGTAATGGTATATTCCCCCGGAACCTCGTAAATGTAGTTTTTCACTTCCGGATCGGTCACCGGGTTGCCCGTACCCATATTCCATTCATAGCGCTGCGCTTTGCCGGTTTTGTTGGTTAATGAGTAGGAAAACGGTTCATTACAGGCCCCACCCGATTGCATTACCTCAAAGTCCGGCGCGTAGGATTGGTCGACTTTCACCGTAATTTCACGAAGCGGGCGGCAGCCGTCTTCATACAGCCCTTCGATCACGTAGGTCGTGGTTTGCGTCGGCTTTACGGTTACCGACTTCCCAATTGTTTCTTCCAGACCCGTGGTCGCATGCCATTTGTATTGCGGGGCGTTACCCGAAACTGTCAGCGTCACGGTGGCGCCCTGGCATACCTCGGTATCAGGCATATCGACGAAGTCGGTCTTTTTCTCGACATCCAGTTTTACTTTTTCCGTCACTTTGCAGCCAGCATTGTTGCTGATTTCAACCGTGTATTCCACTGTTTCCTTTATGGTAGCGACAGGCGTCGCGCTATTCGCATTATCCAGCCCCGTTGCCGGCGACCATTTATATTGCGTGCCGCCGCTAGCGCTCAGCTTCACGATGCTGTTTTCGCACACCATTGTATCGCCTGTTACTTTTGTCGCTAATGTTTCTACGATAACCTTCTTTTGAGCCACATCCATGCGCTTGCAGCTCAACCGGTTGTATGCCGTAAGCGTGACCGTGTATTCGCCCGGTTTGGTAAATGCATATTCCGATTGCCCTTCATCCCTCGAAATCGTATTTCCGTTGACCTCCCAGATGTAGTCAACCCCGCCTTCGCTAGTGTTCACGAATGTCAGTTCCAGGGGCGCACAGCCGCGGAGTACGTCCTTAGTTTGACCATTGTAAACATCGAAATCCGCTTTCAACCGGTCGATATCGATCTTAAAAGCCGCATTATTGCAGTTATCGCTGTTATTGGTTTCCGACCAGGCCTGTGGTGTTGTCGGAAAATGGCTACCTCCACAGGCACAGGTAGCGTGGTAAATCATCCCGTTTTTATCAAACCGGCTTGTTCCGCCGTCCACGTGGTCGCCTTGCAGGCGGGTGTCACGCGCGAGGCTCCCGAAAAACGTCGCGTAAAGCAGGGATTTAGCTCCCTGTTCCAGAATGGCGATGTAAAAGTTGTTTCCATTGGTAGTGGGCTGAATGGCATCTTCGGTAACATGCAAGCCGATGGTACTACTGGCCGCATTGTTATTGGTACCACTATTCACATTCCCTCCCCAGCCTGCGAGGTAAATATTCCCGCATTCGCTCACCAGAAAGGCCGTTGGCGAAATATCCGGCGTGCCGCGGCCGGAACCAATAATGGTCGAAAACAAGGTCTGAGTCAAGGAGGCATTCAATGCGTGCACAAACTGGCCGCTTTTCGCATTTTGGTACACACCCTGACTTACCGGATAATTGCCTGTCGTGAGCCCGTACACGTACACCTGGTTGCTTTGGTCTATATCGAGCAAATAAGCGCCATCCTCCTTGTCGGTGCCGAGGTAAGTCAATGCCGACAGCTGATCGTTCACAAAACGCGCTACGAAGCCGTCCTCCGTCCCCTTCAATGCCGATTGATAAACTCCGGCCTTAGTCTGCAAATTGCCGCTTTGAGATATGCCAGTAACGTATACTTCGCCATTGGCAGCGACTTTCAATGAATAGGCCGCGTCCCATTTGTCGCCGCCCAGGTAGGTCGACCACAGCAACTGATCCAGCCCGGCGGAGAATTTCAAAACCACGCCGTCCTGACCGCCTGCCAACTTGTTTTGCGCAGGATTTTTTATGGGGAAATTCGCCGAATTGGTGGATGAAACCACATACACCTGGTCATTTTTATCCAATCCTATTTCACCCCGAAAGCTGTCTCCATAGTTCCGGATCGTCACATTATTCGTCACACTCACTCCGTCGTTGCCGCTGCCGCCCGCAAATGTAGAGCCCGTAAGCTGATTACCGGCAGCATTCAGTTTGGAAACAAACAGGTCACTGCCGTTTGTCATTCCAATCCCCGAAATCGGCTCCACGCCGGTTCCCCCGCCGAAAACACGCTGAAATGCATTGTCTTTGGTTGGGAAATTTTTCGAAGACGTCGTCCCGAGAATCAGCAGCTCTTTCCGGCTGTTCACGATCAGGCTCGTCGGAACGTCTCCGTCATTGCCTCCCAGAAAAGTCGCATACAGCAGGTCAGAACCATCGGGATTGAATTTCATGATCGAAACATCGACCAAGCCGCCAAATTTGACCTGAAATGCCCCGGTTGTCGCCGGAAAATTAGTTCCGAACACCGTACCACCGGAATACAGGTTACCCTCATCGTCATACGTCGCGGTGTGGCCCCAATTGTCGGCCACAGAGCCGGAATAAGTTGAAAAAATCAGTTCGGGGTCGATAGTGAGCGGCAGTGATTTGTCGTAACCGGCAGGCAACTCAAAATGTGCAATATTGTCGCCGGAAATACGGAATGCCGAAGGAACCTCCATCGCACGTGCATTACTGCCCGGTTGAAACGAATACGGCTGCGCTTCCCGGATATCCCCCACCGAAGTTTTGATCACCATCTGCCCCGATTCATTCAACGAAACCTTTTCCGCGCCTTTGTATTGGAAGCTGATCCGGGAAGGGTCCGCACCGGGCTTGACCATGAATTCATATTTGAGTTTTGCCTGGTTGAGGTAAATACGGAGGTCGATATTGGGGTAAATATTCTCGTAAATCACCTCTTCAAAACCATTCACATCGCTCGCCCAGGTGCCAGCATCACTCCCCAGAAAGTAGTTGAAACGCCCTTTACTAACTTTTAATGGCTGGTACCGGAGCGTCGGAGACGCATTGAGAAACGTTACTTCCACGCCGTGTGCGCGAATGCCGGGCGCGCTCATATCATCGCGTGCGCCAGGCGCCTGAGTATGCCCATTCGCATGCATCGAGGAGACTTTCGCACCGTCATAAAGTACGTAAAGCAGGGAATGCGACTTCAAAAACAGGAATCCGCCGGGGATAGCGGCACGGAAACGGACATCGCTGTCCCATTGCCCCTTGTTTTCGATAAAATAGGCCGAAGCAGCCCGGGAATGGTCGGCTGTGCGGACAATAATCAGAAACGATATGAAGAGTAGCCGTAAAGTTTTCTGCATAGTCCGCGCGGCAAAGTTTTTCTATTTGAACGCAGAAACCGAGATGATATTTTTACAAAATTCGTATTCCTGCTGCACATTTGAACCTAGTAAAACCAACTGATTCTGTGTATTATCCATTACGCGATCGAGGTACCAATTGATGCCTTGCACATCCAGATTTGTTGTTGGTTCATCGAGAAAAACCACTGGCACATCCGAAAGAAACGCCAGCCCCAGTTTCACCCGCTGCTTCATACCCGACGAAAAGTGCCGGATAATCTTCCCGCTGGCGTGCGGCAGTTGTATAAAATCTTCAAAATCCTTCGCCGAAATACCATTCTTGAATGGCTTGAACTTGCCGTGAAACTCGATCTGCTCGCGTAATGTAAACTCCTCGATCAATTCGAGGTAGGGAGCAGCTATTACAATGTGCTTATACCAATGATCGGTCTCGATTTCCTTGCCACTTCCGTTGGTATACGTGATGTTGCCTTCCGAAACCGGGATCATGCCGGTAAGCAGTTGCAGCAAGGTCGATTTACCACTTCCGTTTGGACCTACAAAAACATACTTTTCACCCGCTGCGAGCTCGAAGCTGGCATTTCTGACAATCCACTCTTTGATGAACTTCTTTCCTATTTTATCGACTGTAATCCGCACTGCTTTCTGTTAATGTATTCCTGATTATTTGCCACCATAATAGTCCGCGGCTGCCTTCGCGATCTGAGCGATGACCAGTTCTCGCGTATCTATTTTCGCAGTAGCGTCCGAGACGAACACTACCACGGCAATATCCTTTTGATTATTTAACTTAATGATTCCCAAATCGTTCGTCGCAGCAGCCACTCCCTTATCGTTGGTACCGGAAGTGCCCGTCTTATGTGCAACCACCGTGCCTTCGGGCAGCAAACCTTTGATCCTTTTCAAGCCGGTAGGGCCTGCGACGAGTATTTTCCACAGGAAATCATGGCTGGGTTTAGAGAGCGCCTTGCCTTTATAAACAATTTCCAGCAATTGAAGATAAGCCGAGGGACGCGCAAAATTGGTATACTGCACATTCCAGCCAGCCTTCATTTCCTTTTCCGTAGCCACGATCGCAATGTCTTTCACGCCCAGTGAATGGATATAGTCATTCACCTTTTTGGTCCCGCCTGCCAGTTCAAAGAGGATATCGCAGGCATTGTTGTCGCTTTCCGAAACCGAGTAACTGAGCAGTTCGCCGATGGTAATATCAAAATCCTGATCCAAGCGCTTGTCGCGCATCGGGCTGTGTGTATCCGGGTCGAGCTGCGCTTTCGTGACGTGTATCTTTTGATCCAGCTTGTATTTGCCTTTATCCACCAGATCCAGGACAGCCATTGCCAGCGGAAATTTGAATGTGCTTTGCATTGGAAACTTGTGATCCTGGTTGATCAGCAATGTTTCCCGCGTTTTCAAATCCATAATTCCTACACCCACAATGCCATTGGCTTGCTTGCTGATCGCTTCGATTTCGCCTCTGAGTTTTGCCTGCTGGGCAAATGTGAGGGTTGGAAAAAGTAACAGGAGAACTAAAATCCGGGCAAGTCTGGTCATTGGCGTGAGTTTTAGCTGGATTGCTGCGGTTAAGGACGTTCGGCTTTGCGATCTTCTATGGTCAGTTTCACCAGTTCAATGCGCGTGTCCTGCACCGAAACGATTTCGAACGAATAAGGCGGCATTTCAACGACCTCGTTTTCATCGGGCAAGTCGCCGTAAAAATGGATCAGCATACCGGCTATCGTGTCATAGTCACCTTCCGGAAGCTCCCAGCCATACTTTTCGTTCAGGTAATCGAGTTCGTGACGTGCGCTGAGCATGTAGGTATGGTCGTCGAGCTGGCGTTCGGTCCAGTCTTCAGTAGTGTCGTATTCATCCTGAATTTCCCCGAAAATCTGCTCCACCACGTCCTCGACGCTCACCAAGCCCGACGTTCCACCGAATTCATCCACCACCAATGCGATGCTTCGCCGTTCTTCCAGGAACCTCAGCATCAGGTCCCGCGCGGGCATGGCCTCCGGCACAATCAGGATCGGCGTGATAATGCTGCTGATCTCCTTCGGTTTTTTAAATAGCGACAATGCATGGCAATAGCCCAACACTTCGTCTACCGATTCCTTATGTACAATGATTTTCGAATGCCCGCTGGTAAGAAACGCCGTACGCAGGTCCTCGATGCTCGCATTCACATTCACCGCCGATATCTCCGTCCGCGGGATCATGCAATCCCGAATGCGCAGGTCCTTGAAATCCAATGCATTGATAAACATCTTTTCCTCGATGCTGTGGTCGTCGAAATCAGGGTCGTCGGCGGAGATAATGTCGTCGCGGAGCGAAGGCGAGAGGATATTTTCCTTTACAAATGGTTCGATCACCCAGTAAAGCGGCGTCATCAACCACTCTCCGAAGCGGACCGGGAATGCTTTCAGATCCAGTACTTTCGGAAAACTCCGACCGATTTTAACCCAGCTCGAATAGCTGCCCATCCACAAAACCGCGAGCGCTGCGAATAATGCGACGATCAGCAGCCAGTTTTGCGTGCCCGTATTCAGCTCAAATAAAGGGAATACCGTGACCACGCCCATAAAACAGCCCAGTGCCACGGACAGCAGGCGTATCATCCGGAGAATGCGGCGCCAATAGAGCGTCTGCTCCACCTGCTCACTCTTCTCGTGACGGAACGAATACCGGTCGATCCACACATCCAGCAACACCGACCTTACCGCGCCGAAATAGCCCGCCAGCATGAAGAATACGATCGTCGTGAACAGGAATAGCAGGTTCATTTCTTTGGTTTTTTAGCGGGGCTGCTGACCGCCGACGGCCGACAGCCGACAGCCGATGTTTTAGCCTTTGATTCTCCTGCCTGCTTCGCGAGCGTTGCGGCTTTCAAACGGCTGAATTGGAATAGCAAAAAACAAACAATGCATAGTAGTAAAAGCCAGTAGCTTTCTAAAAGCCCGGCGCGCCGGAATTCGAGCACCCAAAGCACCAGAAAACCGAATGCGAGGGCCAGGAAAATCGTCCGGATCAGTTTGGAATTCATTAATGAAGGATCTGCTTAAACATATAGGGCCAGCGCCCTGTTTTTTCAATGATTTTCAAAGATACCACAGATTGCGCCAAAACGGTTATCGATGCATTAATCTTCGTTTCAATGCATAATAAACCATACATAACTCGGTCATTTCCCCCTAAAATAGCTAACTTGCAGGGATTGCCGTACAATTCAGGGCCGACACTTGAATTGTAAAATTAATTCTTGAAAAAATATCCTTTATTACTATGAGCGAAACGACAAAACGCTTTGCACCCGGTGTTGTAACCGGCGATGGAGTTAGTGAAATTTTCCGCCACGCCAACGAAAACAACTACGCCCTTCCGGCCGTGAACGTGGTAGGAACCAATTCGGTGAATGCGGTCCTGGAAACAGCCAAAGCGGTTAACAGCCCTGTTATTATTCAGTTTTCGAACGGCGGCGCTATATTTTACGCAGGTAAGAGCCTTTCCAACGCCAACCAGCAGGCAGCTATCGCAGGCGGTATCTCGGGTGCGATGCATGTACACCAGATGGCGGCATTGTACGAAGTACCTGTAATCCTCCACACCGACCACTGCGCGAAGAAACTCCTTCCCTGGATCGACGGTTTGCTGGATGCCGGCGAGCGTTATTTCGATCAATACGGTAAGCCTTTGTACAGTTCGCACATGCTCGACCTTTCGGAAGAGCCTCTGCACGAAAACATCGAGATCTGTGCTAAATACTTCGAGCGTATGGCGAAACTCGGTATGACCCTCGAAATCGAATTGGGTGTAACCGGCGGCGAAGAAGACGGCGTTGACAACTCGGACGTGGATAGCTCGAAACTGTACACCCAGCCTGAGGAAGTGGCATTCGCTTACGAAGAACTTTCAAAAATCTCCCCTAACTTCACCATTGCAGCTGCATTCGGTAATGTTCACGGGGTATATAAGCCAGGTAATGTGAAGTTGGAGCCGAAAATCCTCCGTAACTCACAAGAGTACATCAAGCAGAAATTCGGAACCGGCGACCTGCCCGTTAACTTCGTATTCCACGGAGGATCAGGCTCATCCCGCGAAGAAATCCGCGAAGCGATCGAGTATGGCGCGATCAAAATGAACATCGACACCGACATGCAATGGTCGACCTGGGAAGGTGTTCTCAACTATTACAAATCAAAAGAAGGCTACCTGCAATCACAACTCGGCAACCCCGAAGGCGCAGATTCGCCAAACAAAAAATACTACGACCCGCGCGTATGGCTACGCAAAGGCGAAGAGAGCATGATCGCTCGTCTGAAAGTGGCGTTCGAGGATTTGAACTGCATTAATCAACTGGGATAATTTGCTCCGATTGAAATGTTAAGAAAAAAGCAACCTGTGAGGGTTGCTTTTTTTGTTTGGGCTGAGGCAGCCTATCCCTCCACCATCATCCGCTTCCGGTGCGCTACGCCCCAATCGCGGAGCGTCTTGATCACAATTTCCAATGAATGCCCATATTCCGTGAGCGAGTACTCCACCACCACGGGGATAGAATCATAAACCGTCCGTTTCACGAGGTCGTTACTTTCCAGTTCGCGTAGTTCTTTGGAAAGCATTTTGTCGGTAATGCCCGGCACTTCTTTCGCGATTTGCGAAAAGCGTTTGTTGCCGAACATGAGGGATATGATGATGGGCAGCTTCCATTTGCCGCTGAGTACTTCCAATGCGTCGCGCACAGGCAGGATGCTTTTGGTGCATTCGCCCCAGGTGTGCGGGTTTGTTTCCTTCGTTTTTTCCATAGCTGAAATTTTCACTATCCTTTTGTATACTACTTACAAATGTATAGTAAATTTAATTAAGTTTGCATGCTGATTCGTTAACGGCACACCAAACTTAGATAAAAATGAGCGAGTTAATAAAAAAATTGAACTGGCGCTACGCCGCCAAACGTATGAACGGCCAAACCGTTCCCCAGGAGAAACTGGACAATATCCTTGAAGCGATCAAACTGGCGCCATCCTCAGTGGGGCTGCAACCCTATAATGTGATTGTAGTGGAGAATAAGGAACTGAGAGACAAAATTTTCAGCGAAGCTGCCCCTCGTCAGCTACAAATCCCTGACGCCTCGCATTTGCTGATCTTCGCGGCTTGGGAAAAACTTACTTCACAGCACGTGGATGACTTTATCAACCTGGTTGCTTCCACGCGGAACGTGAGCCTCGAATCACTCGCGGCTTACCAAAACAGCATTAATGGCGGTATCCTCAGCCGTAGCGAAGAAGTGAATTTCGACTGGGCAGCACGCCAGGCATACATTGCTTTGGGCCACGGATTAGTCGCGGCGGCTACTGAAGAAGTGGATGCGACACCGATGGAGGGTTTCGATGCGGCCAAGTTGGATGAGATTCTTGGACTTCGTGAAAAAGGATTGCGTAGTGTAGTGATTTTGACATTGGGCTATCGTGATCATGAAAAAGATCCTCTGGCGAATGCGAAGAAGGTACGCCGGGCGCATGAAGAACTTTTTATATCTATCTAACATTCTCTAAGTAGAGTTGGCGAGAGGTTGAAAGTCAAGTATGGTCAGGAGGCAGTCAAGTGTAGTCAGGAAGTGGTCAGGAATGGTCATGTATAGTCAGGGGTGGTCAGGAATGGTCAAGTATGGTCAAGTGTAGTCAGGAATGGTCATGTGCAGTCAGGGGTGGTCAGGAATGGTCAGGAATGGTCATGTTTAGTCAAGAATTGTCGAGAGTATAATGACAATACTTAACAATACCCGACAACAAATGACAACGCCTGACCAAAAATGACAATACCTGACAAAAGCAACACTTGACTAAAACTGACAACACCTGACAACAAATGACTCTCCTCCCATAGTTACAATACCGAACAAACGATATCATGAAAGTCGAAATATGGAGTGATGTAATGTGCCCGTTTTGCTATATCGGCAAAAGGCGCTTTGAGAGTGCGCTGGCGGAGTTTCCGCAGCGTGATCAGATTCAGGTGGAATGGAAGAGTTTCCAGCTGAATCCGCAGATGAAAACCGAACCCGGAAGGAGCATTAACGATTACCTGGCCGAAACCAAAGGCTGGACGCCGGAATATGCGCAGCAGGTGAACGACCATGTCACCAATATGGCTGCCGAAGTAGGTTTGGAATACAATATGGATAAAGCTGTATTAGCCAATTCCTTCGACGCACACCGGTTTTTGCAATTTGCCAAAACAAAAGGCCTCGGCGACGCAGCGGAAGAGCAATTGTTCAAAGCCTATTTTACGGATGGCAAGAATACCGCCGATCACGCCGCGCTGATCGAACTCGGAACTGCCATTGGGCTGGACGCAGCTGAATTGAAGACTGTCCTGGATGGAACGCGTTTCAGCGAGGATGTGCGTCACGACATTTACGAGGCGCAGCAGGTAGGCGCACGCGGCGTTCCGTTTTTTGTGCTCGATCGCAAGTATGCGGTTTCAGGAGCACAACACACCGAAACTTTCCTCAATGCATTGCAACAGTCGTTTGGTGAATGGGAAAAAGCTAATCCCAAACCACTCGTGAGCCTGGCCGACGGTGCGAACTGCACGGTCGACGGTGAATGCAATTAGATCGAAATATTTTATTCGAAAGGGGCATATCGGTATCCGGTGTGCCCCTTTTTGCTGCCTGGCTGCATCACTGGTACGGTTCTATAAGTAAAGTCAGTAGCGTGGGTCCGGAATGTCGTGTAATTTGTGCTAATTGCGCTAATTTGTTGCACAAAATACCACACCTCCAACCACCGCTATCAGCACTTTACACCCGACTTTATGCGTTTTCTGGCATTACTGCTGCTATTTCTGACCATGCAACACTTCTCCCGGGCCGGCGGGATCAGGGGACGCATTACCACAAAAAATGGCGAATCCCTCCCCTACGCGGGTATTGCGGTGAAGGGTACAAGCAACGGTACGATGGCCAATGAGGAAGGCGAGTACGAGTTCAGCCTCGCGCCGGGTAATTACGAGATCATTTTTCAATACCTGGGCTTCAAAAGTGTTTCCAAAACCGTCACTATCGGCAACGATTTCACCGAGCTGAATGTGGAGATGGAGGAGCAGGCGCTGAGCCTGCAAGAGGCGACAATCGGCAAGGGCAAGGAGGATCCCGCGTACACGATCATGCGCCGCGCGATCGCGAAGGCACGCTTCCACCAATTGCAGGTACGCGGGTACACGGCCAAAGTGTATTCCAGAAGCACGGGCGTCGCTACCAAAATTCCTTTTCTACTTCAAAAACGACTAAAAAAAGAAGGTGTTCAGCAAGGTAAGGCCATTCTGAACGAGAGCGTCGCGGAGATTAAATACCGCCGCCCCAACAATTACAGTCAGCGCATTATCTCCACCCGCAACAGCCTCGATAACAGCATTCCATCACCGAATGAGTACATTCTAGCCAGCTTGTACAGCCCTGAAATCGCGGGGACCATTTCTCCATTGTCGCCCAAATCATTTGCCTATTACAAATTTGAATATGAGGGCTATTTCGAAGAACGGGGGGAGATTGTCAATAAAATAAGGGTTATTCCAAAGGCTTACGGCGAAGGGGTTTTCCGGGGAAGCCTGTTTATACTTGAAGACCGCTGGGCGATCCATAGCTACGACTTGCAAACTACCACCAGCGGCTTGAACATTTCGGCCAAGCAGATTTTCAGCCCGGTGCAGGGGGTGTGGATTCCGGTAAATCAACAGTTCAAACTCAATGGCAGTTACCTCGGCTTCGCGGGGGAATTCCGGTACCTGGTTTCCTTAACGTACGATAAACTCGATGTCGATCCCGGTTTGCGGGAAGACATTGTCATTGCCGACCATAAAAAAGAGGATGCACCCAAAGTAAAAGGCGGCAAAGACCTCGAAAACCTGATCCAGGCGCAAAAGGAGTTTTCTACCAAAAATTTCAGGAAACTCACCAAGCAATACGAAAAGCAGCAGAAAAAAGAACAAAAAGAACAGCTCGGCAACGACCGGCTCGTGCGGCAGGATTCCATCGTGATCGACTCGATGGCCAACAAGCGGGACACTACCTATTGGCAGGCGCTGCGACCGATTCCGCTGACGCGGTCGGAGGTGTCCAGTTACGTTACCCAGGACAGTATCAAGGTCGTGAAAGACTCGCTGCGCATTAATACGAAGCCCGATTCCACGCATTTCAAGCCTATTCACCTGCTTTTGGGTAACACTTATGCATTGGGTAACCGCAATACGTTTTATTTCAGAAGCCCTTTCCTGTCGGTCAGCTATAATTCGGTGGAAGGTAATGCGGTCAATTTCATCACCGAATGGCAGAAACGCTGGGGGAAATCGTCGTACCTGAGCGTACGCCCGCTGGTGCGCTACTCGTTCGGGCGGAAGCGGCTGTACGGGAACCTGGAAACCAACCTAGGCGGTAAAAACTGGAACCTGGCATTGGCAGGCGGCGAAATGGCGACGCAGATCAACAGCCGCGAACCGATCCCGCCGTTACCCAATAGCGTTGCGGCCCGCTTTTTCGATCGCAGTCTGATGAAGTTGTACCAAAAACAGTTCGGCCACATTCAATACACGCTCCGCAATATCGGCGACATTCTGAGCATCAATACAAGCCTGGACTTTGAGCACCGTGTGGAGCTGCTCAACCAGGAAAGTGCGCGGCCCATTATCTTCTGGAGCCAGTTTGGTTTTACACCCAACCGGCCGGTTAACCTCGAGCTCGCTAATACCGGTTTCCAGGACCACAACGCCTGGATTTTCGACATTACCGCTACATTGCGCCCATGGAGAAGATACCTGATCCGCAATGGTGAAAAACGCTATTTAAGGAGTCGTGGGCCGGCATTTAGTGCCAATTACAAAAGTGGTCTGGGCTTTTTGGGAGATGTGGATTATTCAATGCTGCAAGGAACGATCCGCCAAAGTTTAAGCCTGGGACCGCGCAGCAATCTCGAATACCTGGTGAATGGGGGTGGATTTTTGAATACAAAAAGAATGTATTTCCCCGACTATCAGCATTTTATGGACAACGAGTTCTTCTTCCAGTATGTCTACCCGCCCGACCAGTTCCGGATGCTGCCCTATTACCGTTACAGCACGGCGAAGTGGTTTTTCCAGACGCATTTGACGTGGTCGATGCAGCATTTCCTGCTCACGCGCGTGCAGTCGTTGCGCGTAACAGGTATTTCGGAGACGTTGCAGCTGCATTACCTGCGCGTACCGTCGATCCGGAATTATACGGAAGCCGTTTATGGGATTGATAATATTATGCGGATCGTCCGGTTGGAGGCCGTCGCGCAATTCCATGGCTCGCATTTTCAAGGCATGGGATGGCGCGTCGGTGCCTCCTTTCGCTTCGGACGATAGTTATTTCACTTTTGTAGCCTTGAAACGCGGCGCAGTTTTAGGGACTGTCGGCCAACTGTTGTTGTCAAGGTCGATATCAGCCATGCGTTGGCTCGGATCGATCACGATCGCCTGAATGTCTGAAATGTTTCGCTCGATGGTGAAGGAATATTCAGGATAAGTCCAACCCCAGTCGGCCAGCTGCGTATTTCTGGAATACAGCTTCTCATTCTTTTCGCCGCGCATGATTTCGAGCGGAATGTAAAAATTCTCTTGTGTTCCGTCTTTGTAGCTCACCACCACATCCAGCGGCATGGGCATCTGGCCGATCCTTTCAAGCACTACATCCGTTTTCCCTGCATCAGCAACCACTTCCCGAATGCCGTAGTCGATCGTTTTGGTGGTTCCCACAAAGTTCTCCCAGAACCAGTCGAGTTCGAGTCCCGATTCTTTTTCCATAATGCGTTTCAAATCGGTCGGGTTCGGATGTTTGAACTTCCACTCATTGAAATATCGCTTCATTCCGCGCTGGAATGCTTCCTTGCCCATGATATAGTTGAGCTGGTTCAGGAAAACGGCGCCTTTGTTGTAGCTCGCAATGCTGTATGCCTTATTGGTATTATAATGGTCGGCGTGAGTCGTAAGCGGCTCCTCCGTCCCGGACTTCACCAGACTGCGGTAGCTGGTGGTAGCGCTGCGTTGCGGATCGCCTTTGGCCGGAAAAAGCTCGTTCATCACGATATTCTGCGCGTAGGTCGTGAAACCTTCGTCCATCCAGGGGTATTTAGACTCGTTGGTACCCAAAAGCCCCTGGAACCAGCTGTGAATGGACTCGTGGACTGTCACGCTCGTCAACGAATGCAGGTTCAGGCGCCCGGTGATGAGTGTCGCCATGGGATACTCCATACCGCCGTCTCCGCCCTGGATCACTGAGTATTGTTTATAAGGATAGCGTCCGAATTGCTCGTTCATGATCTTGAATGAACGCACCGCGAGCGGCTCCATTTGTTTCCACACATTAGCGAGCGTATCGGTTTGGTAGAAGAAATGAAGGTCTAGCTTATCGTCTACTTTCACAACGTCGTGTTGGTAGTCGCGGTCGGCCGCCCACATGAAATCGTGCACTTCCGGCGCAATGAAATGCCAGGTAAGACGATCTCCGGGTTTGTGAGTCACATTTTTGGTAGAATAGCCGTGGCCGATTTTGTCAGGATTCTGTAAATAGCCCGTTCCCGCAATGGTATAAGCCGCATCCATCGTGATTTTTACATCAAAATCACCCCAGATCCCGTAAAACTCACGACCGATGTAAGGATTCGCATGCCAGCCTTCGTAATCGTATTCCGACATTTTGGGATACCATTGTGCCATCGAATAGTCGATGCCTTCGTTATTATTGCGACCTGTGCGGCGGATCTGCAATGGCACCTGCGCTTCGAATTCCATATCGAAAGTATGCTGCGATTTCGGCAGGATCTTCTCGTTCAGAGTCACTTCGAGGATGGTGCCTACCACTTCATATTTCAGCGACTTTCCATTCTGTTTAAGGGAAAGCACCTTTTCGTAACCGATCTCCGAAGGCAACAATTTGGAAATGCGGTCCTTCACCCGCGAATCGGGGTCGCTGATCGAGCGCGAGCGGACATCCATCTGGCTGCCGGGCTGGAATGCGTTCAGGTATAAATGGTAAAATACCTTTTGAAGTGTATCGGGGGAATTGTTGGTGTAAACGAGTTTTTGGGTGCCTTTGTACTGGTGTTTGACAGCATCAAAATCAATCTCCATCTGGTACTTCGCGCGCTGCTGCCAACGGTCACTTTGTGCTGAAACCCGGATCGCCAGCGCGACCAGCATTAGCACGGATAATTTAAACTTCATTATAAGGTTAGTAATTTGATTAAACCGCAAATTACGTCAATCCCCTTGAAACTGTGCATCATTCTCCACAAAAAACCTCATTTTTAAGCGATTAAAGCGGTTTGGAGCATTTTGGGCATATTTACGCTTCTGGCATAGTGTTGGTAATTATTGAATCAGAAATCAATAATCAAAAACCTAAATATTTGTCACTCATGCTTAGATGGACCGTAATATTTCTCGTTATCGCTATCGTGGCCGGGATCCTCGGATTCGGTGGTATAGCAGCAGGCGCAGCCGGAATTGCTAAAATTCTTTTCTTCGTATTCCTCGTTCTCTTCGTGCTAAGCTTATTAAGCCGCGGTGTCGGGCGATCCTGACGACTTCCGGAAATACAACAAATGAAAAAAGCGGACTCGATGTCCGCTTTTTTCATATTCGTTATTCCCATTCGATGGTAGCCGGCGGCTTCGAAGAAATGTCGTACACGACTCTGTTCACCCCTTTTACCTTATTGATAATGTCGTTGGAAACTTCCGCGAGGAAATCGTATGGCAAATGCGCCCAGTCGGCAGTCATACCGTCGACAGAGGTTACCGCACGCAGCGCAACCACGCGCTCGTACGTGCGCTCGTCGCCCATTACGCCCACGCTCTGTACGGGAAGGAGCATTGCACCCGCCTGCCAAACGTCCTTATAAAGATCCCATTTGCGGAGACCGCCGATGAAGATCGCGTCTACTTCTTGTAGGATAGCAACTTTCTCAGCAGTGATTTCACCCAAAATACGGATCGCCAGACCTGGTCCCGGGAACGGGTGGCGGCTGAGGATCTTCTCGTCGATACCCAATGTACGTCCAACCGCCCTTACCTCGTCTTTAAACAATGTATTCAGCGGCTCTACTACTTTCAGTTTCATGAAATCGGGCAAACCACCCACGTTGTGGTGCGATTTGATCGTCGCCGAAGGTCCTTTCACCGAAACGGATTCGATCACGTCAGGGTAAATAGTACCCTGTCCGAGCCATTTCACGTCTTCGATCAAATGTGCTTCCTGGTCGAAAATATCGATGAACGACTTGCCGATCGCTTTGCGTTTCGCCTCGGGGTCAGAAAGTCCGTTCAGCGACTGGTAAAAGTGTGATTTAGAATCCACACCTTTGATATTAAGGCCCATATCCTGGTAAGAATGGAGCACTTGCTCGAACTCATCCTTACGCAGCAGACCATTATCTACGAAAATACAATAGAGGTTTTTGCCGATCGCGTGGTGAACCAGCGTAGCAGCTACCGTGGAATCCACACCACCCGACAACGCCATTACGACTTTATCGTTGCCCAGCTTCTGGCGGAGCTGTTCAATCGTATGTTCTACGAAAGAGTCGGAAGTCCAGTCCTGTTTGCAGCCGCAAATGTTCACTACGAAGTTATGCAGCAACTTTTTACCTTCGGTAGTGTGCGTCACCTCGGGGTGGAACTGGATACCATATGTGAGTTCATCCTCCACCTTAAATGCAGCCACTTTCACCGATTCCGTAGAAGCGATCACGTGGAAGTTCTGCGGCGCACGAACGATCGTGTCGCCGTGCGACATCCACACCTGCGACGATTCCGACAAACCGGCCAGCAGCGAAGAATCGGTATCATCGATTTCCAGCTTCGCACGGCCGTATTCGCGGTGTTGCGAAGGTTTCACTTCGCCGCCCAGCTCCTGTGCGAGCAGCTGCGCGCCATAGCATACGCCCAGCAGTGGCAATGTTTTGCGGAATTTGTTGAGATCAACCCGGGGAGAATCCTCGTCCCTTACCGAACAGGGGCTACCTGAGAGAATGACACCTTTGACGTTGGGAGTGAGTTCGGGGAAGTTGTTGTATGGGTGGATTTCACAATAAACATTCAGTTCGCGAACTCTGCGTGCAATTAACTGGGTGTACTGTGAGCCAAAATCTAAAATCAGAATTTGTTCAGTCATATATATGCTATCTAAAACGCAAAGGTAGGGAGATTGGAGGAAAACCAAAAAACGAAGTTGAAACTTCGCCACTTTGGACGTTCAAATAGCTATTTAACCGTTTAAACTTTTTTCCAGCCAATATGCAACTTCCTTTTATCCCTTTGTATCTATAAACCGAAAGATAGACACACACCACTTATATAACATACACACCTTTTATGTAATCAAAGGTTCTATGCTATACCAAGTACCTATCTTTGCAGTGTACCTAATGGAACAACACACCCCGGGTACGCTGACCTTTTAACTATTAGCCATGAAAATCTTAATGAACCTAACTGCAGCGCTGCTGCTGGGCAGTGGATTTGTGCACGCACAAGCTCCCCAGCCTCTTACCGGAAAAGGAAAAATCACCGGCGCGGTGCTTGATGAAAAGTCACAACCGTTCCCGTTTGTGAACGTCCTTCTGCTACAAGCCAAAGACTCGGTGCTCGTAAAAGGGCTTGCGGCCGACGAGCAGGGCAAATTTGCATTCGACCAGGTTGCAGCCGGCAAATACCTTACGCTGATCTCGATGGTAGGTTACCAGAAAGCATACAGCGAACCATTTAATGTAAAAGACGCTCCCGTAAACCTTCCCACTGTCAGCCTGAAATCGGATATCAAATCTCTGAGTGAAGTGACAGTCGTAGCGAAAAAGCCTTTCATTGAGCAGGAAATCGACAGGACGGTGGTGAATGTGGAAAACAGTATTGTTTCCGCGGGCGCAACTGCATTGGAAGTACTCGAACGTGCCCCCGGCGTGACGGTGGATCAGCAGAACGAGCAATTGAAACTGCGGGGTAAGGAAGGGGTGATTGTTCAGATTGATGGAAAGCAGACTTTTTTATCTCAACAGGAACTCATTACACTCCTGCGCAACACGCCGAGCGATAATATCGAGAAAATTGAATTGATCACGAACCCTTCGGCGAAATACGATGCTGCCGGTAACTCGGGGATCATCAATATTAAAATGAAGCGCAATAAAAACTACGGCACCAATGGGAACATCAACCTGGGTGGCGCGTGGGCGAAATATGGTCGTGCGAATGCAACCGCGACGCTCAACCACCGGGCCGGAAAAATCAGCACTTTCATCAGCGGAGGCGCTTTTTATAACAAAGGATTTAACAACAACGACATTTACCGCACCATTCCTTACGAGGATAAAGTGACGATTTTTGACCAGCACACCGAGCGCATCAACAGATCGGAATACTATAATGTACGTGCCGGCCTTGATTACTTTGCAACGGACAAAACTACCGTGGGCGTACTGGTTTCCGGTTTCTATAACGATTGGAGCAACCCATTCGGACAAACCAATACCCGGATCCTGAACGAAGACCAGAGCCTGCAACGGACATTCCGGACCAACGTTTTCAATGGCGGCAAGATGAACAATATCAGCTCCAACGTAAACCTGAAACACCAGTTCAACGACAAAGGAAAAGAACTGACTTTCGACCTCGACTACGTGCACTACGGCGGCAAAAAGAAAAGCGACCTCGATACCCGCTATTTCAAAGCGGACGGCACGCCGGACGAAGCAGCCACCGAAATGGTCCGCAACGACATGCCTTCGGACATCAATATTGCGATGGCGAAACTGGATTACACCCAGACAATCGGCAAAGGCAAGTTCGAAACCGGTTTGAAATCGAGCTATGTGACTTCGGATAATGATATGGTGTTCGAAACTTTTGTAGACAGCTGGCAATTCGATCCAAAACGCTCGAACCGCTTCAAATATACCGAGAACGTGAATGCAGCTTATGCGAACTATGCCGGTGCTATTTCAAAGAAGATCAAATACCAGTTGGGCGTTCGTGCCGAGCACACGCATTCGATCGGCAACTCGATCACGCTGAACCAGAAACGCGACAGAAATTACATTAACTTTTTCCCAAGTGTATTCCTGTCGAACCAGTTGGATACCAATAACGTGCTCAACCTTTCGTACAGCCGCCGGATCGACCGCCCGAATTACCAGTCGCTGAACCCGTTCGAGTTTTATCTGGATCCGTACACATTTCAGCGCGGCAACCCGAACCTGAGACCACAATATACGCATTCGTTCCAGTTGGTACACGTTTACAAGAACGCATTAAACACGACGCTGGCGTACAGCCGCATCAAGGATATGATCGCAGACGAGCTGCCTCAGCAGATTGCGTCGGAGAACAAAACTTTCGTGACTTCGGACAATCTTGACAACCAGGACAATGTAAGCCTCACCGTCTCATTCCCGATTCCGGTAACGAAATGGTGGCAAGTGCAGGCGAACTTTACGGGTGTGTACAACCATTACAAGTCATATTACCTGGAACAGCAACTGGAAATCAAGCAGACATCGTGGAACATGTACGCCAGCAACCAGTTTACGATTGGTAAAGGATGGTCCGCCGAGCTCTCAGGATGGTATAACAGCCGCCAGTTCTACGGCTTGTACGCAGCCCGCCCGATGGGGATGATCAATGCAGGTTTGCAAAAGAATATCCTGAACAAAAAAGGAACGATCCGTTTCAATGTGAACGATATCTTCTGGACCAACCGCTTCAACGGTACCGCGGTGTACAAGGATATCAATTTCAAAGTGCGTTCCGAATGGCCTAGCCGCCAGTTCAGACTGACCTTCACTTACAACTTCGGCAACCAGAATGTGAAGGGTGCCCGCCAGCGCAACACCGGTTCGGATGATTTGCAGAAACGCGCAGGAGGCAATTAAAAGCGGAATTCCGGCCGAACGAGGCCAGTGTTCATAAATTAGTTAGGTTTGTTATGCAGAAAATCCATCCCGCGATGTGCGGGATGGATTTCTTTTTTGATATAAACCTAATAAGTGAAATGCTTATGCTTGCAGCGCGGCAACACCCGGAAGTACTTTACCTTCCATGTATTCGAGCAATGCGCCGCCACCGGTTGAAACGTAGCTCACGCGGTCGCCGTAGCCTGCATTGTTGATCGCAGAAGCGGAGTCGCCGCCGCCGATCAATGAGAATGCGTCGTTGTCTTCGGTTACCGATACTACCGCCTCAGCGATGGCGTTGGTTCCTTTCGCGAAGTTCGGGAACTCGAATACGCCCATCGGGCCGTTCCAGAGCACGGTTTTTGATTTTTTAATGATATCAGAGAAAATCTCGGCAGTTTTCGGACCGATATCGAGGCCTTCCCATTCATCAGGGATGCTACCTGCTTCAACAACTTTGCGATCTGCGTCGTTGGAGAATTTGTCGGCGATTACCGTATCCACCGGCAATACCAGGTTGATCCCTTTCGCTTTGGCTTTTTCGATCAGTTCAAGCGTAAGATCCTGCTTGTCTGCTTCGAGCAGCGACTTACCGATGCTTCCGCCTTGCGCCTTGGAGAATGTATATGACATACCGCCGCCGATGATCAGGTTATCCACTTTATCCAGCAGGCGTTCGATGATCAGGATTTTGTCGGAAATTTTCGCACCGCCCATAATCGCCGTGAAAGGTCTTTCTGAATGTTCGAGCAGACGCTCTGCATTATCCAGCTCCGCTTGCATTACATAACCGCAAACTTTATCCTTAAAAAACTTACCGATTACAGCTGTGGAAGCGTGCGCGCGGTGTGCGGTACCGAATGCATCCATTACCCACACGTCACCGAGTTTAGAAAGTTTCTCAGCGAACTCTTCGTTACCTTTTTCTTCTTCTTTATAAAAACGCAGGTTTTCGAGCAACAGAACTTCTCCCGGTTGCAATCCAGCCGCCAGCTCCTTAGCGCTCTCGCCAATGCAATCGTCGGCAAACTTCACGGTTTTGCCCAGAATGAGCGAAAGCGGGTTTACCAGGTGTTTCAGGGAATACTTTTCGGTTGGACCGTCCTTGGGGCGACCCAAGTGTGACATTAAAATGACGGAACCGCCGTCATTAAGAATCTTGCTGATTGTAGGAATGGTCGCACGGATACGTGTATCGTCCGTGATCTCAAATTTTTCATTAAGCGGGACATTGAAATCCACGCGAACCAGGGCTTTTTTCCCTGAAAAATCATAAGAATCTAATGTTGTCATGGGCAGGTAAAATTGTTTTCCATAGAGAACAAATGTAAATCAATTTCTTAATTATATACTATGCTTTTGAGAGAAGGCGGCGCGCTTAATAGCTATAATCCTATTTTTACCTTTCATTTTTCTATAAAAACAGTATTTAACCAAATTTTAATATAAACCATCCCGCACCTGCCGGCATCGCACTTTTCACCAGTCGAAACCTCTAATCACTCATTCAAAATTGAACATTCACTCATTCAGTCATTCAATCATTCAATCATTTTTTTGGTAACTTTATTTCTTCATCAACTAAAAAAGTACCCATTTTGTCCGCCGAGTTAACCGATCCGTTCGCCCAGGAACAGGTGTTCCCCACGGATTTACCGCCCAAGTACTATCTCGAATATTTCAATTACGTACTCGCGTTCGTTCGCAAGCGCTACGCACACATCCTGCACGAGAGCGAGCTGGAATTCCTGGACAATTACGAGTCGCTTTCCGAGGATGCGCAATGCCTTTTCATCCGTTTCAGCAACCGCAGCAAATCGTTTTTCCGTACCAACAGCCTCTCCTACTCAGAAATCGAGGACATGCCTGCAGTACTCACCGAACTGCTCGAACGTGATTTCATCGAAACGCTTTGCGAAGCCCATGAAAGCCGTTTCGGGGAAGTAATCGACCTTTTCACCAAACCTGAATTGCTCGAAGTCACCAAGCTGCTCGAACCGGACGTAATGCCTTCCAAAAGCATCAAAAAGCCCGATCTGGTTCGCTGGCTGCTGCATGAGTACGATTTTGGTGTGCTTTGTGAAGTGCTCGGCGAAATGGAGCCGGTCGTGAAAGTGTCGTTCGAAGCGGAGGTGATGCTGATGAAATTCCTCTTTTTCGGTAATCGCTACGCCGATATGACCGAGTTTGTCGTTCGAGACCTCGGCCACGTGCGGTTCCAATCGTTTGATGAGCAGTATTTGTCCATTCAGTTCGATACACGGAAGGATGCGGACGATACATTAATGGTATCGTTGATGAAAGAAACTTTCGACGTCATCAAGCAGGACCTTCCGCCCGAAGAAATCTACGACTGGTTTATGAACTGGCAAGCCGCAAGCGGCACTGGTCTTAGCCACAAGGCATTACCCTCATTCAATTCATTTATATTAAAGGTAAGCGCGTGGTTGGAACGTAAGAAAATGCTCTCGCAGGCGCTCACCATTTACCAGCTCACCAACGACGCCCCCGCCCGCGAGCGGCGCGTGCGATTGCTTTACAACCTGGGCGAAATCGACGAGGCATTAGCATTATGCGAGGAAATATCCGAAAGCCCGCAAAATGCCGACGAGCGCTTTTTCAGCCTCGATTTTTATGAAAAGATCAAAAACAAAAAAGCCCGGACCGTCAAAAGGACGACCCAGGCTTTGAAGGCTGCCGAAGCGATTGAAGTACCTATTTCGTATCGTTTCCGCGTGGAATTCGGTGCGATCGCTTACTATCAGGAGCAGGGTTACAATGCATTTTTCAGCGAAAACGAGCCGTGGCGTGCATTGTTCGGATTGCTGTTTTGGGACATTATCTATGATACCAATGTGCAAACGATCCATAATCCGCTGCAACGCATTCCGTCCGACTTTTTCCTACCCGATTTCTATTTCAAACGGTCGGAGCAGTTGAAGGAACGGCTCGCCGCCGCCCATTCGCGGGAAATTATCGACGAGCTCGTCACGCAGACATTTACAGACAAATACGGCATTACCAATGTGCTCGTGCCGTGGTATGACGGCGCATTGGAAAAGGTATTGACATTAACTTCCCTTTTAAGCCCCGAAAAGATCCACAAGATCATGCTGGAAATGGCGCTGAATCTCCGTGAAAATACCCGCGGCTTTCCCGATCTGCTCGTTTGGAACGACGACGACTATGCATTCATCGAGATCAAATCCCCTACCGACCACCTTTCGTCGCGGCAGCTGCATTGGCAGCATTTCTTTGCCGAGCATGGCGTGCAGAGCCGGATCGTGCGGGTGAATTGGATCAAAGAGGATATTAGTCTAATATAAACTCGGCTGTTACCGGCAAGTGGTCTGAAGCATATTGCTCGTCGATCACCTTGGTATTCCTGCTTTTGAGTTCCCCCCCCTGCTTATGCATGATGAAATCGATGGCCTTTTTCGGTGCTTCCACGGGGATCGTCGGCTTGCAGTCGGTGCAGGAGCGCGTGAAATATTTATCAAAATAAGCGATTACCGGACTTTCAGGTGTTGCGTTGAAATCGCCGCCGAGGATCATCGGCAACTCTGTTTCTCCGAAATGCTTCACAATAGTTTCAGCTTGCAGCAGGCGGTTAGGTTCTTTCAAGCCCAAATGGGTGCTGGCGAAGATCAGCTTGCGATTATCCGGCAATTTCACGGTTACCGCGGCGATCGTGCGGTCTTCCTCCTTCAATTCCGGGCGGATGGGCAATGCAAACTTTGCTGAATCGACGATCGGGAACTTGGTGAGCACAGCCACGCCGTAATCGCCGCCCTGGTGGTCGATCGCTTTGGAAAAATAGAATTTCATGCCCGTTAGGGCGGCCAGTTGCTGCGCCTGGTTCTTGCCCTTACCGGAGCGTTCGGTATTCACATCCACTTCCTGCAATGCCACAAAATCGGGCTTTTCGGCATTAATCACCTTCGCAATTGCCTCCACATCGATCTTGTCCCCGGCCGACGGCGGGTTGCAGTGGTGGATATTGTAGGTCATCACTTTGAAGCGCTGCTTTTTGGCAGGCTGGTCGGGTAACGTACCGCCTAGCACGTTTACGGACAGGAGCATGAACAGGGGAAAGAAATACTTTTTCATCGGTGGTACGAAGATTAAGGTTAATAATGCGCCAAAAATAGCAGTTGAAAACCAGAAATAATCCCGCCTGATAACCCGTTTGGGTTTATCGTCCCATCAAATCTCGACCCGAAGGGCATTTTTCACTATCATTACACATTCATTAACAATCCTCGCTTCATGAAGCTAAGAAAACTCCTATTCGCTGCGGCCGCGCTCACGGGCCTCGGCGTCGCGCATGCGCAAACCAGGCCTGAGGATGTGAAAGGTTTCACGCTGGCCAACGGCATGAAATTTCTCGTCCTGGAAGACCATTCCATCCCCACCGCGAACATGTACCTTTTCTGGAAGGTCGGCTCGCGGAACGAGGTGCACGGCATTACCGGCCTCTCCCACTTCTTCGAACACATGATGTTCAATGGCTCCAAAAACTACGGTCCGAAGCAGTTCGACCGGGTAATGGAAGCAAACGGCGGTTCCAACAATGCGTACACGACCGAAAATGTGACCGTGTATACCGACTGGTTCCAGAAAGATGCCCTGGAAACGATCTTCAAACTCGAATCCGACCGCATCGGCCACCTTACGATCGACCCTAAAATGGTGGAAAGCGAGCGCGGCGTGGTACTTTCCGAGCGCAGTACCGGACTCGAAAACAGCAATTACCGGCTCATAGGTGAGCAGGTACAGTCAGTCGCGTTCCAGGAACATCCTTATATGTTCCCTGTAATCGGCTTTGAGTCCGATATCAAGAGCTGGACGCAATCCGATCTGGAAAACTATTTCAAAACTTACTATTCACCCAACAATGCGACCGTCGTGGTGGTAGGTGATATTAAATATGATGAGGTCAAAAAACTGGCCGATCAATACATGGCACCGCTTCCAGCTCGGGGCCTGCCGCCGAAGATCCGGACCATTGAGCCGCCACAGAATGGCGAGCGCCGCGTGACGACTTATAAGGACATTACCACACCCAACATTCTCCTCGCGTATCACGTGCCAGAAACCGCCCATGCGGATTATTATGCATTGGACCTGTTCAGTAGCCTGCTAAGCTCGGGTAACTCTTCTCGGCTGGTAAAATCGCTGGTAATGGACACCACCATCGCTTCCAGCGTTTCAACAGGGCTTGATAATGGCTTCGACCCTACCCTTTTCGCCGTTTTTGCAGTAGCCGGCGACAATGTCTCTGCGGCAGACCTCGAAAAAGCCATCGAAAAACAGATCGATATGATTATTCAGAATGGCGTAACCGACGCGGAGCTTCAAAAAGTGAAGAACCAGAAACTCATGGAGTTTTACCACACGCTCGAAACCATCAATGGAAAAGCCAACAGTCTCGGGACTTACGAGGTGTTTTTTGGTGACTATAAAAAGATGTTCGAAGCTCCCGAGAACTACAAAAAGGTCACCGTGGACGATATCAAACGCGTAGCAGCGCAGTATTTCACCGAGCGCAACCGCACCGTAGGATACCTGCTTCCTGAAAAATCGAAATAACAGCCATTCAAATTCATATTGGAATGAAAAATATCCTGATTCTGGTATTCGCCCTGTGCGCATTCGCGGCAAAGGCGCAGAACAATTTCAAAGTCCCGCCTTACGAGACATTCAAACTTAAAAACGGGCTGACGGTGTACCTGATGGAGCAGCATGAGGTACCGCTGATCAACGTTTCGGCCGTGTTCGATGCCGGTGCGATCAACGATGGCCTAAGTTACGGTCTCGCCAGCCTGACCGCCGATGCATTGCTTTTCGGCACGCAGAAATACACCAAAGCGCAAATCGAGGAAATGACCGATTACGTCGGTGCCAGCCTCTCCACCTATGCTTCCAAAGACAATGCGGGCCTTGCGGCTTCATTTGCTGTAAAGGACCAGGACAAGCTTTTTGAGCTGATCCAACAAGTACTCATCCATCCGGTTTTCGACGCTACCGAATTTGATAAACACAGACAGCGCACGCTGCTCGAACTCGCCCAGGCGAAAGAAAGCCCGCGCTCGGTGATCGGCAACTATTACAATGCATTCCTGTTCGGCAATTTCCCCTATGCCACACCGACGACGGGCAGCAAATCGACTGTCGAGAAAATCGATGTGGCGGCGGTGAAGGCATTTTACCAAAGCAACTACACCACGGGAAAGGGAGCTATTTCGATCGTCGGTGATTTCAAGGCGGCGGATATGAAGAAAAAAGTAACGGCATTGTTCGGCGAATGGAAAACCGCGCCTGCCAGAATGGTAAAACGCGTGGCGCCCAACCTGGAATTTGACAAAGCCCGCGTGCTGCTCGTGAACAAAGACGACGCCCGCGAAACCACATTCATGATCGGCGGCAAGGGGATCGATTACAATTCACCGGATTATGTACCTGTGGTCGTGATCAACACCATTCTCGGAGGCAGATTTACCTCATGGCTGAATGACGCGCTGCGTGTCAATTCGGGTCTCACCTACGGCGCAGGCAGCCGTTTTACCCGCTACAAGTACGCAGGTACTTTCGGTATCAGCACATTTACTAAAAACTCCACGACCATTCCGGCGATCGACATGGCGCTGAGCGTGCTGGACAGCTTGCATAAAACCGGTATTAATGAGGAAATCCTCGCATCCGCGAAAGCGTACGTGAAGGGCGATTTCCCGCCGGATTACGAGTCGGCCGGCGCTTTGGCGAGGCTGCTGACGGATATGTTCACGTACAATTTTGATGAAAGCTTTATCAACACATTCCAGGCAAAAGTGGATGGCCTGACGGTGGCGCAGGCAAAGAATATCATTGCCACCTATTTCCCGAAAGACAAGCTGCAATTCGTACTTGTTGGCAAGGCTTCGGAGATTAAGGAGCAGGTCAAAAAGTACGGCGAGCTGAGTGAAAAGCAGATCAAAGCCGACGGGTTTTAGTATATCAATCACAGTATTACCTTTTGGCAATACCTATCTAAAACAATCAACGAGATGACGATGAAAAAACTAATCGGTCTGGGCTGTCTGGCGGCTGCATTGCTGGGCGGAAGCGACCTTTTTGCGCAGGGCAAGCCGGTGTACACCGCACCAATCGGCTTACAGGCATATACTTTCCGCGGCAGCTGGGGCAAGGGCATCGAAGCGACGCTCGATACCATCAAATCCCTCGGTGTGACTGAAATGGAGGGCGGCCCCATTGCCGGCATGACCACCGAAGAGCTCCGCAAGCAGCTCGACAAGCGCGGTATCGCCATGCGTTCCATCGGCGCCGACTACAAGAAATTGAGCGAAAGCACAGCGCAAACCATCAAGGACGCCAAAATCCTCGGTGCCAAATACGTGATGGTAGCCTGGATTCCTCACGAAAAAGGCAATTTCAACCTCGAAACAGCGAAAAAAGCAGTAGCTGATTTCAACAAAGCCGGCAAGGAGCTCAAAGAAGCAGGCATTTCGCTCACTTACCATAACCACGGCTACGAGTTCGTGCCTTACGAGGATGGTACGTTGTTCGATTATATTGTTAAAAATACTAACCCGGAATACGTCAACTTCGAAATGGACGTCCTCTGGACCGCATTCCCTGGACAAGACCCGGCGAAACTGCTTTTGAAATACCCTACAAGATGGAAACTGATGCACCTCAAAGACCTGAAAAAGGGCGTAAAAGGCGACCTCTCGGGCGGTACACCTACCACGAACGACGTAGCATTAGGCACCGGCCAGATCGACATCCCGGCGACATTGAAGGCTGCCAAGAAGGTAGGAATCAAGCATTATTTTATCGAGGATGAGAGTCCTTCGTACCTGAAACAGATCCCGCAAACTATTGCTTATATTAAGAGTATTAAGGAATAATAATAGGGAGGACGGAGGAAAGGGAGGAAGGAGGAAGGGGGTTTTACACGCTCCCTTCTCCATCCTCCCTTTCTTCCCTTTTCTCCTTTTCTCCCTTCAACCTACCACCCCGGATTCTGCTTCAATGTCGGGGTGCGTTGCAACTCGTCCTGCATGATCGGGAAGAGGTAATGCCTTGGCGTTACAAATACGCGGCTTTCTACGAAATAGCGCTGCATCCTGTATTTTTTACCATCCACTTCAATTTTGCCATTCGGATCCTCGACGGGTTTCATACCGTTAATCATCCGTTGCGTTTTCGGATACGGCCAGTAGGCTTGCGAGCGCTGCTCGTTGGTCGCGCCTGCGCTTTGCCACGCCTGCTCACGCGCGAGCTCTTTTTGCGAACTTGCTTCCAGGTACAGCCTCGACGACCAGATGCGGTTGTTTTCGTAAAACAGCTCCACCCTTCTTTCGCGCTTAATGTATTCGTCCATCAATGCCTTGCTGGTTTGTGCTTCTGGCGGGATTGGGGCCATAAATGAGCGTTTTCTTACATCATTCAGCATTTGGTAAATCTCCGCATTAGGGCCTGCCGACTCATTCACTGCCTCCGCATATATGTAAATGAACTCCGGCAAACGCCACACCGGCGGGCCACTGATGGCAAAGCTCTTGTCACGGTTCCATGATTCGCGCAGGATTTTGCGGAGGAAATAACCCGTCGTGGAAGAGTTGGAAGCGCCGATTTTGTCCGCGCCGGTGGCCGTGTTGATCACCTTTCCTTTGAATGTAGAGCCGTGGTACACGATGTCGCGGTAAAAGCGGGGATCTCTTTTTACGCTTTCGTAGGGGTTACCGTCGTCATAGCCGTCGGTTTTGGCACGGGTGCCGTATATCGGATAACCAAATCCATTCGGTGCAATGTATTCATATTCATCCACCTGCTCCTGAACCGGCATCTGGCGCGAGCTTCCGCCCCAGCTCGGCGGGTAAATGTCGCCTTGCCAGTTGTTGTCCTTGTCGCGGGTAACGAAGAAAACGGCCTCGTTCTGGAATGCCTGCATATCGTGGTACAAATCCCAGAGCCGCGCCGGGACTTTGGAATTATTATTGTTATTGCCGGCATCGTCGCGGAAATCGGATGCGTCGTGGCCCTGGTAGAGACTGTAACGCTGGCGACCGTCGACTTTGAAATCAATTACCGCCTTCGCGGCCTCCCTGGCTTTCACCCAGCGATCCACGTTATAACTGTATTCCGAAGCAAACTGGCGCGTATCATTGGGAAATGCACCACCATTCCACATCGGCGTGGCGGCCATCCAGGAGATCATCGCTTTCAGGCCCAAGCAAGCACCTTTATCTACCCGGCCGAAATCCGCACCGCCCCAGCTACCTGGAACCCGCGCAAATGCGGAGTCACAGTCCTGTTTGATCTTCTCTGCAATAGCATGGAAAGACTCCTGTTTGAAATCCATCGGATCGGTGGGCTGGATCGTGCGGGTAACATACACCACCTCCCCATACATACGCGCGGCCAGGTAATGGAAGTAGGCGCGCATGAAGTAGGTTTCGCCCAAGCGCTTGTCCAGGTCGCCAGCTTGCAGCGGGTTATCGGGTGTATTGTATTTCCTCACACCTTCCAGGATCACATTGGCCTTGCGGATGCGGGCATACAAATCCCACCAGTATTGCCCGCGGCTGCTGCGATCGGGCATGGCGTTCGGGTTCCAGTCGCCGGTGTTGAACTTGTTGGTCAGGCTTCCTTCCGCCGTCGAACCCTCAGCCTCGTCGGTGACAGGTGCCGATGAAAAGTGCGAAAAAAAGACCAGCGGGCTGTTGGAACCTTTTGCATTATCGTACAGGTCGGTTACCAGCTGGTTCATTTTATTGTATCGGGTAAAAACCTGTTCGGCATCTACCTGGTCGTCCGGTTTGCGGTCGAGGAAATCCTGTTGGCAGCCCGACAGCACTACAAGACCGAATGCTATGCTCGTCAATATTTTTGTGGTATTCATAAAAGTCAGGTTAAATCAGAATGAAATGTCGACGCCAAAATTCACCACCTTCTGGATCGGGTACCAGTCGCCCGAGCCTTCCCGGGTTTCGGGATCCATATCCACATCTTTGAGCCCGTCCCACGTGAGCAGGTTCATGCCCTGCACGTAAATACGGAAGTTGTCGATCCCGATCTTTTTGATCGTCGTTTTGGGCAGATTGTAGCCTACCTCTACCGTTTTCAGACGGATGTATTTCGAATCATACAAAAACAAGCTGCTATTGTTATTCTTGTTATTGCTATGGTCGCCGAAATGCAATGCCGGATAAGTGGCCGTCGCAGCGGTTTCCGGCGTCCAGCGTTTGAGGTGCATGGGTTTCACTTTACCATATTTATCCTGGGCAAAAAGCGGGAAATCGTAAACTGCCGCGCCGGACAACTGTACCGACGCCCGAGACGCCCCCTGGAATAATGCGCTGAAATCGAAGTTTTTGAAACGACCTCCCACCGGCAAACCGAACATCAGCTCCGGGTTGCGCGGGTTACCCACGGCAGTCCGGTCGCCCAGGTCGTCGATCTTGCCGTCGTTGTTCAAATCCTTGTACACGACGTCCCCCGGCCGCAGCGTCCCAAATGACTGAAAGCCACTGCCGTTGTTCATCGCATTCAGCTGATTGGCCTCTTCCTGGTTCGCCACGAAACGATCGAAAAGGTAGTCGAAATGCTCGTCGATGCGCTTGCCGGTGTTAGCCCTTCCGGGTGAAGCATAAGGAATCTCATTCATGAAAATGATCTTATTGCGGGCAAAAGTCATATTCGGGCGAACGAAATACGTAAAGTTTTTACCAATACTGCCCGTCCAGCCGATCTCGAAATCGAAACCTTTGTTGTTCACAATCCCCGAGTTCAGGAACGGCGCGTCTTTGCCGACGATGTCAGGAAAGCCCAGTTTATTACCACCACCCATATTGGTGATAATATCGTAACGGTGTTCACGGAAGAGATCGAGGGTCAATGTGAGGCGTTTCAGAAAGGTCGCGTCGATACCGATATTGGTTTTGCGTGCTTTTTCCCAGGTCAGATTGGGGTTAGCAAGGTCACCTTCCGACAGGAAACCACCGGCACCCGAGCCAAAGTTGTCGGTACCGAAGTTGTAATCGCCATCGCGCCGACCGAAATATTGCAGGTAAATGAAGCGCTTATCGTCGGGGATCTTGTCGCTTCCCACCAAACCGAACGAGCCGCGGATTTTCAGGTTGTTCAGCCAGTTTTGGGTATTAGTCATGAACCGCTCTTTCGTAAGCACCCAGCCGGCTGCTACCGACGGAAAAAATCCATAACGCTTACCCTTTGCGAAGTTTTCCGAGCCATTGTAAGCTGCATTCACTTCCAGCAAATAGCGGTCGTCGTACCCGTACGTAGCGCGGGCCGTAACACCCTGATAGCTGAACGGCACCTGGTTGTTGATAACCCGTTTCGACCGGTTGAAAAGCACCATTCCCGTCACGTCATGCAACCCGAAATTGCGCATGTAGTCGAGCTTGGCCTGGAAATAGGCGCGGCTTTCATTGTTGTTATTGTTATACCCGTTCCCGATCGTCTGGTCGATATTGTATTTATTACCCGACTTGTACGCGCCGGTGTAATGCCCGGGCGTGCGATAGAAATCGCTTCCCACCGTCGGCACGAATGTGGCATAGCCCGGGTATTCGCGATAGCCTTCCGAATAGGTGCCCACCTTACGGTCGATCCAGCCGCCGTCGTTGGCATCGTAGGAAAACATTCCTTCAATGGCCAGGCCTTTTGTGATGAAATTCAGCTTATGCCCCAGCGAGAATGAACCATTGAGATAGGTGTTCTTCTCATTTAAAAAACCGGTGCGGCTTAGCTCTCCGAGGATGTTGAAGCGATAAATCTGGTCGCCATACAGCATTCCGAGCGGGTTATTGGCCTGAAAAACTTTGTTGGCAGGGTCGTCATTCGGTTCCACAATGATCGGCAGGTACGAAGGCTGCGTATTGGCCAGCTCCACAATGCGGGCGGCTGTCGTTCCCGGCGCATTGCGGTCCGTAATGCGGGCCCCTAGGTCGAGTTTAGCGTAAAAATTGTCCGTAATGTCAATATCAATGTTCGAACGGAAGTTGTAACGCTTGAAAACCGCCTGGGTATTGTTGGCTGTCAGATCGGTATGGCGGTAGTTTCCATCCTGCTGGAAGTAGTTGGCCAGGACGAAATACCTGGCCCTCAACGATCCACCGCTAATAGATAAACTGTAATCATGCTGCACACCCGGCTTGAATGCATAATCGAAGTAATTCCAATTGTAGCCCAGGCCGTCGGAATTATCCCCTTTTGCCTTGCGGAAATCGGCAATGGCCTGGTCCGAGAACAAGTTCAATGTCGCCGGGTCGGCATCGGGGTTATCATTTCTTCTTGCTTCATTGTAGAGCATCGCATAGTCCGCCGAACCGAGGTAGGTCGGGAATTTCACCGGTTTGTTGATCCCCACCGATGCTTTGAAGTTCACAGTCGCCTTATCCTGCACCTTTCCACGCCGGGTCGTGATCAGGATTACGCCATTCGCACCACGCACACCATAAGGCGCTGTGGCCGACGCATCTTTCAAAATCGTGAACGTCTCGATCTCCGAAGGTGCGAGGTAATCCATGCTCCGTTCGAGGCCGTCGATGATCACGATCGGCGCCTTGTTTCCGTAAGTTGCCGTACCGCGGATGAAAATATCGCTGCGGTCTACGCCCGGCTCGCCGCCACTGAACTGGTTTGCGAATAGCCCCGGCAGCCTCCCCGCCAATGCATTGGTAATGCTGGCCGTCGGGCTTTGCTTCAAATCTTCGGTAGTAATGGTCGCGATAGAACCGGTAATGGTCGCTTTGCGTTGCGAGCCGTACCCCACGATCACGATCTCCTCCAAACCGTTCAAATCTTCTTCAAGCTGAATGCTCAGCGTTGTTTGTGTACCAACTGTCTGTTCTTTTTTAAGATACCCAATAAAAGAAACTACCAGCACGTCACCCGCCTCGGCTTCTACCGTAAACTTCCCACTCGCATCCGCCGACGTTCCCTTATCAGTTCCTTTCACGATCACCGTCGCACCCGGCAACGGATTACCTTTCGCATCGGCGACGGTTCCGGTAATTTCCCGGATAACCGCCTCGGGCATCACCGGCACATTAATGTTCGGTACGGGGCCGGCCCCCTCGTGCTCTTCCTTTTTGTAGATCGCGATTTGCTTACCTATTACCTTATACGTTAGGTCTGTTCCTTTGAGCGCGGCATTCAGGATAGCCGGCACAGTTTCATTTTTCAAGTTCAGATTAATATTGAATTCCTGCCTTCCCGAAAAAAGATCATCCCTGTAAAATATGCGATAACTGGTTTGTTCCTGAATTTGCCTGAACAGTGTGCCCAGATTTCCGTTCCGGATTTTGACATCCATCCTGCTTTTCTGAGATCTCCTCCAAACCGTTCAAATCTTCTTCAAGCTGAATGCTCAGCGTTGTTTGTGTACCAACTGTCTGTTCTTTTTTAAGATACCCAATAAAAGAAACTACCAGCACGTCACCCGCCTCGGCTTCTACCGTAAACTTCCCACTCGCATCCGCCGACGTTCCCTTATCAGTTCCTTTCACGATCACCGTCGCACCCGGCAACGGATTACCTTTCGCATCGGCGACGGTTCCGGTAATTTCCCGGATAACCGCCTCGGGCATCACCGGCACATTAATGTTCGGTACGGGGCCGGCCCCCTCGTGCTCTTCCTTTTTGTAGATCGCGATTTGCTTACCTATTACCTTATACGTTAGGTCTGTTCCTTTGAGCGCGGCATTCAGGATAGCCGGCACAGTTTCATTTTTCAAGTTCAGATTAATATTGAATTCCTGCCTTCCCGAAAAAAGATCATCCCTGTAAAATATGCGATAACTGGTTTGTTCCTGAATTTGCCTGAACAGTGTGCCCAGATTTCCGTTCCGGATTTTGACATCCATCCTGCTTTTCTGAGAATACCCCGTTGCATGCACGCTCATCATCCCGATCCATAACAGTACAACTGTCAGTTTCATGATTCTCAGCAGTTTTGATGGGTGCAATTTTCCCAAAGGGCAATACCCTTTCTGGTCAAATTTTTTCATAAATTTGATTTGACTTTTGTTAATACAATGGTTTAAGGATCACTTGCTTGCCGGCAAGTGTGAAGATTCGGGAAACGTTGCCGCGTTTCCCGTTTTTTATGGTTTGATAGTGCTTTCCTCCAATACGTACCTCCTTTCGTTAGGTTGTTGTTTGTAATTGAGCCCGGTAGTCACCGAGACCGCTTCCAGTATATCGCGAATGTTTTCCTGCAAATCCAGCGTGCCGCCAAATCGCACACCCGCGAGTTTCGGTTGTTTTAGTATAATATCAACGCGGTAGTACCGCGACAGTTTTTTCAAAATCTCGGTCAACGGGGCGCTGTTCAACACAAGGTATCCGTCCTTCCACGACACATATTCCTGTACATCCACTTGCTCTGTCTGCAATGCAGCGCGTTGCTGGTCGTACACCGCCCGGGTCCCCGGCGTGATCTTCATCTTTTTTGAACCAAAAAACGATTGACTCTGGCCGGTCAGCTCCACGCTACCCTTTGTGAGCACAGTAGCTGTGTAATCATCATCGGCATAAGCACTTACGTCGAACTCCGTCCCTAGTACTCTCACCTCCATGTCGCGGGTGTACACATGAAACGGCACATCTTCCGAGTGCTTCACCGAGAAGTATGCCTGGCCTTCGAGATACACTTCACGGCGGCGGGTGTCGAATTGTGATGGATATACCAGCTTGGAGCCGGAGTTCAGCCAAATACGCGTACCATCCGCAAGCGTCAGCACCGACCGCTTGCCATAAGGCACGACTAACGTATTAAACTGCTGATCCCCGGCCATCTGCTGGTCTATTGTCGATGAAGAGTCAACCTGAATGAGCGCTCCATTGTCTTTGTATTCCACGCTCGAATTTTCTTTTCGCAAGCTAATCACACGTTTATCGCCGAGGATCAGCTGGGTTTCGTCGGGTCCGTTCGCGCCGCGGGCAGCGAACTCCTGCATCGTACGGGCAGTATCTTTGTAAAACACGAGGTAACCCACACCCGCGAGCAACAGCAGCGTCACCGAAGCCGCCGCGGCAATCCAGAATGTGTTGAATGATCTTTGTTTCCTCTGGGAGATAGTTTCGCCTACCTGGTTCCAGAGTGCATCCTTTTCGTCCGGTGAAAAGGTTTCGTTACGGAGGGTTTTAAACAGCAGCTTCGCCCGCTCTCCGGCCACTCTTTCCTCTTCGGTCAGGTGCTCCGGATCCGGTATCGGCTCCTGCTCATTGCGTTTTCTTTTCATGGAAGTGCGCTTGTTTAAACTACAAGAGCGCAGCAGGCCGCAGATATAGACTTCTCAGAGGATTTATTTTAACAAAAAATAGAAAATATTTTCTTAACAACACATTATCAACAAGATAGCCCCGAATTCAAGTTTACCGCGCAGCTGTTTGAGGGCCCGGTAAACGAAAGTGCGGCAGGTAGGGACGGAAATCTGCATAATGGCAGCGATTTCGTCGTAATCGAGATCCTGATGAAAACGCAGGTACAATATCTCCCGCTGGCGGTCGGGAAGCAGGTTGATCTCCGCCGCAAGGTGCTGCAGCGTTTCCCGCTCCTTTTCACTGATAATCATTTCGTCTTCAATACTGAAACTGAATGTGTTGATCGCCAGCGAATCTTCGGTATCCCAGCGGTCAAATCGCAGCATCGACGATTTCCGGCGCGCCAAATGCAGCTTCCTGCGCAGTGATTTGAGGAGATAGAATTTCACATTGGCATCCTGGGCCAGGTTTTTCCGGTAGCCGTGCAAATCAATGAACAGGTCATGAATGCAATCTTTTACCATGTCCCGGTCGGCACTATAACGCATACCGAATGCATTGAGCACGTCGGCGTACTCGTCATAAAGGTCGCTAAACGCATCGGGATCGCCGGAAATGAAGCGTAGCCAGGTGTCCTGATCCGGGTCTGAATGTGTCATAGCGCAAAGTTCAATGCTTATTTCCCCAAAACGGTTTAACCAAAGCGGCTTTTCCAAAGCGGCTTCTCCAAAGCGGCTTCTCCGAAGTGGGGACTAAATTTAATGAGTATCTATGAAAATTATCAAATATCTCCTGTTTCTTCCCCCTATTTTAATACCAGGCAATTTGGTGAGACCGGCTGCTTGCCAAGTGCGCAGATACTTTTTACTTTGCATCAAAAAAGCAATCAACATGGAACCAGCACTATTGAATGAAGTCCCGTCGCTCGATTTGGCCGATTTTACATCGGGGGATGCCCGGCGGAAGCAGCAGTTTGTCGAAGACCTGGGCGCGGCATTTACCAACATCGGTTTTGTAGCCATTAAAAATCACGGGTTAAGCGATGCGCTGCGCAATGATCTTTACGAAAGTGTAAAGCAGTTCTTTTCACAGCCGGACGACGTCAAGAAAAAGTACGAGTTCCCCGAATTGTTCGGACAGCGTGGTTATATCGGCAAAGGCAAAGAAACTGCAAAAGGTTTCAAAGTGGCCGATTTGAAAGAATTTTACCACGTAGGTCAGCCAGAGCCCATTGGCCAAATGCCTTCCAATGTCTTCCCCGACGAATTTCCCGATTTCAAGAAATACACGCTCGAAGTTTATCGCACTTTCGAAAATACCGGCAAAACATTGCTGCGTGCCATCGCCATTTACCTCGACCTCCCGGAAGATTATTTTGAGGGCAAAGTTAAAAACGGCGACAGCTTGCTCCGCGCATTGCACTACTTCCCTATTCCCAATCCAGAGCTGGTACCGGAAGGTGCTGTAAGGGCTGCTGCACACGGGGATATCAACCTCATTACCCTGCTGATGGGCGCCAGTGCGGAGGGCCTCGAAGTACTGCGCCGCGATGGTGAGTGGATCGCCATTACCGCATTACCCGACCAGATCGTCGTCAATGTAGGTGATATGCTCGACCGGCTGACGAACCATAAGCTCAAATCGACCATTCACCGTGTGGTAAACCCACCGCGCGAGAAAATGGGGACTTCGCGCTATTCCATCCCGTTTTTCATGCACCCGCGCGCCGACATGGACCTGACCAGCCTCGAAAGCTGCGTTACTGCCGAGCATCCGAAGCTGTATACCAACATGACTGCCGGCGAGTTTCTCGATGAACGCTTACGGGAGCTCGGTTTGAAAAAATAAAAGTACCTCAGCTTGTCCTACCCACCTATCCGTCGATTTCGTTACATCATTTACCTGATGGACATCCTCCTGCTGTCACTCACGGCATTCGGAGGACCGCAGGTACACCTCATGATGATGATCGAGCGGCTGGTACATAAGCGGCGGTATGTCACAGAAGAAGAGCTACTTGAATTACAGGCCCTTTGCTCGATATTACCCGGCCCAAGTTCTACGCAGACGGTCACGGCAATAGGCCTGAAAATAGGCGGGCAACCGCTCGCCTACCTGACGCTGCTCGTATGGTCACTGCCGGCGATGATCCTGATGACGCTCGCGGCAATCGGCATCCACTACCTCGAACGGAATGCGATTTCACTCGATTTTACACGGTTTGTGGGCCCCATGGCGGTCGCATTCCTGATGTACGGCGCCTCTTCCATTGCCCGGAAAGTGATCCACAACACCCAGGGCTGGACATTCCTCGTCATTTCGACGATCCTCGCGTACATGTACCCGTCTCCTTACATGACGCCCGTCCTCATTGTGTGCGGGGGTGTGGCGTCGTCGCTTAATTTCAAAAAGCACGAAAAGATGGAGAAAGCCGAGATCCGCATCAAATGGCGGCCTATTATTTTCTGGATCTCCGTGCTGATTACCGCGGCAATTATCGGTAAGATCACCAACTCATTGCCCGTCAGGCTTTTCGAGAACTTCTACCGCAACGGCAGCCTCGTTTTCGGCGGCGGGCAGGTCCTGATCCCCATTTTGTACAACGAATTTGTGGAGTTCAAGCATTACCTGACCGAGCAGGAGTTCCTCGCGGGAATGGCGCTCACGCAGGTCGTACCCGGGCCGGTATTCTCCATCGCCACGTTTGTCGGAAGTGTGTCACTCCAATCCAACGGCTGGTTTGGCCAGATTGTCGGCGGGTTTGTAGCAACAGCCGGTATCTTCCTGCCGGGCACTTTCTTCATCTTTTTTGCCTATCCTTTCTGGGACCAGCTGAAACGCTACCGCGGCATTCGCGCCTCGCTCGAAGGCATCCACGCTGCCAGCTGCGGCCTTACCATCGCCGCCGCTATTTCGCTCTTTCAACCGATGACGACCAGCATTCAGCCCGTGGCAACGGTGATCGCCACATTGCTGGTCGTCGCATTCGGAAAGGTGCCTTCCTATCTGATCATTTTGGCCGGGTTGTTGCTGGGGTTGGTGTTTTGAGGGGCGTTTTAGCCTGAGAACGGGAAAGGTTATGTATATTTACTTAGACTTCATTCAATAACTTGATATAGAATATGCTTTTGGAACTTAATGATCATGTAATCAAAAGTACCGGGCTCTCCGAGCAGGAGTTGAGGATCGAACTGGCGGTGCGGCTGTATGAAGATGGAAAAATTACGGTCGGCCAAGGCGGAACCATGACCGGACTGGGACATGTCAAGTTTCAGCAGGAGCTTGGAAAACGTAAAATTGCCTGGCACTACGATGTTGAAGATTTACACGCCGATCTAGAAACATTAAAAAAATTATCCGAAAAAGGAGCTTCAAAAAATGTGAATGAATTATAGTACCAGCATAAGTTTCCCAAACCCAATGACCAGACACCACCTAGCCCTAGTTACATTCCTTTTCCTCACAGCATTTACTGCAAAAGCCCAAATCAGTTCTCCACCGGGCTTTTTACAAAAGAACAATACGAACGCGTCCCGCCAATGGGTCGATTCCGTTTTTGCCACGCTCACACCCGATGAACGCATTGCACAGCTGATCATGGTTGCGGCGGTGTCGGATACCAAGCGGGCATTGATTGACCCGAAAACCAGTAATCCGGCGGCAGTAGAAAAGCTGATCCGCGAAAATAAGGTCGGTGGAATTGTGTTTTTCCAGGGCGGACCCGTGCCGCAAGCCCGGCTGACAAACTACTATCAGTCGATTTCAAAAGTACCATTGCTCGTGGCCATGGATGCGGAGTTCGGGCTGGCGATGCGGATCGATAGCACCGTTCGCTATCCCTATCAAATGACTTTGGGCGCCATCCAGGGCAATAATGAGCTGATTTACGAAATGGGCGCGCAGCTCGCTAAACAGGCCCGACGTCTTGGAATGCATATCAACTTCGCACCGGTGGCGGATGTCAACAATAATCCTAACAACCCGGTGATCAGCTTCCGGTCGTTTGGGGAAAACAAATACAAAGTCGCTGAAAAAGCCGTTGCATACATGCGCGGCATGCAAGACAATGGCTTGCTCACCAGCGCGAAACACTTCCCCGGACACGGAGACACCGGTACCGATTCGCATTATGATTTGCCTTTAATCTCACATTCCACCCAACGCATTGATTCACTGGAACTATACCCCTTCCGCGCGCTGATCGATAATGGATTGAGCGGCATGATGATCGCGCATTTGAGCATTCCGGCACTCGATAAGACACCTAACTTGCCTTCTACCTTATCCAAACCGATTGTAAGCAAGCTACTGCGCGATCAGCTCGGTTTCGAAGGACTGATTTACTCCGACGCCATGAATATGAAGGGCGTAACCAAGTATTTCCCGGATGGCAAGGCCGATGCCATGGGTCTGGAAGCGGGTATGGACCTTTTGGAATTCACCGAGGACGTGAACAAATCCATTGCCGAAATCAAAAAGAGTATTGCCGAAGGTAAAATCACGCAAGCGGAAATCGACTACCGTTGCCGCAAAGTGCTGGAAGCAAAGGCATGGGCTGGATTAGCGCATTACAAACCGGTGGACCTCAACAACCTGTACGAAGACCTGAACCCCAAAACCGCAGAACTTACCAACCGGCTGCTCACTGAGAAGGCCCTTACAATACTGAAAAACGACAATAGCATTCTGCCGCTGCGCGAGCTCGATACCCTCAAAATCGCTTCCATTTCTGTGGGAGCAGATACGGTCACTACTTTCCAGAACACCCTGGGCCTTTACACGACTGTCGACCATTTCTATATTCCTGCCAAAGCCACCGCGGAGCAAATCGAGGCCGTTCGCGCGAAGTTGAATGCTTATAACCTGTTGCTGGTGGGCGTGCATCTGGGCAGCATTTCTCCGCGCACGAGTTATGGCCTTACCGAACCTATGAGCGCGGTTTTACAAGAACTGATCGCTACCAAAAAAGCAGTAGTTTCCGTTTTCGGCAATCCATATGCTTTGAATAAAATGCCTAAAACCGACGATGCGAAGGCCCTGATCATCGCATACCAGCTTACACCATACACCCAGGATTTGTCGGCGCAACTGATTTTCGGAGCAATTCCGGCATTGGGTAAGCTACCGGTGACGGTGAATGCCCAATACCCTTACAATGCGGGCATCCAGACCCCGGCGCTGGGCAGACTGAAATACACCATCCCCGAAGAACTTGGGCTGGATTCGAAGGTGATTACTTTTAAAATAGACTCCATTGCCAACGCCGCGGTAACGCAGAAAGCAACACCCGGTTGCGTGGTGCAGCTGGCCAAGGATGGCAAAGTGTTCTTCCGCAAAGCCTACGGCAAGCATACCTACGAAGGCAACCATCCTGTAAAACTGACGGATTTGTACGACCTGGCTTCGGTTACCAAGATTACCGCCTCCACCCTCGCATTGATGAGCCTCTGGGACGCGAAAAAGTTTGATCTGGATGCGACGATGAAGGATTATCTTCCGGACTTCGAAGGCTCTAACAAGGCCGACCTTCAATGGCGCCGCGTGCTCACGCATAGTGCACGCCTGAAAGCATTTATCGTACTTTGGAAAGAAGCCCAAAAAGCGGATGGCAGCTGGAAAAAGAAGACGTTCAGCACCAAACAGTCCAAACGCTACCCTACCTCGGTGGTGGGTGACAGCTTATTTATTTTCAAGAATTACGACAAAACGATTTTCAAATCAATCCGCGATTCCCCTTTGAATGAAAAAGAGGGCTACGTGTATAGCGACCTTTCATTTATTCTTTATCCCCAAATCGTAAAGCGGTTGAGCGGGGAGAATTTTGAAGATTATATCAAAAACCATTACTACCACAAACTCGGCGCCAACACGCTTACTTTCAACCCGAAACGCTTTTATAAACTGGACGACATTGTGCCTACCGAGCGCGACACATTTTTCCGGATGACGCAGCTGCACGGTCAGGTGCACGACGAGGCTGCCGCCATGCTGGGCGGATTAAGCGGTCATGCAGGGCTTTTCGGTACTTCGAATGATGTGATGAAAGTTTGGCAGATGTATTTGCAAGACGGCTATTACGGCGGCCAGCAGTTGCTGAGTAAGGATGTATTGATCGAGTTCACACGGTATCAATATCCTGAGGAAGGAAGCCGTCGCGGTATCGGATTTGACAAGCCTACATTTAAATACACAGGTAATGCACCGAGATACGCGAGTCCGTCGAGCTTCGGACATACCGGTTACACGGGCATTATGACCTGGGCTGATCCTGCATGGGGGCTGAACTACGTATTTTTGTCGAATCGGGTGTACCCGACGCGTGAGAACAACAAGATCTCGACGCTGAACATCCGCACGTCGATCATGGATGTCGTCTACGAACAGCTCTTAAAAAAGTAACCCCGGTTACCTACACCGAACCCTGAACTTGCTACCTTTGCAACACTCACAAACCAGTTTGTCAACATGTATTATCGATTTGATAAAGAAAAAGCGTCCCGACGGCCCGGAATCACGCCGTTGAAGGAGGCTATCGATCAAATGCTCGACAGGTACAAGCTGCGTAGCCGTTTCGACCAATCCTATGTGGTCGCGCATTGGGACAAGATCATGGGTTCGGCGATTGCTACCCGTACCCAAAAAGTGTATATCAAAGACAACATCCTGTTCCTGCAAATCGAATCCGCACCGCTCCGTAACGAACTTTTCCGCGCAAAAGGCAAGATCATTGAGCTGATCAACCGGGAAATGGGGAGTTCGCTGGTGCAGGATGTGATTTTCGTCTGATTTCTTCCCAAGGAAAAAAGTTTGTAATTTCAATCTTCGATCATCATTGAAGGATATGACTACGCTGACCATTAAAACCGAAAAAGAGGAAGTGATTGCGGCTGTGAAAGCACTTTTGCGGGAATTCAAAGTGGCATTCGAAGAAAAGGAAGAAAAACCATACGACCCCGAATTCGTGGCCATGATCAAGGAAAGCGAGCAACAAATCAAGGAAGGCAAAACCGTTAAATACGAACCCGGTACTAACCTATGGGATCTGGTAGATACCAAATAATATTTACCGAACAAGCGATCACACACTTATCATTTTGGCATAAATCCGGCAACAAGGTCATCATCAAGAAAATAGAACAGCTTATCGAATCCATCGCCGACACACCGACAGAAGGAATCGGGAAACCTGAACTTTTGAAATATGAACTTGCCGGAAAGTATTCCAGAAGGATTAGTCATGAACATCGTGTTGTGTACCAAATCATTGGGAATACCGTATATATTCTTTCTCTGAAAGGCCACTACTAGTCTTTATCTTTGCCCCCCAAATCAAAAGCAACAGGAGACATCGCGTATTAATCTGAATGAATCCAATCCAATTTCCTGCATTTCTGAAACCTGGCGACCGCGTCGGGGTTTTGGCTCCGGCCAGCATTGTGAAGTATGATGATGTTATTCCCGGCATCAGGTTGTTTACCGAGCAATGGAGGCTTGAAGTAGTTGAAGGGAAAACGCTGAGGACATCATTTAACCAGTTTTCGGCTTCCGACGAAGACCGACTGGCCGATATGCAGCATATGCTCGACGATCCCTCCATCAAAGCGATTATCGCTGCCCGCGGCGGCTACGGATGTTCACGGATCGTGGATGACCTCCGTTTTGATAAATTCGTCCAAAACCCGAAATGGATCGTCGGTTTCAGCGACCTGACGGCCTTTCTTGCCCGGACCTTCCAATTAGGCTACGCCAGTATTCACGCGCCGATGGCCAAAACCATTACTTGTGCTGGCGCAGAAATAGCGGCTGAATCGCTGCGGCAGATGCTTTTCGGCGAATTGCCCGGTTATGAAGTACCTGCTCACCGCTTAAACCGTGCGGGACAAGCGACTGCGCAAGTCGTGGGCGGAAATCTTTGTCTGCTTGCACATATGATCGGGTCGGAGACGGAGACTAATACTGACGGCAAGATCCTTTTTATCGAGGATATCAATGAATACCTCTATAATCTGGACCGAATGATGATCCAGCTGAAACGGTCAGGGAAGCTCGCCAAACTGGCCGGATTGGTGGTGGGCCAGTTTACAGATATGAAGGATAACAACAGCCCTACATTCGGCAAGGATTCATACGAAATTATCGCGGAGCACGTGACTGAGTACGATTACCCGGTCTGCTACGATTTCCCCGTAGGCCATGTGGGGGACAATCGTGCCATGGGTGTGGGCATGGGGGCCACATTCAAAGTATCGGAGCAGGCCGTGGAGCTCCGCTTTCTATCAAATTCCACCGCGGTTTAGCTTAGAGATATGACAAATTTCAAAGACAAGATTGTCTGGATAACAGGAGCGTCGTCGGGCATCGGCGAGGCTTTGACGATGGCTTTTGCCAAAGAAGGCGCAAAACTGGTGCTTACCGCCCGTCGTCGCGAGGAGTTGGAAAGAGTGAAGCAGCAAACCGCATTGCCCGATGCGGATGTGCTGGTGCTGCCTTTGGATGTTACGCAATTTGAACAGGCCAGGCCCGCCGCCGAACAGGTAATCGCCCGTTTCGGACAGATTGACGTGATGGTGCATAATGCGGGCGTCAGCCAACGTTCTTACATCAACGACACCGACCTGGAAGTTTATCAGAGCCTGATGAATGTTAATTTTTTCAGCACGGTAGCACTCACAAAAGCCGTCCTACCGCATATGATCGCGCGGCAATCGGGCCATTTTATTGTCATGAGCAGTGTCGCCGGGAAAATCGGTACCATCATGCGCTCGGGCTACAATGCAGCGAAACATGCGTTGCAGGGCTTTTACGACTCATTACGCGCCGAGGGTTATCAGCATAATATCAAAGTTACGACCATCTGCCCAGGCTACATCCGCACGAATATCTCTTTGAATGCATTGGATGCATCCGGCGATAAATTCGGCAAAATGGATAGCAACCAGGCACAGGGTATCCCGGCGGATGTTTGTGCCGAAAAGATCCTCGACGCAGTCAGAAAGGATAAAAAGGAGATTTACATTGGTGGATTTAAAGAAGTAGCCGCTATTTACCTCAAAAGGTTCTTCCCGAACCTGCTGTTTGATCAGGTCAGGAAGAACATTCCGGAGTAACGGCTATTTGGCTTTCGCTTTTTCGAGATAATCGGTAGCCAAGCGGGCTATCGAGCGTACCCCTAGCACCAGGCTGCCTTCATCTACATAGAAATCGGGCGTGTGATGCGGTGCGGCTTCGGCAACGCTTTTACCCTTTGGCATACCTCCCAGGAAGAAGAAAAAACCGGGGACTTTCTGCTGGTAAAAGGCAAAGTCTTCAGCCCCGGTTTTGACCGGAATCACATTTACATTCTCTTTCCCGGCTACATTTTCCAGCGTACCGATCATTTTAGCCGTCAGCGCCTCATCATTATGCGTGACAGGGTACATTATATCGATATCGACCGTTGCGGTAGCACCCGCACTTTCCGCGATGTTGGTTGAAATGTCATTCAGGCGCTTATGCACGTACGAATGCATATTCTCATCAAAAGTGCGGATGGTACCGATCATTTTCACCGACTCGGGAATGATATTCTGCCGCACGCCGCCGTGGATTGCGCCAATGGTCACGACCGCGGGTGCGTGTGTGAGGTCCAGGTTACGGCTGACGATCGTCTGCAATGCAGTCACAATCTGCGAAGAAGTCACTATCGGATCGACTCCCGACCACGGGTAAGCACCGTGCGTTTGTTTTCCTTTTACATCAATACTAAAAAAATCCACGGCAGCCATTGTCGCCCCGGGACGGTAGGAAATCTTCCCTACTTCGATCTGCGAGTCGATATGCAGGCCAAAAATCGCATCCACTTTCGGATTTTCGAGGACCCCTTCCTTCACCATCAGTTCTGCACCGCCCTCCTCGCCTTCCGGAGCCCCCTCTTCGGCAGGTTGGAATATAAATTTAATGGTACCGGGAAGCTCATTTTTCATCGATGCCAACACATCGGCTACACCCATGAGTATCGCAATGTGCGTGTCATGCCCACATGCGTGCATGACGCCCGTAGTCTGCCCTTTGTATTCCGTCGTTACTTTCGATTTGAAGGGGAGATCCACCCGTTCAGCCACCGGCAGGCCGTCCATATCGGCCCGCAAAGCCACCACAGGCCCCGGCTTACCGCCTTTCAGTATCCCTACCACCCCGGTATGTGCAACGCCGGTTTGCACTTCGATGCCCAGCTGTTTCAAATGGCTTGCAACCTTCTCTGCTGTTTTGAATTCCCGGTTACCCAGTTCAGGATTCTGGTGAAAATGACGACGCCATTCTACCAGTTTCTTTTCCAGTGCCGGCGCTTTCTGATCGATCGATTTAGCTAATGCCGACTGAGCCGATACCGACTGTGCGGTAATGGCGGCGATTAGTGCCGCGGCCGATATCCGACCTATTTTGTTTAAAATTTTGCCCGTAAAAGGAGTTGTCATAGGAATGTGTTAAAGAATCAGGTTTTTCAAGATCGGAAAGAAATTCTTCCGTTCCAAAACAAAAAGGCCTTACCCATAATGGATAAGGCCTTGTGTTGGCAAGTGTTTGTAATCAATGCTCGTCTTCGAGGAAACCTGTGCGACGGTAGCCGGCATATATCCACTCCGTTTTAGGGTCATTCTCAAAAGTAAACTTCACGTAAATGGAATCTGTTTTGTTTCCACCCGTCGAAGTTGCAGCACCTTTGAGAATTTTGCCTTCAATGATCGAAATGGCAGCCTTTCCGGCTTCCATGTTTGGCAATTTATCCGCCTTGTCAAAAGTCATCGCTGGCAAATTTACTTTGGCAACAACAGCCACTGGATCTGCGTCAGGCGTGAGCAACTCATGATCGTTGATGATCAGGTCGGTTTCGTTGTTGGCCGCGGTATTCGAAGTGGTAATAAGGAAGCGTCCGCCACCTCCTATGTCCTCTCCGTTGGCAAAAACGCCTATATACCATTCACCACACATGGCCTGTAATTTGGTCCCTTCAATGGTCGGTTCGCTGCCCAGATCACAGGACAAAAGGCCGAACACCAATAATATCAGAGAATACTTTATATATTTCATAAACGTCAATTTTATTGTTTCACAAAAGTACGAAGCGCAGTACCGTAGCCTGGATTGATCACCACCCAGCTGTAAGATACACCTTCTTTGATCGATGCGTCGGTGCATTCGAATGCATTACCCAAAGTGAGCTGGTAAGGAACACCTATTTTGCCTTTATCGAAATAATAGAACAAAACAGCATCTCCCGGAGCCGGCACTGAAACACCTCCGACGTTATCCGCTCTGTACAGGTTTCCGCTCACCTTGGTCACTTTTGAAATGCCTTGGTTACCAGCGTTCCGCTTGTAGCTTCCCGTAATATCGGTAGTTGCCGCAGCAGAGATCACACCTATGTAGCGGTACTCGGTCGACGAGTAACCATCCTTATTCACGGCATCGTAAGTGAGCACGTAAACACCTGGCGTTTTTGTATCTACTGTGCCGCTCACCTTCACCTGAATCTCCGTATCTCCTTCCTTAGCTGTTGCGCCAGGGTCTGTAAAAGTGCCTCCCACCGCTACCTGATTCCATTGCTCACCTTTCAAAGTGATCACCGGATAATAGGTAATGCTTGAGATACCTTCTGTCACCTTATCCTCTTCGCACGAAAATGCTGCAAACAAGGTCAGGGCTATCATTATCAGTTTTATTCCTCTTTTCATAGTTTCTGTTATCAATGACCTGTGTTTACTTCATCCACCAAACTTTGGCCGTAACCGGTACAGCAGCCGGTGCATTAATGTTCCCGTCACGCGAAGCGGAAGTGTAAGGGAGTCGTTTAGGTAACTCGTTTCCGATTACAGATTCCTCCGATACCGTCCACTGGCCCGGCACGTAACTAGTAGCCGTTGACCGTACAGGAGATTTCTCAGGATAGCCGGTGCGCGCCTGATCCAGGTAAGACTCGTATCCCTGACGGAACATCGCTACCCATTTCTGGTACATAATCACTTTCAGCTTTGCCTCCATAGTACCGGTTGAGGGATATTCGTAAACACCACCTTTGGCGATCTTCTTGGCGTCAAATGCAACGTTGAATTTTGCGTAGGCCGCAGGAACTGCCTTTTCGTAAAACTCCTTCGCTTTCGCGTCATTGCCAATGCGGAGGTATGCTTCCGATAAAAGGAAGTATACTTCGTCGATACTGAAAAAGTAGAATGGATCAGTAGCGGTCATTCTTGCTACGCTAGGGGTTCCGGGTGCAATGGTGGTGTTGTTGAAATCGCCTTGTTCCAAACCGCTCTGTCCGGTAGGACCCGGTGTAAAGTAAGCGGCAAGACGCGCATCGTCATTGTTGGCCTGCAAATAGGTCATCAACGTGCGGCTCAGGCGCAGGTTAGTTCCCGTGTTCAGCTGGCGGACGTTGGTTTCATACAGTGGATTACTGCGGTTCGGCTCATCCACAAATTTGGTCAATGCAGCATGGTCTTCCAGGAAAGGCGTATTCGCGTCCAGCATGGCCTTGATTGCCGCAATCGCCTGAGCCGAGTTAGAACTTGCTGTTTGGCGCAGGTACAATTTCAGTTTCAGCGTGTTCACAAAGCGTTTCCAGTGATCGATCTGGTTATCGGCACTCATGCCGCCGAAAATCAGGTCGGAAGCTACCGCAGTAGATTTGCCGTTGTTGAAGTCGAGCGCGAGAGCGGCGTCGAGTCTTTTCAGCAACTCCGCATATACCGCAGGGCCGTCGTCATATTTGGGCGCCTTAATGGTTTCCACCTGTAAAGCTTCCGTCAAAGGAATCTTGTCAAAAAAGTCAGCCAGCATCTGGTAACCGAAGGATTGTACGGCTATTGCCTGCAATACCATATTGTTGTTACCCGAAGCGGTGGCTTTGATTTTAACATCCTCGAGGTCATTCAACCCACCCGCATAAAACTCCGTCCACATGTTGTTGTAGTCAGACGGATTAAGGTCGTAAGAGTCGATATTGCGGTACTGGGAACTTGCATTGGACTGAGTCCAGTGCTGCGACCAAAGTCCGCCGATAATGGCCATATCACTTCCGACAGAAGCTACGATCGACGCCTGTGCAGCCGGCAACACAAACTCCGGCGCCACATTGGTCGGGTTGTTCGGGTCTTCGTTTACATCGAGCCAATCGTTGCAAGAGCCTAGTGAAAGTGCTGCAAGCAGCAAAACACTATTTTTTATAATACCTTTCATTTGAAGCCTAATTAGAATGATAGATTTAACTGAACACCATACGTTGCAGTAGATGGACCCGCCGCAAATTCACCATAGAGGTTTTTCAGGCTGGTTCCAAACGTATTGGCCTCCGGGTCAACGACGTGATTGGCTTTCGGTGTCCACAGCACCAGGTTACGACCAAACACACCCACAGATGCACCTCTTACCGGCAGTTTTGCCAACGCCTTCTTCGGTACTGAATAGGTCAGTGACACGTTTCTCAGTTTGAAGAATGTTTTCGGCAATACGTGGTTGTATTCGTTCGCAGAAGTCGATCCGCCGTAGTAAGTGAATACGTCCGCACGTGACACCGGCATGGTGTTAGGTGCATAGCTATCCTCGCCTACTTTTACAACAGAACCCGGTACAACAAACGGCTCGCGGTCGTTATATTGGGACATGTACGCGTTTCCGTTGAAGTAATTCAGACGGGCGGTGTAAGAATAGAAAACGCCACCGTTACGATAGTCGCCATTTGCACTGAATTTGAATCCTTTGTAATCCAGGTAAGTCGATACGCCCAAAGTATAGTTCGGGTTGATCGAACCTCTGTATGTTTCTTCCGAACTTACCAGCGGCAGTCCGTTTGTAGGGTTCACAATGATGTTTCCACTTGGATCACGCTGTACATCCGGTGAGTAAATAGCACCCAGCGGCTTGCCAACCACTGCACGCAGCTTCACATTGTAGCTGCTGTTGAGCAGGATATTTCCTGAACCGCCTTCGAGACCGAGCGATTCCACCTCGTTCCAGATCTTGTTATAGTTCACCGTAACCCCCCATTCCAGTTTTTCTGTACGGACCGGGATCAGGTTCAATGCTAATTCAACCCCTTTGTTTCTTACACTACCCAGGTTCACAGTTTGCGTAGTAGCACCTGTTGCAGGTTCGAGGGCAAGGCTGATGATCTGGTTTTTGGTCAGCTTGTTATAGTAGCTCAGGTCGAGTCCTACACGTCTTCCAAAGAAACCCAGTTCAAGACCTCCTTCGTATTCGGTCGAAATCTCCGGCTTCAGATTCTGGTTTCCAAGGTTGTTTGAGACCTCGTAAGCGTTCAGGCCGCCGAATGGGAAGTTGATGTTACCAAAACCACCCGCACGTACAGACCCAGGCACATACACAGAATAAACCTGATAAGGATCCGCGTCGTTACCCGCTGACGCAGCCGCAAAACGTACTTTCACGAAAGGAATCTCTGCCGGCAACTTAAACACATCCGACAACACGGCACTGATGCTCGCGCTTGGATAGAAGTAAGAGTTCTTACCTTTTGGCAACGTACTGGTCCAGTCGTTACGTGCACCCACCGTCAGGTACAACCAGTTGTCAAAACCGAATGTAGCCTGGCCATAGATACCCACGAGGCGACGCTTGCTGGTGGTAGCGAATGTAGTAGGCGTTACGGAGCTGTTGGAAAGGCTGTAAAAACCAGGGAGGTCGAGGTTGGTAACTTTTGCAAAGTTGGTTTGCGCAGTTCTTTCATTGAGGTTATGCCCGAAGAATGCCTGCACATCGAAACGCGATCCGAAATTGTGTTTGAAATTGAAGATCAGGTCGCTGTTGAACTGGCGGTTCTGGCGTGCAAGTTGCGACACACCTCCGAAAACGTCATTTGCAGAACTGTTAGGAGCGCTGTCAGAGATTTTACCGACGTTACCCCAGTCTTTCTGGAACGCATCGGAGTAGTCGCCACCCACGCGGTATCTCACATCCAGGTTTTTCAACAATTGGTAACCAAACTCGATATTACCGAAAATGCGGTCTTCGTCGTAGTTGTTACCCTGGTTGTACAGTGTCCAGTAGGGGTTCTGAGCGTATGGCGTAAAATAATTATCCAACGTCATAAACTTGTAGTAAGGACTGTTCGGATCCAGCAATGCTTTTGAATCTACGATCGAGTGGTCGCGCGGGATCTGGATGATCTCCTGCCACACTACTTTACCTCCGCCCGCATCGTCGCCCTGGCCCGTTGCAACTGCCTTCTGGTTTTTGTGAACGTAGTTGATATTAGAGTTTACCGAGAATTTATCCAGCTTCAAACCACCATTCAGGCTCAATGTATTACGCTTGTAGGAATCAGCATTGGTAGGCACAACCCCGTCGGCTGTGGCATTGGAGTACGCTACGCGGTAGTTGGCCGTTTCCGTACCGCCCGATACCGCAATGCTATTGTTCCATTCATAACCTTTGTCGAAGAAGTCTTTCAGGTTGTCTTCCTGGGCCGAGAAAGGTTTCAGCATTTGAGAGTTATCCACCACATTACCCCAAAGGCGAGTCTTGCCATCGAGTTTGGGCCCCCATGAACCGTTTTCAATGCGGTCGAACAAGCCGCTCCATCCCTGGCCGTATGTGTTTTGCAAGTGAGGAACGCGCAATACCTGTGATCTCGCAAAAGATGATGAAATGTCAACCTGAGTCTTGCCGGACTTACCCCTTTTGGTGGTAATCAGGATCGCACCGTTGGCTGCGCGGCTACCGTACAATGCGGATGCCGAAATACCTTTCAGTACGGTAATGCTTTCAATCTCGTTAGGGTTGATATCGTTCATCTGGTTACCGAAGTCCATCGAACGGTTGAAGTCATCATTGCCGTTTTGCGCATTGGTTGATGAAGTGTTACCGCGGTTGTTCATCGGCACACCGTCAATTACGAACAACGGCTGGTTGTTACCGGTCACAGAGTTGAAACCACGGATGTTCAGGACGGTCGACGCTCCCGGTGCTCCCGACGCGGTGTTAACAGACAGACCCGGTACGCGCGCGTTAAGCGCATCGAGCGGGCTGGTGTTGCGGGCTTCTGTGATGGATGTATTGGCAATGGTGGCGGTACTATAACCGAGCGATTTGCGTTCGCGCGAAATACCTAGTGCAGTTACGACCACCTCGCCGAGTTGCTGGGCATCCGCCACGAGCGTCACGTTGATCGTCGATTTGGAGCCGACCACGATGCTCTGGCTAAGGTACCCCACGAATGAAAACACGAGCGTTCCGGAAGAGGGGGCTGTAATGGTGTACTTACCGTCGATATCGCTTGTGATACCTCTGGTTGTACCTTTTAGGGTGACGTTTACACCGGGGAGTACGCTTCCGTCGTCGGCGGTCACAACTCCCGATACTTGTTTATCCTGGGCAAATGCCTGCCAGCCAGGAATCAATAAGCACCCTAAGAATAGAAACAGTAGAGTCTTTCTCATACAAAGGATTTAAAGTTTGTTTAAATAGGATATTAATTGCGTCAAGGTTACAAAACTAATTCTTGTTTCAATCAATTACAACGCCCTCCAAATCAATGCCCAGAATATAATTTGGCATAAATTGGGTTTCATTACCAGTTTGTTAGCAGGAACGGCAAAAATGCCTCTATAAACGTATTTGTTAGAACTTCATGCTTTCTGCGTATTCGCAATCAAAATTGCAACGCCTACTTCCTTTCCTTAGATGATTTTCAAACAATTCAAATATTTACTAAAAGTAGCTTACTGTGGAGGGTGTATTTTTCAGGTCGGAAATGGCCCGTTTTTGGAGCTTGAAAATTTATATTAAGCTACAAACAATATTAAAATAATGCAAATATTTATCAAAAATTCCTCGATAGAAAGGCATTCTTAATCCACTCACTTTTTCAGAACCACTTTATTTAGATTCATTCTTTAATCGAGCCGCGTATACTGGTACCGTAATCTAAGTACCCGCATTTTCACCATCGGGCATGTTTCTCCCAATAAATGTAAATTCCTCAAAAAAAGAGATCTATTCTTAACAATTAGTTAAAATCAAGCCGATTTTTGAAAATTTCGCATATTTGAAAAAATTGCAAAAAATCACGACTTCTACATAGAAAATTCTTCATATCCGGTAGTCAAGCCAAAGTAAATTTTGAAATTTCGTAATGAAAAGGTTGTACTGGTTAAACTAATAGTTATTTTTGCAACAGTATGTTTACATAACAAACCTAACTTTAAACTTAATTTATGAGGAAGATTTTATGCTCCTTAATGGGTTGTTTGCTGCTATTTCTGACGCAGCTTCACGCCCAGGATCTCGCAGTGACCGGCAAGGTCACAGCCGACGACGGCTCAACACTTCCGGGTGTTAACATTTCTTTGAAAGGTACTACTCGCGGTACCACCACCGATAGCCAGGGCCAGTACACAATTTCCACCTCAGCCGGGGCTACGCTCGTTTTTAGTTTTATCGGTTTTCAAACACAGGAAGTGATCGTTGGAAACCAGTCTACCATCAACGTAACGCTAAAAAGTGATGTCAGCCAGCTTCAGGAGGTTGTGGTAACAGCCCTAGGACAAGAGCGCAAAAGAAATGAGCTTGTTTACGCAGCCCAGCAGATCAACAACGAGCAGATCGTACAGGCCCGTAACCCGAACGTCATGAATGCGCTCGCAGGTAAAATCGCCGGTCTTGATATCAAAACGAACAACAACATGGGTGGTTCGACCAGCGCGATCATCCGTGGTTACAAATCCATTACAGGTAACAACCAGGCACTGTGGGTAATCGACGGTGTACCTGTTACCAATGCCAACACCAACTCGACCGACCAGCAGACAGGTCGTGCCGGTACCGACTACGGTAATGCTGCTTCCGATATCAACCCGGACAATATCGCGTCTGTGAACGTACTGAAAGGCGCTGCGGCTACTGCACTTTACGGTTCTCGTGCTTCCAACGGGGTAATCCTCGTTACCACCAAGCAAGGTCGTAAAAACAGCTTCGATGTAACTGTGAACAGCGGCGTTACCTGGGGCAAGATCGATAAAAGCACTTATGTGAAATACCAGAAGGAATATGGTGCAGGGTATGGTGGCGACGGCGCGAAAGACCAGTTCTACCGCGGCAACCTGGGCTCAGGTGAAGGCGACATCGCTGTGTTTGATGCCGATGCTTCTTTCGGAGCAAAATTTGATCCAAACAGACTGGTATACCAATGGGATGCCATCGACCCTACCTCTCCTACCTATGGCAAAATGACTCCATGGGTTGCTGCTAAAAACGGCCCCGATGCATTCTTCGAAACAGCTGTTACATCCAACCAGAGCGTAAGCATCCTGGGCGGCGGCGAAAACACCACATTTAAAGTAGGTTATACCCGCAGCGACGAAAAAGGTGTGCTTCCAAACAGTAAACTGGGCAAGAACCTCTTCAACTTCTCGGCTTCATTTGACCTGACCAAGAAACTGACGATCTCCGCCAATGCCAACTACTCGCAAGTGAAAGGTATGGGACGTTACGGAACGGGTTATGATGGTAAAAACCCTAACCAGCAGTTCAGACAGTGGTTCCAGACCAACGTTGACCTCCTCGAACAAAAAGCGGCTTATTTCAGAAACAGACAGGATGTAACCTGGAACTGGGGAGATCCAACCGCTCCATTCGACGACAACGGTCCGATTTACTCGGAAAACCCGTACTTCGCACGTTACGAAAACTTCTCGAACGACTCGCGTGACAACTTCTTCGGCTATGCTGCGGCAGTTTATAAAATCGCTCCATGGATCGACCTGACGACGCGTTTCGCCTATAACGGAACGCAGGATATGCAGGAAGAGCGCATCGCATTCGGCAGCTCCGACCCGGCACAATACAAGCGCTTCAACAGAGGTTTCAACGAGACCAACCTTGATGTGATCTTCAACTTCCGCAAAGCCATCACGAAGGACATTAACTTCTCCGGTTTGGCAGGTGGAAGCATGCGTCGTTCGACAGAAAACTCGATCCGCGCCCAGACAAATGGCGGTATGGTCGTACCGGGCCTGTTCTCTCTTTCGAACTCGGCTAACCCGATCGAAGCGCCTACCGAAGCATACAGAAGAATTGGTGTGGATGGTCTTTATGCACAGGCTTCATTTGGCTATAAGGACCTCGTAAACCTTGACCTGACCGCAAGACAGGACAAATCGACTACGCTCAGCAAAAACAACAACACTTATTTCTACCCTGCGATCGGTGCGAACTTCAACATCTCGAACCTCGAAGGACTTAAAAGACTTGGCTGGTTGACGATGGCTAAATTGAGCGCCAACTATGCAGAAGTAGGTAACGATGCGCCATGGGGAAGTACTTTGGATGTATATGACAAACCAACCGGCCTCGGCAACATCCCTTATTTCACGCTGAGAAATACCAAAAACAACCCGGACCTGAAACCGGAAAGAACCAAAAACTACGAATTTGGTCTTGAAAGTGCATTCCTGAACGACCGCGTGGGTTTCAACTTTACCTACTACCGCTCAGCTACCCTCGATCAGATCCTTCCGGTATCGATCACTGCGGCAACCGGCTACGCATTCCGTTATGTAAACTCGGGTGAAGTGCAAAACAAGGGTATTGAAATCTCTGCATATGTAACGCCGATCAAAGTTCAGGACTTCTCATGGACTCTGAACGTGAACTTTGCAAGAAACCGTAACAAGGTAATCAGCCTGTACGGTGAAGGTGCTACCAAAGTAACCAACGTACAGATCGCCAGCCTTCAGGGAGGTGTATCTATTAATGCTGCGGAAGGACAGCCATTCGGCGTAATTCGCGGAACAAACTTCGTATACCATGAAGGAACCGGCCAGAAAGTGGTTAAAACCAACGGTATTTATGCGGCAACTTCCAGCTCATCGGAAATCATTGGTAACCCGAACCCGGACTGGATCGGCGGCGTAAGCAACACATTGAAATACAAAACATTGTCACTAAGCTTCCTGCTTGACATCCGTCATGGTGGTGATGTATGGTCATTGGATCAGTGGTATGGTGAAGGAACCGGTCTTTATCCGATCACAGCAGGTTTGAACGAGCTCGGCAACCCTAAAAGATCTCCTGTTGCACAAGGTGGTGGTGTATTATTCCCAGGTGTACAAGCCGACGGAACACCTAACACGGTTCGTGCTGCAAACGTAGACGGAAACGGTGCCACTGCATACGGTTACCCAGGCAACCCGCCAAGAGCGATGTACATCTACGACGCGAGCTACATCAAACTGAGAGAAGTAGCACTTACTTACGCCCTTCCTCAAGCGATCGTAAGTAAACTGCGCGCATTCAAAGAGATCGACATCTCGGTAATCGGACGTAACCTTTGGATCATTCACAAAAACATGGAATTCCAGGATCCCGAAGAAGGTCTGGGCTCAGGTTTGCTGAATGGCGCGGGCGGTTACCAAAGCGGTGCTTACCCGGCTGTAAGAAACTATGGTTTCAATGTTAAATTCCGTTTCTAAGCGATATGAAAAAATTAATCATTCTTTTCCTCCCGTTCCTGATGCTGACGGCTTGCGTCGACAGCCTGGACGACTATAATGTGGATACCAAGCGTCCGTCTACGGCACCGCCTGTTACCTTTTTCTCGAATGCATTGAAAGGCCTGGCCGATACGCTCACCAGCCCGAACGTCAATGTGAACAACTACCGTTTGTATGTTCAGCAATGGACCACAACCACTTACCTGGATGAGCCTCGCTATAACGTTACTGCGCGTATCATCCCGGAATCATTCTGGCGTGGATTGTACAAAGGTGTTATCTCGGATTTGAACGAATCCAGAAGACTGATTAATGCAGATGCGCTTCTCTTGCCAGCAACCAAAGATGTGCAGCTTGCGCAGATCGAAATCGTGGAGGTAATGACCTGGGCTGCATTGGTAAACACTTTCGGTAACATCCCTTATTCTGAGGCGATGAACCCGGAAAACCCGCTGCCTAAGTACGATGATGCCAAGACAATATACGACGCCCTCCTGGTTCGCCTGGACGCGGCGCTGCCAAAACTGGAATCGAAAGGAACACCATTCGGCGGCGGCGACCTGCTTTACAAAGGGAAGATCCCGCAATGGGTAAAATTCGGTAACTCACTGAAACTGAAACTGGCGATGATCATCGCTGACAGCGATCCTGAAAAAGCTAAAAAGCTGGTAGCCGAAGCAGCTCCGAAGGTATTTACCAGCAACGCTGACAAGGCAGCTTTCCCTTACATTTCCACGCCGCCGAACTATAACCCGATCGCTCAAAACATGAACTCGCTTTACACGAGCCGTCAGGACTTTATCCCTTCGGCAACCATCGTGACGCCCATGAACGAGTTGAATGATCCGAGAAGACCTTTCTTCTTTTCAACGATCAACGATAAATACGTAGGCGGACAGTACGGTTTTCTGAATACCTATTCGGCATTCTCGCACGTAAGCGACAAGATCATCGATCCTGCTTTCGAAGGCCTTTTACTCGACTACTCCGAGGTAGAATTCCTGCTTGCAGAAGCTGTTGAAAGAGGTTTCATCGCAGGCTCAGCGGCTGACCACTATAACAAGGCTGTTACGGCGTCTATCACTTACTGGGGCGGTTCCGCTGCGGACGCTGCGACATACCTGGCGCAACCTAAAGTTGCCTACGCAACGGCTGCTCCGACTTGGAAAGAGAAGATCGGCTTCCAGAAATGGATCGCACTTTACAACAGAGGCTGGGAATCATGGGTTGAGTGGAGAAGACTTGACTACCCTAAACTGTCCCCTCCGTCAGGCGGGAACGTACCGGCTGGTCTGGCAATCCCTGTGCGCATGATCTATCCGATCGTAGAGCAAACTCTGAATGGCGCTAACCGCGAAGCAGCGGCAAGCGCTATCGGCGGCGATCTCGCTTCAACTAAATTATGGTGGGATAAATTCTGATCTCCAAACCAGTGATATGCAGAAAGGCGGGCTTCGGTCCGCCTTTCTGCTTTTGTAATAGTTACAATCCGTCGGGAGATAGTATACCGATTAAAAGCCCAACCCCGCCGGACGCTGGATACATTCCCGACATGCGCTTTTGATCATTGTAAATTCAGAGTCATAAGGTTTTTCGAAAACCCTTCCACCTACAAACCTGACTTTGATGAAATCACTGTTACTCATGATCGGAGCCGGTATGCTCGCGCTCTTTTTCAACATCGCCCACGCGCAAACGCGCGAACTAACCGGCATGGTTACTGCCGAAGATGGATCAGCGTTGCCCGGCGTCAATATCTCTTTAAAGAACACCACAAGAGGTACAATCACGGATAATAAGGGGCAGTACGCTATCTCCGCCGAGCCAGGATCCACCCTCGTGTTCAGTTTTATTGGCTTCAAAAGCAAGGAAGCGCTGGTCGGGAATCAGACAAGACTGGACATTGTCCTGACCAACGACGAAACACAACTTCAGGAAATAGTCATTACCTCACTCGGCATTGCCCGCGAAAAGAAGGCACTCGGCTATGCAGTACAAGAAATCAAGGCTGACAAACTCACGCTCGCCCGTGATCCTAATATCGGCAATGCACTCGCCGGTAAAATTGCCGGTGTACAAGTACTGGGGCAGTCGGCGGCGAAGTTTGGCACACCAAGTATCCGAATCCGGGGCATCAACTCGCTGACGGGCAGCGACCCGCTTTACGTGGTCGACGGCACGCCGACAGACATCAGTATGGTAAATATGGATGATGTGGAGTCTCTTACTGTTCTGAAAGGTCCTTCTGCCACAGCGCTATATGGCAACCGGGCGTCCGCAGGCGTGGTCGTGGTCACTACTAAAAGAGGAAAATCAGGTGAAACCTCCTTGACCCTCAATCATAGTATGACGGTCGATCAGGTTTCCCTGCTGCCAAAATACCAGAATGAATATGGCGGCGGTTATTCCCAGGAATGGGAAACATTCCAATTTGATCCGAAGATACATCCGGCTGCATGGGCATCGTACGAAGGCCAGCGTATTCTGGATTACTCTGCGGACGAAAGCTGGGGACCGAAATTGGATGGCTCCATGCATCGTTCTGCATTCTCATGGCAACCGGGCGAGGACTTTGGAAAGGAAACACCCTATGTCGCGCACCCGAACAATGTCCGTGATTTCTTCGAAAAGCCTATAAGTTATAATTCAAACATTGCGTTTTCCAAAGCAGGTGACGGCTACTCTTCCCGTATTTCCTATACACATATCGTCAATAACGGCATCGTCCCGAACAGCCGGCAGATCCGCGACTACATCAGCGCAAAAACGGCCGTTACTTTTGCCAAAAGGCTTACGGCAGAACTGAATGTAAGTTACACGGGCACCAAAACAGACAACACTCCCGCCGATCGCTATGGCAGCTCGGGTGGTACCGGAATTGGGACAAACCTTTTCTCAGTGAATACCCCGGTCAACAACAGCACATTAAACGGCAATAATCAAACTACCGGCTCCTTCAATCAATGGTTTCAAAGACAACTCGACATCAAAGACCTTAGGAACTACAAAAATCCGGATGGAACCTTCCGTAGCTGGAACATTGGCAGTCCGACGGATGCCCGGCCCAAATATTGGGACAGTCCTTATACACAAGTATATGAAAATACGAATATCAGTCGTCAGCAACGCATTTTCGGGGATGCCGGGCTTACCTACCAAATCACCGATTATCTGAAAATCAGCGGCAAATTCCGCCGCGATTACGGGACTTACTTTATGGACGGACGCATCGCTTCCGGAACTTTGAATGCAGGTGGATTGGGTGCATACGCCTACCTGACCGGATCCACCCACGAAAACAACTACGAAGGCATTGCGAGCTTTACCAAGGATATTCAAAAGGTATCCATACTCGTAAATGCGGGCGCTAACATACGCTATAATCGCACAGAAGGCACCCTGCAGGCCACAGCCGGCGGACTCACCACACCGGGCTATTATAATATAGCGGCATCAAAAGACCGTCCGATAACTGCAAACTATTTATTCGAAAAAAAGGTAAACAGCGTATTCGCAAACGCCAGCCTCGGATATGGAGATTACATTTTCCTCGAAGGATCTATACGGAACGATTGGTCGTCAGCACTACCGGCGTCAAACAATGCCTATTTATACCCTTCAATATCCACAAGTCTCGTGTTTTCAGAATTTATTCCTACCAACCGAATTCTAACATTCGGAAAATTAAGAGCTGGCTATGCGCAGGTTGGAACAGATTTGAATGCATACCAAACCTCTTTGAGTTACGTAGTCGGTACAGTTTACGGATCGACGCCCACTATGGGCCTCCCATTGACATTACCGAACTCTACGTTGGTTCCAGGCATGTCATCGTCGTACGAGGGCGGAATTGACCTTCAATTTTTCAGTAACCGCCTGGGACTCGAATTCACAATGTATAAGAACAACAACAGCAACCAGATCATACCATTAGCGGTGGCTTCTACGAGTGGTTATAACAACGCCGTCGTCAATGCAGGCTTAATTACTACGAAAGGGCTCGAACTCCACCTTTCGGCCCAGCCCGTTAAAACAGAAGCATTTACCTGGGAAATGGATATCAATGCCGACCGAAACCAGTCCAAAGTGGTCGAGCTGACAGAACAAAGTAACAATTACCGGATCGACGGCCCGCAATGGCGTGCACTCACGCTTAATGCGCGTGTGGGAGAAGATTGGGGAATGCTGGAAGGGGTCGGTATTAAAAAAGATGCGAATGGCAAAAAGGTTGTCTACGCTCCTACCCCTGAAAATATCAAGGCAGGAAAGGCAGGTTTGTATGTAAAAGAAAATAACGTCAAGCTCGGCAATGTACTGCCCAAGTTTAAAGGCGGGTTAATCAACGCATTTCAATACAAAGGATTGACATTACAGGCTAGTACCGATTTCGTCGTGGGCGGGAAATTCTTTTCAGTCACCCGAATGTTCAATGCGGGATCAGGCCTGGCCGCGGAAACTGCCGGCAACAACGAGTTGGGTAATCCAAAGCGCGACGATCCCGACAAAGGAGGCGGTGTATTGCTGGATGCAGTCACAGAAGATGGCCAACCCAACACACACCGGGTCGACACTCAAAACCTATACGAAAACTGGCTTTTCGCGCTCAATGAGCAATGGATTTATGATAAAACTTACGTAAAACTCAGGGAGCTTTCGCTCGGATATAAAATTCCCAAAAGGTATTTGGGTAAATACATGAAGTCGGCCAGTGTATCGCTGATCGGCCGCAACTTGCTACTGATTTACAGCGCGATCGGCGGCGGCATCGACATCTCTGAAACCGAAACGCTCTGGTACGAAGGCGGGCAGTTGCCTCCGGTAAGATCCGTCGGCGCAACACTCAGAGTCGGCTTTTAAATACCCTTCCATCTCAATTCCGTATCATCATGAAAAAATGCTGGCAATTAGCTGTCATGGCGCTCCTGCTGCTTACAATAGCACCGGGATGCAGCGACTTTGGCAATGTCAATATTAACCCCAATAATCCATCAACACCAAGTACCGCAGGCCTGCTCACAGGCGCGCTGCGCAATGTGGGCATCATCAATGCACAAGTTGGCCCGGGCGGCGCGAACATCGTCCCCGCGATGTACGTGCAGCAATTCGGAGATGTGATTTACATTGAGGATTCAAAATACAAGACAATCAATTTTAACTACAATGGTTGGTATGCGGGCCCGCTCATTAACCTACAACATATCATCGAGCTTAATACCGACGAAAAGACCAAGATTAATGCGTCCACATTTGGCTCCAATGCCAATCAGATCGCCATTGCGCGGATTCTCAGAGCCTACTTTTTCCAATGGATCACCGACCGGTGGGGCGACATTCCCTACTCAGAAGCATTAAAAGGCGACGCCGACTTTACGCCCGCATTTGATAAGCAGGAAACGATCTACACTGACCTTTTCAAGGAATGGAAAGAAGCTGCGGCGCAATTCGACGACGGAAAAGCATTTCAGGGTGATATTCTTTTGAACGGAAGCAGTGCGAAATGGAAAAAATTCGCCAATTCTCTCCGGCTTATAGCCGCGCTGCGGCTTTCAAAAGCGAAGCCGGATTTAGGCAAAAAAGAATTTCAGGCCGCCCTGGACGATGGGATTATCAGCTCCGCAGCCGACAATGTCCAATACAAGTTCCTCAGTGAATCGACCAATGAAAACCCGATTTATACCAATTATGTCGTAAGCAACAGGAAGGATTATGCATTGAGCGACGTATTTGTAAACTATCTGAAGAAAGTATCAGACCCACGACTTCCTTATCTGGCAGCCAAAAATATTTCGGGTGAATATGTAGGCGTGCCGTACGCGGTCGGAGGAGCTAAGGCGCAAGATTTGTCATTGATTGGGCCCGTTCTTTCGCAGCAAAACTCTGCTGTAAACATCATCACCTATTCACAAGTGCTATTCGCGCAGGCCGAGGCTGCCGCATTAGGCTGGACGAACGGCAATGCCAAGGCACTCTACGAATCGGCTATCGAAGCTTCATTACAGCAATGGATGGGCAATGGCTACACGGAAGGCGCACTAAAAAGCTATCTCGCGCAGCCAGATGTGGCCTACACTGCCAATACGGCAATCGAGCGGATCAGCACGCAGCGATGGATCGCATTATTTTTTCAAGGTACCGAAGCCTGGTCGGAATGGCGAAGAACCGGTTTCCCCGTGTTGAAACCAGCCGCGACGACCCTCAATGGCGGCACAGAGATCCCCCGCCGCCTCGCCTATCCCGTAACGGAAAACAACATTAATCACGATAACTACCAAGCCGTACTCAGCAGCCAAGGCAAAGACGACCACTACACAAGAGTATGGTGGGACAAACCCTGACCAAGATAAATTACAAGTTTCCCAATAGTACATTTTCAGCCACGTGCTTCACGTGGCTGAACTTTTTTTGCAAAAATCCCGACAAAGTCTTCAAAACAATGCCGTTGTAGCATTGCATCATTTGATTTTCTTTAACTTTGAGGGTTATCCAACTCTTGAAAAAATGGAATTTCTAAAAAGCGACCGCCTGAATCATCTGAAATACGAGATCCGCGGAGCTACCTACCAAAAAGCGTTAGAGCTTGAAAGTCAGGGCTACAAAATCCATAACCTGAACATCGGTAATCCCGCACCGTTCGGTTTCGATTCGCCCGACGAGATCGTCCACGACATTATCATGAACATCCGCAATGCGCAAGGCTACTCGGATTCACGTGGTTTGTTCGCGGCGCGTAAGGCGATCATGCACTACACGCAAACGATTGGTATTCAAGATGTTGAAATCAATGATATTTTCATCGGAAACGGTGTAAGCGAGCTGATCCTGCTTTCGATGCAGGCATTGCTCAATCCCGGTGACGAGATTCTCGTACCCTCTCCGGACTATCCGTTGTGGACGGCGGCGATCTCCCTCAGCGGCGGCACACCGGTACATTATATATGTGATGAAGAGGCTGATTGGAATCCCGATCTCGACGATTTGGAAAAGAAAATCACTTCGCGCACCAAAGGGATTGTGATTATCAACCCCAACAACCCGACAGGTGCTGTTTACGATAAAGAAGTACTCGCGCGTATCGCCCGCATCGCGGAAGAACACGGCCTGATCGTTTTCTCAGACGAAATTTACGATAAGATCCTTTACGACGGGGCTGTACATCACCCGATGGGCTCTTTTGTAAACGATACGCTTTGTGTGTCATACGGCGGTTTGTCGAAAAACTACCGCTCGGCTGGTTTCCGTGGCGGATGGATGATCCTCAGTGGTGCAAAGCAAAAAGCCAAATCTTACGCGGAAGGCCTGCTCCTGCTCGCAAGCATGCGCCTGTGTGCGAACGTGCCCACGCAGTATGCGATCCAGACGGCATTGGGCGGCTACCAGAGTATCAAGGAGCACGTAGTACCGACGGGTCGGTTGTACAAGCAAATGAACCTGGTTTACGACAGACTGACGTCCATTCCGGGTATTACGTGTGTAAAACCGAAGGGCTCGTTGTACGTCTTCCCTAAAATCGACCTGAAAAAATTCGGTTTCAAGGCAGACGACCAGTTTGTATACGAGCTGCTTTCTGATCAGAAGGTGCTCGTAGTGGCTGGTACGGGCTTCAACTATCATCTGGACCCGCATTTCCGGATTGTGTTCCTGCCGACCGTCGATGAACTGAACCAGGCGATGGATAAGCTGGAATTCTTCCTGACCAACCGCCGCGTAATGTCCACGCGTACCGTTGAAGACATTATTGCGTAAGTAATATTTAACCTAAACCTCCACTGAAAGTACTTATCGCCCGATGACCTTACCCCACAGAACCATTCAGGAGGCCAAACGCCAACGGCTGTTCCTCCTTCTTTGCGGTATCTTTCTCACCAACGCACTCATTGCGGAGATCATCGGCGGTAAAATATTTTCAGTGGAGACGCTTTTAGGCATTGCTCCCGCTCAGTTACCGATCGGTGGCCAGAAGCTGGATTTTAACATGACAGCAGGCGTGATAAGCTGGCCGATCGTTTTTATTACGTCCGATATTATCAACGAGTATTTCGGTCGGAAAGGCGTCAAAAGAATCTCTTATGTTACCTCGGCGCTGATCGTCTACACGTTCCTGATCATTTATGTCGCTACCAAAGTGCCACCCGCGCAGTTCTGGCTCGACCTTAACAATACCGACTCCCAGGGCAACACATTCAATATCAACGACGCATTCTCCAAAATATTCAACCAGGGCTTGGGCATCATGATCGGCTCGATCACAGCCTTTTTATTGGGGCAATTGCTCGATATCCTCGTGTTCTCGTGGCTCCGCCGAAAAACCGGCAGCCGGTTCATCTGGCTCCGTGCCACCGGATCTACTATGTTTTCACAGTTGATCGACAGCTTCGTCGTGATCGGGATCGCCTTTTACGTTTTCGGGAACTGGGATTTGAAACTGGTCTTTTCTGTGGGAACCATCAACTACCTCTACAAGGGCGTGGTGGCGATCCTTTTGACGCCGTTATTGTACATAGCGCATTATTTCATCGACAATTACCTCGGCAAGGAGTACGCCGAAGCGCTTTCGCACCAGGCCGCGCACGAGTAGCTTTTAAAGCGGCACTTGTCTCCGCATATTATCCAGCATCACGGCGGTGGCGATACCGACATTCAGCGATTCGGCCTCTCCGAAGCGCGGTATCATGATTTTATGGGTCACAAATCGCTCCACCTGCTCGCCAATGCCATTGGACTCATTCCCCATGACAATGATCCCGCCATTGGCAGGATATTCAAATTCATACAGCGAATCGCCCCCCAGAAATGCGCCTATTACCGGTTGTTTTACACCATTCACCTTTTCAAAATACTGTGTTAAATCGGTGTAATAGAGCTTTACACGTGTAAATGATCCCTTGGCTGCGGCAATCACCTTGGGATTGTAAACGTCGGTCGTGTCGCGCGAGCAGATGACTTTCGTAATGCCGTACCAGTCGGCGACGCGGATGATGGTACCCAGGTTGCCCGGATCGCGCACGTCGTCGAGCATGAGCATATATTCCCCCGTTGCGGGAGACAAGAATGCATTTTCCTTCGTTTTAGCCACAGCGAGACACGAATCGTTAGTTTGAAACGATCCCAGCCCTTCCAGTTCCTGCGCAGTAACCGTTTCGAGGATTACGTTATGGCGGGTTAAAATACTTGAGTATTTTTGCTGAAATTCCTGTGTTACCAGTACAAACTCGATCTCAAAGTCGGAATCCAGTAATTCCAGTACACTTTTGGCACCTTCTATCACAAATGCCTCGTGAAGTTGCCGGTACTTTTTGATTTTAAGCGAGTTAATATACTTGATACGATTTTTTGACAACATTGAATATTAATTGTAGGACGATATACGGCTGGTTGATTTTCCTGATTCTAACGGGACTGTTTTCCTGCGCACCCAAACCCACTTCCAAAGGTTACTTACTCGGTAACTCCGCCATCAAGGGCAATCGCGTGATCAGCGATTCGGAACTGGATGCATTGATCCCGCAAAAACCTAACCGACGGCTGCTCGGCTTTCCCATATTTCCTTACGTTGGTCTTTACCGGTTTGGCGAGCTGTTTTACAACCGCGAGGAAAAGCAGCGCAGGGTGATCGAGGTAACGCAAAATTACCAGAAAGAATCCCAGGAAAACGCAGATTCCCCCCGAAAGCTTGAAAGAATCAACAGCAGGTATGCCAAAAAGCTCGAAAAAGCGCAGATAAGGGCCACGCAGGGTAACTTCTGGATGCGGGTACTGGGCGAGGCGCCGGTATATTACAACCAGGCTGATGTGGTGCTCAATGCAGAGAAAATGCAGAAATACCTGTACAACAATGGCTTTTTCGATGCAAAAGTGACTTTCGATCCCGATACAATCTTTAAAAGGATCCGGGTCAACTACCTCGTGACCGAAAACCGGGCGACGATGATCCGCAATATCCATTATCAGATTGGTAACGAGCTGGCCGACAGCCTGATCAGGGCCGATTCGAAGAATGCAGCATTACTGCCTCACAAGCGCTACGACGGCGATGCCTTCGAGGAGGAACGCATACGCATCGAAACGCTGCTCCGGAACGAAGGTTACATGGGCTTTTCACGGCAAAATATCAGTTATATCGTCAACGACACGATCACCAACCGACCGACCGACAGCCTTTTCAAATCGGTAGACGTGAAGGTGAGAGTGGATATGCCGGCGCCAGCCAACAAGCGTTACTCAGTCAGTTCTGTTAATTTTGAAGTACTTCCTCCTTCCGGCGTTCCGGACTCGGTTTTCAGGAAAGACACCAGCATGTTTGAGGGGATAAAATATGTGTTTTCAGACAAAAAATTCTCACGGAAAGCACTCGATACCAAAATGCAGGTGCGTCCGCATACCTGGTATAGCCAAAAGCGGGAGCGCGATACGCAGCAACAATTGTCGCTGACAGACCAATTCCGGTTCGTCAACTACAACTACACGCTCGATTCGACCGGGAAGGGCATTAACAGCTATTTCAAAGCGATCCCGCTCGATAAGTACCAGATTTCTACCGACGTCGGCTTAAATGTGATCCAGCTGCAAGGCACGCCCGGGCCGTTCGCGAACTTATCGTACAAGATCCGAAATGTGTTCAATGGTATGGAAAACTTTGAAACGAACATCCGGGGAGGTATTGAACTCGTGCCGAACTTTGTAGGAAACCAGGAGATTTATAAAAGTGAAGAAGTTGCAGTTAGTACCTCGCTTACATTCCCGCGGTTGCTTACCCCACAGAATTTGTTCAAAAGGCAAACTGCCAACAATAACCCGAAAACCCAGCTATCACTAGGTTACAACTATGTGAACCGGCCCGAATATACCCGTACCAATGTCAAGATTAACACCAACTATTCCTGGCAGCCTACCCGGACAACGCTTGTAAATGTCTCTCTGGTCGACCTCAACATCATTAACAACACGTATCTCCGCGACGACTTCCGCGTTCTTCTTGACACGCTGCAGCTCCGGGGGAACAACCTTATTTACAGCTTCAAATCTGCGTTTGTATCCGATTTAAATGCCAATTTTGTCTACAACACGAACACGCTTATGGGACCGCAAAAGAAGGCCCATTATTTCAGGATTGCCGTGGAATCGGGCGGAACAACGTTGAATTTTTTACCCCGGCAACGCGAAGTGATCAAAAACGTATTTGGCGACAGTCTCCAATTTTATAAATACATCCGTTGGAATGCCGACTATCGCCGTTACTGGCCCGCCGGAAGAAAATCGGCGTTGGTGGCCCGGGTGAATACAGGTGCCATTTACAGCTACGGCGATAACAAGGTTCCACCGTACGAAAAGTACTTCTTCGCCGGTGGTTCAAACAGCTTGCGCGCCTGGCTACCCCGGCGGCTTGGCCCCGGGTCGTCAAAACCGATTACCTATAATAACATTTCCATTGAAGCGCCAGGTGAGTTTCTGCTCGAAGGCAACCTCGAATGGCGGGGATTCCTGGCCAAATTCCTGGGAGATATCAATTACGCATTATTCATCGACGCAGGAAACGTGTGGCGGCTGGGTAGCAATGCCACCAGCGACGATCAGAAATTCAAAGCGGATAAACTGTTGCGGGAAATCGCCGTCGGGACCGGCTTTGGTATTCGATACGACCTATCATTCTTTATTCTCCGCTTCGATTTCGGGGTCAAAGTATATGATCCGTCGCAAGACAGCGGGGAACGTTTCGTGCTCGACGACCTGAAACTTAAACGTCTTTTCAGGCGCACAGAGGCCAATTCGTTGAATATCAACCTCGGAGTGGGCTACCCGTTCTAATCGCATTCCCGCGCGTGCCGGCATATGACAGTTTGTCAGTTTTCTTCCAAATTTTCCTATCTTTGTGGTTTGAGCGTTTAAGAATTCCTTCTCATGGAGCATAGAATTGCAGATTCACTAAAAATATTGACAGAGGCGGACAAGGAAGCCTGTGAAACCGTGCGGGTTTCGGAAAACGAACCGCTTTCAGGAAAAAAAAGGCTGTTTATCGAAAGCTATGGATGTCAGATGAACTTCTCCGACAGCGAAATCGTGGCTTCCGTAATGCGTGATGCGGGTTTTGCAACCACTTCGGACGTAAACAATGCTGACCTGATCTTCCTGAACACCTGCGCCATCCGCGACAATGCCGAGCAAAAAGTGCGTAACCGCCTGAAACAGCTCAATTTTATCAAGAAAAATAAACCCGGCATGCTGATCGGCGTATTGGGCTGTATGGCCGAACGCCTCAAAACCAAGTTTCTCGAAGAAGAAAAAATGGTCGACATCGTGACAGGCCCCGACGCATATCGCGATTTGCCACGACTGGTAGACGAAGCCGAGACCGGTCAGAAGGGTGTCAATGTATTTCTTTCGCGGGAAGAGACGTATGCCGACATTTCCCCTATCCGACTGAATTCCAATGGCGTAACCGCGTTCATCTCGATCATGCGTGGTTGCGACAATATGTGCAGTTTCTGCGTCGTGCCTTTCACACGCGGGCGTGAGCGCAGCCGTGACCCATACTCGATTGTGAAAGAGGCCGAAGACCTTTTTCGCGATGGATACCGCGAAGTTACACTGCTCGGACAGAATGTCGACAGCTATAAATGGAAGCCCGAAGCAAATGCAGAAGGCGAAATTCCTAGCGAAACGGTCGTTAATTTTGCCAACCTGCTCGAAATGGTCGCCAAGGTAAGCCCCGAGCTCCGCATCCGTTTCAGCACATCGCACCCGAAAGACATTACCGACGAGGTGTTGTATACCATGAAAAGGTATGACAACATCTGCAAATACATTCACCTGCCCGCACAGAGCGGTAACACCCGCGTGCTGGAACTGATGAACCGCACCTACACCCGCGAGTGGTACATGGAGCGCATCGACGCGATCCGCCGGATTTTGGGCGACGAATGCGGCATTTCGCAGGACATGATCGCCGGGTTCTGCACCGAAACCGAAGAAGAACACCGAGATACGCTGTCCCTGATGGAATATGCCAAATTCGACTTTGGCTTCATGTTCGCTTACTCGGAGCGCCCGGGTACGCTGGCAGCTAAGAAATTCAAGGATGATATTCCGGAAGAGGTCAAGAAAAGAAGGCTTGCGGAGATCATTGAAGTGCAACAGCGGCTCTCGCTCGCACGTAACCAGCAACTGGTAGGTACGGTTCAGAGAGTGTTGATCGAAGGCCCTTCGAAACGTTCCGACGACGACCTCAGCGGCAGAAACGACCAGAACAAAAAGGTGGTGTTCCCGCGCGAGAATTTTGAAAAAGGCCAGTATGTGGACGTTCTGATCACCGAATGCACGACTGTGACACTGCTCGGCCATGTAGTACAGCCCGAGCCGGTATTGGGATAGGCTGTGCTTATTCTTTTAAACCCGTTTTGACAATTAACTAAGGCTTGCGGCCTGCCGGAAGCCCTCAGATATTTCATGGATTCATCGGAAATACAAGCCATAAAGAACCGCTTCGGGATCATCGGCAATTCGTCGGGCCTGAACCACGCGATCAATGTGGCCGTGCAGGTCGCAGCGACTGACCTGACGGTTTTGATCACCGGTGAAAGCGGTAGCGGAAAAGAATCGTTTTCCAAAATCATCCATAGCCTCAGTGCGCGCAAGCACGGGCCGTTTATCGCCATCAACTGTGGGGCAATCCCCGAAGGAACGATCGATTCGGAACTGTTCGGGCACGAGAAAGGCGCATTTACCGGTGCATTGGATGCGAGAAAAGGATATTTTGAAACGACGAACAGCGGGACAATTTTCCTGGATGAAGTGGGCGAAATGCCATTGGGAACACAGGCAAGGTTGTTGCGCGTGTTGGAAAACGGGGAATATATCCGTGTAGGGTCGTCCAAAGTTTTAAAGACAAATGTCCGCGTAGTAGCGGCCACGAATGTCAACCTGCTCGATGCGGTCAACCACGGAAAGTTCCGGGAGGACTTGTATTACCGGTTAAATACGGTGCCCATTTACGTCCCGCCATTGCGCGACCGAGGAGAGGATATCTTACTGCTTTTCAGGAAGTTTACCAATGACTTCTCGGAGCGCTACCGTACCAAACCGGTAAGACTCGACAGCGAGGCGCGTGATCTTTTGCTCCAATATTCGTTTCCGGGCAATATCCGTCAGCTGAAAAACATCGCTGAGCAGATTACCATCCTCGAAACGGATAAAGAACTGCCCATCAGCATTGAAACGCTCAATCATTACCTGAATCCCGTGCAGCCATCCAGCCGAAAAGCGCTGGTACCGCTGCGGTCCGGGGACGGCGACGGGACTTCGTTTTCGGAAAGAGAGCTTTTATATAAAGTACTTTTCGATATGCGCCGGGATATGACGGAGCTGAAAAAGCTCGTCAGAAATGTGCTCGAAAACGAGAAATATGGCGGAGATATCCTGAAAGACCACCAGGAACTGTTCAGCTCGCTGAATTCCGTGGAGCCGGTCATCACTACGCCTACCATCGAGCCCGCACGCCTGCTCACGCCTCCGCCGTCGCGTACCGTGGACCTGGATCGCTACTCCGACGAGCGCGACGAGATCGAGGATGTCGTACACGTGACGGCCGAGGAAGAATCACTTTCTTTGGAAGACAAGGAGAAAGAAATGATCATCAAAGCGCTCCGCAAAAACAATAACAAGCGAAAATATGCCGCCAATGCATTGGGCATTTCCGAGCGCACGTTATACAGGAAGATCAAACAATACGACATTGAAGAATAATAGTAGCGCCCGAAAACTCTGGGTATTTTTAATACTCATTTGCCCGGTTTTCATGTCGGGCTGCGGGGTGTATTCGTTTACAGGAACTAACCTCTCCCCTGATATCAAGACATTCAGCGTGCTCAATTTCACGATGGGTACCGCCGGCGGACCCAGTGATTTGCCGCAGCGGCTCACGGAAGATTTGAAAGAATATTTTCAAAGAAACACCAGCCTCGTGAGCCAGCCCGGCGGAGGTGACCTGGTACTCGAAGGCTCCATTACAGGCTACGACGTAACCCCGGCCGCTCCGACAGCCAATGACCAGGCTGGTCTGAACCGGTTGAATGTAACTGTGCAAGTGCGTTATACCAATGCGAAGGACGAGACCAAAAATTTCGATCAGTCCTTCACATACTATGCCGACTTCCCTCAGGATCAAACACTTAATCAGAACGAAGCGCGATTACTGCCGACCATCCGCGAAAACCTTGTGCAGCAGATTTTTAATAAATCGGCAGCCGACTGGTAGGAAAAGCCCCGTCCGAACTTTCAATTTCAACAACCCGAATTTCTCAACACAACCCGGAATATGGCGCTCATCGATAAGGAAACATTTGATCAGCTGGTGAAAAACCCAGGCCTGATCACGGCAGATGTGATCCCGCAGCTGGAAGCCACGATCAAGGCATTTCCCTACTGCCAGATCCCCTACTCGATGCTGGCGAAGGCATCCAGCCTGGCCGGTACCGAAAAGCTGGAAGAGACCCGCCCGCGTGCAGCCGCCTACGCGCTCAGCCGCGTGGCATTGCAGCAGCTGGTCGAAAGTGATAACGAGCGTTACGACGCTACTGTCGACGTGGACGACATTCTCGAGCCTCAGCTCGCACCCGAACCACTCGATAGCGACGACATATTAATCAGTACCGTGGAGCAGCAGGCTTCCGCCGAATTGCAGCGCACCGAAGAACAACGTCGCCAGCAGCAGATCATCCAGGGTTTCATGAAAAAGAACCCGCGCATTACGCGCCAGGACAACAATCTGGAACCTGTCAGCATCGATCTGAGCAGCCGCTTGGCAGGCGGCTCGGAAGGAAGCATTGAAACCGAAGCATTTGCCAACATCCTCATCCGGCAGGGCAAAATTGAAAAGGCGATTGACGTCTATCAAAAATTGATTTTGAAAAAACCGGAAAAAAGGAATTACTTTGCGAAAAAATTGAGCGAACTGTACGCACGGTCGTAAAGAGTTCAGGAGTCCACAGTCAAGGAGTCAGGAGGTCATTAAGTCAGGTATAGTTCAACATTACACGCACATTCAGTCATTTAATCATTCAGTCATTCAAAATTGCTTTAAAAATGTATTTGGGTTTAATTATTCTGGTTGCCATTGTTGCAGTATTGTTGATTTTGGTCGTTTTGGTCCAAAATTCAAAAGGTGGAGGGCTTTCAAGCGAGTTTAGCGGCGCAGGAACTACCCAAATGTTTGGTGTTAAAAAGACGACCGACCTTCTCGAACAAATTACGTGGGGTCTGGCAAGCGCGGTGATCATCATTTCGCTGGCTTCTTATATTATGGTGGGCGGTTCTAACGCCGGCGCCGGTATCAACAGTGTGAACGTAGAAAGAGCTCAGAATGCAGTAGTACCAGGCGGTAAAATCGCTCCGGCACCGGCTGCAACTGAAGGCGCAGCACCTGCTGCGGGCGCAGCTGCTCCTGCTGGCACTACAACACCAGCTGCCACTCCTGCCGACACGGCGAAGAAATAACCGAGGCATTAGCCGAAATTGAAAATCCTGCGACGGACATCGCAGGATTTTTTTATGCTCAATTAAAAATCACTTTAAGCTACATTAATTTCTCGCAGCATTAACCGCTCCGCCACCGGCAGCAGCGTTTCGTGCAAAGGATAGTCATATCTGGATTCCACGACATAAGTCGCGGGGTTCGGCATAGTGCGGTTCTGTTTCGTAAGATCGACTTTAAGCTGTGAAATGGTGTTCCCGAGGCCAATCCGCACAGTATCGACGTAAACCGTTTTCAGATACCGCTCCTTCAATGCATTGTACAATGCAAGCTGGTACTGGAAAATGCTCACCAGCGGCTGGAATGTGTGCAAAAACAGCAGGTAACCTTCCTGTAAATGCAGCGGAACAATACCCACGGGCGAAACTTTCACATTCTCCTCGACTTCCGAAAAGCGCTCCGAGCCTTCTTCGATGGACTTGGAAAAACGCGGAATCGCAAAGTCGAGAATGTAATTCAGATCCGACATGAACGGGTCGTCCTGGTGCGTCTCTTCGTACTGCAACTGCCAGGTTTTGACGTCGATACCTGTCAGATTTTTGGGTAAACTTGTCCTGATCCTGCTTTTATTATCCTGAATGCTGACACAGGCGTCGAGGTGCAGTTTCAATTCTGGCAGATAAGGGTGCAAACGGTTGTGTGTGAACTGGTCCCGAACGTGCTGGAAGTAGGCCATCAGCACATATTTTTTGTATTCAAAATCAAAAATTCCTTCGGTAAGCCAGTTTTTATCGAGCTCTGACATAGGGTTTTCAAATTTGGTGCCGATAAAATTTAGTGAATTCCGTCACTGAAAGCAAAATTTCCTCATTCCTGACACGCAAATGACATTATAGTACTATAACGCCATGCAGGAGTACAAATTTGTCACACTAGCCGGAAAAAATGTCAGAGCAGAAATACCTGGCACAGATTGTGCTATCGGGATGGGAGTCTAATCATTACTGACAATTAAAAATAAACGTTTAATATTTATGTCAACTTTAGCAGAAATACAAGTGAATGTACAACCGCTAGCTGACCGCGTTCTGATCGAACCTGCCCCAGCCGAAGAAAAAACAGCATTTGGTATCATTATCCCTGATACTGCAAAAGAAAAGCCGCAGCGTGGTACCGTACTGGCAGTAGGCCCCGGTAAAAAAGACGAGCCGCTTACAGTAAAAGTTGGAGATACCGTATTGTACGGTAAGTACTCAGGCACTGAATTGGCATACGAAGGAAAAGACGTCCTGATTATGCGTGAGTCGGATATCTACGCGATCGTAGGCTAATCTAAAACGCTCAAATTCAACAGTTTCTCTTAAAGTTTTTCAAATTAAAACAGTTATGTCTAAGAAAATATTTTTTGACACAGAAGCACGCGACAAAGTAAAGCGCGGTGTGGACACCCTGGCTGACGCCGTTAAGGTTACATTGGGCCCTCGTGGTCGTAACGTGGTAATCGACAAGAAATTCGGTTCTCCAAGCATCACAAAGGATGGTGTTACTGTTGCCAAAGAAATCGACCTGAAAGATCCTATCGAAAACATGGGAGCTCAGCTCGTGAAAGAAGTAGCATCCAAAACTGCTGATTCAGCGGGTGATGGTACTACTACTGCTACCGTTTTGGCACAGGCGATCTACTCGATCGGTGTGAAAAACGTAGCCGCTGGTGCTAATCCGATGGATTTGAAACGTGGTATCGACAAAGCCGTTGCTACTATCGTGAAAGATCTGGAAGGCCAAAAGAAAAACATCTCTACTTCCAAAGAAATCGCTCAGGTTGCAACTATCTCTGCAAACCATGACGAGGAGATCGGTAACATGATCGCCGAAGCAATGGAAAAAGTAGGTAAAGAAGGCGTTATCACCGTTGAAGAAGCTCGCGGAACTGAAACAGAAGTTAAAACTGTGGAAGGTATGCAGTTCGACCGTGGTTACCTGTCTCCATACTTCGTAACCAACACCGAGAAAATGGAAGCTGAACTGGAACGTCCGTTCATCCTGATCTCTGAGAAGAAAGTTTCTTCTATGAAAGAACTTCTTCCAGTGTTGGAAGCAGTTGCACAAACCGGCCGTCCTTTGCTGATCCTTGCGGAAGATGTTGACGGAGAAGCACTTGCTACATTGGTAGTAAACAAAATCCGTGGTGCATTGAAAGTAGCGGCTGTTAAAGCTCCTGGTTTCGGTGACCGTCGTAAAGCAATGCTGGAAGATATCGCTATCATCACTGGCGGTACCGTTATCAGCGAAGAGCGTGGTTTCAAACTCGAAAACGCTACGTTGGACTACCTCGGTACTTGCGAAAAAGCGATTATCGACAAAGACAACACAACTTTGGTGAACGGAAGCGGTGCATCTGAAGACATTCAGGCACGTGTGAACCAAATCAAAGCGCAGATCGAAAACACTACATCTGACTACGATCGCGAAAAACTTCAGGAGCGTCTTGCCAAATTGTCTGGCGGCGTAGCTATCCTTTATATCGGTGCTGCTACTGAGGTTGAAATGAAAGAGAAAAAAGACCGCGTTGATGACGCCCTTCACGCAACCCGCGCTGCGGTAGAAGAAGGTATCGTTGCTGGTGGTGGTGTAGCGTTCATCCGCGCAACTGCTTCTCTCGACAACCTGAAAGGCAACAACGAAGATGAAACAACCGGTATCAACATCATCCGCACGGCGCTCGAAGCTCCATTGCGTACGATCGTTTCCAACGCGGGTGGCGAACCTTCAGTTGTGATCAACAAAGTGAAAGATGGTTCAGGTGCTTTCGGTTACAACGCGAAAGACAACACTTACCAAGACCTTTTGGAAGCTGGTATCATCGATCCTAAGAAAGTATCTCGTCTGGCACTCGAAAACGCAGCATCTATCGCTGGTCTGTTGTTGACAACAGAATGCGTTATCGCTGACGAACCAGAAGAAGCTCCTGCGCCAGGTGGCCACAGCCACGGCGGCGGAATGGGCGGCATGATGTAATCGGCCTCCGTTTCTTCGGAACATATAAAAACCGGCTGTCAGGTAACTGGCAGCCGGTTTTTTGTTTGGCCGCAGCGCGGCCTCCCGTTTATAGAAACACGATCATGGCATATTGGTTGTCGTCTCCGTAGGAGACTCCTAGCGGAGTCGATGTTGCCGGGGGATTGGCACGTTGCTATAAACAGGAGGCTCCTGACGGAGCAGCGCTGGGCTGTAATGAAACGTGATTTAAACTGAATGCTGAACCATCAACCCATCCTGCATTACCAACCTCCGGTCGGCCATTTCGGCCAGCTCTTCATTGTGCGTTACGATAATGAATGTCTGCCCCGTTTCGTCCCGCAGTTTGAAAAACAACTGATGCAAATCCAATGCATTGTGCGAATCCAGGTTACCGGAAGGTTCATCGGCTAGCACAATGGCCGGACGATTCAACAATGCACGGGCGACAGCAACGCGTTGCTGTTCACCGCCGGAAAGCTGGGAAGGCAAATGGTCCATCCTGCCGCCTAGGCCCAGGAGTTCGAGCAGCTCTTTCGCACGTGCATGAATGTCCTTTTCATTGACATTTCCATTGATATAGCCCGGCATACACACGTTTTCCAATGCGGTAAATTCAGCCAGTAGGTTATGGAACTGGAAAATGAAGCCGATCTTCTCATTCCGGAAGCGTGCAAGCTCTTTGTCCTTTTGAGTGAACACATTAACACCTTCGATGAAGACTTCTCCATGCTCCGGCCGGTCGAGCGTTCCGAGGATGTGCAGGAAGGTGCTTTTACCGGCTCCCGACGGTCCGACGATCGCTACTACTTCCCCCTTTTTGACTTCGAGATCAATGCCTTTTAAAACCTGCAATGAACCGTAAGTACGCCTGATCCCACTCGCCCGAAGTAGCTCCATATTGAAAAGATAATTGCGCCGAAAACTCGCCCGTTTTGATTAAATGCTTAATTTGCCGTGAAAATACCAATTTACTTTTATACTCATGAATATTCACGAATATCAAGGCAAAAGCGTTCTTAAAAAATACGGTGTGCGTATTCAGGAAGGCCTCGTAGCCGACACTCCGGATAAGGCGGTAGAAGTTGCACGTGAGCTCAGCCAGCAGACAGGCACCAAGTGGTATGTTGTAAAATCCCAGATCCACGCAGGTGGCCGCGGTAAAGGCCGTATTGTCGGCAGCGAGCAGCGCGGTGTGGCGTTGGCGAAGTCTGTTGAAGATGTCAGGACCATCTCCAACAACATCCTGGGCAAAGTATTGGTAACGCACCAAACCGGTGCAGAAGGCAAGCGAGTAAACAAAGTCCTGATTGCAGAAGACGTATACTACCCAGGCCCGACCGAGCCGAAAGAATATTACCTGTCGATCCTGTTGGATCGCGGCAGAAACTGCAACGTGATCATGGCCAGCACCGAAGGCGGTATGGACATCGAAGAAGTAGCAGAACATACTCCTGAGAAAATCATCAAAGAATGGATCGATCCTAAGGTTGGATTGCAGCCGTTCCAGGCACGTAAAGTAGCATTCGCTTTGGGTCTGGAAGGTGATGCGTTCAAAGAAATGGTGAAATTCATTTCTGCATTATACAGAGCTTACGCAGAAAGCGACTCATCGATGTTCGAAATCAACCCGGTTTTGAAAACATCCGACAATAAAATCCTCGCCGTTGATGCCAAAGTGGACCTAGACGACAATGCATTGTATCGTCACCCTGAACTGGCCGAAATGCGCGATACCAACGAAGAAGATCCTTTGGAAGTAGAAGCAGGTGCCAACAACCTGAACTACGTGAAACTGGACGGAAACGTAGGTTGTATGGTAAACGGAGCCGGTCTGGCGATGGCTACCATGGACTTGATCAAACTTTCGGGCGGTGAGCCAGCCAACTTCCTCGACGTAGGCGGTGGCGCGAACGCACGCACAGTAGAAGCTGGTTTCCGTATCATCCTCAAAGACCCGAACGTAAAAGCGATCCTGATCAACATCTTCGGCGGTATCGTTCGTTGCGACCGTGTTGCTGCAGGTGTGGTTGAGGCTTACAAAGCCATCGGCGAAATTCCTGTGCCTATCATCGTTCGTCTGCAAGGAACAAATGCGGAAGAAGGTGCACGCATCATCAACGAATCCGGCCTGAAAGTATATTCAGCGATCGAGTTCAAAGAAGCAGCTGCTAAGGTTTCTGAGGTGCTGGCTGAGCTGGGCGTTTAAGAAACTGCCCAAGGGCTGACGTAATGTTAAAACGTTAATGTCACCCTGAGCGCAGGCGAAGGGTAAATGCGTGATGCAAATACCCTTCGCCTGCGTCCAGGGTGACATTCGTTTTTATCTGCCTGCTCAATTACGGAAATATACGGATACGTTCGGTACAAACCTTTCCATGCTTGCCTACTACAAATCTTACGGTGCTCTGCACCTTGGTGCTTCCATATACCTCATTCGGCCCGCTCCAATACTACGCTGTGCTACACCTTTCGATTTAATCAGCAAAGGTGTAGAGCGCCGCAATATTTGTAGGATTGGACGTAGTGTATTAAGGCATAAGCGTAAAGGTGCAGAGCACCGTAAGATTTGTAAAACTGTCAACGTCGAAAGAAAACAATATCTGACCACATCTGACCACACCTGACCACCTGACAATATCTGACGCCTCCCCTACCCGATAACGAAATACAAAATCATCGTCGCCGCAAAACTCGCAACGCCCTGTAAGCCTGTGAGGATGGTATGCGTGCGGTAGGTATCCTTCGCCGAAATGCCTGTAAATTGCGATACGACCCAGAACCACGCGTCATTCGTATGCGAGACGATCATGGCGCCACTGCCTACTGCCATTACCACCAATGTTATTTGAACGGGCGTTACAAAACCGAGGGACGCCAGTAGCGGTGCCAGGATGCTTGTGGTGAGTACCATCGCCGACGTCGTGGATCCCTGGGCTGTCTTGAAAAAAACAGCAATCAGAAAGGCGATCACCAGCAGGTAACCTCCCGACATTTCATTGTGCAGCAGCCATTCGCTGACCATTTCTTTCAAAGAAGTTTCTTTCAAAATCGCTCCGAATGCGCCTCCCGCACCAACGAGCACGAGCGTGGTGCCGCAATGCTCGATACCGCTTTTGAAGCAGGCCAACATGCGCTGCGAGGCATTTTCGGGGAACAGCGAGTAACTAAAAAATATGGCCAGCAGGAACGAGACCAGCGGGCTGCCCAGGAAGCTCAGCCAGCGCGTAAGTTCTTCCGGGAAATGGAGGATTTTGGCAAACGAGGCCAGGGTAATGAGTAATATTGGCAGCACAATGGGCATAAATGCCTTCCAGGCCGGAGGCAGCAGCTGCTCCTGGATCATTTGCGGTTCTTCCACAGCCGCATCGTCAATAAGCTTCACATTTTTAGCATATTTTTCGGCAAACCAGGTCGATAGGAAAAGGCTGGGAATGGAAACGACCAAGCCGATGAGAATGACCAACCCAATTGAATCGGGGATGCCGAGATTACCGGCGGCGGACAAGGGCCCGGGCGTGGGCGGCACTAATGTATGTGTCGCAAAAAGCCCGCCGGAGAGCGATAATGCAATAGTAGCAAGCGGCTTACCCGTTCTCTTCGCTACGATCTGATTGAGTTTATGTAAAATAATAAACCCCGAATCGCAAAACACCGGAATGCCCACGATACCGCCAATAACCGACATGGCAAATGCAGGACGCTTCTCACCAAATAACTTTAATATCACATCTGCCACTTTAATAGCAGCGCCTGATTTATCCAGTATTGCGCCTATCACGCAGCCCAGGATCACCATCAGCCCGATTTTGGACATTAATTCTCCAAAACCTTTCCCAATCGTCTCGGCAAGCTTATCAATAGGCAAGCCAGCAAAAACACCCACTCCCAACGCCGCCAGCAGCAAGCCGACTAGCGGGTGCATTTTCAATACCGTAGAACTGAGAACGATAAACGCAATGGCGGCCAGTACGATAACAAAGATCATATGCCTGGATTATAAGAGTTTCAGCACCGCTTCATCACCCATTACCGCATTGGCCGGGCGAGGGTGACTGGCATCGAAAACGGCCAGGTCTTTCTGTTCCAGCACTTTGGCAGGATCTTCATCGATTTGTCCGTCCTTCGTCACGGCTTTGAGATCCAGTTTCAGGTGTTTGGCCATGAATGCGTACATCGCTTTTCGTTTCGACGGACCGTAGTCGTGCTTTTCATTGGCCAGATGCACGGCTTCGAGGTTATCCTTTTTGTTATACAGCGAATAAATTTTTTGCATGAATGGATATTCTACCTCCGGCGTATTCTTGGTCCAGTCGCCGCCGTCGGAGATCATGATCATCGGGCGCGGGGCGGTTAATGCGGCTATTTCCACATTATTGGTCTGATAATCGCCTTTTTTGTGGATCGGCAAACCGCTTTCGCACACGCAGCCGCCGAAGAAATAGGCCGAAACCATTACTACGGGCACGGAAACTTTCACACGATTATCCAATGCGGCGAGCAGAAATGTCTGCGTTCCCCCGCCCGACTCGCCCGTGCAAGCCACGCGGTTCGGATCCACGCCGGGCACAGATAGGAGAAAATCGAGCGACCGGATACTGTTGATCGTTTGCAGTTTCAATGCTTTCGCCATTTTGTGTTCGCATTGTTTGGCATCGCCCTGCCCTACCATGTCCCACACGAACACGATCGCGCCCATACGTGCGAGCGTCGCGCAGCGCTTCTGCGTCTGCTCGCGGAAGCGCCCGTGCGGGTTTTCGCCATGCCCATGCGGCGCGAGAATGGCAGCGTAAGATTTCTGTTTTTTTAATGGCTTGTACAAATTACCCGTCACATAAATGCCCGGCATGCTCTCAAATGCCACATTTTCGATGGTATAGCCATCCATTTCTTTTTTGGAATGGATGATGGGTTTGGATGTCGGCTTTTCCGGAAGTGTTTGCAAATCCATTCCATTACGGATTTGCTGGCGGATTTGCGCGGCGCGGGCTTCCCATTCAACGCGGGAAGTGGGGATGTGCTTTTCGAGGAATTCTTTGCCTTGCTCTTCGGTAAAATAGGCGCCCTGGCAGAGCTCGGCTTGCTGGGCGTGCACGGCCGATGTGAAACCAAGAATGCTGAAAAGGATGGTATATGCGATTTTCATAGGAATGCAGTTTGGTCAGAAAAGCGCGGGACGGGGGTGGGATACTGTTGAGGGGAGGGGATTTTGACGGCCGACCGCTGACCGCCGACGGCCGAATGCGTTATGGGTCCGTTATACAATCGGCGGTCGGTCGTCGGTCGGCGGCGGTCAATAACGGCGGTCAAACTTCCTCCCTCAACCCCACCGGAATTGCGACCTTGACATATTCCTTCAATATCACCGCTTCCAGTTCCTCCACCAGTCCCTTATACTCCCCGTCAATCTGGAAATGCGCTGCCTTTTGCACGCATTCAATCTTCGCTTTTTCCACAGAAATCACTTTCATAATCTCTGGATTGAAATCCGTGCTGCCGGCGAGGATTTTAGCGGTCTCAATAAAATCCAGTTTTTTGGCAATCACGAGTTCGAAAAAGCCATCGCACATATCACCAATCGGATTGATACTCACACCGGTACCATACTTTTTAGCATTCGCAATGATGACTATCAGTGCTTCGGTTTCAAGTACTTCATCACCGGCCGTGATTCTTACATCGAAGTTTTCGTGCTCACTCAACGTCCTCAGCATTTCGCGAGCGTAGCCGAGCTTGCCGCGGGTGTCACTGTCTTCGTAATTTTTAACCAGCAATGCATTTAAACCAATATCCGCTAAATGAAGGCTAATTTCGCCATTAATCGATACGGCATCTATCGCAGAAACCTCTCCTTCGAATGCCACTTCCAATGCCTGATCAATGGAACCCGAGAGACCAAAATCGACGGAAAGGCCATTGGCGGAGCCTGCCGGGATAATGCAAAGAATGGCATCGGTGCCATGCAATGCCTGCGCGACCATCGAAATAGTACCATCGCCTCCGGCTACCAGCACGCGCTCCGGCCTGATATTTTCAACCATTTCGCGGATGGTCTGCTGATCGTCGTCGCCGGTGGTGTTGTAAATGCGCAGGTCGCAGCCTTCGGCTTCCGATTTTTCAATAACCCTTTCAAAAATTACATCCTTGTTCACGTCCCCGGAAATGGGATTTACTACCAGCAAAACTTTCGGTTGTGAAGACATATTCGATAAATTAGGGACCTGATGTCGTAGAGGATAAAGATAGTTATGAAACGTTGTGACTTAAAACTATACCGTGGCTACGCCAACAAAAAGGAACTCGTTGTATTTGGCCATGTGGTAAAAAAATACCCTTCCGGTGACCGGAAATATACCCGACGCGGCTTTCGCTACGCGAAAACCATCATCGAGCTCTTCTCCATTAAAACCATTCCGTTTTTGAAGATCACGCTGCATTTGGGAGATAAGACCTTCGAAACAACTGCCGAAGCCGACGGTTATTTCCGTTTTCAGGTACCGCTCGACGCGGAAATGCCGGGAGGCTGGCACAGCTACCGTGTGACGCTAGACGATGAAATGAACGGCAAAAAATACCACGCCGAAAGTTCGGAAGAGTTTTTCATGCCTTACAAAAGCTCCTACGGCATCATTTCCGACATCGACGACACTTTCCTGATTTCTCATAGTCGCCGTTCTTTCAAGAAGTTATTTGTTTTATTATCCAAAAACGTACAGGCTCGAAAGCCCTTCGACGATGTGGTGAAGCATTACCAACTGCTATCCTTCGCGAGTCGTACGCACCCGCACAAGGACAGCAATATCTTCTTTTACGTATCGAGCAGCGAGTGGAATTTGTACGATATGATTGTCCGGTTCGCGGAGCTGAACGGGCTGCCCAAAGCTGTTTTGAAACTAAAAAAAATCAAATCGGGACTGGACGATTTTGTAATGACCGGGAGCGGGTCGCATGAACATAAGTTGCGAAAAATCCACAATATCATCAATTTCTATCCCGAATTGCAGTTCATATTGCTCGGGGACGACTCTCAAAAAGACCCGGAGATTTACGAGGAGATCTGCCGCACATTCCCGCAGAACATCCGCGCCGTGTACATTCGGCAAACCCGCAAGCGGGCCAAGCCTCATACCGCGGCATTACTGAAAAACATTCAGGACCTCGGCATCGATACCTGCTACTTCGGCCACAGTAACAAGGCGATCATGCATTCACTCGATCACGGCATCGTTTTCCAGACGCCTTCCGAACCGGAAGTGAAGGAAATTGTGGAGAAAGCGATTTCATGATCTATTTCGAAGCTACGCATTATCTGCCGGTTGTTTTTGGCATTTTTCAGCACTTTCGTAACTTGACCTCTCCCTTTTTTGGAATACACATGAAAAAAATCCTGATCGTTGAGGATGACCGCAGGATCGCGCAGAACATTTTCCGCGGGCTGGCTGCCGAAAACTTCGAGGCGGAGATCGCCTATGACGGCATTACGGGCAAACAAATAGCCCTTGAAAAGAAGTTCGATCTGGTGTTGCTGGATGTGAACCTGCCGGGTATGAAAGGCTTTGATGTTTGCCAGCAGATCCGGATTTATAAGCCGTCGCTGCCTATTATCATGCTGACGGCATTCGGAGAGATCGAGGATAAGGTGGAAGGGCTGAACAGCGGCGCGGACGATTACATTGTGAAACCGTTCGATTTCAGGGAATTACTCGCGCGGGTGAATGCCGCGCTGCGCGTGTCCGACCTTTTGAATCCCGAAAGTTCCGACAAAATCCTGCGCATTGCCGACCTTGAGATGAACCTCGGTACCAAGCAGGTGAAGCGGGGCGGAAACATTATCGATCTCACAGCCAAGGAGTTTGCATTGCTGGAATACTTCCTGCTGCATCGCGGGCGGGTGGTTTCAAAAATGGACCTGGCCGAGCATGTGTGGCATCTCAATTTCGATCCGGGCACCAACGTTGTAGAAGTGTATATCAACTATTTGCGTAAAAAAGTGGACAAGGACTTCCCTACCAAGCTTATCCATACCCGACCGGGCATGGGCTACATTATGAAAGAAGAATAACCCTCCAATGAAGATCAAAGACCGCATCGCTCTCCAATTCACGCTCCTGGTAGCGGGGGTGCTGCTGTTGTTTTCTATTGCCATTTACAGCGTTTCGGAGCACTACCGCCAGGAAGAATTTTACGATCGCCTGCGCAGCCGCGCGCGTACCACCTGCCGCCTGCTCGTGAAAGTGAAGGGGATTGACAAGGACCTGCTCAAAGCCATCGACCAGAACACCCTTTCGGAAATGCTCGATGAAAAGGTGCTGATTTTCGATACAAAGAACGAGCTGATCTATTCCAGCGTCGACGACAAGCTGCTCACCTACCACACGTCGCTGCTGAATGAAGTGCGTGAAAAAGAATATATGGAATTCCACCAGGGCGAAAACGAGGTGATAGGGCTGCTCTACCAGGAAAGCGACGACCCGCTGGTGGTGCTGGCCTCGGCCTATGACACTTTCGGGCATAGTAAGTTGCAGAATTTGAGGAGCACGCTGGGCTGGGGATTGCTGGCGGGGATCGCGGTGACGGTTGGGTTGGGGATTTATTTTGCGGGTAATGCATTGAAACCCATCAGCCGGATCAATGCCCAGGTATCGCTCATTACGGCCCAGAATTTGTCCCAAAAACTCGACGAGGGCAACCGAAAGGACGAAATCGCGCAGTTAGCCATCAACTTCAATACCGTACTTTACAGGCTCAACAAAGCATTTGAACAGCAAAAGAGCTTTGTGTCGCACGCGTCCCACGAGCTTCGGACGCCACTAGCGGCTTTGAAATCCGAAATCCAGCTCGGGCAGCGGTTCAACAAGGATAATCCTGAAATTGAAGAGGTTTTTGCGAACCTGTTTTCGGATACTGAACGGCTCATCAGCATTACCAACAACCTGCTTTTTCTCGCGCGCTCCTATGAGAATATGGGCAACATGAAAATGACGCATATCCATATCGAGGACCTCGCGTTTCTGGCTAAAGAGGAATTACTTTCCTCCCACCCCGACTACAATGTGGTGATCGATTACGAGACGATCCCGGAAAACGAGAACGAAACGGTGATCGAAGGTAATGAGGAATTGCTCAAAAGGGTATTCACCAATTTGCTCGACAATGCGTGCAAATACTCGTCCGACCACAGCGCGCAGATAATGATTTCCTCCGACGATAAATCGTGCGTTGTAAAAGTCCGAGACAGGGGGATAGGGATCAGCCAAGACGACCTCCCCCATATTTTCAACCCGTTTTTCAGGTCGTCCAACGCCACCGAGCTTCCAGGGTTCGGAATCGGGCTTTCCATTTGTCAGCGGATCGTGGAGCTGCATCACGGTACTATCTCCGTCACCAGCGAAGTCGGTAAAGGCAGCGAGTTTCAGGTACAGCTGCATCACATCTGACGCCGGCTAGGCGCCCCCGAGGGCATTCTAATTTTTTTCTAAGGTTATTTTAAGGCTGGTGTAATACCGGTGTCGGAATATCGCACATTCTAACACGGACATTATGCGAACCTACCTCACCGGGCTCTTAGTACTCCTAACAACCGCCTTACACGCACAAGACACGCTGCGGCTCTCGATCCGCCAGGCTGACAGCCTGTTCTTGCAAAACAACCTGGAAATCCTGGCAGAAAAGTACCAGATCGACATTGCAAAATCGATCGAAATCCAGGACAAGCTTTGGAACAACCCTACTTTCGGGGTCGAAATCAGTGCATATAACCCTTCTCGCGGCGCGCTTGATGTCGGCAGAAACGGCCAGAAAGCATTCACGATCCAGCAACTCATCACACGCGCGGGCAAGCGCAACAAGCAGGTGGCACTGGACATGGAATCGACCCGTAAAACCGAATTTCAGTTCTACGACCTTATCCGCACATTGAAATTCGAACTGCGGCAGATCTTCTTCGAATCGTATTACCTCGAACAAACCATTGCATTGTACGACAACCAAATCGGCACGCTTACCACGACCGTCAATGCATTTGATAAAGAATACAACCGCAAAAATATTTCGCTCAAAGAAGTCGTCCGTCTCAAAGCACTCCTCTTCGAACTGACCAACGAGCGGGCCAATATCCTTTTTGAATTACAGGAAAACCAGCGCGATCTCCGCACCCTGCTGAGCACCGACCGACCGGTTAAATCCCTTGTTGACAGCACCGAAATCCAGCGCTATCACCTCGACCGCTACAACGTGGCCGCATTGAAAGAGAAAGCATTGCAAAGCCGGGCCGATTTGAAAGTGGCCCAATCGGAGACGAAGCAGGCGGAATTGAACTACACATTACAAAAGGCATTGGCTAAACCCGATGTGCAGGTAGGCGCCGTGTACGACCAGGCCAGTAACTACCAGAACAACTACTTCGGTGTGAATGCGTCTATTGCCCTGCCCTTCTTCAACCGGAACCAGGGTAATATCCGCGCCGCGAAAAGCAGTATCAGCTACTATAAAACGGCCGAAAATGCCAAGCAGAATGCAGTAAGCAACGAAGTGGACGCGGCCGTGCAGAAAGTGAGCATTGCCGACAAGGCATTTCAGAGTGTAGAAGGGCAGTTTACCGACCAGTTCCAGCTCCTGAGCAACGGCATTTACGACAACTTCCAGAAACGAAATATCTCGCTGCTGGAATTCATCGACTTCATCGAAACTTACAACGAGAGCATCAAGGAATATAACCGCCTCCAAGCCGACCGCATCAAGGTATACGAGGAGCTCAATTACGTCGTCGGCGAAGAGCTATTCAACTAACCATTCAAAACTGAACACAACTTATTCACGGCATTGCCATTAATGCATTTCCCAATGAAAAATTCACTGTATGTAGTCGTGCTGGCCGCTGTGGGCGTGTGGCTGACCTCCTGCGAGAAAAAGAAGACTGAAAACGACGAATCGAAGGCGTTTATGCTTTCGGACACCATGATGAGCCGCATTAAAATCGACACAGTCCGGACGGAGCCGGTCCGCAACGAACTCACGCTGGTGGGTAAAGTAGTGCCGGATGAAAACCAGGTTATTAAAGTGTATCCGCTGGTAGGTGGTAATGTGGATGAAGTGGATGTGGAGCTCGGAGATAATGTCCGCAAAGGCCAGAAACTGGCAACGATCCGCTCCGGCGAAGTCGCCGATTTCGAGCGCCAGATGATCCAGGCGCAATCCGACCTGCTCATTGCGCAGAAGAACCTGTCGTCCACCGAAGATTTGTTCGAAAGCAAGCTGGTACCTGAGCGCGATGTAATAACAGCCCGCCAGATCGTGGACAAAGCCCAAGCCGAGCTGAACCGCGTGAAAGAGGTGTTTTCTATTTATGGTTTGGGTAAATCCACCAACTATACCGTGAAATCGCCGATTAATGGCTTTATCATCGACAAAAACGTAAACCGCGGCATGCAGCTGCGCTCCGATAACTCCGAAAGCTTGTTTACCGTGGGCCAGATCGCCGATGTGTGGGTGATGGCCAATGTGAATGAGAGCGATATCCCGCGCGTGAAGCTGGGTATGCCTGCGGAAGTGCGTACGATCAGTTTTTCGGATGAGGTTTTCAAAGGGAAAGTCGATAAAATCTACAACGTCCTCGACCCGGACACCAAGGCGATGAAGATCCGCATTCAGTTGCAGAATGTAGGTTTCAAACTCAAACCGGAAATGCACGCCACGGTCACGCTCAACTTCGAGGAAGGCGATAAAATGCAGGCGATCCCTTCGCAAGCCGTCATTTTCGACCGGAGCAAAAACTGGGTAATGGTATATCATAGCCGCACAAAAATCGAAACGCGCCCCGTGGAAGTGTACCGCTCCCTCGCAAACACGACGTACGTACGCGAAGGCCTCAAACCCGGCGAGACGATCATTTCCAAAAACCAACTCCTCGTTTACGACGCGCTTAACGACTAATTTCCATGAACAAATTCATCCGAGGCATCGTGGGCTTTTCGCTCAAGAACCGGTTCTTCATATTCTTCATGACAGGCCTGCTGATCATTTCGGGCATTGTCAGCTACCAAAATACGCCGCTGGAAGCGTTTCCGGACGTGACCAACACGCAGATCATCATCGTAACGCAATGGAACGGGCGCAGCGCGGAGGAAATAGAGCGCTTTGTGACGGTGCCGATTGAAGTCGCCATGAACTCCGTGCAGCAAAAAACCAATGTACGGAGCACGACCATGTTCGGTTTGAGCATTGTCAAAATCATTTTCGATGATAATGTAGAGGACTTTTTCGCCCGACAGCAGGTCAATAACCAGCTCCGGACCGTGTCGCTGCCCGATGGTGTCGAGCCCGATGTGCAGCCGCCTTACGGCCCTACCGGCGAGATTTTCAGGTTTACATTGCAAAGTAAAGACCGCGACAGCCGCGAGCTGCTTACCCTGCACAAATGGGTGATAGACCGCCAGCTCCGCAGCGTACCGGGCGTTGCCGACGTGGTGGCATTCGGCGGCCGCGACAAGATTTACGAGGTGCAGGTGAACCCAACCAAGCTCGTGAAATACAACATTACGCCGCTGGAAGTGTACCAGGCTGTGACCAAAAGCAATATCAATGTCGGCGGCGACGTGATCGAGAAGAACGGACAGGCTTATGTAGTACGCGGGATCGGGTTGCTCAACTCTATCCCGGACATTCAGAACATCATCGTCGAATATGTGAAAGATAACCCCGTGCTCGTAAAGGATGTGGCTGATGTGAAGGAATCGGATATGCCGCGCGTGGGACAGGTAGGGCTTGACGGCAATGACGACGTCGTGGAAGGAATTGTGGTTCAGAGAAAAGGCGAAAACCCGAGTGAAGTACTGGCGCGGGTGAAGGACAAGATCGAGGAGCTGAATACCAAAATCCTTCCGCCGGACGTCAAAATGGTCACATTCTACGACCGCGACAACCTCATCGAGTTCTGTGCGCACACTGTGAAGCATAACCTCGTGGAAGGGATCGTGCTCGTGACCGTGATCGTGTTCCTTTTCATGGCCGACTGGCGCACGACCGTTATCGTGTCCATTATCATTCCGCTTGCATTGCTCTTCGCATTCATGTGTTTGAAATTAAAGGGTATGTCGGCCAACCTGCTCTCGATGGGTGCGATCGACTTCGGGATCATTATCGACGGCGCCGTGGTGATGGTAGAAGGAATATTCGTAGCCCTCGACCACCTGGCGCACCGGAACGGTATGGACCGGTTCAACAAGCTGTCTAAACTCGGGCTTATCAAACGCACCGGCGGCGAGTTGGGAAAAGCCATTTTCTTCTCCAAACTCATCATTATCACCGCATTGATCCCCATTTTCAGTTTCCAAAAAGTGGAGGGTAAAATGTTTACGCCGCTGGCTTACACGCTGGGCTTTGCATTGCTGGGTGCATTGCTTTACACGCTCACGCTCGTGCCCGTGCTATGTTCCATTTTGCTAAACAAGAATGTACGTGAAAAGAGTAATCCGGTCGTCCGTTTTTTCGACAAAACGGTGATCAGGGGCTTTGAATGGTGCTATGCACGCAAAAAACTCAGCGTGATCTTCGCATTTGTATTCCTGGGCGTTACGCTCTTCTCGGCCAAATTCCTCGGTACCGAGTTCCTGCCGACGCTCAACGAAGGTGCATTGTGGGTGGAAGCCAAAATGCCGATGAGCAGCTCCCTGGCCGAAACCACCAAAATGGTAACGACGCTTCGTGCCAAACTGAATGAATTCCCGGAAGTAAATGGAGTATTATCCCAAACCGGCCGTTCCAATGATGGTACCGACCCGTCGGGCTTCTATTATGTGCAAATGCAGGTGAATTTGAAGCCTAAGGAAGAATGGAAACGCAAAATCAGCCAGGACGACCTCATCGAGGAAATGGACACGAAACTGAAACAGTTCCAGGGTATCAACTACAACTATTCTCAGCCGATTATCGACAATGTGGCCGAAGCCGTGGCGGGGATGAATGCAAGTAATGCGGTAAAAATCTACGGCGACGACCTCGAAACCTTGAATAACAAGGCCAACCAGGTGCTGGAAGCGATCAAGAACGTGCCGGGGATCAAAGACGTGGGTATCCTGCGGAACATCGGACAGCCGGAGGTGAGTGTGATCCTGCACGACCACAAAATGGCGCAATACGGCGTGAGCATTGCCGACGCACAAGCCGTGATCGAAATGGCGATCGGAGGTAAAACAGCGTCCATTCTCTACGAAGGCGAGCGGAAATTCGATATTCGTCTGCGCTATGAGCAGCAATACCGCCGCACGGTCGACGATATTCAGCAACTGATGGTACCAACGCTCACAGGAGGTAAAATTCCGCTCAAAGAGATTTCCACGATCCGCACCGTTACCGGGCCTGCATTTGTATACCGCGACAATAACAAACGCTTTATCGGCGTGAAATTCTCCGTCCGCGAGCGCGACCTGGGCAGCACCATTGCCGAAGCGCAGTCGAAAGTGAAACCGCTGCTCTCTTCTTTGCCAAAAGGCTATTCGGTAAGCTGGTCGGGGGAATTCGAAAACCAGGTACGGGCAACGGCGCGGCTGGGGCAAGTGGTGCCTATCAGTTTGGTCGGGATATTCATTTTGCTGTTCATCATGTTCAGCAATGCCAAAGATGCCGGGCTGGTGCTGATCAACGTGCCGTTCGCATTGATCGGCGGTATCCTCGCGCTGCACGTCACGCATATGAACTTCGGCATCTCCGCGGGGGTAGGCTTTATAGCCCTTTTCGGGCTCTGCGTGCAGAATGGGGTGATATTGATTTCCGTATTCAATAAAAACCTGGCTGCGAGAATGACGCTCGATGAGGCGATCAGGGAGGGAGTGAAATCGCGGATCAGGCCGGTGATCATGACAGCGCTCATGGCGGCAATCGGTCTGTTACCGGCAGCCGTTTCGACCGGCATTGGCTCCGAAACCCAGAAACCGCTTGCCATTGTGGTAATCGGCGGATTGATCACCGCCACCGTGCTCACGCTGCTCGTATTCCCGATCATTTACGGTTTCTTCAACCGGAAGATCAAGGTTTCAAAATATGCCTGATGGATTGTAGTGAAGTAAGAGTGAGGCCATCTGCATTTGCGGATGGCCTTTTTTATATTTTGGAGTGGTAATTCAAGGGAGAGAAATCATAGCCGATATGGAATACATAGCGTAGCGAAATCCCGAAGTTCCAGCCCGAACCGTCGCCTTCGATCCGCGCCCGTTCCGTTTCCACACCATTCACTTTGTATACCAGATCGGTCGTAAGCGAGTTGCCCATTCCCCATTGTTTACGGGCAAAAAGCGACATATCGATCGATTTAGCAACCTTGATCACATATTCCGCCGACGCTTCGACGAGGCCCGTCATGGATTTGGCAATGCGCGTGTCGCTCGACATAAACAGTGTGTCCACTCCCTGACGACGTCCTTTTTCGCGGTAACCCGAGAACTCCATATAGTCCTTCGATTTACCTGAATTGGGCACCAGCCCCGCACCCGCGCTAATCCAGAAAGCCGACTTACGGACGGAAGGTTTCCCCCAAAGCAGCCGCATTTTCCCACGGACAATCAGGCTGTTTTTATCATTTTCCATCTGGTATTTCAGCGGATTATCTCCATAGATCATCAGCACATTGTGAATGGCCGAGCGGTCGTATGCCAGCTCCACATTCCATTGTTCTTTGAAAACCCATCCCGCGGTAACACCCCAGGCCGAAACCGTGGGTGATTCTGTACCTATCAGTTCATCAAAATCGTTGTCGATCGTGTTTTTATCTTTCCTTACAAAGCCGCTCACGCCCACATACCAGCGGTCGTGGACCTTTACATCGCCAAATTTTTTGAGGAACGACTCGGTATTATAGGGCTTGGCGCCAATAGGCCTGGTGTAGCTTTTGCGGTAGTAATCCGCGTCCTGCGCCCGGACCTGGAAAAATGCGGCAAAGAAGAGGATCGTAAAAATGGGTTTCATAGAAGTGCGCCGTTTTTTCTCTCCTTACGCGCGCCCAGGCCCGATCGTTGCATGAAAATCGCCAGCTAATGCAGTTGGAAGCAACTACTTGCCGGTCTGGAAACTGATCGTAAAAGTAGTTCCCACCCCCAGCTCCGACTGCACCTCTATGCGTCCGTGATGTGCGTGGATAATGCTCATCGTGGTGGATAATCCGATACCCATTCCATTGTTCTTTCCCGTGAAATAGGGTTCGAATATCTTGTCCATATGCTCCTCGCTAATCCCCGCGCCATTGTCCACAAATATTACCTGAATGTGGTCGCCGTGGTTTTTCGTCGCGATCCGGAGTACGCCCCGGTCCTCTTCCATCGCCTCGATAGCATTGGTAATGAGGTTCAGGAAAGCCATTTGCAGCGAAACGCGGTCGAGCGGCAATGCGAGCTCTTCGCTGGCAAATTCATTGACAATCTGAATCCTTTTGAGTTGTACACGGTCGAGCGCGGCGCTGATGGCCTGGCTCAGTACCGAATGTACCGAACTCTCCACCAGTTCGATATCCTCCGAAGACGACGGTTGTAGCAACTGTGTAATGAGGTCGTTAATGCGCGTGCAGTTGCGCTTAATAATTTGTGTGTAGAATTTGTGGTCCTCGTCGGCGAGTTCCATTTCCAGCTGCTCTGCCGAAAGGTTCACGTTCGTGAGCGGGTTACGCACTTCATGCGCAAGCATACGCACGAGCCTGCCCGTCACGGCCATTTTTTCTGAAAACAGCCTTTCCTTTTCCGACTGCTTCCGGGCGGTCATATCGTGCAACCGGCCTTGGATATAGGGATGGTCGTCGTCCACTTCCACAGAGGCAGAAAACAGGCAGTACTTCTTATCGGCATCTTTGGTGAGCAGGCGCACCTCATGATCGTGAATGGGCTGCTCGGCGATGTCTTTCCAACGGGTTGCGAACAAAGGGTCGTCCACCAGATCGGTGATCTTCTTCTCCTTCAACTGTTCGCCCGAATAGCCGGTGAGAACACTCGCCGATTCATTGAAATCGATGATATTGCCTTCCAGATCGCTGATAAACAGGAAATCACTGGATTCTTCGAACACCCGGCGATAGCGGCGCTCGCTGTGGCGCAATGCTTTCAAAACGGAAGTCCGCTCCAATGCATATCGGATGCTTCTTTCCAGTTTTTCGGCGTCCAGCTCGCTTTTAATGAGGTAATCTGCCGCACCAAGGCGCAATGCTTCGACGGCGATTTTGGTGTCGCCTTTGCCCGTAAGGAGGATAATTGGCTCCTCGCATTCGAAATTGCAGGCGAGCTCGATCAGGTCGATACCGGTGCTTTCTCCGAGCAGGTAGTCGAACAGGTACAGGTCGAACTTGTTGTTTCTGATCTGAAATTCCGCCTCTTTGAAAGTAGCACACCAGGTAATATCAAACTTCCAGTTGACCAGATCCTGAAAATATTCACGGGTCAGGAAGTAATCATCCTCGTCGTCGTCTACCAACAATACCCTGATCAGTTTACTATTCATTCCTGCTGCTATTCCGCTGTCAGATATCAAATTGTTTCATTTTGTTGTAAAGCGTCTTGCGGTCGATGTTCAGCAAACGCGCCGCTTTGCTTTTATTGAAATTCACATCCCGTAATACCTGCATAATCATGTCATATTCCGCCTCGTTGGCGACTGTTTTGAGACTTGGTTTGGTATCGTCACCATCCACATTATCCAATAACAGCGACGCTGCCGAACTAGCTGCCGGAGCAGGCTCGTCGTCCAGGTCTTTCAGGCGTTTGTAATTGACAATCTCGAACGGCAGCGCCTTTTCCTCGATCAGTTCACCGTCCGAAAGCAGCGTCGCGCGCTTGATCACATTTTTGAGCTCGCGGAGGTTTCCCGGCCATGAGTAGTTCAGGAAGTCGTTTTTAACTTCCTCCGAAAATCCTTTAACATTTTTTCCCAGCTCCACATTGGTTGTTTCCAGGAACGCGCCGGCAAAAAGCATCAGATCGTCCTTACGGTTCCGCAATGCAGGAACTTCGATCGTAAACTCGTTGAATCGGTAGTAAAGATCCTCCCGGAACTTACCGTTACGCGCCGAATCGAGCAGCCGCTCGTTACTCGCCACGATAATACGGACATCCAGATCGATCTCCTTCGACCCGCCGATACGGCGCATTTTGCGCTCTTGTACCACACGCAGCAACGCCACCTGTATTTCGTAGGACAGGTTGGACACCTCGTCCAGGAACAGCGTACCGCCATTTGCCAGCTCGAAATGACCTATTTTGGTCTGCAATGCACCGGTAAACGAGCCTTTTTCATGCCCGAACAGCTCGCTGCCCGCCAGCTCTTTGGATATGGCCCCGCAATCCATCGCCACAAATGGCATGTCTTTGCGCTTCGACCGGTTATGAATTTCCTGCGCGATGGCTTCCTTACCGGAACCGCTTTCGCCATAAATAATTACGCTGAAATTCGTAGGAGCTACCAGGTCCACCTGCCGGAAAAGGTTATCCGAAACATCGCTGCTACCCATTACATAGCCTGCCCTGGTGCGCGGCTGGTTCTTACGTGCAGGTTTCGCCGGTTCGGCACTGCCGTCGGACGAGGCTGGCGCCGCGTATTGCTGCTCTTCATTCTCGGAAGCCTCCGCGTCGGCGATGGCCTTCTTCACGGTTACCAGGATTTCATCTGGAAAAAGCGGCTTGGTAATGTAATCGTAGGCGCCCAGCTTCATTACATTTACCGCCACTTTAATATCCGAATAACCGGTAATGATCAGGACGGGCACGTTGGGCCTTTTGGATTTAATGGTCGTCAGCAATTCGGTCCCGGTAATATCCCCGAGTCTGAAATCAGTCATGACGAGGTCGGGCGAAATGGATTCTATCAATGCGAGCCCATCTTTGCCGTTCTGGGCTGTTTCTACTATAAAATCATTTTTTGACAAAAAACGCTTCAAAAGGAAGCAAATATCCGCTTCATCATCAACAACAACTATTTTTTTCATGCCGGGTATCAGGGCTTAACTTGTTTGCTTTAAATAGTAACTCTCAACCTCGCGGTAGGTATGTTTAGTTGCTCGCGGTACTTGGCCACCGTCCTTCTTGCAACGGAATAGCCCTTTTCGGCAAGCATATCTGTAATTTGCTGGTCATTATACGGGTGGCGCTTGTCCTCCTCGCTCACGATCTCCCGGATCGCCTCCTGGATCTCCCGGTTCGAAACCTCCGTACCATCCTCGTTCGTAACGCCCTCAGTGAAAAGGTCTTTCAGGAGCACAATGCCGAACGGTGTCTGCACATATTTGTTGGTCGTTACGCGAGATACGGTAGAAATGTCCATATCGATGATTTCCGCTACATCTTTGAGGATCATCGGGCGCAATTTCTTGATATCGCCGGTCTGGAAATAATCATATTGCAGCTTAACAATCGCTTTCAACGTGTTCAGCATCGTGTTTTCCCGCTGCTTGATGGCGTCGATGAACCACTTCGCCGAGTTCATCTTGTTCTTAAGGAACTGATTGGTGGCCTTGTCCTGCTTCTGCTCCGCCATTTGGGTAAAAACTTTGTTCAGCTTCAATGCCGGGCTGTTCCCCCAGGTAAGCTGTACTTCAATTTCCCCGTCCTCGGTGTACCATAGCATAAAGTCGGGCTTGATGCTTTCGTTCACGATGGAGTCGTTGCGCAGCCCCGACGCCGGTTTCGGATTGAGCGTGGTAATCAGCTGAATAGCCTTTTTCAGCGACTCTTCATCCAGTCCGGTGATGCGCATGATTTTATCATAATTGCGCGACCCGAGCTCGTCGAATGCGTCCGTAACAATCTTGCAAGCCCATTTCCAGGTCTCGTTCTGATTTTCCATGCGATTGAGCTGGATAAGCAGGCATTCCCGCAAATCGCTGGCTGCTATCCCGGGCGGATCGAGCTGTTGGATGATTTTCAGCATTGTGTTCACTTCGTCGGTATCGATAAACATGCTGTTAGCAAATGAAATATCGTCCGCAATCACATCGCTTTCCCTTCTCAGAAAACCGTCCTCGTCGAGCGAGTCGAGGATGAAGTCGGCGATCAGTTGCTGGCGTTCATCCAGTTGCAGAAAGTGTACCTGCTGTTTGAGGTCGTCTCTGAACGAAATGGCCTCCACCATCGGCCGGGTGTATAGTTCGTTGTCGGCCGACTGGTTATTTGCATACGTTTTATAATCCGGAATATCGTCGTCACGGAACTCGTCCCAATCGTAGTAATCTTGTACGGAATTGTCTTCACTACCCGATGAACTGTCCGATTCGTCGAATTCTTCAGGCGCATCCTCCGACGTACTTTCCTCCTTCCCCTCTTCCAGTATAGGGTTTTCTTCCAGTTCTTCCTTAATTCGTTGTTCAAGCTCCATTGTAGTCAGGTGCAGTAAATTCAGCATCTGAATTTGCAAGGGAGAGTATTTTAAAGTCTGTCTCTGCGTCTGCGTCTGTCTTTGCATATAGCAACTAAGGGTAAAATTTACATTCTCTTGGTGCTTTAAATTTACGACTCTTTATCTAATCTTGCCTCAACGAAGAGGTGCGTTACCGAAGATTGCGTAGTTATTTCCACATACTGAGTATTATAATTCAGAATGTAGAGCTAATCCCCATTCAAAAACGCCTCCGCGGCCACGCTGATCGCCTTTTGGAGCCTCGCATTAGCAAAGCGGGCATCCGGGCTGCTTCCGGGAACGCTTGCTCACCGACAGCTTGATCTGGCTGAAAATCAAAAGATATCGTACTTTCAAATGCATTCGGGCTTTCGCTTCCCCGGTGTTATCCTGCCATCGGAGCGGCGTCTGACATACGAAAACCATATACTACGGAATGCAAAACCCTTGCCTACCCCTATAAACGACGAAACCCTCCGGCAAGGGAGGGTTTCCTATCTGATGCTGGCCGGGTCAGGCCGACTGCAAAGGTTTTTCGTCAGTCGCATTCTTGATCCAGTACAAGCCTTTCAACAGCAATTCACGTCCTTCCTCCACACCGTGCTTCATGATCACCTTCTCGATCAGCAGCGGTGCGATGAGATTGAACGGCGTCGGAAGCCGCCGTAATGCAGTCCTTCCAAGCAAGGCTCCCAGCCCTATTTCGACGCCCCGGCCTGCCATACCATCCGGACCGGCCGCCATCAGGTCTTTGAAATAGTCGACCGTCTGGGAGGCGGTCCCCTTTTTCTTCTGCGGCTTTGTTAGTTCACCCATGGGTTCCATAGCTATCCGGGTCAAATGTTTCCTATCTGTTCACGGGCTGCGTCCGCGTACTCTTCCACGTACGTCTCGCCTTCTTTTTTGAGCTGGTCGGCAGCATCGGCTGCTTTCGCCTTGCTCTTTTCCAGTGCTGCTATCAGATCCCCCGCCAGCTCATTGGTTTTCTTTTTCAGTTTTTTGATTGTTTTCTTACTATCCTCCGGTGCCAGCAGCAAGCCGATAACCGCACCGGCTACTGCCGCAGTTACTATCCCTAAAATGATTTTGTTCGTTGACATAACACACTTGTTTTAATGTGGATCATTTTGTTTCAACCGGAATTGCCGCAAATCCTGTACCAATCGGGGCTCCGATGCGGCCCGCAGATGGCAGGGTTATTGCTTTATTTCCCCTCAAAGGTTAGTTCGTAATACAAACGCCATGCGAATGGCGCCGGAAAATACCTCCGCTACCGATGACTGAAATTCTTACTTCTCACACAGCGCTATGAAAATTGTTATTATTGAAGATGAACGGGATTTGGGAGTGTTGATGCGCAATTTTCTAGTAAGGCAATTGGATATTAAAACACCCGACGGCAACGTCAGGGTGGTGGCTTCATTAATGGAAGGCATTGATTGTGTCAGGGATATGCGACCCGATTGGGTATTCATAGACAACAACTTACCCGACGGAAAGGGTATACAGGCAATCCGGCAAATACGGGATGTGCACCCGGGCAAACGTGCAAAAGTAGTGATGATGAGCGCCATGACGAACCTGAAAGAAGAAGCGTTCAGGAACGGCGCCGACTTTTTCCTCGATAAACCCATAAGCTTTGTAGAAGTCAAGAATATCTTCACAAAACCTGGAAACGAAATCTAAGCCTCACGGCTACTGGCATCACAACAAATCGTGGAAATACTTGCATCAATTGGGGATTTGTTCCGGTTGTCCGTAGAAAATATTGCTCAAACCGACCGTTCGCAGCTGTTTAATCGCAGTTAACTTCTAAAACAGCACAGGACATTTTGTCCCCGACCGGGCCCTGCCGCCCGGCATTTTCACCTTCTGGCTGCGGTACCGCACATGTTTCTTCTTACCGGTATCCACTTTCTTTTTCTCGTAGGGAACGAGCTTGAAATCATATTCGGGAATAAAATAATCTTCCTTGTACTCGGCCACAGGCAAAGGCATATAATGGCGGCCCGGAAACGTCAACACGTCGTATTCGTAGTCGTACAGATAAATGGTCACAAAACCGTCGCGACTGTATTTAATGCCGATGTCGGAGAAAGGGCTGTCTTCATCCGAAGACGCAACGAGCCGCATGATCTCCTTCTGCTTACCTTTCACAAGCACCGACATGTTATACTGGAAAACACGGTGCAGCGAGTCGATCTGAATGGCGATACCCAGGTAATACTTAGCATCTTTGAGCCGCTCCTGGCCCGCATACATGACCGCAGTATTGTTCAGCGCGCTCTTATCCTGGTAGGTCTGGTAACTCAGCTTCGCGTCGTCGTACCGCTCCATATACCGGTACACATTTCCCTGGTTCACATTATAGAACTTTCGGGCGGGTGCAGCCGCCATAGCGAGTTTGAAATCTTCAAATGCACCGTCGTATCGGGCATTGGCTTCATTTACCTGGTGTTTCTGGGAATGCCGGTTGCCGATGTAAGCCTGTACGATTCCATGGTTATTGTGCAGGAATGGTAGCTCCGGTTTCTCGCGCACAAGGCTATCGAATACCGCCAGCGACTTATCAAGTTGGTCGTTTTCCAACAGCACAATTCCCCAGCCATTCTGCGCATTGACGTTCGACCGGTTCAGTGAAATGGCCTTTTTAAATACCTGATACCCTTTTTTATACATGTCAAAATGCAGCAGCAGGTTGCCGTAGTTACTCCACATCAGGTCGTAGCCCTGCTCATATTGCAGCGCTTTCGCCAGATACTGCCCTGCCTCCGAAAACCGTTTCTGGTCGATCATGATGCCGCTTAACCCCGCTAATGCTTCGTAGCGGATCGGATCCAGCTTGATCGCCTTCTGGAAGTCCTCCTGCGCCTGAGCGGTCTTTTTCAGGTAGTATTCCGAAAACGCCTTCGTTACAAAAAGGTCGGCGAAGAACTTGTTGTCTTCGTTCAGTGCCTTTTCCCCTTTCTTGAAATCCTTTAATGCGAGGTCGTACTTCTTTTGCCCATAGTAGGCTACCGCGCGACCGAGGTAAGCCGGTAAATAGGTAGAGTCCTTTTTAATCACCCGGTCGAACAGGCTAAATGCAGTCTGATACTCGTGTTTACTAAGATGGGTATTCGCGATCCCGGACATCAATGCGGGTGTTTCGCGCTTCAAGGTCGAAGCGAGTTTATAGTACCGCTGCGCCTCGCCGGTCTGTTGCAGGCCATAGCACGAATGCGCCATTCCGAGGTAAGCGTCGCCCCGGAAGGTACGGTCGTCGGTTTCGAGGTATTTTTCAAAAACGGCTTTCGCCATGCCGAACTGATTGAGCGACAGCAATGCATTCGCGTATCGTATTTGTGCTTTCGGGTGCGTACGCGCTACTTTCTCGAAATCCTTCACCGCCCGTTTCTCGTTACCTGTGCGCATCAGGATATCGCCGCGTTGCAGGCGGTAGGCCATCTCGTCCTTCTGGCGGATCGCGGTCGTCAGCTCATCCACAGCCTCTTCCATCCGGCCGCCGTACTTGTGCACCATGCCCAGGTTGAAATTCCATTTGCCGCCCGTGTTTTTCGCGGAATTGTCTGTGGCGTACCTCGCAGCCTCATTGTATCGCTTCTGCTTGCCAAGCGCCACAAGCGTATTCACCGTCGCCGCGGAGCCGCCCGGCGCCTCGAAGAAATCTTTACGCGCCGCATCATATTTACCCGACAGCATCGCAAAAAGACCACGATTATAATGCAAATGCGGATCGAGCTCTGCCAGATCCAGCGCCTCCATAATGTGCAATGCTTTTGAATAGTTGCCGGAAAGCGCGAGGATCACCGCCTCGTTGTTCATGCGCTGTACGGAATCGGAAGGTTGGAAGGCCTGCTTATGGTAGATCGCATAAGCAGCCTGCAAGTTGCGAACGCCGCGTTGGTATTCTTCGTCGCGCAACAACGCAGGATTATTTTCCTCGAATGACTTATTAAAAACAGGTAGAAGTTCTTTTACAAGTCGCTGGCACTCACTAAAATCCTGCGCTGAGAGCTGCCGCGGCGCTAACACCGTCAACATCAGCAACATACCTGTCATTACAAGTAGGTGGATTTTCTGTACCATAGGGGTGCGTAATGGCTCAAAAAGCCCCTAACCTACAAGTAATCAGGGAAAATTACAATTATTGCTAAGACCGTTTGATAAATTTCGATTAAAATATAATTTTTTAAATAAATAACATTATTTTAAGTAAACTGCCGGTGATTAAAGTTGCACGGAAGTCAGAGCGTCGATAAACACCTTTTTATCGTCAACCAGGACGGTGAGAGCACTTTCCGAGGCGTTTTCAATGGTTATTGCTTGTTTTGAAACAGACACTTTCAGCAGAATACCCCTGAAACCGATCCGGAACGAATAGCCTTCCCATTGCTCAGGAATGTAGGGTTTGAATGACAACAGGCCGTCGGTCACCCGTTGCCCTGCGAAGCCTTTTACAACGCTCATCCAGGTACCTGCCATCGAAGTAATATGCAGCCCGTCCTCGGTGTCGTTATTGTAATCGTCCAAATCCAGGCGGGCTGTCCGCAAATACATTTCATATGCTTTTTCCCGCAGACCCAGACCCGCGGCCAGGATCGAGTGAACGCACGGCGACAAGGACGATTCATGGACGGTCATCGGCTCATAGAACTCGAAGTTGCGGCGGATAGTGGCCGCGTCGAACTCATGCTCGAAGAAGTAAAGGCCCTGCAACACATCGGCCTGCTTGATAAAACACGACCGCAGGATCCTGTCCCACGACCACCGCTGGTTAATAGGGCGCTGGCTGGCAATGTCGGCGACCGTCAACAGTTCCTTGTCCAGGAAGCCCTGCTGCTGCAAGTACACCTGCCTGTTTTCATCAAACGGGTAATGCATATTATCGACAATGTGCTTCCAGTCAGCGAGTTCCGTATTCAGCTGCAAATTGGTTTTGAAAATCACTTCATTCAGCTTGCGGGAATCTTCTTTCCATAACTTATCGATTACTTCCAGCGTATAGCGCAGCGTCCAGCAGGCGATGTAGTTGGTGTACCAGTTGTTGTTGACGTTGTTCTCGTACTCGTTCGGCCCGGTTACCCCCAGCATGACGTACTGCCCTTTGTCCTCCGACCAGTTGATACGCTGCTTCCAGAACCGCGAAATGCCGATCAGCACTTCGAGCCCCCAATCTTTCACATAGCTTTCGTCGCCGGTGTAGCGGGTATAGTCGTAAATAGCGTACGCAATGGCACCGTTCCGGTGGATCTCCTCAAAAGTAATTTCCCATTCATTGTGGCACTCCTCGCCGTTCATGGTCACCATCGGATAAAGCGCTGCGCCATTGGTGAATCCCAACTTCCCGGCATTCTCGATCGCTTTTTCCAAATGCTTGTAACGGTAAACGAGCAAGTTGCGCGCCACTTTTTCGTCGGCCGTAGAAAGGTAGAACGGAATACAGTATGCCTCGGTGTCCCAATAGGTACTGCCGCCATATTTCTCCCCGGTAAAGCCTTTGGGCCCGATGTTCAGGCGCTCGTCCTCGCCGGTGTAGGTTTGCCCCAAATGGAAGATATTGAACCGGATACCCTGCTGCGCGGCCACGTCGCCGGCAATGGTGATATCGTTCTTCTCCCATTTGCCTGCCCACGCCTGTACCTGCTCCGCATACATGCGATCGAATCCCTTTTCGGCAATCCTGGCAATGTAGGCTTTGGCTTTGGGAACCAGTTCTTCGTGCGTGTAGTTGGCCGACGAGAGATTTACCGCATACTTATAAATGGTAACCTCCTGCCCTTCCTGCACCTCTGCCTGCACAGTACCCGCCACATATTTTTCCCTTGAGGCCGTCTGGGCGGTGCCCGTTACAGGTCTGCCATTCAGTTTTACATCAAACTGCATTCCGGTGGCCACGCGGAACTGCTCTACCTGATAGGGATTGCTTTTCGTTTCGAGCACGAGATATCCTTCCTGCCCGTATGCCTCATGCGCGATGCCGTTCCAGAACGACTCGTCGTAGTTCGAATCCCGGTTACGGATATTTCCATCCAGGAATGGGGTAATGCTGAAATGATCGGTGAAGTTGAGCGGTACCATGCTGTAACTGATCGCGCCGGCCTCGTCGTCGGCCATGCTGCAAAAGCGTTTGGAATGAATGCGCAGCTTCCTCCCGCCCGATAACGTCACCGTCGCGGTACGTTCCAGCACGCCTTCTTTCATATTGAGCACGCGGCGAAATTCGTTGATCTTGCAGGTATTCAAATCGAGCAGTTCGGTACCGACGCGAATCTCGATGCCCGTCCAGTTGCAGGCGTTGAGTACTTTGGCGAAATAGTTGGGATAGCCATTCTTCCACCAGCCTACCCTGGTTTTATCGGGAAAATAAACGCCCGCCACGTAGTTCCCGAGCAGTGTTTTGCCCGAATACCCTTCCTCAAAATTACCCCGCTGACCCATCCTGCCGTTGCCGAGGCTCATGAGGCTTTCCGTAATTTCGTTGTGTTCGGGGTGAAAACCTTCTTCTACGATGCACCATTCATCGTGCGTGATGTAATTCTTCATATGTTTTCCAATTGGGGCAAACCAAAATTTTCAAAACCGGCGATCACCATATCAGCTTCCGTGAGTACCGATGCTTCCCCCACGCCGACAGCCAGCATACCGGCTGCTTTCGCGGATTCGATACCCGCCACGGCGTCCTCGAACACCGCACAATGCACCGGTGACACATTCAGATCAGCCGCACCCATGAGGAACACCTGCGGATCAGGCTTGCCTTTGGTAATGCGGTTTCCATCGACGATCGTATCGAAATAATGCAGCATATCAATCCTTTCAAGAATGACCTTTGCATTCTTACTGGCCGAGCCGAGGCCGCTGGGGATACCGTTCCGTTTCAATTCGTCGAGAAAATGGCGCACGCCGGGTAACGCGTCGTCGGGCGTCATTTGCATGCAAAGTTCCAGGTAACGGGCATTCTTGGCTGTGGCCCTGCGAAGCTTCTCTTCGTCGGACAATGTAACTCCGCCGATCGACAGCACGATTTCGAGCGATTCCATCCGGCTGATGCCTTTCAGGCGTTCGTTTTCTTCACGCGTAAGGTCGAAACCGAGGTCCTGCGCCATTTCGCGCCAGGCGATGTAGTGAAATTGGGCGGTATCAACAATTACCCCGTCGAGATCAAAAAGGCAAGCTTGTATTGAGGGCATATCATTTCAAATTTAATATCTTGCAAAATAGTAAAAAATAGCAATTTGCTGCGCCAGGGCCGAAATACGGGCTATCCGGTGTCACCGGGCTCCGTCGCACGCTTTCCCAGAACATTTAGAAACCCCAAAGAAATGTCCGCCGTTAACAAGGATAAATTCGTTATATACCAGATATTTACACGCCTCTTCGGCAATCAGAATACGACCAACAAGGTTTACGGTACGATTGAAGAGAACGGGTGCGGGAAGTTCAACGACATCGACGACACCGCGCTGGGTGCGTTGAAGGATTTCGGTGTGACCCACCTCTGGTACACCGGCGTACTCGAACATGCCACGCTCACCGATTATTCGCAATACGGCATCAATCCCGACCATCCGCTGATCGTGAAAGGCATCGCCGGCTCGCCTTATGCGGTCAAGGACTATTATGATGTGGATCCCGACCTTGCGGTGGATGTACCTAACCGGATGCAGGAGTTTGAAAGCCTCGTCGCGCGTACGCATACACACGGGCTGAAAGTGGTAATCGATTTTATCCCTAACCATGTTGCCCGGCAGTACCATTCGGATGTGCGCCCCGAGGGTGTTAAGGATTTCGGGGAGGATGACGACAATACAGTCACTTTCAGTCCTTCCAACAACTTTTATTACATTCCAAACCACGATTTCGTGGTGCCGGAAGGCCATAAGCCGCCGCTGCCGGTAACGACTCCCTACCATGAACGCCCCGCCAAAGCAACCGGCAACGATGTTTTTCAGGCCCAGCCCAGCCAGTACGATTGGTATGAGACCGTCAAGCTGAACTACGGCGTCGATTACCTCGATGGCCGGTCACGCCATTTTGACCCAATTCCGTCCACCTGGCTCAAAATGCGCGACATTCTCATCTACTGGACCCGCAAAGGTGTGGATGGTTTCCGATGCGACATGGCCGAAATGGTGCCTGTTGAATTTTGGGGATGGGTAATTCCGGAAGTCAAGAAGGAAAATCCCGCGGTCATTTTCATCGCAGAGATCTACAATCCGTTTGAATACCGCAATTACATTTATACCGGACAATTCGATTACCTGTACGACAAGGTCGGGCTGTACAACTCACTGCGGCGGATGATCGAGGGGCACGGCAGCGCCTCCGATATTACGCGTATCTGGCAGCACGAATCGGGTGATTTCAGCGAGCATATGCTGCGCTTTCTCGAAAATCACGATGAACAGCGCATTGCCTCCAAATATTTTGCCGGAAACCCGTGGACCGCATTGCCTGCCATGGTACTGAGTGCCACGCTGCATACGGGCCCGTTGATGCTCTATTTCGGGCAGGAACTCGGTGTGGACCCTACCCAGCAGGAAGGTTTCCAGGGCGAGGACGGTCGCACGACCATTTTCGACTACTGGGGCGTGCCGGAATTCCAGCAATGGGTTAATGGCGGGCAATTCAACGAAGAGCTGCTTACCACCGAACAAAAAACGCTGCGTCAGTTTTACCGCAACCTCAATGCATTTGTGCTTAAAAACGAGGCGGTGTATGCAGGCGGGTTCTATGATTTGCAATATGTAAATGCCAACGGGCAATCGTTCAATTACGACGGAAATTTCATTTTCAGCTATTTGCGGCATACCGACGATCAAAAAATATTGTTCGTATACAATTTTCATGAGTCCGATACCGTAGAAACGCTGGTTAAAGTGCCGCAGGATGTATGGACGAACGTGCTGAAACTGGGCAATACAGGCGATTACAAATTGAAGCCCGTGTTCCCGCTTGAAGTACCACAGGTACAGTTGCGCACAGCCGACATTACATCCACCGGAGTGCACCTCGAACTCCCGCCGATTTCGGCATTCGCTTTCGAGATCGTTCCGAAGTAACGCGGCTTCAAGCCCTTTTGTCGTTGCAAAAGGGGCTTTTGATCATTAATTTTACATTATCCACGAATTTGTGGCTATTTTATCGTGGCAAGTTTTTTGTCGTTAACGTACCCTGGTTTTAAAGAAATTCAAGTATGATCCGATTTGTAGTGCTTTCCATTTTGTTGCTGGGCTCTGTTGCTTCTTTCGGGCAGGCCAGCCTGCAAAAGACTTTCGTGCAGAAGATGGAGCTGCCCGCCAGTCCGGATATCGGCACGCAGGTCCTGCGTATGAGTGAGTCGTTCCTGGGAACGCCCTACGTGGCCGGCAGCCTGGAAGGCAACCCTACCGAACGGCTAGTATGCAAGTTCGACGGACTGGATTGTACGACATTGGTAGAGAGCGTGATCGCGCTGGCTGTTGCTAAAACCGAAAATTCGACTTTTGAAGAATATAAAAATGAACTGACACGCCTCCGTTACCGCGACGGCGTGATCGACGGCTATCCTTCACGGCTGCATTACATCCTTGATTGGATGTATGAAAACCAGAAACGCGGCCGCCTCGAAGACATTACGTCCAAAGTCGGCGGTGTACCCTTCAACAAGGAGATCAATTTCATGACTACCCACGCCAACTTGTACCCGTCGCTGGCTGCCAGTGAAGTGTATGAGAAACTGAAAGAACAGGAGGCGGTGATCAATTCCAGGGAGCATAGTTACATCCCCAAAAACAGCATTCAGAAAGCCGAACCCATGCTCCACGATGGTGATATAGTTGCATTCACGTCGTCGGTGGAAGGGCTGGATGTGAACCATATGGGCATTATTTCGAAGGTAGGCAGCCGCGCTTACCTGATCCACGCGTCGCTCACGGGCAAAAAGGTGATCATGACGAATGTTCCCCTGGCCGAATATGTGGCTTCCGTCCCGAAACATACGGGTATGATCGTGGCCCGTCTCAACGATATCTGAACCGTGAATGGATTTAACCGACCTGATTAACTACCGGAATTCCCCCTGGCTATTGCTGCTGCTCGCCGGTGCCATCGGATTGGTCATCAGCATTATCATCATCAGCCTGATTAAAATAACGGCGTCGAGGAAGGAATGGACCGTGGTACGCGCAATCCGTGAAAACCTCACCAACGTGCTGCATTTCTTCATACCGATCGTACTCATCACGGCGGCCGCCAAAACCTATTCCTACTCCAACCCGCAATATGAATGGGTTTTCGCGTTGAGCAAAACCGCGCTCATCGGCATCACTACCTGGCTGATGGCCCGGATCGTGATCATCGTCGAAAAGATCCTGATCGCCAAGCTCGACTTCAACACGCCCGACAACAACCAGGCACGGCGGCTTTTTACGAAGATCAAGTTTATCAAACGCATTGTGGTGATCATGGTCGTGACCATCGGCGTTTCGATACTGCTGCTCAGCTTCGACAGCGTGCGGCAATATGGCGTCGGGATCCTGACGTCGGCCGGTATTGCGTCGGTAATCATCGGTTTCGCAGCGCAGAAGTCGCTGGCGAACCTGATGGCCGGTATCCAGATCGCATTCACGCAGCCGATCAAGATCGACGACGTGGTGATCGTGGAAGGCGAATGGGGACGCATTGAAGAGATCAACCTGACCTATGTAGTTGTCAACATTTGGGATTTACGGCGCATTGTGCTGCCTATTACCTATTTCATCGAAACGCCCTTCCAGAACTGGACACGCAACGAAAGCGCATTGACCGGCGCCGCATTCTTTTACCTCAATTACCACACACCTGTTGACAAGCTTCGTACCAAATTGAAAGAAATCCTGGAAGCGACCCCGCTTTGGGATGGTCGCGCATGGGCATTGCAGGTGACGGATACGCAAGGGCAACTGATGGTGGTGCGGGCGCTGATGTCGGCGCGTAATTCCAGCGAGACTTTCGATTTGCGCTGCCTGGTTCGCGAGAAAATGATTGAATATATCGTGAACGAACATCCCGAGGCATTACCCGCAACCCGCGTGGAAGAGACGACGCAGACGAAGTTCAAAATATCCGAAACGGGTATATAAAAATTGGCCTCCGGAAGATCCGAAGGCCAGTCTTTTCTTACTACTCACCTAACTCAATTTAACTCAATACAGTTTTTCTTTGATATTTTGATCCGTTCGTTCCCGCATTGTGACAGGCGCCGCTTGGATTGAAAAAGGGAAATGACGACCTGCAAAAAACGGAAATTACCGACGGGGGAAAGCTATTGGAAATGCCTGACGGCTTGCGTAAATCAGAACGTGCGATTTACGCTACAAAAGAGCTTTTCCGTTGTTAAAGAGGCATTAACGCTGAATTAAAAAGGAATTAAAAAGGCGGGAATTTCAAAATGAAGGTCGTGCCGGAGCCCAATGCAGACTCCACTTCGATGGTCGCGCCCTGCATGTTGATAATGCGCTTGGTGAGTGCAAGCCCGATGCCGTAACCCGCTTTGCTGATCGTGGATTGGCTGCGGTAGAAAGTATCGAAAATATAAGGCAGTTCTTCCCGCGCGATGCCGATGCCCATATCACGGAAATAGACAGTGATCAGCCGGTTCTTGATTTCCAGAAAAACATTGCAGGTCTTGTCCGGCGAATACTTGCAGGCATTATCCATCAGGTTCAGGAATGCCGTCCTTAGCAGGCTTTCGTCGCCGAAACGCTTCAATTGCTCCTCATCCTCAGGGATTTTATCATAATGAATATGCACCTGGTAGCCGGGGTTTTTCTGCTGTACCGAGCCCTTTGCCTGCCATAGCACCTCGTCGATCCTGATTTTCGAAAATGTTACCCTGAATGCATTCTCTTCTGTCCGCGCGAGTTCGAGCAGGCGGCTTACGAGCTCATTCATTTCCTTCGCCTCGGACCAGATCCCTTTCAATGCATCCTGGTAATCGGCCGGGGAGCGCTCTTTCATCAAACTGAGTTCGGCCTCGCTCATGATGAGCGCCAGGGGCGTGCGTAGCTCGTGTGAAGCATGCGAAACAAAGTTTTTTTGGGCTACAAAAGCGATTTCGAGCCGGGTAAGCATCTGGTTGAATGTCTCAGCCAGCAATGCAAGCTCGTCCTTCTCCCGTCCTACCCGCACTTTTTCGTGCAAGTTCCCCGCCGAAATGTTGTTCACCTGGTCGATAATGTCGGCCACTGGCTTGATGGCATCGTTGGAAAACTGCCAACCGGCGACGCCCACGAGCACCATGGACAACAGCCAGCCGATCAGCAGGATTTCGCGCAGGCGGTTGAGCTGGTTCATACCGAGGTAATCGTTCGCGATCACCGCCACAACCCACGGTTTCCGGTGGTCCTGCAAAATGTGCCGGATGATGATCACCTCCTGCTTGTGATGTTTCGTATGGATTTCCTTCCCGGCACGCGCCTCGGTCAGCATCGGTTTGGAAAGCCTGAAATGCTCCTTCCCGCTGACAAATATGACGGAATCGGAGCCATCGTAAATCGTGATTTCCTCGTCGAGCAGGATGGTTTTGTTCTCCTTCTCGATCTTTTCGATGTCCGCTTTGCTGATGCCGTGGCTCGCCTCCACAAGCTGGGCGATCGTCTGGCCGCGCTCGTTCAGGAAGGAATAAAATTGCGTTTCGCGATACTGGTCGTAGAAAAAGTAAATAGCAAGACAAAACAGCGCCATAATGGAGCCTACCAGCAAGGTAAACAGCAGCGTCAGGCGCGATTTGATATTCATTCTTCCTTGAAAATGTAGCCCATGCCGACTACCGTGTGGATCAGCTTGGTAGGATAATCCTTATCGACTTTTTTACGGAGGAAATTGATATACACGTCGATCACGTTGGTGCCGGTATCGAAGCGGATGTCCCACACCTGCTCGGCAATGTCCACACGCGAGACCACGCGCCCGCGGTTACGCATGAGGTATTCGAGCAATGCAAATTCCTTGGCGGTAAGATCGATCCGGTTGCCTCCCCTTCTGGCGACTTTTTCGTCGAGGTTTAGTTCGAGATCCGCGAGGGTAAGTACCTGGCTGGATTGCTCGCGGGCACTGTTCCGCTGCGAAAGCACCTTGATCCGCGCAATCAATTCGCGGAATTCGAAAGGTTTTACCAAATAATCATCGCCACCTGCTTCGAAACCATCGAGCTTGTCGTCGATCGTGCCCAACGCAGTCAGGAAAAGAATCGGGGTCGTGAGACCGTCGGCGCGGAGTTGTTTGGCAAGATCGTAGCCGTTGAGCAACGGCAGGTTTACATCCAGAATGATCACGTCGAACCGGTAGTTGGAAGCCATTTTCTTACCGACTTGTCCGTCGTAAGCCAGTTCCACTTCCCACGACTGTTCTTCGAGGCCTCTTTTGAGAAAACCCGCGAGTTTCGGTTCGTCTTCAACGATTAATATTTTCATAGAATGATCAAGCGGTTTAAAGTGCCAAATGTTGCACAGATTTTTGCTTAAAAAAAGGCTGCCCGAAATATCGGACAGCCTTTTTGTCTATATCCACACCATTAGAACGTTGGCATTTCTCAACATCCCACGTTCCATTATAATGCAAAATATAAAATTTAAATTATAAACAATAGGTAGTTGCCTATTTTTACAAAATTTCATGTAAGTATCAGTAATAATCTGCGGAATTGTCATAATCCGAACGATCGCCATAAGCGCCGTAATCATCGTCTTCTTCCAGACGCATGGCTTTCGCTGCTTTTTTAATGAGTCCTATCTGCCCTGCGTGGTAAACATCGTGCTGGATCACGCCGTGGATTAATGTATAATAGGAGTAATCGCGGCCGGGTACGAATTCTTCCAGGAAGCTGTCGTCCTCGATCTTTTCGAGTTCGGAAACCAGCTCCTCCTGCGAAAGGCTCAGTTCCATCTGGATCGCCTCCCATTCAAATTCATCCACAACCGGAAATTTCTTCCAGTCCTTATCCTGTGTTTTAATATCGAACTCAGCGTCGCCCTGCAATTTACGAACCGCAAAAATGCGCCAGGTGGTCATGTGGTATACGATTTCCGCGATAGAGTGCGTATTGCTGCTCAGGCGTGCCTCCGCGATTTTCGGGGTAACGTCACGCAAAGCTTCCACTACCGACGGCCCATACCATGCCTCTTCGCTTTCGTAGGTGTCGTTGAGTACATCTATAATTCTTAAAATCTCTTCTTTTGCTTCCATATGATTAGATTAAACAGCTGCAAATTTACGGGGATTCGGCCTAAGATTTTCCAAATGTGTTTTCAATATTAAAGAGACATTTTACCGGGTTCCATACTCTCCTGAGGTTTTGACAGAAAAAGTAGCGTTCCAACCAATCGGCGAACGATGCGGTCAAGGTTTAGGAGTGGATGAGTTTAAAGTTCAAAGGACTCCAGACTCGTGGACTCTAAACTAATCGACTCTAAACTTTCGTTTATTTAGCAAATTTTAAAATACAACTCAAATGTTCAAGAAAGCCTCTTTCCTCTTACTGATCGTCGGCCTTGGGTTGATGTCGTGTTCGAAAGATCCGATCAGCGACCTTTCCAATGAGGAGTCGTTGGTATACATAACAAATCACGATAAATCGGCCAATTTCACGCAGTACAAGACATTCAGCATTGTGGACTCGGTGCTGATCGTCGAGAATTCGCGTGCCGGCACTTCCCTCGACGACATCGACCGCGCGATGCTGCAACGCCTGATCACCAACATGGAATCTATGGGTTACAGGCACGTGGGCCGTAAGGAAAATCCAGATGTGGGTATCAACGTATCGTGGATCACCAATACTTACCTCAATGTTTATCAACCGCTTTCCTCCTATTATGGCGGCTACTGGGGTGGTTATGGCTATGGTTACCCGAATTATTACAGCTATTATGAGACCAGCGAAAGTTCCTGGGTGATCTCGATGCTCGATTTTAAGAATCCGCAAACAACGCCTTCCGGCAAAACTTTCAATGCGGTATGGGAAGCGCAAATCCGCGGTGCGGCCATCGGCGACCAGAAGCTCGTAGACAAAATGGCGGATTCCATTTTCGGCCAATCCGGTTATCTTAAAGTCAAGTAACAAATGAAACGCATCATCATCATTGCCCTTTTTCTTGGGAGTGTACTGCCCGCATTGGCACAGGAAAAACCCAAGTTATATACCATCGCCTCCCCGTTTGAACGTTACACCCATTACCTGGCCACCGCCCGTTTCATGGGAGCCGTTCCGATGGGTTCTTTCAAAGATAATTACATTGATAAGGCTTCATTTCAGAACTTTTCGCTCTCTATTGAATGGGTTTTGAGAAACTCGCCGCTTTCAGTTGGAGGTGAAATCGGTTCAACTTATTTCGAGAAACGCGTACCGAGAGCGCTTTATGAAGGTTCGGAAGGTACTATTTCAGCGGTACAGACGCGCACCGTTTCGCAATATCCCGTGGAAGTGTTCTCCAACTACCATTTCCTGCCCCGCAATTCGCAGGTGCAGCCGTATGTGCAGATCAGCGGCGGGGCGAGCATTCTGGACTACACTGTTTATTATGGTACATTGTCGTCGCAGGATCAGAAAGTACGCTTTAAGTACGGCATTGGGGCCGGTTCTAAATTTTTATTTAAAAAGGATGGGACGCTGGGCCTCGATGTGCGTGTCAAATATGATGGCACGGCTTATAAATATGACTACATCGACAAAGGCATATCATCCGTGAACGGTTCGATAGGCCTATTCTATCGTTGGTGGTAAACAACGCATCGTGACACATAAAAGGAAGGTTTTGACCAAAACATCGCTTATCTGGCTTAGTGGCATTCTCGCATTTCTGATCGGTTCCGGGCTTTGGGCCTGGAACCGCTTTGGTCCCAGCAGCCACAAAACTTACGTACAGGTTACAGAAGGCTTCCCCATGGCGCGCACGCTCGATTCCGCCTCCCATGCGTGCGACCTCACGATCCGCCGGTATCGCCAGATCGGCCGGGAAATGCAGTTCGAGCTTGCAGCCAATGCAGGAGGGCTTGCGCCTTATGACGTAAAAATCACCCAGAACGGCCAAACTCAATCCTTCCAGTCCGTACCGCATCGCTACGGCACCTGGCTCACGATCCCCGATGTACAGGTCAAAGGTGGCGAAGCACAAATCCACGTTTCGAGCCTCGGCCAGCAGGGTTGCCAAACAACCGCCGCATTCAATTTTGAAGCTGCTGTGGCCAATGAGGTGTTAGATACAAAAGAATGGATCCGCCAGGGAAGTAAGGACAACTGGCTCGACGTGCGGCCCATCCGGAAAGGCGGCAAATTCTATCTGCGCGATTTTGCCAATTATAACGACAGCCGCACCAAAGTGGTCATGATTGACGGCATTGTGGTGCAGGGGCTTGAAAATGGCATTGAAATAAAACCAGGCTATTTGTACTCGGTAACCTCCCGATGGATAGATGCCCCTTACAACGACTGGTGGAATGCCGCCAAGAACCGCAGCCTCCGTCAGCAGAATATCTACATCGCGGGCAAGCCGGAGCAAACAGGTACGCAGGCACTGACGCGTATCAGCATTCCCGACTGGTTTTCGCCCTCACGCACCATTAATGTCGATTTCGACACAAGGTTCCCTGAATTTGAGCCCGTCAAAGGCAAGCTGGTCATGCAATACCGGCTCAACAACTACGTACCTTCCGATAATTACTACAAACGCGGGATCGGCTATTTGTCCAATACCGAAAAAGAATACCCTGCGGAAAAGCTACATTACACAGCCACTCCTAATTATTTCGGCGACAAGGACGAAAAATGGTTTGCAAGCCTTTCTAAAGAACAAGTGGAAGCGCTGGCGGGCGTGCCGGGGTTCGGGGTGTATGCTTACGATTTTGAATTTTGGAACCAGCATTATTCCAAAGAAGTCATTCAACGACTGATATGGTTTTCGAAAGTGATCAAAAAGAACCACCCGAATATGCATTTAATGGATTACTGGGGTGGCGGGGCTTATACCAATCCGCATATCAATACCGTCGGCGGCGCAAACCCGAAAGATTTTATCAAAGAATACAACGACCCGAAAGCCAATAATCCGAACTTCGACCCACTGCCGAATGGCGACAGTTTCCGGGACGTGTTCAATACCGTGCCGATAGATGTGTATCCCAAACCGATGTTTGCGATCGATAATGCGGGCAACTCGCCCAATAACTTCGTATTGCTCTCGGCGATTCACTCGCTGCGCATTAACAAGCTCCTGCCCTACCAGAAAAACAACAAATTCATTTTCTATGGCTGGAACCGGTACATGCCTTTGTATAAAGACCCCATCGTTCCCTGGAATTACCAACTCACCGATCCGAAGGGCGAGCTTATCATGAACCAGCTCGAAATGATGCCTGCCAGCCAGGCATTGAGCTTCTCGCTGTTCTCATTAATCCTTTTCGATGGCTATTACCTCTGGCACGACGGAGCCCCTAGCGCTAAAAACCCGAATGCCTATAAATTATCGAAAGACATGTGGGGCTGGGGTTACGAATGGTACGCCGCCGACGGCAAAACGCCCGAAAGCGAAGTGGGCCGCAATACTTCCGGCGGAACCGCCGCTCCATACTGGGACTTCCCTACCGAATATTATGCATTGGGCAACTGGATGGCCAAGCAAGTCGAGGATGTAATAGTAGGCGGCCAAAACCAGGACCTGGCCTTCCAACTGGACGGGCGGTGGATTCAACCCAAAAAAGAGCAAGCTTTGCTGGCGATCGATAGTAAGCAGCCATTTGTTACTTCTATTGTAAAAGGTAACCAGATAGTCGTATTAGCAGTCGATTCATTCCAGCAACCTTCGGCACAACGGAAAATGAAGGTTCGCCTGCCGGACGGCACCGAAGCGGAGATAGAACTGTATGGCAACTGGCCGTCGCTATACCGCGGGACATTGAAGAAATAGTTTTGAAATACCTGATAAAAGCAGAGAGCTCGCTGATGAAGCGAGCTCTCTGCTTTTTATACAAATATAGACTAGGCCACTCTTACGTAGCTTCCGAGCCATTTCAGGTGCGTCCCGTACTTGTGCATGATCTCCTGCACCTGCGGGTCGTCCATATGCCCGAGGAATTCCACTAAGAACCACGCCCGGAACGACGCCTCGCCGCGTAACGGCCGGCTTTCGATCTTGGTGAGGTTAATGCCACGGTCGTTGAAATCTTTCAGGAACTCGTACAATACGCCCGGACGGTTGGTATTCGGCAAATTCGCAATAATCGTCGTTTTGTCATCGGCGCTCCTCATGTTCGTAAAATCCTTCGCCAGGATCAGGAAGCGCGTCTGGTTCTGATCACTGTCTTCGATGTTGTCGAAAAGGATAGGTACCCCAAACAGCCTCGCTGAAATCGACGAGCATATCGCCGCTGCATCCGGTTCTTCGGAGGCCAGTTTGGCGGCCTTTGAAGTAGAATCCACCGCGATCAGTTCGACACCCATTCCTTGCAGGTATTCACCGATAAACTTCCCGCATTGCCGGAATGCAATGTCTTTGGAATAAATCCTTTTGATCGATTTCAGATTGTCGGACTGCGATGCGAAAGTGAAATGCACTTTCAGGAGCATTTCAGCCACGATAGACAGATTCTTTTCACGCAGGAAGTCCGCAGTCTCAACTACAATACCTTCCTGATTATTCTCGATAGGCACCACGCCGAACTTCGCACGACCGGTCTCTACGCTTTCAAACACCGAATGGATCGTGGGGAGCACAAGGTACTCGCTCATCGCTCCGAAACGACCTTCGGCCGCCTGATGCGTGAAACTTCCTTCCGGCCCCAGGTACGACACCCGCTCGGGCAGTTCGAGGTTGCGGGATACCGCAAATATTTCGAAGAAAATGGCGTCGATCGCCTGACGGGTGAGTAAGCCGTTGTTATGTTTTGCCAGCCGGTCGAGGATTTGCTTCTCTCTTTCGGGGCGGTAGATAATCGACTGGGAAGACCGTTTCACCTCGCCTACCTTCTTCACGAGCTCCATGCGCTCGTTCAAAATGCTCAGCAGCTGATCGTCCAGCCCATCGATCCTGTTTCTTAAATCCTGTAATTCCACAAAAACACTTTAAATAGGTTGTTCAAACCGGGAGGTGCGTTTACACTTTTGAATAAAGCCCTTCCCGGCACGATATTACTTGACCACGCCAAAGATAATGCGCGGCATGCAATGCGCGGCAGGCCTAGCCCACGAGTGCAAGCTCTTCGACATTCTTCTCTACTTTGAGATTATCGATAATAAACCGCTGTCTCTCGGGCGTATTTTTACCCATAAAATAACTCAGCAGTTTTTGAATGGACGTTTCCTTTTGCAGGATCACCGGTTCTACCCGCATGTCCTCCCCAATAAATTTGCCAAATTCCTCCGGAGAAATCTCCCCTAACCCTTTGAAACGGGTGATTTCCGGCTTATTGCCCAGCTTGTCGATCGCCGCCTGCTTTTCTTCTTCGCTGTAACAGTAAATGGTTTCTTTCTTGTTGCGAACGCGGAACAAAGGTGTTTCGAGCACAAACAAATGCCCGTTCCGAACCAGGTCCGGGAAGAATTGCAGGAAAAAGGTCATCAAAAGCAATCGGATGTGCATACCGTCCACATCGGCGTCGGTGGCGATAATAATGCGGTTGAAGCGCAGGTTTTCCACTCCATTCTCCACATCCAATGCATGTTGGAGCAGGTTAAACTCCTCATTTTCGTAAACAATCTTCTTCGTGAGCCCGAATGAGTTCAAGGGCTTACCCCGCAAACTGAATACCGCCTGGGTTTGAATATCCCGCGATTTGGTGATCGAACCGCTTGCCGAATCCCCTTCCGTAATGAAAAGCGTGGTTTCATAACGCTGCTCACTTTTCGCGTCGGTGAGGTGCAGGCGGCAGTCGCGGAGTTTTTTATTATGCAAATTGGCTTTTTTCGCACGATCGTTGGCCAATTTTTTGATACCCGCCAGTTCTTTCCGCTCCCGCTCCGATTGTTCGATGCGTTTTTTCAATGCATCGCGCGATTCGGGGTTCATGTGCAGAAAATTATCGAGCCTTTCTTTCACGAAATCATTCACAAACGTCCGCACAGTGGTGCTGTTCGGGTCGGGCGTGATGGTGTTGGAACCCAATTTTGTTTTGGTTTGTGATTCAAAAACCGGCTCCTGAACGCGGATTGCAATTGCGCCTATAATGGATGAGCGAATGTCTTCCGGCGCGTAATCTTTCCCGAAATGCTCGCGCACCGCTTTAACAACTGCTTCCCTGAATGCAGCGAGATGGGTACCTCCTTGTGTCGTATACTGACCATTCACAAAAGAGTAGTATTCTTCACCATATTGGTTACCATGAGTCATCGCCAATTCAATATCGTCGCCCTTCAAATGGATGATGGGATAACGCAGCGATTCCGGGTCGGATTTGCTTTTCAGAAGGTCGAGCAGGCCGTTCTGGGAGAAGTATTTCTGCCCGTTGAAATTGATCGTGAGCCCCGCGTTCAGATAGCAGTAGTTCCAGATCATATTATCCAGGTACTGCGGGATATACCGGAAGTTTTTGAAAATAGTATTGTCCGGTTCAAACGCTACATAGGTTCCGTTGCGCTGGCTCGTCGTTCCCTCTTCCGATTCGCTCAGCAGCGTTCCCTGGTGAAATTCCGCGGCCTTGGTCTTTCCATCGCGGTACGACTGTACCTTGAAATGGTTAGAAAGTGCGTTCACCGCCTTGGTTCCTACGCCATTCAGCCCCACCGACTTCTGGAACGCGCCCGAATCGTATTTACCACCGGTATTGATCTTCGAAACGCAATCTACCACTTTACCCAACGGAATACCGCGGCCGTAATCGCGCACTTCCACACGGTGTTCGGATATCTTAATTTCGATCGTTTTGCCGTTGCCCATCATGTGTTCGTCGATCGAGTTATCCACCACTTCCTTCACAAGCACGTAAATTCCATCGTCCACCGACGAGCCGTCGCCGAGCTTTCCGATGTACATCCCGGGCCTGAGGCGGATATGTTCTTTCCAGTCAAGCGACCGGATACTGCTCTCGTCGTACTGAACATTTGTACTTTCCATATTTATAACTATTCTTTTAGGAGTATTATCGCTTTTGGAGGCGGTATTTTAATATTTTGAATCTTTTGTCGTTACCCTGTTATAACTTTGCCGGGCTTCCCAGCGAGGGACCCCGATTAATAGAAATTCTTTAAAAATAGGAAAAATCTAATTTACTTTGCCATGATATACACTACCACAATATTGCGTGTACTCGAATCCCAAATTCAAAAATACTAGTCTTATACATAGTTTTAATGAATTTTCAGACTTTCAATAGTACAATAATTCTTCTTATGAACAGATCCAGGTTGGCTAAAAGTTATAAATCTGTACTTCCCTATTTCCTGAGTTTAATCATTTCGTTGCCCGCTTTCTCACAGGTTACTGCCCCAACAGCCCCTTCCGGAACTGCCCCGACGTCCAACGGCGCCCAGGGCAATACGCAATCGGGTCCGAGAGGCAATACCGGCACTACAGGCGGTAACACACAATCGGGAGCGGGCAATCCGCAAGGCACCACACAGCCGGGCGGAAATCAGCAGGGAGGCAACCAGCAGTCGGGAAACCCGCAGCAGGGGAACGACGGGCAGGGTGGTGATAAAGGCAAAACCGCCGCTAATCAGACTGCCGAAGGCGGCGACCAAAGCAAGGTCAATACCAACACCAGCACCAAGCTGACTCCAGAAGAACAAGCAAAGGAAGCTTTTCGTCAGAAAATCTACGGATATTCGATATTTGCAGATAAGAATCTGGGACTAATCCCTGATTTACAAATCGTTACACCAACCACCTACGTTGTAGGGCCGGGTGACGAATTGAAGATATACCTGTATAACTACGCAGAAAGCACTTACGAAACCATTGTCAACAAGGACGGTTTCATCAGCATTCCCCGCGTTGGAAATGTAATGGTAGCAGGTCGTACGATCGAAGAAATCAAGAAAATCCTGATCGACAAGTTTGCCAAATTCGTACCAGGAATGATCGGTACAGGAGGCGAAGGAGCCCGTACCAAACTGATGGTTACGCTCGGAGAAGTTCGTTCTGTAAAAGTTTTTGTGACGGGTGAAGTGGTCAATCCGGGGACTTATACAGTGTCCTCGCTGTCGTCTGCATTCAACGCATTGTACCAGGCCGGCGGCCCTAATGAAATTGGATCTTTCCGCGAAGTACGCGTCGTTCGCCAGGGCAAGGTTGTATCTAAACTCGACATTTATGATTACCTCGTAAATGGTAAAATCGATGGCGATATCCGCGTTCAGGAAAACGACAACGTGGTTGTAGGTTACTACCTGAAACGCACCGAAATCGCCGGTATGGTAAAGCGTCCGGGTATTTATGAATTAACGCCGGAAGAGAAATTGGGTGATGTGCTCCGCTACGCAGGCGGTTTCAGCGACAAGGCTTACCGCGCAAGACTAAAAATACAACGCATTACTTCCAAAGAACGTAAGATCCTGGATGTGCCGGAAGAGCAGTACGACAGCTTCGAAATGGCAACCGGCGACTCGATCAATGTAGAGACTGTCCTCGACCGTTTCGAGAACATTGTCACCGTTGAAGGTGCGGTAATGCGCCCTGGTGAGTACTCGCTCGACAACAGTCCTACCCTGAAAAAACTGATTGAAAATGCGCAGGGAATGCGTGAAGACGCATTTGTAGGGCGCCTGAACGTACTGCGTACCCGCGAGGACCTCACGATCCAGACTATCCCCATCAACTTTACCGATGTATTGAACGGTGTAACGCCCGACCTCGTGCTGACGCGCCTCGACCAGATCGTCGTTCCTTCGAGATTCGAAATGGCGGAAACCGCATTTGTGAGTGTGGAAGGAGAAGTGAACAATACGAAAGTCGGTGAGAATGAGGGCAAATTCCCTTACACGACCGATATGACGCTTGAAGACGTACTGGTGCAGGCCGGCGGTCTGAAAGAGTCAGCCTATACTTCCGAAATTGAGGTTGTCAGAAGAAAAAGAAATTCGGTGGCTGGTGCAGCGAATGCGCAGATTTCCGAGGTCTATAAGTTCAATGTAAACCGCGACCTGTCCCTGAATGCCAAAGCAACCAATTTTGTATTGTTCCCATTCGACCAGGTTATTGTTCGCAAATCGCCTAATTATGTCGAGCAGCAAACTGTTTTCGTGGAAGGCGAAGTACTCGTAACAGGTCCTTATACGATTGTCAATAAAAACGACAAGATCAGCGATATTATCAAAAGAGCGGGTGGCCTGACCGAGCTTGCCTATCCGGAAGGAGCAACGCTTTTGCGCCGCACAATCGTGAAAAACCTCGACGAGCCGGTAGATTACACGGAAGTGCAGCAGACTGAAAAGCAGATTAAGAAAGGCGCACTTACCGGTGACCTGCCAAATGTAAAAGAAGAGAAAATCGGGATTGTGCTGAAAAACATCCTGAAAAACCCGGGTTCATTCGAAGACCTCGTGGTGCAGGAAGGTGATATTATCCGCATTCCGAAACGCCTGGAAACCGTCCAGGTAACCGGCTCGGTACTTTACCCTACCACCGTGAAATACGGCAAAGGGATGAACTTCTCGGATTACATTTCACAGTCGGGAGGTTTCACGGTGCAATCGCTCAGAAAGAGCTCTTACATCAAATATCCTAACGGTAATATCGATCGTACCAGAAGGTTCCTGTTCTTCAATGTATATCCGAAAGTACAGCCAGGCTCGGAGATTTTTGTTCCGACAAGAAATGCACCGGCTCTGAATACACAGCAAAGCATTCAAACAGCTACAACCCTGTTGAGCTCAATTATGGGATTGATTGTAACAGTATTGGCATTCCGTTCACTTAAATAACTATGGCAACAACGACCACACAACAAATCCCCGACGACGAGTTATCTCCCAAGGAAGTCGTCGAGAAAATATTGGTAGTCAAAAATGCATTGATCCGCAACTGGCAATGGCTTTTGCTCCTGCCGGCCGTGGGTTTCGGTATCGGATATGCCATGGATACTTACCAGAACAAGCCGCCTACCTACGAAGCGACCGTCGTGTTTAACCTCGGCGCAGCGGGTGCGAGTTCAGGCTTTGGCGATGTAGCAGGCCTCCTCGGTATCGGCGCACAACCGGACGCGAATATTTTCACCGGAGAGAACTTCTTCTATTTTGTAAAGTCCCGCCCGGTATTGGAGCGGAATTTGATGAAAGAGGTTGAGATCAACGGCAAAAAGCAACTTCTTGCCAACTTTTACATCGATTCCAGCGGTATCAAAACGTCCGATTGGGCAGATTATCCCGATTTGCAGAAGTTCCATTTCACGTCTAATGATGTCAAGAAAATGGACCTCAATTCCCGTATCAACCTCAATACCATCGTAAAGCGTGCGGCTGAGGCAACGGAGATTGCATCCCTCGACCGCAAATCGTCGTTTACACAGATTTCCACCAAGATGGAGAACGAGCACCTCGCGGGCTTGTGGGTAACCACCCTGCTGGAAACGGTAGAAGAAATGTATACTGAAAACCAGACGCAAAAAACGCGCAAGACGCTCCGACTGCTTCAAAGCCGGGCCGACTCCCTGGCCGCGGTATTGGGTATCGCAGAACATAAACTGGCGAAACAGCTCGATTACAGTGCCCAGATCATGATGCCGGAAGCCAAAGTTTCGGCGACCAGCATGGAAAGAAAGTCGTCCTTCCTGCAACAGTTGTATTACGAAGCGATGGCCAACGCCGAAAAAATGCGTGTTTCCCTCGTAAAAGAAGCTCCTTTGTTCACAGAAATCGAGGGTATCAAAGTACCTCTGGATGTGAAATATGAAGATAAGCGTAATGCCAAAATCGGGGCATTGGCAGGTTTGATGATCGCACTGATCTTTGTTTATTTCAGAACAGTGTTTTCTACACCTACCACCACAATCGTGCGTAAGGAGGCGGTAACGGCATAATCATGGCAACTCAACACTCTATTACTATCAAGGCCGGTGGGTCCGAGAAGGATTACTGGAAAGACCTTTGGCTCAATAAGCAATTACTCTGGATCCTTTCAAAAAGAGATCTCTCCGTTCGATATAAACAGACACTCCTCGGTGTAGCGTGGAGCGTACTGCGCCCGCTCATGACGATGACCGTCATGGTGTTTGTTTACAGTTATGTAGCTAAAATCAAAGCGGATCCCGGCATTCCCTACCCTCTCATGGTACTTGGAGGACTGACGATCTGGACGTTCTTTGCCAACACATTCACGCAGATCAGCAACAGTATCCTGATCAACCACAACCTGGTTTCGAAGGTATACTTCCCGCGGTTGCTCATGCCACTGAGCTCGGTTGCCGTTGGTTTTGTGGATTTCCTCATCACTTTCGGCATTTATTTGCTGGTGACGGCATTCTTCCAAACCCCTATTAGCTGGCAGATCATATTTCTTCCTTGCTTCATTTTGCTTACATTTATTACATCGATGGGCTTCGGCCTGTTTTTTGCTGTGCTGAATGTACGCTTCCGGGACATCGGACAGTTGATTCCCTTTATGGTACAGGTGGGCATGTATGTATGCCCAGTGGCTTATCCCAGTAGCCTCGTTAAAGGCACCTGGTATGAGAAATACTATAACCTGAACCCGCTTGTTGGGATTATCGACGGTTTCCGCTGGTGTCTTTTGGGAAGCAAATCCTATTTCAACCCGCAGAGTTTGTATTCAACGGTTATTACATCATCGATCATTTTGGTTATTTCGCTGATCTATTTCCGTAAAAAAGAGAATACTTTCGTAGACCATATCTGAAATAACTACTCTTGGGCATGTCTGTAATTGTAGCTGAAAATATCAGCAAAAAATATATCATCGACCACCAGCGTAAAAACGGGTCGTCCGGCCTGCGTGATATTGTTTCCGATACGGTTGACAAGTGGTTCCGCAAGCAGGAAAAGAACGGTTTCGCCGAGAAAGAGGAGTTCTGGGCGTTGCAGGATGTGAATTTTAGTATTGATAAAGGAGACCGCATTGGTATTGTGGGCCACAATGGCGCCGGTAAATCGACGTTGCTGAAAATCATGAGCCGCATTACCGAACCTACTACCGGCCAGATCAAAATCGACGGCCGCATTGCCAGCTTGCTGGAAGTAGGTACGGGCTTCCACCCTGAATTGACGGGACGCGAGAATATTTTCCTTAATGGTGCTATTCTCGGAATGTCAAAGGCTGAAATCCGTGAATCATTCGACGCAATCGTTGATTTTGCAGGGGTTGAAAAATTCCTCGATACGCCTGTTAAGAGATATTCTTCGGGGATGTACGTCCGCCTGGGTTTCGCGATCGCGGCACACCTGAACCCGGAAATCCTCATTGTAGACGAGGTACTCGCCGTGGGTGATACCGAGTTTCAGAAGAAATGTCTCGGTAAAATGCGCGATGTTTCGGAAAGCGGTCGCACGCTGCTTTTCGTAAGCCATAACCTTACCGCCATTCAGGCACTTTGCAACAAGTCGTTCTATTTCGAAAAAGGCCGGCTGATAGACCAGGGCGACACGACGCACATCGTGACCAACTATCTCAGCAAAGTTTCCCACAAATCGCTGGAAAAGCATTGGGACAATATCGACTCCGCTCCCGGAAACGACCAGGTGCGCGTGAAGAGCTTCAAACTTTTCCCGGAATATCAGGACGATCTGAACCACATCGACGTCCGTACGCCGATCAACTTCCAGTTTGAGTTCTGGAACATGGTAGAAGGTGCTTCCCTGAACCTGAGTATGCACCTGTACACCTTCACCGGCGAATGTATTTTCAACGTAGGCACGCAGGCCGAGAGCTTCTCAAAAGGCCTTGTGAGCGGAACATGTGAAATCCCCGGCAACTTCCTCAACGACGGCTCGTACGTCGTTTCGATGATGATCGTAAAAGACACAAGCACCGTGCTTTACAATATGGAGGAAGCCCTTGTTTTTGATATTGAGGATTACCGTGAAAATGTGACCTGGTATGGCAAATGGCCCGGATACATTCGCCCTCAATTGAATTTTTCCATTCGCCAATCTGAACACGTAGTGAATGATTAACGTCACTAAAACCTTTCTACCTGACCAGGAAGAATATCTGCAATATGTCCGTGGAATTTGGGAACGTGGTTATCTGACCAACAACGGCCCCCTGTTACAAAAGCTCGAAGGGCAACTTAGGGAGTATCTGAAAGTCGATCACCTTTACTTCTGCGGTAATGGAACGATCGTTCTGCAAATAGCAATCAAGGCGCTGGAACTGAAAGGCGAGATCATTACGACGCCGTTCTCTTACGTGGCGACCTCCAATGCGATCCTGTGGGAAAACTGCACGCCGGTTTTCGTGGATATCGATCCGGCCACGTTCAATATCAATCCGGAGTTGATCGAAGCGGCCATTACACCAGCTACATCGGCCATTCTCGCAACGCACGTGTATGGCAACCCCTGCGATATTGAAGCGATCGAGGCTATTGCAAAAAAACATAATCTGAAAGTTATTTATGACGCGGCGCACGCGTTTGGCGTTACCTATAAAGGAAAATCACTGCTTTCATACGGCGATTTGAGCACTTGCAGCTTCCACGCCACGAAAGTGTTCCATACCATCGAAGGCGGCGCATTGATCTCCAATCACCCCGAGCTGGACCGCAAGCTGCATTTGCTGCGTGCTTTCGGCCACCAGGGCGACGAGCATTATGAATTCGCAGGGATTAATGGAAAAAACTCGGAATTCCATGCCGCAATGGGGCTCGTGAACCTCCCGCAGGTACCGGCGATCATCCATGCGCGTAAAGAAGTTTTTGCCGCTTACGATAGCCTGCTCAACTGGGATATTTTGTTTAAACCTACATTGAGTACTGACATTGAATATAACTATGCTTATTACCCCGTGGTGTTTCCCTCGGAGGCAGTCATGTTTAAGGTAATGGATGCATTGAAAGTGGAAGAAATCATTCCGAGGAGATATTTTTACCCGTCGCTTAACACCCTTTCCTTCATGCCAAGGCAAATTGCCTGCCCTGTTTCTGAGGATATCGCGGCAAGAGTGTTAAGTTTGCCATTATATGTAGGGCTTCCATTCGAAGATATCGAGAGGATTTCCCGCATTATCAACGGTCATTTATCACCATAATCGCATGGTCATTTTTTATTGGCTAACTTTTTTCCTGTTTTTATACGGTATCAGCTTTGTTGCAAAAAAAATTGCTCAACCTTCGCTCACGGAGCTGATTATTACCTTCTTCATCCTATTTGTTGGTAGCATTATCCCTACCGGCTTTGTTTTGTCGGCGCTGGACCTCACCGCGAACGTCTTCGGGTGGATCGGCGGCACCTACATCGTACTTGCGTTGCAATACCTGCTCTGGACAAGGCTCGTACCACAGCAAACGCCCTATTCCATTCGCGGGCTGATCGCCAATCGCCTGAGTACGTTCCGGCTTTGGACCCGGGAACTTTCTGCGTATCTGAAAGTCATTTTCGGTGCGTTGTTCCTGACGTTGGCGGTCATCGGGATTACCAACCTGATACTCGTGCTTTTTACGGCGCCCAACGAATGGGACAGCATGACCGGACACCTGAACCGCGCGATCCGCTACATTCAGCGGGGCACGATGGAACATTTCGGTGGTGCCAACTGGAACATGGATACCTATCCGAAGAGCCTCACGACGATCCATATTTATTCGTACCTGATTAGCGGAAACATTGAGAATGCCTTCAAACTCATTCACCAAATGGCCTACTATGTCACATTGGTGTCTGTTTTTGGTATTGCCCAAAGAATTGGCCGGAATTTGTCCGCCAGTTTCTTTTGTGCCCTGGCGTACAGCCTGTTCCTCGACTTCCTGATGCAGGCCGTTACGACGGAAACCGATATCGTATTGACGGCTTATCTGAGCTGCCTGCTTTATTTCCTGTTTACCTACTACACCAGCCGCGACAACCGCTATCTCTATCTCGCGGGAATCACATTTGCGATCGTTACAGGCCATAAGGCGACATTTGCGCTGCTTATGCCGTCGGTGTTCGTGATCATGATCTACACCGTTTTCCTGGCACCCACGTTCAAGGTATTTTTCGAAAGGACGCTAAGGCTCGGGCTTGCGATCGCTTTTTTCGCTTTGATTTACACCATACCGACGGGCTATATCCGCAATATCCAGGTTTTCGGACACCCGATCGGCCCTCCTACGGCGCGGTACCACCAATCGTACGAGCGGGCGGGCGGCGCGGCCAACCTGTTTGAGCAAGGCAGCCGGAATGTGATCCGTTACACCTATGATTTCTGCAATCTCGACGGCATACGGAATGCCCAATGGGGCTACGACCTCAATACCGCTATCCGAAAACCGCTGGTAGTATTGGAAGACAAACTAAAAATGCGACTTGACGAAGAGAAGGATTTCACGATAGTCCCATTCTCCTTCCAGCGCGGGTTTTACTATTACAATGCGAACCCGTACTGGGGTGTATTCGGATTTGCCTTAATCCTGCCGCTGATGTTCCTCGTTTTGATACGCGTTTTCAGGTCGCGGGTGCATTTCTTCCTGGTGATCGCATTCTGCCTTAACCTGGCGACGATTTCCTATTCGGCGGCTTATGACCCCTTCAAAGGCCGGTACTTCATGGAAGCAGGGCTTTTTGGCGTGCTTTTCCTGCTGTTACTGTTCTCCCATCACCGCTTATCGATCATCAAACCCCGCAGGAATGTTTGGAAAGGCTATATAATGCTCGTTGTAGGGCTTGCCTGCATTTCGGGCATTATGGCCGTTTATCTCAATATCCGCTGCCTTCCTCTGCCTGCTTACGGAATGGAGTCGGCATTGACGATGGACCGTATTCCTTACCAGACATTTGCAAGACCTGATATCACCAAAGCTTACGTCCGTTTCGATTCCATCGTGCCTGAAAACGCCACCGTGGCGCTCGCAACCGTAAATAGTGATTTCGAATACCCGCTATATGGCAAGAACCTCACACGAAGGCTGATTTCCATCAATCCGTTCGAAGAAGGCCTTCGCCCGATCCCGAAAGACGCCGATTACCTGTTCTATGCCCGTAAAGTGGTGAACGACACCAGCAAGATCCGTGCATTACCGACCGACATTCGCCTCGGCTCCGATACGACTTTATACCGCCGGATGTTCCTGAGCGAGCGGGGGGAAGATTATTATCTGAGAAAACTCAAATAGCCCAAGCCATGACTATTGCCATCATGCAGCCGTATATTTTTCCATATATCGGCTATTTCCAGCTGATCAATGCCGTGGACAAGTTCATCATCTATGACGATGTGAACTTCATCAACAAGGGATGGATCAACCGGAACAACCTGCTCGTCGGCGGAAAGGCACACCTTTTTACCATTCCGTTGAAAGACGCCAGCCAGAACAAACTGATCCTGGAAGTGGAACTTGCCCGACATGAGCAGTGGCAGAAGAAATTACTCAAAACCATTCAGCAGTCATATCAGAAGGCTCCCTGTTATCAAAAGGTTTTTGAACTGATAGAAGAAATCGTAAATTTAGAAGTTGATTCAATCAACGAGCTATGTATATACGCCTTACAAAAAACCTGCGCGTACATGGGCATAGGCACGGAGATTGTTCCCTCTTCAATGATATATAATAATAAACACCTGAAAGGACAGGACCGGATTCTGGATATCTGTAAACAGGAGCAAGCAAACCACTACATCAATCCTATTGGCGGGGTGGAATTGTACGATAAAGGGAAATTTGAAAACGAGGGAATAAGACTGGACTTCATAAAAAGTATATCTAGCCCGTACCCCCAATTTAAAAATGCTTTCGTACCTTGGTTGTCTGTTATAGACATTCTGATGTTTAACGGTCTCGACGATATCAGGAAACATTTAGAGGCATACGAACTGATTTAGTAATGGCGAAAGTTATCGTTTTTGGAGTACTCGACACAGCAGAATTAGCGCACTATTATTTAACCCATGACTCTGAGCATGAGGTTATTGCATTCACCGTCAATCGCCAATACATCGAGCACGATAATTTTCACGGCCTGCCCGTGGTAGCGTTCGAGGATGTGGAAACCATTTTCCCTCCATCGGAGTACAAGTTCTTTGCGCCCATGACCGGCCGCAATATGAACCGCAACCGAGAAGCGATTTACAACCACGCCAAAGCGAAAGGTTATCAGTTCATTTCCTACATCAGTTCCCGCGCGACGCTTTTCAATAATGAGATCGGCGAGAACTGCTTTATTCTGGAAGACAATACCATCCAGCCGTTCACGACCATTGGCAACAATGTCGTGCTGTGGAGCGGCAACCATATCGGCCACCATGGCCAAATCAAAGACCACGTTTTCTTCACTTCGCATGTGGTGCTTTCGGGGCATTGTGTGGTAGAATCGTACTCTTTCTTCGGCGTGAACAGTACCATCCGCGATTACACGACGATTGCGCAGGGGACACTCGTGGGAATGGCATCGGCGATCATGAAAGAAACCGAAGAATGGGGCGTCTATGTTGGAAACCCTGCGAAAAAAGTACCCGGAAAAATGAGTTATGAAGCTTATTGAGTCGATCCGGTGACGAAAGTTTGAGCTAGCTAATATCGGTAATGGAGCAGAAGAAGATACTTTTTGTAAGTCACGATGCTAACAGGGCAGGGAGTCAGTTGCTGCTGCTGCAGTTATTGCGGCTATTGAAAGAACGGGGCATTCCGATGCACCTACTGCTCTGTAACGGAGGGGAACTCGAAGCGGAATTCGAGGAAGTAGTGGGTGTTACGCGTCTTTTTCAAACTAAAAAGATCACCACCCCCCCGTTTACCGGCAAATTGCTGCGCAAAACCAACCTGCTGAAATTCTACGAAGAGCACTCGCAGCACAAAGGAAACGAAAGGGTCCTGGCCGAACTCGAACAACAGAACATCGGCCTCATTTTCATTAACTCTATTGCCAATGCGGAAGTTTATTACGACTTCCTGAAATCCTTCCACGACTTGCCCCTTGTACTTTTTGTACACGAGCTGGCCATGTCTGTCAAGATTTATACGCAGGAAGAACCACTCTCTTTCCTGCTCAAAAAGACGGATCATTTGATCGCCGTTTCGAACGCCGTCGCTGACCATTATATCCGTAAATACGATTTCCCCGCCGCACATGTCAGCACATTTACGCTGATCGACCACGAGCATATCGACCAGCGGCTGGCCGACGTTCAGCACGACATTCTTGAAAAGACCTATAAAATCCCCGAGGACGCCATTGTAATAGGTGGCTGTGGAAATGCCGAATGGCGCAAGGGGAATGACATCTTTAACTGGATCGCCAGTCGGGTTATCCGGAAAACACAGCCATTGCCTGTTTACTTCGTGTGGGTGGGCGCAGGCCCGCAGCATGAGATCTACCAGCTGATCGAAAACGATATCCGGCTTATGGGATTAGGCGACAAAATCATCCTTATTCCGCCAACGCCGCGTGCATTGGATTATATCAACCGATTCGACGTATTGCTCCTGAGCTCCCGCGAGGACCCTTATCCACTGGTCGTTATGGAAGCCGCATTGCAGGAAATTCCAGTGGTATGTTTTGAAGGCGCAGGCGGCGCACCGGAACTCATCGAGGGCGATGCGGGGTTTGTAGTACCGTATATGGACATTTCGGCGGCCTCGGATGCGATCATCCAGCTGATCCTCGATCCCTCATTGCGGAACACCCTGGGTCAGAATGCACGTAAAAAAGTATTGGAAAGGCATAACACAGACAAAAGCGTAGCGAGCGTCGAAGCCATTATTCAGAAGTATTTACCTTTGCAGGTTTCGGAACAGCACAATCAATGACCATTGCCTTTACCATTTGCTCCATCAATTACCTCGCGCAAGCCCGGACATTAGGAGACTCGCTCAAAGCCACCAACCCGGATGTCCGGTTTTTCATTGGCCTGGTCGACACGCTTCACGGAGTTGCATTTGAAGATTCATACGCGCCCTCCTACCCGATGATCGAGATCGACAAGATCGAAATCCGCGATTTTCAGGAAATGTGCGCTCGCTACAATATCACCGAGCTGAACACAGCGGTAAAACCTTTTTATTTTACCTATTTTTTCAAACATTACCCCGAGGCGAAAAACGTCATTTATTTCGACCCGGATATCATTGTTTTTCAGCCGTTAACAGAACTCAAAAACTCGCTGGCCAGGCACAATGCTGTGCTCACGCCGCATATCAATACGCCGATCAACGACCGGCTGACGCCCAACGAGCTGCATCACCTCAATACGGGTGTTTATAACCTCGGTTTTGTGGCGTTCAGCCGTTCGGAGGAAAACGACCGGTTCATCGCATGGTGGGAAGAAAAGCTGCGCTATGAGTGCCTGATCGACCTCTGTAACGGGCTTTTCGTAGACCAGAACTGGATGAATTTCTTGCCGGTTTTCGTCCCGAACACCTATATAGAAAGAAGTCCGGGTTATAATGCAGCTTACTGGAACTTGCATGAGCGGACGTTTTCGCAGCGCGACAGCCAGTGGTATGTGAATGAAGAAAATCCGCTGATCTTCTTTCATTACAGCGGCTACGACCCCGCTAAACCCGATATCCTGTCGAAATACCAGGATCGCTTCGAACTGAATGTCCGTACCGATCTCACAGCGCTTTTTGCACTGTACAAAAACAGCCTGATCGACAACGGGAACGCTTATTACCGCAAATTCCCCTGCGCGTACATCAAGCCCGCGCCTGTGCGCCGGTACCTGCGCGTGAGGAAATATCTGAAAATGCCTTTCAACTACCTGATCGGCAAGCTGCAAACGATCTGATGAAAGAGCTGGTTACCGTTATCGTCCCCATTCTTGAACCTCAGATCAACCCAACGGAGGAGAAATTGCTGCATCACGCGCTGCAAATCCTTGCCGACTATCCGATTATTTTCGTCGCTGGCGAAGGTGCCGATCTTTCGGTGGTACGCGAACATGCGGAGCATATTGATGTAGTGCATTTCCCGAAACGCTTTTTCGAATCCCGGCAGCATTTGGGACAGCTTTTGCTGATGGCGGATTTCTACGATCGCTTCAACTGGTGCGACTTTTTATTGATTCACGAGCTGAATAGCTGGGTAATCAAAGACGAGCTGCATTACTGGTGCAAGCAAGGTTATGACTACCTCAAAGCAGGTCCCGCATTACCTGACACCTACTCCGCTCCCGGCTTTTTGAAGCGCATTACAGGGCTGACGGAGGAGGAAAAACGATTATTCGGGGCGGGTTATGCCGATAACGGGCTTTACCTTTGCCGCATTGAGCGGATGACGGCCACTTTGAAAGGCAAACGGAGTGTCGCCCATCAATACCGTCACAATGCAAACCTCCCCAATGCCGATTCGGTGTTCTGGGAGCTTGAAGCAAACAGGTTTTTACCGCATTTGAGAAAGCCTACCGATGTTGTACGCAGCCATTTTGTGCAATTTGGTGTCCAATATCAAAATGCCGCTTTACCTTTTGCCTTAACGGGCATTTCGCGGGACAATATCCACGGAATACCCTACTTTAAAACTTTGCCTGAAACGGAATAGTCGTTCATGAATATTATATACACAGTTTGTAACCGAACCAACCTGGCGCATGCACTGGCTCTGGCGGATTCTGTGTTACAACACCAGCCTGAAAGTGCATTTTACATCGGGTTGGTTGACTCCCTCTCTATTGAAAAGCTTCCGGAGCATGTTAAGCTGCTTCCGGTTTCGGAGCTGGCTATTCCTGAATTCGATAGAATGGCCGCTGATTATTACGATTTCGAACTCCTGCCCGCAACCCGTCCGTGGTTTGCATTGGGTTTGTTGAAAAAACATCCGGAATGCCGACAGCTGAGCTTCCTGAGCCCTACTGTGCTGCTCAAAAGCCCGATCGACAGCCTGCTAGATGCCGGTGCCGAAATGTTTTTAACGCCAAATCTCTCGGCACCGTTGAAAGAATCTGCCATTCTGGATGACAAGCGCATCTTGAATGCGGGTATGTACCATTCGGGGAGCTGGATTTTGCGTCCTGGGGAGAAAACCATAGCAGCGCTGGAATGGTGGGCACACCGGACCATCGACCGCGCCTATTTTGACCTCTGCAATGGCATGAATACGGACCAGCTCTGGCTGAACTATATGCCGGTGTGGGTTCCCGCATCGAAAACCCTGCATAATCCCGGCTGGCACTATGGTTTGAACGCCGTTTTGAATAAAAATCTTATTGGCCAAAACGACACGTACGAAGTCGACGGCCAGCCATTGGTTTCGCTCGATTTCGCCGGGTTGGGGTACTTTGATCCGATCTGGTCCGATCATGCCCCGCTTGTAACGGAAAATAAGGCGTTTCAGGCATTGTTCATGCAATATCAACGCATTGTCATCAGAAAGAAACAGGAATTGGAAATCGGCGGCGAACCGGCGTTCGGGAAGTATGCCAATATCCTTCCCAACCGGCTCATGCGAAAAGGCATTGCCGCCAGATTGAAAGAATTGACCAATTATATCGATCAGTTTTAACCAGCGAAACAGGATTCCATGCATTTTTTAGAACAAACCACAAAGGACCTGCGGAACTTCGTATCAGCACTGAAACCGGCCCAAATTTCCGGTAATGCGCAGCGATACCCGAAACTGACGGTCATCACCCCTTCCTACAACCAAGCCCCTTTCCTCGAAAGGACGATCCTGAGCGTGCTCAACCAGGGCTATCCGAACCTCGAATATATTATCGTCGACGGAGGCTCGAATGACGGGAGCGTGGAGGTGATCAAAAAATATGAAAAATACCTATCGTGGTGGGTTTCCGAGAAGGACCGCGGGCAGGTACATGCCATCAACAAGGCGTTGGAGCGGGCAACGGGCGAGTACATCAGCTTCCAAAACTCCGACGATGTATATTTCCCCGGCACTTTCACTCGTTTTGGAGAAGCAGCATTGAAATATCCGGTCGATATCCTTTACGGCGACCTGTACATGATCACTACCGACGACGAAGTGACCGAAATACTCAAAACGACTTCTTACGACTTCGATTGCCAGATCCTGGAAGGGATGCAAATCCATAACCAGTCGCTTTTCTTCAAGCGCTCGCTCGTGGAAAAGTACGGCATGTTCGACGAGTCGTTCCGTTTTGCATTCGATTACGACTTCATTACCCGGTACACATCGCACAAGTCGACCACCACGAAAAAGATCGACGGCCTCGGGGGTGCACTGCGCGTACACGCGGAAGCAAAGTCGTCGACCATCGCCACGACCATCGGCCGGGAGGAGCATGCGAGGGTACAAAAATTGTACATTTCAACGAACACCGTACTCAACAAAATCAAGTATCTTTGGTGCCGTGTCCGTAAAATCGCCTATTTCATTCTGCGGTTCGATATTCAGTACATCAGATTCCGGCTTTCCAGATGAATTGGAGCTTATTTAATGTAGTCAACAATTTTAATTATCTCCGGTATTCGATGGGCATCGCGATGATGTTCAACGGATTTCCGCTGATATTTTTCATACGCGATACGCTCGGTATCGGCCCTGCTAGCAGTGTTTTTACAGCGATGTTCTTCTCGCTGGCTTTGCTGCTCATGATCCCGCCCACACTTTTCAAGAGACTTTACAAGCCGAATGTCATCCTGATCAACCTCGGAGCAGGTTTTTTGCTGCTGACACTCTGGTACTTCATGTTCATGAACCACCAGGGAAAATCAATAGCAGATATCGGTAACTTCGTATTCACATTCGGGTTTCTGGCATTGCTTATGCACGTCCCCAACGACGTGAAAGACACGCTGATACAGGTACTTTTCCTGTTTTCGTTCTTTACCAACATTACCCTGGTTTACTCGCTCATCACCGACCCCAACTGGACGCCGGGTATGCGGGCTGCCGTGAATTTTGCCAACGAAGGTGCCCAACCGGGAGGTAACCCGCACATCACGGCCCGTAACGGGGTTATCACGCTGCTTTCAGCCCTGGTTTTGCTGGGAAACACCAAACATCTGTTAACCAGGCTATTCCTGTTTTTTTCAGTACTGTTTGGAATGGGTGTGGTGGTGTTGTCGCTCGCAAAATCCAGTTATCTCGGCCTGGGAATCGCTTTTGGAGCCTACTTTTTGTTTCATTTCAAATTTTCGAACATTACCACCGGCATCGCCAATGCGTTCAAGTTCAGGAATATGGTATTTATCATACTCATATTGGTGGCGATCAACTATTTCCTTTCGCGCTACGGTAACATCCTGAACCTGTTGCTGGGATATTGGGATATTTTCCAGGACCGGATCATGAACGTAATCTTTACGTCCACCGGTGTGAGGCTTTCCGAAGAAGCTGATGTCGATTATTCCGCCATGGGGCGCGTAAGCGGTTTTGGCGAGTTTTTAGAAACATTGTATTCATGGGATATTTTCCTCGGCAGAGGCTATAAAAATGACTACCTCGACGTACCCCTGCTAGAATCGTGGGTGAATCACGGGATTTTTGGTTTCGTCTTTTTCGCAAGCTTTAACTTCTTCCTGTTCCTGTACGTGATACGCGAAGTGCGCCGTCATACCAACCCGCTGACGACGTTCCTGGCCTATTTCTTCCTGTCGATGGTGGTACTGCTCTTCACAGGCGGGCGGCCGTACGATATCGCCTTCTGGTTCCCGTATGCGGTCATGATCCGCTTCCTGGGTATCAAATACTTGGACGCTGTCCCGAGATTTAGAAAGGTTTCAAGGCCCCAGCCACAACCCGTAAGCACCGTAACCACCTGATACGCTCCCCCGAGCCGTGGGAACTTCTGAGAGGTTCCCTGCATTCCGCGCATGAAGAACAGAGTTGAACAACTGGATGGGTTAAGGGGCATATTTGCCGTCCTGGTCATTGCCCATCATCACAATGCATTCAAAGAGTCGATCCTTTACAACAACTTTTTCGTGATCAACGCGAGCCTGTTTGTCGACTTTTTCTTCGTGCTGAGTGGCTTCGTCATTGCACTCAACTACGTCGACCGCATTCACACCACGGGCGATTTCCTGACTTTCCTGAAAAAGCGTTTTATCAGATTATACCCGCTGCTGTTTTACACCGAAGTCGTTTTTGTGGCGGCCAACCTGCTCGGCGAGCACAGCGCATTGAAAAATGTCGCCGGAATGGGTTTGAGCTACTATTTGTACACTTCTCTCGACGCCCTGACATTCATGGGTTCCAGTACGGTGTTCGGCGGGTGGATCAGCAATAATTATCCCTCATGGTCGATTTCGGCCGAGATGATCTCCTACGTTGTATTCGGACTGGTAGTTTTAATGCTTCCCAGGTTTAAATATGCGGCGTTTGCGCTCATCGGGCTACTGTCCGCTATTTTCATCTGTTCGCGGGGCGAATACCTGCTTGCCTACGACTACGGCTTCGTGCGCGGACTCCTGTGTTTTTCGCTAGGCATATTCACGCACAGGTTATTAAGACAAAAAACATTTCAGCTTTCCGCATTCGAAATCCCGTTCCTGCTCTTAATGGTGGCAGCCATGTATTTCGTGCATCATTGGGAGCTGAACCTGTGGAAGCTCGTTTTCCCATTCATTTTTTCGCTCGGGATCATCATTTTCGCCAGTTCTACCGGCATCGTTACGCAAATGCTGAGCAGCAAGCCCTTTCAGTACCTGGGCAAAATATCCTACTCTATCTACCTGAACCACGCGATCGTGCTGATATTCGTCAACATCGTTCTGTTCAGGTTCCTCAAATCTCCCGAGAACGAAGGCATGTTCGCCATTTCTTTGCTCAGTTCCATCGGGTTAACTATCCTGTATTCGCATTTCACCTATGAATGGGTGGAAAAACGTGTGGGTAAGTTTCTGAGAGACAATTGGAATTAATGGCATGATCTTTACTCCTGCTTTTTCCGCCGGCCCTTGATTAAACCTTTCGGGACCCGGATGGGTTATCAATAAAGACAAAACAGTAGCATCATGGCAACATTCTCAGAATTGATCAACAGCGATAAACCGGTTTTGGTGGACTTCTCGGCCGAGTGGTGCGGCCCCTGTAAAATGATGAAGCCGATCCTCGAAAAAGTAAAAGCCGATTTGGGTGACTCGGCGACGATCATTAAAGTCGATGTGGATAAAAACCAATCCGCAGCACAGGCGTACCGCATTCAGGGCGTCCCTACACTGATCGTCTTCAAAAACGGCAAGCCGCTCTGGCGCCAGTCGGGCGTAGTGCAGGCCGACCAGCTCAAATCCGTGATCAAGCAATACATTTAATATTTCCCTGGCTCAATGCGTAATACCCGCAATTTCGACACAATTGAAAATAAAGATTTTAGCATTGAGCCATTGCTGGAAAGCAGCTACGAGCAGGTTCGGTTTGTGCAATGCAACATCCCGGACCTGACGGGCATCGATTTCATCGACTGCGTGTTCGAGGAGTGCAACCTGAGCAATGCATCCGTTAAAAATTGTAAGATTTCCGATATAGAATTCGTCAACTGCAAGCTTACCGGCGTCAACTTTTCGGAGGCGAAAGACTTTGCATTTGCAGCCATTTTCGAAAACTGCATTCTCGATTACGCGATATTCGAGCGTAAGAAACTGAATAAGTCCGTTTTTAACAGCTGCAAAATCCACAACGCCGATTTTACCCAAACCGATCTGTCGAAATGCAAAGTGCATAACTGCGATTTCTGGGATGCGGTTTTCGATGGTACCAACCTCGGCGGCGTCGATTTTTCGACCAGTAAGAACTTCACGATCGATCCAACGGCCAACAATGTCCGCAAGGCGAAATTCCTATCGTCGGACCTCGCAGGGCTTTTGACCAAGTTTGATATTATTATCAAATAGTGCTTTGAACGGCTCTGCGTTTTTTGTTTCTTGGGCGCTTCTAAACCAAGCCTTTGATTATGTCCACCCAATTCTTTGCAGAGAAAGTTTTTACGGGAAAAGAACTCCTATTTAACCAGATTATCGTCGTCGAAAACGGCCGTATCCGAAGCGTGGAAGGCGGCACGCCCAAAACCGGCATGCCTCAGGTGACCAACCTCGCTCCCGGGCTTTTCGACAGCCATATCAACGGCGGCGAGCAGTTTTACTTCACCGAGCGCGCCGACGAGGAAACGATCGACGACATTTACCAGGCGAGTGTAAAAACCGGCGCGGCATACGTGCTCCCTACCCTCATCACGTCCCCGCACGACAACATCCTGAAAGGCATCGAGGCCACACGCAGCTACATGGCCCGGAATCCGGATTCCGGTGTTTTGGGAATGCATTTGGAGGGCCCGTTTTTGAATCCCATCAAACGTGGGGCGCATTTAGCGTCGTTTGTCCGCAAGCCTACCAACCCGGAACTGGAAGAGATCATCCGTTACGGCAAAGACGTGATCCGCCTGATCACCATCGCACCGGAAATGTTCACGGAAGATCAGTTGCAAATGCTGCTCGAGTCGGGCATTACCGTTTCGGCCGGGCATTCCAACGCTACCTACGCCGAGGCTATGACCGCATTCGACCAGGGAATCCAGCTGGTAACGCATTTGTATAATGCCATGTCGGCATTCGGGCATCGCGCTCCCGGGCTTGTTGGTGCTACTTTCGACACCGAATCCGTTTACGCGCCAGTAATTATCGATGGTACCCATTGCGATTTCGGCGCAGCCAGCGTAGCCTACAAAATCAAGGGCGATAAGCTTTTTCTTATTTCCGATGCGTTGTTTTTAGGGCAGAAAGTGACCCAGTTCAAATGGGGGGAATTTGATGCAAGCCTGAAAGACGGGAAATACATCAACTCGGATGGCAACCTCGCAGGGGCTACCATTTCACTCGGCGACGCGGTACGGAACGCCGTTGAGATCATTGGAATACCCGTTCAGGAAGCGATTGAAATGGCGACCATTCGTCCCGCTACCGCATTGGGTATCCAGGACAAGATCGGCAGCATCTCCCCGGGTTACCCGGCTGTTTTCACCACATTCGACGATAACCTCCAAACCTTCGAAGTGCTGCGCTACCAGGTTTTATAATACCAGCATACCGCCATTTTTCAGCTCCTGCCATGTGCGGGAGTTGAGAAATGCTTCAAAAGAGCCTATTCCGGCTGTTTCAAAGTCGTTTTTAAACTGTTCGAAAGCATACGCCTCCCGGTTGGCGATCAGCAGTTTGGGAAGCGCTTCCGTGAGCCACGCTCCTACCTCCACCTCCGCTTCCACAGCCCATTCTTTCTTCTTGTTATAAAAAACGAGTTCTGCTATTTCAACTACCTTCTTGCCTCTTTTCTCCGCAAAAACCGCCATTTCCGGCAAACTTCCCGTCCATACGATTACGGCGTTCGGTCGCGCGGCAAGTTCCACAGGCTCGTGAATGCTTTTTTCGATATAATTAGGCGGAATGGAAGTCGGCGGCGTTTTGAACTCAAACCATTTGGATAACGGGAAATCGAGGCAAACGCCGTGCATATAATTGAAAAGCGACTTGCGCAAACCTTCGGCGAACCGATCATGATCGGCCCCGAGCGGGTCGTTATGCTCCAAATCGTTATTGGCGAACTTCCCGGTATCAGGCCCTAGCCGCATCACATCAAATTCCTCGGGATGCAGGCCCACCGGGCTATGCGCCGTCATCGCAAACCGGTGCCAGAAGCCCGATTGCACAATGCCCAGCTGAAACATTTGCCGCACCATTTCCAGGGAGTCGATGGTCTCCTGCGCCGTTTGGGTCGGGAAGCCGTACATCAGGTACGCGTGCACCATAATGCCCGCCTGCGTGAACGCATCCGCCACGCGCGCCACCTGCGCGACGGTGACGCCCTTTTTCATCCGGTCGAGCAGGCGATCGGACGCCACTTCGAGGCCACCTGAAATGGCAATGCAGCCGGAGGCTTTCAGCAGCAGGCACAGGTCGGGTGTAAAGTTCTTCTCAAAACGGATATTCGTCCACCAAACGACGGTTAGTTTCCGGCGGATAATTTCCAGCGCCAGATCGCGCAACAAGGCTGGCGGCGCGGCTTCGTCCACGAAATGGAAGCCGTTCTGCTGCGTTTGCGTGATGATTTCTTCAATGCGGTCGCAGAGCAGCGAGGCGGTCATCGGTTCATACCGGCGAATATAATCCAGCGAAATATCACAAAACGAGCACTTTCCCCAGTAGCAACCATGCGCGAGCGTGAGCTTGTTCCAGCGGCCATCGCTCCACAAGCGATGCATCGGGTTCACGATCTCGATCACCGAGAGGTAGTCGTGTAAAGGCAAATCGCTGTAATCCGGCGTACCCGTTTCGCGTTGCGGCACGTCCTTTTCCTTTGCGCCATTATGGTATACCACTTTCCCGTCCACCCGCGAATACACGCGTTTCAGGCTGGCCAGGTCGCGCTCGCCATCCAGGTGTTCCAAAAGTGATTGCAGCGGTGCCTCACCGTCGTCGAGGCATACAAAATCGATATAATTGAAAACTCTCGGTTCTTCCAGCGAACGCAGTTCCGTATTGGCAAATCCTCCGCCCATCACGATTTTGATATGCGGGTAATGCGTTTTCAGATACTGCCCGCATTTAAACCCACCATACAAATTGCCCGGGAAAGGCACCGAAATGCACACAATGTCGGGCTCATATTGCTTTACTTTACGTTCCAGGATATCCTTCAAAGTCTGCGAAAGCAAGGTATCCGGCGATTCGAGCGCTGCTTCCATTTCATCAAAGCTCGTCGCCGAACGGCCGAGTCGCTCGGCGTAGCGGCTGAAACCGAAATGCGGATCCACCGCTTCCTGGATCAGATCCCCGAGGTCTTCGAGGTACAAGGTCGCCAGGTGCCGGGCCTTATCGTGGATACCCATCGTACCGAAGGCCCAGTCGAGGTCTTCGAGCTGCTGGAAACGACTTGCTTCCGGCAAATAGCTGCGATCGCAAATGCTATGGGCGAGCGTTGGATTGCTGTTTTTAAGAAAACGGATCACCGGATCGATCGTCGAAATGTACTCATCCCGAAGTGCGTAAATGCGGAAACTATTGTCCGTCAGCTCGATATCCGACGCTTCCAGCATCGCAAAAAGCTTTTTCAGCCCTTTGGATGAAAACAATTCCAGGATCACATCAATCCCCAGGTCGGCCTGGTACGACTCTCTTCCCAAGGTATTCAAAAACCCTTTGAGATAAGCAGTGGCAGGATAAGGCGTGTTGAGCTGGGTAAATGGTGGGGTGAGCAGGAGTGTCTTCTTTTTCACGGATGCGCGTTTTCTTCGGTGCAAAGGTAGGGGTTTTGGATTTGAAAGAATACTTATGCGTCGTTCATCCATTTGGTATTTGTGTGCATCCATCCGTTCAACGACGGTAATGGCCGGGCCGGGCGATTGCTAGAAAAGTGGTTTCTCTCCGATAAGCTGGGCGCGATGGCGTGGTACATTCAATCGGAGCGGCATTATTACCTGCATGTCGATGCGTATTATCGAAATTTGAACAGGCTGGGCATATTTTACGAGCAGCTGGATTTCACCAAAGCCGAGCCGTTCTTGATGATGTTGCCGAAAGCGTTGGATAACTGAGGCGTGTTATTTGAGAAGTTAGTTCGCGAGCGCCCCCCTTATCTATTTAGATTTGCTCCTCCAAAGCATTTACACATACTATACATGCCCCCTCGCTATTATCTTGACACGTCTGTGTTCGGAGGTGTTTTTGACGCCGAGTTCGAGATTGAAAGTTTAAGGATTTTTGAGTTGGTTATTTCAGGTGAGATTATTTGTGTGTTATCAGAAATTACAGAAGGTGAACTCATTGACGCTCCTGAAAGGGTCAGGAATTTGCTGGCCCGTGTTCAGAATAACTTGGCCGAGTATGTGCCGCTAACTCAGGAATCCGTTCTTTTGGCAGAGACTTACTTAAATGAAAAGGTAGTGGGGCCAACTAGTCGAAACGATTGCTTGCACATTGCCATCGCCACAGTTAGCGAGGTTGACTTCCTGGTAAGCTGGAATTTCAAACACATTGTCAACGCTCATCGAATCAGGGGATATAATTGCATAAATTTACGTTTAGGATACAAAGAGCTTGAAATCGTATCACCCAAAACAGTCCTGAAAGCATGAAAACGAAAGAAAAAAAGGAAAAGGAATTCGACGCTATCAAGATGACGCGCGACATCAAGGAAAAAATTTCCCGTGAAATTGAAGGAATGAATCTGGACGAGCTCCAAGCCTATTTTGCCGAAAAAAGAGCGAAGCTATACTCCGGCTCGTGATAATTCAATGCGGCTCCGGATGTTCCAGATATCCATGAAAATCAACCTGCCGCATGCGCTTACCCCTGCCCGGGTCCTTGTATTTGGAAAATGCCCAAAGCACATAAGAAGTAATGTCCTGATAAAAATCCGAGCGGATCGGGAAGAGGCCGTCGCCGTTGCGTAATGCGTTGGTAAAGAGCACGACGGTAATATCCTCCGGACAGTGCATCCATACGCTCCTGAAACCCTTCGGATTGGGAATTCCGATCCCCGAGTACCACCAGCCGTCGTGATAGCTGAATTTCCCCTCCGGCATGACGGCGCTGTAACTACCCAACCCATTGTTCACGATTTCGTCACGGATATCCTGTGTGATGACAGCATTGTTTTCGGGCGAGAAAAGTGCGGCGTACAGTTTTACCCCCTGGTTGGCCGTAAGATAAATACCATAACCACCGGTAGTCGAGCTGAAATCACCCGGATCGAAACCGTATTCGCCCGAGTACGGGTAGTCATAACCAAAGGTGGGTGTCGGCAGGCCGTTTGAAAAGGGACCGCCCACAACGACTCCGGCCTTTTCGAAAATGTTTTTCTGAATATATTCCTCGTATCCGTTCAAGGCAGACACCGCATCGTTGTTGTCGCTACCCGTAAATTCCAACCCATTGATCGCCGGTATCAACACCCTGAAAAGTCCGAAGTTGGCATTCTGGTAACAGCTCGACCCATGGTTTTCTTTTTTTATACCATTTTCAATCAGCAATTTCAAACCGTACCAGACATTCTCGGTGAATGCACCATTCTTGCAGCTTTCAGTCATGCCTATGATCCCACTCGTGTGCGTGAGCAGGTCTTTGAATGTAATGAGCTCGATATTAGGCCCTTTCACCCACGTTTTGGGCAAATAGTCGATAATTTTATCGGTTGTTTTGATCCCCTTTTGCTTGGCCAGTTTGAGGAAAGCAGCCGAAGTAATGGTCTTCGTCATGCTGGCAATCTGCATCTTAGTATCCGCCGTTATGGCCTTATTCTCCTGTATCTCTGCATTTCGGGCATAAAAACCGCCCACTCCGGTGCCAATCAGCTGGTCCTTTTTATACACTGCAAAACTGTAACCGAACCCCTTTCCTTTGAGTGAATCATCCAGGATTTCAACAAATTTCTTTGCCGACTCTTCCTCGGTTACCGGATCCGGATCTTTGTCCTTTTTACAAGCAATAACAGTCGCAATAAAAAGGCAGGAGGTGTAAATCAATCGTAAATGTAGCTTCATGGCACTCAATATTATCAAAATGTAAAATGAAGATAGCAACTAGTCCGATTGCTTTCCAAACGGGTATTATTGTGACCAAAATCGCCATAATTCAACATGCAATCTTTCAGTCATTTATATTCCAAATTCCTTTTTGCGGGAATTCTACTAACTGCCGGCACTGCGCCCGGTTACGCGCAGCAAAACAAAAGTTACCCGCCTTCCTCCTTCCCCGACCGTATCATATTAGGCTACAAGGGAAACCCTGCTGTATCCCAGGCCGTCAACTGGCGCACGGATTCGACCGTGACGACCGCCATGGCGGCAATACACGAAGCAGATCCATCGCCCGATTTCCCGTCCAAAGCGCGCACCGTACAGGCAGCAACGCACCGGGTAGCGATCGACGGCAAAACGATCCATTATCACGAAGCGAATTTCGGAGACCTGAAACCCGCCACACAGTACGTGTACCGTGTTGGTGACGGCAAGGCGTGGAGTGAATGGTTTCATTTCAAAACGGCGTCCGACAAGCCGGAACCGGTTTCGTTCCTCTATTTTGGGGATGCGCAAAACGACATTCGCTCGCTATGGTCACGGGCGGTGCGCGGCGCATTCGCGAATATGCCCAAGGCCAACCTGATGATCCACGCGGGCGACCTGATCAACAATTCCAATGCAGATTACCAATGGGGCGAATGGTTTGAGGCAGGTGGCTGGATCAATGGCATGGTACCCAACCTGGCCACTCCCGGTAACCACGAATATTACCGCGATGAAAAGCGTAACCTCTTCGTTTCAAAACATTGGAAGCCCCAGTTTGCATTGCCAGAAAACGGTCCGGAAGGTCTTTCAGAAACCGCATATTATGTGGATTATCAAGGCGTCCGCTTCATTTCACTCGATTCGCAGGCTGCAATCCTCGACTCGACGACCATGAAAAAGCAGGCTGCCTGGTTCGAACAAATCACGACCAATAATCCGAACCGCTGGACGATCGTGGTGCATCACCACCCTATTTACTCCACCAAAAACGGCCGCGACAACGACGAATGGCGGGATACTATGGAGCCCTTATACAAAAAGCATAAGGTAGACATCGTGCTGCAAGGCCACGACCACACTTACGGGCGCGGGTTGAACATTCCGATAGGCCAGAGCCGTAAGAAGCCCGACGGGCCTATTTATGTGGTATCGGTGAGCGGCCCGAAAATGTATGACATCGGCTTGCAAAACTGGATGGACCGTGCTGCTTCGAATACGCAATTGTATCAGGCCATTACGGTTGATCAGAACAAACTTGCATTCAAGGCATTCACCGTCAACGGCGATTTGTACGACGCATTTGATTTGAATAAAGATAAAAACGGCGTCAATACATTAGTAGAACTTTCAAATACGCTAAAAATGCAGGAGCGGCTCGATCTGCCGGAACATTACATGAAAACTTTCAAGGAAGAAGAGTTGAAAGAATATAACCAGCGTTATCAGGAATATAAAAAACGCAAAGGCATTAAGTAACGCTGGATGAAGCGTAGCAAAAAGGCAGGCATTTACATCAAACGCCTGCCTTTTTGCTTTCTTATTTCAGTTTAACGGCATACAATGCATTACGACCGGTAATGAAAAGCGTATCGCCTGCCACGGTTATCGTGGAAGGCCTTTCCGGCGTTTCGAGCATATTAATTTCCTTCCCGGAAGAGTCGAACACATACACCTGGCCATCCGCGATATAAACGTTGCCCTGGCTGTCCACCGCAGAGCTGAATTCCCCTTTTTCTGCAAACAATTGCGGTTCCGACAAATGCCCCTGCGGCCCCACGTTGAACCGAACGCTCCTTTTCAAATACTCATCGGCACCGTACAGCACTTTTCCAGGATAGCCCTCCACCAATGCATTCGACCGCGCCAGGTCGTAGACTACCGGCACGGTCGTCACGCCATCCGGTGCCAGCCAGCATTCTTGGAACTGGTTGATACTTACTTTCAGAAAATCACCCGAATCGCGGCGACGGTTGGAAGGGTTCAATGTTTTGACAATGCCCGTCACCTTTTCAACCGGTACTTTTTGAAGCAAATGCATGGATTCCTCCGGCTGATCGGGGTTCATGGCGTACACCAATGTACCGAAACCGCTGTTTCCCCACCCACTGAACGAGGTACCAGCCGCATCCGGCGGGTTCGGAAATGTTTCGGGTTTTCCGTCTAACAGGTAGCCCGGCTTGGGAACATATTTAAATACTACGATCAGATTATCCTTCGTATCGACACCCAGTGAAAGCGGCTCCCATGGAAAATCGGCGACAAGGCTTAACGCATTTGTACTCGCCGACCATTTATAGATCCTCCGTGCCCGCGATTCGCTGAAATACACATTCCCCCTGCTATCGTGGCAAATGCCGTCCGCAAACTCGAAACCCTTAGCCAGTTGTACCGTCTTCCCTACTTGTAAATCAATTGCACGTGGTTTCGGGTTGTCGATGACCAACCGGTTGAACTCCCACGGACGCACTTCAATACCTGTATTCACATCGTACAATGGCACTGTCGACGGATATTTTGTCTGACTGTAATTATGCACATTTAAAAATTCCAGCTTACGGTTGTTCCACGAGCGGATTGAATGCGGAAACGGTGTGCTCACGCGGATCACCCGGAACATATACAGGTTGGCAAACAGCATATTATCGCAAGATTCGATTTCCAGCGGCTGGCAACCCGAACTCTCCTTGCTCTCCTCTTCGAGCTGCAAGGCGTAAACCTTCCAGTTCGACACATTTTTAAACCGCACCTCATTACGCACATGATGCTCGACCGACATCGCATACACGCGCCCGGGCGTGGACGTGTTCGACACATATGTACCTGCAGATGCGAAGGTATTCGCAGTCCAGATGTTCTTAAATGTGCCACCGCCGCCATTAGTTATCCAAAGGCTCCAATACTGGGTATCCCAATGCTGCTCATTGCCTACATGCGACGAGTTGCTCAAAGCCTCCTGCCCTGGCCGTTTCCGCGCAATGTTACCATGCCCGCCCAGAAACTTCACATCATTCACATAGGAGTTGGCACCGGCCATCCATTTCAAACCCACCGCCCGTGTATTGCTCGCTGCGGTTGAAATGCCGATGCCCGTAAGGATATTGCTCCCACCCTGTGACGACTCCACCATTGGCTTCGGTGGCCCGAAACTCCCGAATGCCTCCGTGTTATCCTGCAAAATAAATTGTGTAGAAACCGGGTTAAGACCTATCAATGCCGTTTTTTCTTTCAATTTCAGCGTTTCGGTAATGCGGTACCAGCCTTGCGGGACGTAGATCGCCCCGTACTGGTCTATGGCCGCCTGAATTGCCCTGGTATCATCCGTAACGCCGTCGCCCTTGGCACCCAACGTTTTGAGATTTACCCAGGTACTGATGTCCGGGAACGCAGGAATGTCTTTCGAGGCTGGTATAGGGTCTGTTTTGAGTGTTTCCAAGTCCAGAACCGTGGTATGCACCGGCTTTGCGTCGATGGAAGCCATTTGCAGGCCGTGGGTCAGGCTTTTTACCTTGTACATTTCACCTTGCCCGGCAAGTTGCTTCCCACTAATGCGAAAACTGGCCAGTATGGGCACTTTTTTGCAGTCGATATTGCGCAAACTGATCTGGGTATACGCATTGCCTTCGTTACTGATCACCAACGCTGGACCGCTCACATTATCGAAACGGCTGTCTTCTATAAACAGTTTTTCATAGAAATTAGGGTTGATCTCCAACACCGTCGGCACGTTCCTGGCGGTCATCCGCACGATCGTCAACCCCGATTCCTGCGAGCGGATCGCCGCCCTGCGCTGCCCTTCGAAATAAGTATCGACCATCATAAACTGCCAGCCGGGCGACGGTTTGAAGGTGTAAATGCCATAATCGCCCCCGAAAAAGCGAACATCCTCCATTTCATTCCCCACATCGAACATACCCGCTTTCCCGCTTCCCGCATGGATATCGACGTGCGAAATGAAGCTGTGCTGGGCGAAATGCGTCCGCAAGGCCACTGCCGACGGGTTACCCGCGCCTATCTGCAAATCCACGTTGGACATGGCGCTGTAAAAAGTACTGGCGCCGGCGTCCGGCACCGGCTGCCCCTCCTTTGGAATAGAAGATGTAAACCAGAACATGTATTTCGCATTGCCTTTGTCCTGCGGATACTCCTCCTGAAAACCCGGCGCATTGTCGGCCAGAACGATCTGCGGGCGCTTTTTACCATAGCCTATCACGCGCACGGCAGTCGGAATGTAGATCGTCTTGCTGATTTTGTAAATACCTTCGGGAATGAATACAATGCCGAAATTGTAATTGAGTTTCACCTCATTAATAGCACGTTGCAGCTCGTCGGAGACGTCGGTCTTGCCGTCATTGGTGATTTTGAAGTTTTCGGGGGTAAAATAAGTAGCATCCTCGTCGTTCAGCCGCGCCTGGTAAAAAGATTTGCTTTCAGGTACGAGATTAACCTTCGGCTTTTTCTTTTGCGCAAAGCCGGTTTGCTGCGCCAAAACCATCAGCGCAAGCATTAAAATTCTATTCAGCATATCCGTCTATTTTTGCGAAGCCCAGAGGATGGCGTTTTTGAAAATGGTTTTATAAACGTCGCTTTCGAACAGCACCGGCGAATGGCCCATGAAAATGTAAACATTTTTCGCCTTCTTTTTCGGGTTCGACCAAACGACCGGGTGGTCGCCCATCTTGATCTTCGAATCAGGCTTGTAAGTCGATTCGTCGACGCTCGCGATCACTTCCACATTCGGCCTCGGGCTTTTGTCGTAGATATACCATTCCTCTTTTTGCACCGCAAACGACGCCGGAACGCCTTTCATGATCGGATGCTTACGGTTTTCAACTTGCACGGTAGCCGCTGCGAAATCGGCTATGTAATTTTTGTAGCGGATGCCGCCCATAAAATCCGAAAACCACGGCCAGATTTTATAGCCATCAAACTCCCCCAGCAAGGTTGCGTGGTGAAACCCGATCCATCCGCCCTTTCCTTCATCGATATATTTCTCAAATGCAGCTACCGCCTCGGGTTTCCATGCATAGGGCACATAATCGAGCTGGATAACGAGCTGATATTTCGATAAAAATGCCTCGTTAATCGGGTCTGCTTTATCAATGTAATCAATACTGAAATGCTCTTTTTCAGCTAGCGAATCCAGCCACGGACGGGCTGCTTTGGAATACGCGATGTGGTGGCCGCCCGGTTCGGCCATGGCCAGAACGCGAAATTTGGGCTTGGTCTGCGCCCAGGCAGCCGTCGCGCCGGCGACAAACCACAGCACGACGTAACAAACCGGGATTTTCCGGAATACATTTTTCATTGGATTTAGGATTAAGGGATTTAGGATTAAAAGGGTATTAATTTACTATCAGCGCATTACCGGCAAAGTAATACTACTGGCGTTCTTCGCATCGTGATGGATCGTAATCCGCGATTTTTGAAAATCCGATTCGGATGCTTCGAAAATATTCATGAATTTCTGCGGGTTACGGTCTACCAGCGGGAACCAGCTGCTTTGTATTTGAACCATCACGCGATGGCCTTTTTTGAATGTATGCGCCACTTCATTCAGCTTCACCGTCACTTTCTCCACCTTGCCTTTCACAAACGGCTCCGGTTTTGAAAAACTGTTTCTAAACTTACCCCGCAACACCTCCGCGCGCACCATTTGCTGGTAACCATCCATTATTACAGGTTTGCCGCCTTCTTGTGCAGCGGCTGAGGTCGAGCCGGCAGGCCATACATCGATCACCTTCACGATGAAATCCGCATCCGAGCCGGTCATGGAAACCATCAGATTGGCCACGATTTCGCCGGTTAATGTCAAATCCTCCGTTAAAGTATCCGTTTGGAAACTGATCACATCGGGACGGCGCGATGCGAACCGCTGGTCTTCGGCCATGTATTCGTTGTTTCGGTGCCCGCTGATCACATTCGTGTAAGGCACCGGTTTGGCGGGATCGCTTTCATAGGTAGTGGAACTTGGCTCAGATAACAATTTTGCAACAGCCATTCCTCCGTTCTTAGCGAAATAATAAGTAGTAGGCACGCTATTCCTCGGCGGCCACACATCATAGTTCCGCCATTGATTGGAGCCCGTTTCAAAAACAGTTACCTCCGCCTGCTCGAACGCCCCTTTGCCTTTGAGATAAAAATTGAAAAACTTCGTTTCAATTTCTTCCTGATAATATTTGTTCACATCAGCGCCAAACCGGTATTGCGCGAAGCTCTTCCAGGCAGGCGCTGCCCAGCCTCCGTGCGTCCATGGGCCCATTACCAGCCGGTTGTTGTTACCCGGGCTTTGTTTTTCGATCGCCGCGTAGGTTTTCAATGCACCATACAAATCCTCGGCATCAAACCAGCCGCCTACTACCAACACCGCCGGTTTAATGTTTTTCAAATGGTTTTTGATATTCCGCGATTGCCAGAACTCGTCGTACACCGGGTGCGCCGTGGTCTGCCGCCAAATGCTGTTCGGATCGGCGAAATAGGGAGCGGCATTGCTCTTTTTCAACGGGCCAAAATCGAGGAAATACTTGTAAGCATCATTGTATTCCGCATTGAAATGGCTCTTATAATTCGTCCCGTCCTTGCTTTTAGGGCCGTCGAAGCCACTGTAAAAGCCAAAGTTATCCATCAAAAAGAACGCCCCGTTGTGGTAGCAGTCGTCGCCGATAAACTCGTCGGACATGGGGGCTTGCGGTGAAACAGCCGCCATGGCAGGGTGCGCATTCGGCAATCCGGCCGAAGAATAGTAGCCCGGAAACGAAATGCCCCATTGCCCTACTTTCCCATTATTCTTGGTGTTTTTTAAAAGCCATTCGACCGTGTCATAAGTGTCGCTCGATTCGTCCACATCTTTATTACTCTTCTTGTTTTCAATCGCCGGCGTCATTTCCCGGAAATTGCCTTCGCTTTTGTAGCGACCGCGTGCATCCTGATACACAAAAATGTACTTCTCACGCATGAGGTGCCCGTTAGGCCCGAGCGAGCGGCGGTAATTGCCTTCCCCGTAAGGCCGTACCGAGTACGGCGTGCGCTGCATGATAATCGGGTAAGTCTGCGAATCGTCTTTGGGGGTGTAAATGGCGGTGAAGAGTTTCACACCATCCCGCATGGTAATGTATTGCTCTGTTTTGGTGTAGTTGGCTTTGACCCAGCTCGTATCCGGGGCTGAGTTCTGAGCGACGGCCGCCCACGATAAAAGGCAAAGTAAATACAGCAATACATTTCTCTTCATGACTGTTTGGTTTTGTTTGGATTAGTAAATTCAAAAATACGTAAGAAACCGTACATTCGTCCAGTTTAAACTTTCACCACTCCTCCACATGCTATGCGTAAACGGATCATTAAATTTTCCTTCATGATATTCTTCATTTTTCTGGCATTGATCGCCCTGGGCGTGTATGCATTCATGCAACAGCCATTATTCGGAAGACACCCTTCGGGCGCGCGGCTCGAAAGAATCCAAAAATCACCACACTACCGCGACGGGCAGTTTCAAAACGAAAGCTTCACGCCTGATCTCGCCGAAGGCAACAGTTATTTTAAGGTTTTTACGAAGTTTTTTTTCGGCAAAAGCAAATATAACATTCCCGGCGCGCTGATCCCCTCCCAAAAAACGGATCTGCTGCATCTGAAACCGGAAGAAAATGTGCTGGTATGGTTTGGGCATTCGTCTTATTTCATGCAGGTCGACGGTAAAACCATTCTCGTCGACCCGGTTTTCAGCGGAAGCGCCTCGCCCATCAAATTCACGACACCGAGCTTCAAGGGCAGTGATATCTATCAAGTAGAAGATTTGCCAGCCATCGACTACCTCTTCATTTCGCACGATCACTGGGACCACCTCGACTACGAAACCATCCTGAAACTCAAAACCAAAGTTGGAAAGGTCATCACCGGCCTCGGTACCGGCGAACACCTGGAATATTGGGGTTACGACGTGGCTAATATCATCGAAAAAGACTGGAACGAAAGCGCCGACCTGGGCGATGGCTTTAAAGTGAATGTAACGCCGGGAAGGCATTTTTCCGGCCGCGATTTCAGCCGGAACCGCGCACTGTGGGTGTCATTCGTTTTGCAGACACCGACATTAAAAATCTTCATCGGCGGGGATTCGGGTTATGACAATCATTTCAAAAAGATCGGTGCTCAATTCGGTCCATTCGACCTCGCATTGCTGGAATGCGGCCAGTACAATGAAGCCTGGAAATACATCCACATGATGCCCGAAGAAACCGTCACCGCAGCCCGCGAACTCGGCGCCAAAAAGCTAATGCCTGTTCACTGGGCCAAATTTGCCCTTTCCATCCACGACTGGAACGAACCCATCCTCCGCGCCACCGCCGAAGCCCAAAAGCAAGGCATGCCGCTCGTAACCCCGCTCATCGGGCAAAAGGTGGAATTGAAAGGAGATCAGACATTTACGCAATGGTGGAAGGAAGCACGGTTGCAGCCGGAGGAGTAGGAAAAGCGCCGGATATTTTTGAACTTTGGTTATCTGATAACCGGGATAATATCCCCTAACACACTACTAAAATGACACAGGAACTGGTTGACAAGGTGCGGGCTTATGTGGCCGAGCGCAGGAAAGAGATCAATGGGTCAGAAGATCCCCGTCAGACTTCAATTGATCATTTGAAGGAAATCGGCTATTTGGATGAGAATGGCGAGGTGACCGAGCGATATCGGGGCGGCATAACTGATGATCAGCATAAATCCGTCCCTCATCCTGCCTAGTGACATTTTTCTTCACACACTATTTTTTACATAATGTATCCCTTCCACTATTGCGATGTCGCGGTATATGGTTTTCATGGCTGCGATATCAGCGTCAAAGAGCAACTGTTAAATGGCTCCATTAAATTTCAAAGCAGCACGAACCGGTACGATTGGCTGGGTCCCGGGGTCTATTTCTGGGAAAACGATTTCGTTCGGGCTCACGAATGGGCGCTGGAAGCTCACGGCAAAAATGCCGCCGTACTTGGTGCGAAAATTCGTCTAGGTCACTGCTTTGATTTATCTAATTTATTTGCCAAAGAAATCCTCCGAATTTCCTACGACGATCTGGTTCAAGACTGGAACAATACAAAGACAGCGTTTCCAGTTAACCAGCCCCATCCAAGAGGCAAAGGCAATCCGGCTGATTTGATTTTGAGATATCTTGATAGAGCTGTAATAGACTATGCCTTTTCGCTAGCCTCCACAAGAGATATTCCAACGACTTTCGACACTGTCCGCGCGCCATTTCAAGAAGGTTTCCCCGTCTACCCAGGCAGCGCATTCCGCGAGCATGACCACATTCACCTCTGTGTAAGAAACCCCGATTTATTAACAGAGCTTTTTGATCCTGGTCGATAGAAGCTTGATGAACTTCAACTCAAAAACTGCATATGAGCCCTGGAATGTATTCAAAACAAACAATTGCATTAGTCATTGAGACTGGCTGTACATAGCTATGGAGGCGGGTCCATTATGCCGCCAATTTGATAGTTGAAGAAGCCTCCACAGCAGAAGTTGGCGAAGTGCGGACTTATTTATTGGAGAGCCTATGCCGAAAGCCGCCCAGAGCGACCTTCATCTACAACAAAATGCGTAATTTCATCGCGATTGACCCTATTCTCAGCCTCCCATAAATCATAATTCCGCTGTAAATTCAGCCACAAGTCGGCGCTTGTATTAAATGCTTCGGAAAGTTTGACTGCCATTTCTGCATTGATGGCCGACTTTTGATCTAATATGGAAGAAAGCGTTTCGCTGCTTACCGTGAGGCCGAGAGCGATTTCGGTAGTAGAATAATTCTTTCCCGTTTCTTCTCGCAATCCTTCAATAATTCCTGCCAATATTGCTCCCGGATGACTCGGGCGCATTCCTTTCTTAATCATAATGCGCGGTGTTTAATGGTAGTCAATATAATCTACGTCAAATGCATTCCCATTAATAAAACGAAAAATTATCCGATAGTTTGCGTTGACTCTTACGGAATAATAACCCTTGAATTCGCCTGAAAGTTTATGCAAACGGTAACCCGGAATGTCCAGTTGCTCAATTCCTTCGGCCGCATCAAGCACTGATAATATTTCACGTATGCGCTCCACGAGATGAGGACTCAGTTTGGATGGATTATCAAACGCGAACAGGAGGCTTAGCCCCTTGTGGGAAATTGTTTCGATCATAGTGTGTTAATTAAGTTTTCAAGCCTCGTCGCTCGAACTATTTTACTTCCTCCCCAACTCCCGCTCCAACGCTGCTATCCGATCGTCCTGGTTTTGCAAGGCCTTCCGCTGCAAATCGATGTATTCATTTTTTGTTATGGTGATAACTTCGGCATTATTGATAAACTCAGGGTCATTGCCGCCGCGCCCAAGCAGTAGCCAATACGGATCTGCATCGAATTGGGCTATGATCTCACTGATCGCTTCCGCCGTCAAACTTGCTGCGCCCTTTTCAAATCTGTGATAGGTACTTTGAGCAACACCTATCTTCTTAGCAAACTGGGTTTCACTAAGTTGCAAATGCTCGCGAAGTCTTCGAACTCTTTGATAGTCAAACATTATAAAAAAGAGCCACTAGTTTTAATTCATTTTGAATTGATTTTAATTTCAAATGAATTAAATTTGATAAAACACAATCTGTTAACCGCAAATTACACATTATGCACATCGAAACAAGTTTGACCGATCCGGCGATGGTGCCGATTAAACAGCGGCTTTTACAGCGGTTCGCGAGAGCCAAAGAAATGGTCGGGCCTAAATGGCGGGAAAAACTGGCGCTGAACGACCCGTTTTTCGATACCCGCACGGGCGAAGCGTATATGCGCTCAGTCGCGCAGGCGTTCTCTGACCCGAGGCGTGGGCAAGTCGACCGGATCGAGCAGGTCACATTGGCGCTGGAACGAATCGCGGGTATCAGGTCCCAGCCCATTTAAAAGAGCTTCACAAAAAAACGGCCGGGTTATTGAAACCCGGCCGTTTGGCATAGAAATGCTATCTGATGGATCACTCAGCCTTGATAAAGCGCAGCTTCGTCGCTTCGCCGCCATGGTTGATCTTCATAAAGTAATGTCCGCCGCCCAATTTTTTTACATTCAGGCGATGGCTGTTTTTACCTTCAGTGATGCGAATCGATGCGTTGCTCACCGGCTGGCCGGCCAGGTTGTAGATCGTTACATCCGAAGTTCCAGCGGTGCGGGATGAGAACTGAATGTTCACATAATCCTGAGCAGGGTTTGGCGCGATAATCGTACCAGAGATAATACCCGGATTAACCGCAACGATTTTACTTTTAGTGTAAGTACCGTCGATATCGATCTGCTTCAACTGGTAGTAGTTTGTACCCAACAACGGATTTTCATCCAGGAAGCTGTATTTACCGATCCGCTGATCTGTAAGTGCTACTTTACCAAGTACTTCTTCGTTCGACATGCGGCTGTCGAAACGCAGCACTTCAAACTCTTTTCCGTCTTTTTCTTCCACAACGTTCCAAGTCAGCTCCACCCCTTTTTCAACGGATTTGCCTTCAAAATTAGAAATGTAGATGGGAAGCGGAACGTTCACGCCAAATGCGATAGTCGAAGGCGTGGATTTACAGTTTCCACCCTGGATTTCGAGGGTATATGCACCGGTTGCCAATGTATTGTAGCTGATCGTCGGTGTATTGCTCGTTGGTGCAACGCTGTTCTGGCGAAGGAGAACGCCGTCTTTTTTAACCTTCCAGTCGATGGCAAATACATTATCCCCGTCGAAAAGGAATTGCAGGCCAGTTTCACCCGAGGATACGATCGACTGCAAATTGGGTCCCCGTGTACATGCAGTGCGTGTGTCGGTTGCTGAGACGCTGAAACTTTTTGTAACGACCGACGTCGCTTTGCAATCCTCGGCCTTCAACTCGAAAGTATAAGTACCATTTTGCAGATAGCTGAATTTCAGGTTAGCTGTGTTGGAGGTAAGTGTACCCGTTTTACCGCTTCCTACCGCAAAATTGCTGCCGTCCAGAATTCTCCACGAAAACACGTGCAGGTTGGTACCGGCATAGTTGATTGTCGCGCTGCTTGGCGTAATAGAAGTGATGCTGCTCACCGATGGTCCGTTCTGGCAGTCGGGAATCGTTACCACAGGTTCGTTGATCGTAAATGCGCGGCTGCTTACTGCCGAAGAGCAGTTGTTACCTTCGATTTCCAATGTGTAATTACCCGGAGCCAGCGAGGAGTACGATATGTTTGTCGAAGTCGCGCTGCCGAAATCGTTGGTTGTGCCCGATCTTACCGCGGTACCACCCGATTTGATGCGCCATTTGAGGCTGGTCGCACCGGAGCCGGTAAATGAAACCGTCAAAGCCGTTTGGCTGATGTTGCTTACGTTGCTAATGGCCGGGCCAGACGCACAGTTATTATCAGGTAGTGGAGTAGCTGTCTTAGGGGCATTAGGCCAGAAACAGCCTGTAACCATTGCGGTAGTCAATACCCCTCTCCATTGCGGATCGAGGTAGCTTCCGTTGTTTCCCGTAACCGTCTCAGCGAGCAAACCCATGTAGTAGTTATCCTCCCGGGTATCGTTCTCTCCCTGCTTGATCTTCACACGCAGCAAACCATCGACATACTTAATAAATTGGTAGGTATTACCTGTGCTTCCCACAAACACACCCAAACGGTTACCATCCGGCATCACTACACCATTACAGGTAATCTGGCCGGCGCCGTTGGTACCCAGCATATTCACAGGTGCCGTGCTCGGGTCAACCGGATTGATACAGCCGAGGATCAGCGCATCATTTTCAGCACTTGGCTGGAAAGTCCCCTCTTGCAGGTGATAAAGGATAAAAAGGTTATCCGCAATGGTGCCTGCCCAGTTGAGGTATATCCGGTTGTCCTTGAGAAGGATGTTCACCGCTTTGCCGTCGCCGGTTCTTCCGAGGTATTCGCCGTCGGTCCAGGTGCGGCCACCGCACGAAACGCGGGATGCCAGAGGCGCAGCCGCTTTGGCCGCAATGGTGAAAGATTCGTCCGCAGACTCTGCATAAGGATTCCTGATTTCGTAAGAGCCGTTCAGGTCGTTTGCAATACTGCTTTCCACATTTACGCTGTCCGCAGGCATTCCCATGCTTCCAGCGTCGTTGTTAGGAGCCGCTGCCACCGAGCTTATCACTCCTCCCGCAAAAACAAGTTTCAGTAAAAATTTCATAGAGCGTAAAAAATAAGTGGGCGATGCGAACGAAATAATCGAATGTAAGACAATTTGAAACCAACACTTTCGTTCGTTCCAAATATACTACAAAGACCTAGAAAAGATTTTATACTTGTAGAATAATATTGCTCACTCAATCAGTGAAACGTTCCGCCCGATAAGCAACAACTTAGTAAAATCGCCCCTAGTTTATTCTCAGACACAATTTTTGTGACAAGCTCCCCCAAAATCTAATGAGAAAAATAAATGTGAGAAAAATGCAAAATCTGCAAATGACTGAGTGTAAGCGAGAACTAGCTCCACAATTGCGTGAACTAGTTGGTAAATTCAGAGAGAAGCAAGAGGCAATTTCACGGATTGTTCAGCCATGAAAAGCCATTAGCCGATGGCTATATTCGAGGTACCACCGGGCAAATTCCGCAATTCCCCGGTTGAGTGAAACCTGAGGTTTGTAATGCGTGATTTTTTCAAGGTTTTCGCCACTCGCCCAGGTTCTGGGAACATCACCGGCCTGCATTGGCAGAAAATGTTTGATCGCTGTTGCGCCCAAATTCCGTTCGAGTTCTTCAATAAATTTCATGAGGTTGACCGGCGACCCATTGCCGATATTTAACACCCGGTATGGCGGCTCCCCGTCAAAATTGGCGAGCATAGTTTGCGCCACACTTTCCACAATGTCGCCCACGAACGTAAAGTCGCGTTCCATTTCTCCGTTGTTGAACACCTGGATCGGCTCTCCCTCCTGGATGGCGCGGGCGAAGAGCATTGGTGCCATGTCGGGGCGGCCCCACGGGCCATACACGGTAAAAAACCGCAGGCAAGTGACAGGTATTTTATAAAGATGGCTGTATGCATGCGCCATCAGTTCATTGCCCTTCTTTGTCGCTGCATAAAGGCTCATCGGCGAATCGGCTTTGTCGTCTTCCACGAAAGGGATTTTAGCATTCGCGCCGTACACCGACGATGACGATGCATGCACGAGATGCCTGGGAGGAAAATAGCGGCATGCTTCAAGTACGTAGTGAAACCCGATGATATTGGATTGTACGTAAACATCCGGGTTCTCGATCGAGTATCGCACACCCGCCTGCGCAGCGAGATTGATCACGTAATCGAACCGTTCCGATTGAAAAAGGCTGAAAAGTTGCTGCTTGTCTTCGAGGTTCATGCGCACGAAGCGGTAACGGCTACTCACTGAGCTTTGTACAAGCTGGTACCATTTGATCAGGTCCTGTCGGATACCCGTTTCTTTGAGTCTTGCGTATTTGAGCTGGGGCGAATAATAATCGTTGATATTATCGAGGCCTACTACGTCGAAACCCTCTTGAAGTAGTTTCGCCACAGTATGAAACCCGATAAACCCCGCACTGCCGGTTACCAATACTTTCATAAAGAAAGATACCCATTGTCCCGATCGGAAGTAACTGCCTGATGCAGATTTAACGAATCCTTTACATCGGAAACAATGGATCAAGCAGAAAATCTGGGGGGAGGTTAGGCATAAAGTTTCGTGAGTCTGAATAGGAAAAACGGAATGTCTCTGACACCCCTGGAAGACGACCTAAAAGCCTTGATTTTGGCATTGAAAGACTCCGCCGAAGCATTTGTACTTCTGTTGTTGAAAAAGTTTAGGATGTCCAGATAATGGGTCTGAATGGATCGAGCCACAGTTTTGAAGGAGCCCAGACCGCAATCTTCGACAGCATTGTACCAAAGCGCCAGCTTCTTAAAGGCTTGTTATTTGGATTTACAACTCCTAAAAATTGTCCCTAATCCTGTTGCCAGTTTATAAGCCTCGTGGATAACCGGATAGCGTTCAAAAAGTAACCTGGAACGTTGAACCTGGGAAGCAGTCCACTTGTCTGAATGTTTGAATAATAGGTACCGGCTCCTGGCTAGTAGTTGTTTAAGGGTATCGCCATTGGCAAGAATCTCTGGCTGATAAGACAAGCCAACATTCCTGGCCTTTTCAACAGCCTGATTTTCTTCATCTAGCGCCTCCCATCGGTATTTGATCCTTACTTCCTGGACGGCTTCATACACCAATTTCTGAACGTGAAAACGGTCGATGACCTTTGATGCCTTTGGGAAACAGCGGCTCACAATCATTCCCATACTAGCGGCCATGTCCAGCGTCACTTCTCGCACTTTTTCACGGAGACGTTTGGGAATTTTCCGCAAAATATCGATGACTACCTCGGCTTGTGTGCCCTTCACCATCGCTACCAACGAGCCTTTCCGGCCTTTGGCAGCTTTGTTGGTCACAATGGTATAAAGCTCTCCATTCGAAAGTGACGTTTCGTCAATACCTAAATGAGGACCAGTATTCTTTGAGTATAAAAGCCATTCGGCAGCATGCTCGCGCTGATCCCAATCCTTATAATCGCTTATGTGGTTTTTATATTGCTCTTGGAGCTGTTTGCCGTCTAAATGGAAGTATTTACCTAACTGGGAGCAACTGACAGGGTTGCTATCAATACAATCCTTTTAAAAAATCCGCAAATTCCTTTGTCATTCGCGTTCCTTGCTGTACAACATTCCAGTCTCTGCTTACTATTTCACCAGTATCCTTGGTTTCCCATCGACGTCGCTTGATACATAGCGTAACTTTCTGATTGCGAATTGGAAAATCCTGAATGTATATCTCAGGCAGAAAGCCTTTTGATTCTAACTTTTGGTCTTTGTATTCGGAAGGAGGAAGGTTTTTCTCTTCCAGATAGATGTGCAGGCCGGTGAGGCCTTCAACGATTTTGGAAAGTTCGAAGTAATCGAGGATACCCTCGGGTAAAAGGAAGCGGACTAGGGCTAAATAGGACTCTTGCAATGCATTCAATGTTGATTCATCGCAAAACAACTACTTTTTTCTTCGCCCCCCAAGTTTTCGGACTGATCCGAAACAATGGCTACCCTGCACACCCGGGCAATGCAAGGGCGGTTTCGAGGATTAAAAAAAGCCGGTCAGATTTTCATCCGACCGGCTCTAAAAGTGTTAGCTGAAAGTGCTCTTTTGCACGGTTTTGTGACCCATAGGGGAATCGAACCCCTGTTTCAACCGTGAAAGGGTCGTGTCCTAACCGCTAGACGAATGGGCCGACTGGTCTCCTACTTCGTGCGTTTTTTCAACACTTTCTTTCACTTTTTCCGTTTGCGTTTCCGTAACGTGGTGCAAAGATGCAGGGTCGGATTTTAAAAAGCAACCCCTGAGTAAAAATAAAAATCAATTAATTTTTAGTTAACTCATTATCAACAAGATTTAACACAAACTTTTTTTATCACTTTCTCCGTGGTGTGTAATTCCGGTAACTTTTTAACTTTGGGTTTACCTACTTACGCCGTTTCACTTCCTATGACAAGACTGATCCGCTTCCTTTTCATTTTGCTTTCGATTCAAACTGCATTTGCACAAACTCAGACGCCGGATCAGTTCCTCGGCTTCCCGCTCGGTTCCAGATTTGCGTATCACCATCTGATCGTCGACTATTTCAAATCCGTTCAGTCGCAGAATGCGGACAGGATGAAACTCGTCCAATATGGTACCACCAACGAAGGTCGGCCGCTGATGCTCGCATTCGTGTCTTCGCCGGAGAATATCGCTAAGCTCGAAACGATCCGTACCAATCACCTCAAAAGTATCGGCCTGCTTCCGGGCAAAGCCGATGCCGCCGTGCCGCCGATCGTCTGGCTGAGCTACAATGTGCACGGTAATGAGTCGGTATCGGCCAATACAAGTATGAAAGTGCTCTACGAACTGCTCAACAAAGGCAATGCACTCACGCAGGATTTTCTCAAAAACATGGTGGTCCTCGTCGACCCGTGCATTAATCCCGATGGTTACGAGCGCTACACGCAGTGGTACAACCGCGTTCAAAATGTAACGCCGGACGTTACACCATTTGCGCTCGAGCACGACGAACCTTGGCCCGGCGGCCGTTTCAACCACTATCTTTTCGATCTCAACCGCGACTGGGCCTGGCAAACGCAGAAGGAGACGCAGGAGCGTATCGCATTATACAACCAGTGGATGCCGCATTTCCACGCCGATTTCCACGAAATGGGCGCTGCAAGGAGCTATTACTTCCCGCCGGCTGCAAAGCCGTATAATAAGGACGTAACGCCCTGGCAGCGGCAGTTCAACGAGCTGGTTGGAGAGTATTGCCGCAAGTATTTCGATAAAAACAACTGGGCATACTTCACCCGGAACGACTACGACCTGTTTTACCCCAGCTACGGCGACACCTGGCCGACCGCTAACGGCGCAATCGGCGTTACGTACGAGCAAGGCGGGGGCGGACGCGCAGGCCTCGCGCTCGAACGGGTGAACGAACATGATACGCTTACCCTCAACAACCGCATTGCGCACCATTACGCCACCAGCCTGGCCACTTTGGAAGCCGTAATGTCGCAAAAGGAGAAAGTGGTGACCGAGTTTATCCGGTTTCATCAGGACGCCGCCAATGCGCCGACGGGAAATTTCAAAACCTATGTTATCAAAGCTGGCGGCAGTGAAAATACGCGGGCATTCAGCAAATGGCTCGACCGCCAGGGATTCAATTACGGTATCGCAGGCAAATCGTCGTCCGCCAAAGGTACGGAGCTTACTACCCTAACCGATCAGACACTTAAAATAGACGATAATGACCTGCTGATCAGTGCCTATCAACCTAAATCCAATTTATTGCGCATCCTGTTTGATCCCAAGCCGGCCCTCGAAGATTCCGTAACGTACGATGTTACCAGCTGGGGCCTCGCATATATTTTTGGATTGAAGGCTTATGGCTTAAAAGAAAAGCTGACACCTGCTGCTAATCAGTCGGTTACGGCTGAAAATACGATACCTTCCCCTCCGCCTTATGCTTATCTGGCCAACTGGTCGAATGCCGGGGATGCCGCGTTCCTGGCCGAGCTCTTGAAGGGTGGCGTGCTGGTCAAAACGTCCAATACGCCGTTTGAAATGGACAAAAACAGCTACCCGGCCGGCACATTGATCATCACCAGAAAAGGCAATGAACGCATTCCGTTCGATAACCTGGTTACGTCGCTGGCAAACAAACACGCCGTGAAACTCACGCCCGTCAAAACCGGCTTCGTGAGCACTGGCCCCGACTTCGGGAACGATAATGTTGTTGCGCTCAAAGCGCCGAAAGTAGTAGCGCTGGCTGGCGATGGCGTTTCTGCAACCGCGTTTGGAGCTGTCTGGCATTATTTCGAACAACAGATCAAATATCCGGTAACGATCGTGAATGCCGCTAAACTGGCCGCCCTGCCCTGGAACGAAATCGACGTGCTGATCCTACCGGATGGTCGCTATGGCGATATCATCCAGGAAAAACAACTCGAAGCACTTCAAGGCTGGATCAAGAATGGAGGAAAGCTGATTGCCATGGAGCATGCAACCGATGCATTCGTGAACAAAACGGGTTTTGGTTTAACCAAAAAATTCTCTGAAAAAAGAAAGGACGAGGATACCTTCAAAAAATACGGCGAACAGCAGCGTGAAGACGCGAGCGACTCCTCGCCGGGCAGTATGTTCCAGATCACGATGGATCGCACCCATCCGTTGGCTTTTGGATGCGGCGATGCCTATTTCACGATCGTCCGCGATGCTTACGAGCGTGACTACCTCAAAGAAGGTTGGAATGTAGGCTATTTGAAAGAAGACAATTACAAAGCCGGATTTGTGGGTACCAAGATGGCCGGCCGGTTGAAAAACACGCTCATTATCGGCACCCAGGAAATGGGCCGCGGGCAGGTGATCTACCTGATGGACGACCCCGTGTTCCGCGCGATGTTGGAGAAAGGAAAAGTGCTGTTTGGCAACGCGGTGTTTAGGTAATTTTGAATGATTGAATGTGTGAATGACCGAATAAAAAGTCAAGTATGTCAGATGTGGTCAGGTATTGTTTAGAATATTTAATCAAACAATTCCTGACCACGAATGACTTCCTGACTATTTCCCTTCACTCATTCAATCATTCACTCATTCATTCCTTAAACAAAGTACCGCACCGCCAACTCATATCCCCTAAGCCCCAAGCCCGCTATAATGCCCTTGCAGCGCGAGGTAAGGTAGCTATGGTGCCGGAACGACTCCCGGGCGTGGATATTTGAAATATGCACCTCAACAGCCGGTGTGGTAACGGACGAAAGCGCGTCCGCCAGGGCAATGGAGGTGTGCGTGTAACCGCCTGCATTGATAACGATCCCGTCGAATGAGAAGCCTACTTCGTGTATTTTATCGATCAGTCCGCCTTCGTGGTTCGATTGAAAATAATGCAGCTCCACGTCAGGAAAAACCGCTTTCAATGTTTCGAAATAGTCTTCGAATGACTGATTTCCATACACACCGGGCTCTCTTTTACCCAAAAGATTCAGGTTTGGGCCGTTCAGGATCAATATCTTTTTCATTTGCTTTGTAGCATTCATAAATTCTTCTTACGCTATGTGGCAAAGCTACATCAAACATTTTAAAAATTATCTCCGCCTCGAACGCTCGCTCTCAGGCAACTCGGTGGAAGCGTACGTGCGGGATGTCGAAAAGCTGGAAGAGTTTCTGGAACTGAGTAAAATCGACCTCGCGCCTGCCCGCGTACAGGAAGAACACCTCTCGGCATTTCTTAAATACATTGCAGAGCTCGGGCTCGCCGCACATTCGCAGGCACGTATGCTCTCGGGAATCAAGGCATTTTTCAAATATTTATTGCTCGAAAACGAGATCACGGAAGACCCGACCGAACTACTCGAATCCCCTCGCCTGCCGCGCAAACTACCCGACGTGCTTTCCTATGAAGAGATTGAAACAATGCTCGGCGCGATTGACCATTCTACACCCGAAGGCACACGGAACCGCGCGATCATGGAGGTATTGTATAGTTCGGGATTGCGCGTGTCGGAGCTTACGGACCTCCAATTAACCAACTGCCACTTCGACATCGGTTTCCTGCGCATTATCGGGAAGGGCGACAAAATGCGGCTGGTACCCATTGGCCGGGAGGCTATTAAGTACACGCAAATCTACCTCGACCACGTGCGGGGTGATATTGCTCCTCAAAAAGGCAGTGAAGACATTGTGTTTCTGAACCGGCGCGGCGGCCAGCTTTCACGAGTGATGATTTTCCTGATGATCAAAGACACGGCCGAAAAGGCTGGGATCGACAAAAACGTCAGTCCGCATACGTTCCGGCATTCGTTTGCGACACACCTTATCGAGGGCGGAGCGAGTTTACGTGCTGTGCAGGAAATGCTAGGGCATGAGTCGATTACCACCACCGAGATTTACACCCACCTCGACAGGGATTACCTCCGGCAGATCATCACCGAATTTCACCCCAGAAGCTGAGCGGCTATTCTTCTACTTCTTTTAGCAGCGAATCCAGTTTCAGTGAATCGGAATCGGGAGTGGCCCCCGGCAATGCCCGTTTGAGCTGTTTGGGCTTGTTCCAAGGCGCTGTTGTACGGCTCGACATGTCGTATGAAATGTAGGCAAACAACGCTACGAATGCGATAAAAACGAAAATAAATATTTTCCTGTTGCGATTTGGCTGTTCCATTTTACTCCTCTTCTCTTACCTGCTTGGGCGTCTTGTAAAGCACCAGATCACCGGTTTTCGCAGATATTTCTTCCCATTTCTGATTTTTAAATTCAATAAAAGCGGCACTGCCCTTCTTCATGGAACCGATACTCGCCCCGGACAGGTATTCAGCGAAATAGGTAATGTCAGGATTGTGACCGAACAATATCAGTGTCGAGTACTGTTCCGAAGCATTGTTCACCGCTTGCAAATAGGCCCTGGGGCCACCGTCGTAGATTCCTTCCTGCCTCTGAATGTCATCTACCGACACTTTAAATTGCCCTGCGATGATCTCGGCCGTCTTGAATGCGCGTGACGCGGGGCTCGACACAAAGGCATCGGGCTTTACTCCTTCCTGAACCAGCCATTTCCCCATCGCAAGCGACTCCGACAACCCCTTACTGTTCAGATTTCTGTCAAAATCCTTGATTCTGAAACTCTGATCTTCGGCGGTCGCGTGCCGGACTAAAATGAGGGTCTTTTTCATGTGCTGGTTTTTTCTTCAAAAGTAAATAATCTGCTTTTGTAAAACTGCCGGTTCAAGCCGAAAAATTGGAACGGTTATTTTCAACCACTTAATACCGATAAACTACCTTTTGACATTATTTCGTCCACAAAGCGCGACAATTAATACGTAATTTTGTTCCTTGATCAACTTATAGAGAAGAAATCCATTTGCAATAGATTATGTTACAGTTCCTTAAATATGTCCTGGCTACCTTCGTGGGCATTATCCTCTTCGTGTTCCTTTCCTTCGTTATCATTGGCAGCATAGGTGCGGCGCTTTCTTCGGAGGAAAAAGCGACAATTTCAGAGAAATCCGTACTCAAACTCGACCTGAACCAGCCTATCAGGGAAGTGGGTGTCGATAACCCGTTGTCGGAATTTGGGTTACCATTCACCGGTGAAGAAACGGTGGTGGGCTTGAAGGATATTCTCGATGCATTGAAAAGCGCTCAGAACGACGACAAAATCAAAGGAATTTACCTGAAAACAGAAGGCCCGGAAGCTGGCTGGGCTACATTGGAAGAAATCCGTCACCAGCTGCTGGAATTCAAAAAATCGAAGAAATTCATCGTAACCTACGGCGAAAGCTATTCGGAAAAGGGTTACTACATCGCTTCCGTGGCCGACAAGATTTACCTCAATCCTGCGGGTGGCATTGAATGGAACGGGCTCTCGGCCGAATACAGTTTTTTCAAAGGCACATTTGATAAACTCGAAATCAAACCATTGGTATTCAGGGTAGGTGAATTCAAAAGTGCCATTGAAATGTTCTCGCGGCAGGACATGAGTGAGGCCAGCAAGAAACAGTCTATTGAACTGATCGGTGCCATCAACAACAACTTCCTGAAAAATATCTCTGCTTCGCGCGGTGTTCCGGTGGATCAGCTCAAAAACTTGGCCGACTCGCTTGCCGTCGAAAACCCGAAATCTGCATTGAAATATAAATTTATCACACACCTCGGCTACCAGGATGAACTGGAAACCGCGTTGAAAAAGGAACTGAAAGTGGATGCCGATAAGTCCATCTCCTACGTGGGCGTCAGCAAGTACCTCGACGGATCCAATGCACCCGAGAAAGGTGATTTCAACAAACGTATCGGCGTACTCGTGGCCGAGGGGGAAATTACCAGTGGCGATGGTGGCGACGAGAATATCGGCTCCGACAAGTTTGTCAAAGAACTGAAAGAAATCCGTGAAAACGACAAAATCAAAGCGGTTGTGATCCGCATTAACTCGCCCGGCGGCAGTGCATTGGCTTCGGACGTTATGTGGCGAGAGATCCAGATTACCGCTAAAAAGAAACCGGTCATTGCGTCGATGTCCGACGTAGCGGCCTCCGGCGGTTACTATATGGCCATGGGCTGTGATACCATTGTGGCCCAGCCTAATACGATTACCGGCTCCATCGGTATTTTCGGGTTGATCTTCAATGTAACCGACTTCATGAACAACAAACTAGGGATCACGTTCGACGGTGTCGGTACCAGTCCGCATGCCGACTGGCCAACCGCTACCCGCGAAATGACCGAATTCGAAAAGTCGATGATCCAGAAAAGTGTGAATGAAGGTTACGAAACGTTTACACGCAAAGCCGCCGAAGGCCGTAAAATGCCGGTCGAAAAGCTGAAAGGCCTCGCGCAGGGCCGGGTATGGTCGGGCGTAGAGGCAAAGCAGAATGGCCTTGTGGACGTGTTGGGCGGTGTGGACGATGCGATCAAAATTGCCGCGAAAGCTGCCAAGTTGAACGAAGGTGACTACCGCGTACGCTACTATCCGGAGAAAAAACGCCCATTGGACGAAATGATCGACAAGTTCCTGGGCAGCAATGAGGAAAAAGCGACGAACAAGGCATTGGGAGACCTTGCTCCGTATGTCAAAATGTATCAAAAACTCATGAATATGGGTGGTATGCAGACCCGCATGCCTTTCGAGCTGGTGATCCGTTAAGAGTCACCGGTCTATATTATCAAGTAGAAAGGCATGCATTTGCGGGCCACGGGCGGCCAGCATTTTCAGTCAGTCACATCGACGCCGGTTTTCTTGTCAAGCTCCTTCCTTACAATCAACACGGCGTGTTTGTTTGGCGCTATTGCAATGCCATCCAGACGTGCGTAAACCTTCGTGAACTCGGCCCCGAAATAAAGGATGATCGACGAATAGTAAATCCAGGTCAGTAAGATCACGATGGATGCAGACGTACCATAGGCCGCCCCAAGATCGGATTGACCGAGGTAAAAGCTAATGACAAATTTCCCGATCAGGAATAAAACGGCCGTAAATGCGGCGCCGACGAGGCATTCCTTCCAGCGCAGGTCGCCATCCGGTAACACTTTGAATATCACGGTGAACAACGCGGTAATAATAGAAAGTACCAGCGCTAGGTTAACAATGTAAAAAACGACCACGGACGCCTCGGAAAACAACGCTTCCAGTCTCGAACTTAACAGATCGACCAGTGCACTCGCGCCTAAGGAGACCACCAGCAAAAAGCCCAGCGTGAGGATCAGAGAAAATGAGATCAGCCTGTTTTTCAGGTATTGCAGCCACCCCTTTTTCGGCTTGGCTTTAATAGCCCATATAAAGTTGATGGAATCCTGCATCTCGGCAAACACCCCCGTAGCACCCACCAGCAATGTGCCAATACCTATCGCCGCCGCCATCCCGGATTTGTTTGACAACTCGGCATTTTTCAGGATTTCCTGCAATTGCGAGGCGGCGGAAGCGCCCACCAGTCCACTGATTTGCCCGAACAACTCACCTTGAATCGCGTCCCTTCCGAAAAAAATACTAAACACCGAAATGATTACGAGCAACATCGGCGCCAGGGAAAATATAGTGTAATACGACAATGCGGCAGCGAGTTTCATACCGTTATCGTTCAAAAATTCATCGACGCTGTCTTGAAGCAAAGACCAGAAGAGTTTGATACGTTTCATCATATAATGTGTTGATATGGTTTGTAGAATGCTGATAACCTGCTGGTAAAAACTTTTATGCCAACCGGGCTGCATCTTTTTTCAGAAAACCTCTAAAAGCAGAAAAGAGCAACCAATGTGCTCTTTTCATGTCCATTTGCATTTTATTTTACACCTGGCTACAAAAGCAACCCGGCAAGAGTAGCCGACATATAAGAAGCCAATGTACCGGAGATCAATGCCTTGAAACCGAGCCGGGCCAGGTCTGCACGCCGCGAAGGGGCCAGCTCGCCGATCCCTCCCACCTGAATGGCGATGGAGCTGAAATTGGCGAAGCCGCACAATGCGAAGCTGGTAATCACAATAGTTTTATGGTCGAGCGTGTCTCTCAATTTCACCATATCGAGATAAGCCACGAATTCATTGATCACCATTTTCGTACCCATCAATGAACCCGCCGCCTCGATATCCTTGGCCGGAACGCCCATAGCCCATGCAAAGACAGAGAATATCTTGCCGAGAATAAAGTTGAAGCTCAATTGCGGAAAGGCGAAAATACCGCCGATATAGCCCAGCAGATAATCGAGCAATGCAACGAGCGCAATAAAGCCGATCAGCATCGCAATCACATTGAAACCCACTTTGAGGCCCTCTCCCGCCCCCGCAGCGATGGCGTCGAGCAGATTGGCGTGCGTTTTCTGGATTTCCAGCTTTATCATTCCCTTTGTATCCGATTTGTCGGTTTCCGGAAACACAATTTTGGAAATAACCAATGCGCCCGGTGCGGCCATCAGGCTCGCGGCGATGAGGTAAGGCGCCGGCACACCCAACGAAATGTACACAGCCATTACGCCGCCCGCAATACAAGCGAAACTTCCCGTCATGGAGGCCATGAGCTCGGAGTTGGTCATGTTTTTCAAATAGGGCTTGATCATAATTTGCGCCTCAACCTGCCCTACAAACGTGCTCGCCACGTTGGAGAGCGCTTCCGCACCACTCACGCCCATGAGCCAGTACACAGCCCGCGCGATAACCGACACCACGCGCTGCATAATGCCCAAATGGTAGAGCATATTCACCAATACGGCCACAAAAATGATCGTTGGGATAACCTTAAAGAAGAAAACGAAATCGTTGCCCGGACCGAATGCGCGCTGCATCAGATCGGGGCGCACCAATGTGCCGAAAACGAAATCGGCGCCCTTGTCGGAGAAGGAGAGTAATTTCTGGACCTTTTCACCCAGCCATTGAAAAATTCGCTGGCCAATTTCGGTTCGGAGGATAAAGACTGCGAGCCCGAATTGCAGGCCCAGGCCAACGGCGACTGTGCGGTAATTAATGGCCTTTCTGTTGTTCGACATCGCAAATGCAATGCCCAGGATCAATATGATACCCAGCAATCCTGTAAATCTCTCCATGCGTAGTTTGTTGTCACTTTTTAACCAAAGGTGCAAAATAACAACAAATTAGTCGCATGGTCGCAACTAACTCAAAATATCAGGAAGAGAGGCAATTATTTAGACGTTTTGTCTGATTTTGCATCAGTTGGAAGGGAGTCGGCCTGGCGATGTGCGATTTTCCAGACGTTGTTTTCTTTCCGGAACAGGACTGTAACATGCAGATCGGCCCTGCGACCGTCGGCGAAGCGGTAATGCTCTTTTTGAATCAAATAGCCTTGTGCATTGCCTTCCTGGATCGCAACTTTTTCGTATGTATACGTTACATCTTTCGCAGGGATTGATCCGGTGTTGTTCAAACTCGCTTCCACCGCCTTCCAGCCTTTCGAATCCAGGTTTTCGACACCTCCGAATAAGGTAACGTCATCCTGATGCGACCATAATGATTTAAAGAATTCCGGATTGCCCTTCGCCATTTCAAGATTGGCTTTGTGAAGATCGGCGACCGCAGCGTCCAGAGAGGACACTGCAATGGCCTTGGGTGATGGTTTGCTGTCGTAACCGGCGGTAATGACTGGCAGAGTGTTTTCTCTTGTCATGCTCCTGTATTTAAAGGACGATGCCAGCAGGATCAGAAGGATGAAAACTGAGATATTTCTTTTCATGGCTAATAAACTATTAAGTTCTCACTTAAGTGATGCAAATATCCGGCGCTTAACTACAAAAAAATAGCGTATAAATACCTGATTACTACACGGCATACCACCTAATTACGCCCTTTTGTAAAAAATAGTATGTTTTGGGCACAAAAAAAGAGAATAGCAACTAACTATTCTCTTTTTGCACTTTTTAAATAAATACTATTTTAATATGCGAGCACCGGCGAAAGCCATTTCTCGATTTCCTCTACCGGCATGTTTTTGCGCCTCGCGTAATCCTCGACCTGATCTTTGTGAATTTTACCAACCGGGAAATAACGGCTCTCCGGATGCGAGAAATACCAGCCGCTCACGCTGCTTGCAGGGTACATCGCGAAACTCTCTGTAAGCGTGATGCCAAGTTCCTCTGCACCAAGCAAATCAAACAAATGACGTTTTTCGGTATGGTCCGGGCAGGCCGGGTAACCCGGTGCCGGACGAATGCCGCTGTATTCTTCTTTGATCAATTCCTCATTGGTGAAGCTCTCCGCTTTCGCATAACCCCACAACTCTTTGCGCACTTTTTCGTGCATTAGCTCAGCCAGGGCTTCGACCAACCGGTCGGCCAATGCCTTGATCATGATGCTGTTGTAATCGTCATGATCTTTTTCATACTTTTCCAGCAATGCCTCGATGCCTACGCCAGCCGTAACCGCGAAACCGCCGATGTAATCGGTATGACCGGATTCGAGCGGTGCTACGAAGTCCGACAAGCAGTAGTTCGGCAGGTTGGCCGCTTTCTGGCTTTGCTGACGCAAATGGTGCAACACCGCGGCAATATCGGCTACCAGTTCGCCCGCATTCAGGTTTTCGACACCTTGCTGGCTGATTTTGTATTCAATATGCTGATGCGAGCCGTGGCGTTCGCATGGTACTTCCTTCGTTTCCTCTTCGAAATGGTGCAGCACGATATCATCCTGGATCGAGTTGGCCGGCCAGAAACCCACCACCGCACGTGCTTTCAGGCTTTTATCACGAATGATTTCGCCTAACAACACCGCAGCGTCTTCGTACAGCTTCATCGCTTCCTTACCTACGACTGTATCATCGAAGATTTTCGGGTATTTCCCGTGCAGCTGCCAGGTCTGGAAGAACGGCGTCCAGTCGATGTATTTGGCGATATCGGCCAGATCGTAGTCATCGTACACGCGCGTGCCCAGGAACTGCGGTTTCACGGCCTGAAAATTCGTCCAGTCGATTTTTGCTTTGTTATCCCTTGCTTTACCGATGGCCACATGCGCCTTTTCGCCGCCACGCTTCGAATGATCATCGCGCAGCTTCGCATATTCTGCCTTAATATCTGCCAATACCTCAGCCTGGCTTTGTTCACTCTGAATCAGCTTTCCGGCCACGGGTACGGACCGCGACGCATCGAGCACGTGGATAACCGGTCCGGAATAATTAGGATCGATTTTTACCGCCGTGTGAATGCGGGATGTCGTCGCGCCACCGATCAGCAGCGGCATTTTCATGCTGCGGCGCTCCATTTCTTTCGCTACACCCACCATTTCGTCCAGCGAAGGCGTGATAAGGCCCGAAAGACCGATGATATCTACATTATGTTCCTGTGCAGCCGCCAGTATCTTGTCGGTTGGCACCATTACGCCGAGGTCGATGATCTCGTAGTTGTTACAACCGAGCACCACGCCTACGATGTTCTTGCCAATATCGTGTACATCACCTTTTACCGTAGCGAGCAGGATTTTACCGGCAGATGAACCACCTTCCTGCTTTTCAGCCTCGATAAATGGCTGCAAATAGGCCACGGCTTTCTTCATCACACGCGCCGATTTCACGACCTGCGGAAGGAACATTTTACCTTCGCCAAACAAGTCACCGACAATGCTCATCCCATCCATCAACGGCCCTTCGATCACCTCCAAAGGACGGTCAAACAACAGGCGGCATTCTTCGGTATCTTCATCCACGTAATCGGCAATACCTTTCACCAATGCGTGCGCCATACGTTCCTTCACGGGAAGTTGTCTCCACGAAAGGTCGGGGCCGGTTTGCGTTTTACCTTTATCTTTTACGGTTTCCGCATAACTTACTAAACGTTCCGTCGCGTCGGGACGGCGGTTAAGCAACACATCTTCCACCAGTTCCAAAACATCTTTCGGAATTTCATCATAAATACCGATCTGGCCGGCATTCACGATACCCATATCCATTCCAGCCTTGATCGCGTGGTAAAGAAATGCGGTGTGAATGGCCTCACGTACCGGCTCATTACCACGGAAACTGAACGACACGTTGGAAACACCGCCCGAAACTTTCGCATGCGGAAGGTTTTCCTTGATCCATTTCACGCTTTTGATAAAATCAACGGCGTAGTTATTGTGCTCCTCCATGCCCGTCGCGACGGTCAGGATGTTGGGGTCAAAAATGATATCCTCCGGCGGGAAACCCACTTCGTCCACCAGAATGCGGTAAGCGCGTTCGCAGATTTCAATGCGGCGCTCGTAGTTATCCGCCTGGCCTTTTTCATCAAAAGCCATTACTACCGCAGCAGCACCATAGCGAAGCACTGTTCTCGCCGATTCCTTGAATTTCTCTTCACCCTCTTTGAGAGAAATCGAGTTCACGATGGATTTTCCCTGCACGCATTTCAAACCGGATTCGATCACCTCCCATTTCGAAGAGTCAATCATCAAAGGCACTTTGGAAATATCGGGCTCGGACGCAATGAGGTTCACAAATGTCTTCATCGCCTCCACGCCGTCGATCATACCCTCATCCAGGTTCACGTCGATCACCTGCGCGCCGCTTTCCACCTGCTCACGCGCGATGGTCAATGCTTCGTCGTACTTGCTTTCGCGGATCAGTCGGGCAAATTTCTTCGAGCCGGTCACATTACAGCGCTCGCCGATGTTTACAAAATTGGTCAGCGCATTGATTTTCACTGGTTCCAATCCGGAAAGCTTCATCACCGTTTCCGAAGCCGGCAATGGCCGCGGGCTGTGCTTGCCGGCGATATCCGCGATCACACGAATATGATCCGGCGTGGTTCCGCAGCAGCCGCCGATGATATTGACCAGGTTATCCCTCAAAAACCCGTCGATGATCTCGCCCATTTGCTCCGGCGTCTGGTCGTATTCACCCATTTCGTTCGGCAAGCCCGCATTCGGGTGCGCAGAAGTGTAGAAAGGCGATTCTTTGGCTATGATCTGCACGTAAGGGCGCATCAAATCGGCCCCTAATGCACAGTTCAAGCCCACTGATAATAGTGGTAAATGCGATACTGAAGTCAGGAACGCCTCGGTAGTTTGTCCCGAAAGGGTACGTCCCGACGCATCGGTAATCGTTCCGGAAATCATGATCGGCAGCGCCTGCCCTGGCTCGATCCGCCATGATTCCAGGTGCGGCACCTTACCCGCTTTCGCGTCCACAAAGAACTGGTCGATCGCGAAAAGCGCGGCCTTTGCATTGAGCGTATCAAAAATCGTTTCCACGAGCAGCACGTCGCAGCCGCCGTCGGTGAGGCCTTTGACCTGCTCATAATAGGCTTCCACCAGTTGGTCGAAGCTGATGGCGCGGAAGCCGGGGTTGTTCACATCCGGCGAAAGCGATGCGGTACGGTTGGTCGGGCCGATGGAACCGGCCACGAAACGCGGCTTATGCGGCTCACGCGCGGTAAATTCGTCGGCAACTTCGCGTGCGAGCCGCGCGGATTCGTAGTTGAGTTCGTACACGATTTCCTCCATGCCGTAGTCGGCCATGGCGATGGTCGTGCCTGAAAATGTATTGGTTTCGGCAATATCTGCCCCTGCCGCGAAATAGGCGGCGTGAATTTCTTTAATAATGTCCGGGCGCGTCAGTGAGAGCAGGTCATTGTTCCCTTTCACGTCGTGCGGCCAGTCTGCAAACCGTTCTCCCCGGTAGTCGTGATCCTGCAATTTGTACCGCTGGATCATCGTACCCATAGCGCCATCCAGTACCAGAATACGGTTTTTAAGAATTTCGCGGATATCTGCTTTTTGAGTTGCTACCATAAGTGTTTTAAATGTCTGATTATCATTTCGCCGGAAAAGCATAGAGCTTCTGAATTGACAAATTTAAACCAATAGATGTTTTGTTCAATAAAATCAAAAAATTCAGATTAAAAGTCTGGCGGTTTTACCTAACCTAAATTATTTATCTATATTCGAAGCCATCTCGGAGTGAATAAAGATATTCTATCTATGCATAATCTGGACGATATTGATGCCAAAATCCTGCACTTGCTGCAACAGGACGCCACCTTGAAAACACGTGAGCTGTCGGAAAAGTTGAACCTCTCCTACACGCCCGTGTACGAACGCGTACGAAGGCTGGAAAAGGAAGGGATTATCAAGAAATACGTCGCACTCGTCGATCGCGAGAAAGTAGGCAAGAAACTGATGGCCTTCTGCAACATTGCATTGAAGGAGCATTCAAAAGTAATGGGCGAAAAGTTCGTGAAGGCGGTTTCGGCAATGGGTGAGGTAATGGAGTGCTTCAATATCTCGGGCGACTATGATTTTCTGCTGAAAGTGGTCGTGGATGATATGTCGCAATATCAGCAGTTTTTAATGCAAAAGCTGGGTTCGCTGGAAAACATCGGCAGCACGCACAGCCTGTTTGTAATGGGTGAAATCAAAAATTCATCGGCGCTGGAAATGCTGCCGTCCAAAAAATAAATACGGCACCGGAAAATCCAGCACCGTATTCCAACTCACCCCTAACAAAATATTTTGACGATCGGTAATGATCGGTTAATGTCTCTTATGTCCGCGCCCGAAAGCCGGTTTTTCCAGTTCCTTGTTGAATGATCCGTCGGCATTGAAAAGCAGGATTTTCACTTTACTATCGACGAGAATACCCACATAGTATTCACCGGCGTCGTTGGTTGCAGCAAGTTTGATCTCAGCTCCTGCGTAGTTGGAAGTAATGTATGAAGTAATGGCAGTGGGCAATGCGCTTACTTCGATCTTCGTCAGTTTTGCTTTCTTCACGTGCTGTTTCAGCTCCGCTTTAAAGGCACCATTCGCGTCAAAAAGCAACCCTTTCACCGAGCCGTCGGCCAGCGTAATAGCCACCACGATTTTCCCTGATTGATCCTTTGCAGCATATTTGATTTCAGCACCCGCATAAGCACTGTCAATGTAAGCTGTCACCGTAGCGGGCAAATCTGCCGTAGCCACTTCTGTAAGTTTTCCTTTACATCTTCCCAACGTCACAGAGTCCGTCTCTACCGCAAGTCTTGCGGCCGATTCAACCACACTTTCAAAATCACTCGCCTCAGTTTCAGGGCTCAACGACTCGCTATTCTTCTGGCACGCCGTGAACCAGATGCCTGCCAGCATCACCAGTAAAAGAGAAACTTTTTTCATGATATACCCACGGGTTTTTGTGAAAGTATCAAACTGTTTTCTGCCTTTACGCCCCCCCTAATGCCCATGTTGCATGGCTGACGCATTTTTTTGCGATTTTTTCACGAGAGCCCGTATTTCGAACCAGGAAAACTTTTCGTATTTTTTTGCAACAGAATGGCCCCCAGGAACGTATTCGAATGTGAGAAATTCTATCCCTGACAATTTGATACCCTGACTTTGCTTTTTAGAAGAAAAATATCTTTTAACGAAAACGACTTTGAGTCGGTGGTAGCGGCATGTATTGCCGGGGATAACCAGGCGCAGAGGTATTTGTATAAACAGTTCTTCGGCTATTCAAAAAGTATTTGTCTGCGGTACACATCGTCGACGGAAGAGGCCGAGGAGGTTTTAAATGAAGGTTTTTTAAAAGTATTTAATAATCTGGGAAAGTACGACGCCAATCATCCCTTCAAGGCATGGCTGCGCACGATCATGGTCAACACGGCGATCAGCTACTACCGCAAGCACAAAAAGCACACGGAGGATGTGATCGCCCTGGAAGACGCCCCTTATCCCAAATTCGACGAAGATGTAATAAGTCAGATCACTGCTGAGGAAATACTGGAACTGATCCAACAGATCAAACCGGTTTATAAGAATGTATTTTTGTTATACGTGGTGGATGGCTACAATCATCGTGAGATAGCAGACCTGCTGCAAATCAATGAGGCAACGGTAAGATCGCATTATGTGCGTGCCCGGGCCCGGTTGCAGCATTTGATCAAACAATATTACCCACATCTCTTCCCAAGTGATTGGGCTGTTAAGTCATTCAGAGGCAATGAAAACTAATAGATTTGAAAATACTATACGCCGAAAATTAGAGAGTATTGAACCGGACTTTCAAGAGCAGGACTGGGCCCGTATGCAAAACTATATGCAGGCCCATACCCCGCCGTCATTCCTGCAACAATACGGTTCCTGGATCGGGTACGCAGCTGCCGCATCGGTAACCTCGGTAATGGCGTATATGTACGTCAACCAGCTATCGCAGAACAACCATCTGGTACAGGATGTGAAAAATCTCCAGAGCCAGATCGAGCTGATCCGCAATCAGCCGGCGCAGGTAGCGAAAGCGGATACGGTGTACGTGCTGCAAACCGCGCCTGACGGCCAGAGCCTGCAAGCCACATTACAGCCCCGCGATTATACCCCAGCCCCGGCGCAAACGAGTACAGAACAGGATTTGGAGCAGCAAACGCTGGCTGATGCAGAGCGGGTGCGTTCGAACGCTTTGGAAGACCCGGAAACTGTTGAATACGATCGTAATGCCGTAGCTCCTGCCAGTACCGAGGCAAAAACTACGCATCAGCCACGCACAAAAGCTCATGAATCGCTGGTTGCGACCGTGCCTTCCAAAGAAACGGCTGCCGTAGAATCGAATGTGACGAGCAGTGCAAACACGGTAAACTCACAGGGTAGCCAACTGCCGAAAGCACCTTCAAGCTCAGCCGTGGGCAGGACTTTCGGCGATGAATTGAGCATTGCGGCTATCAATAGCCCGGTTGAGATACATACCGGCATTTCGGTCCAACGGAAAATGCATTACGAGCTGGCCAACAGGCTATCCGCACGCCAGGTGCAAAAAGCCTTGGTTACCAATAATATGCAGGTCGCCAAAGCACCAACGAATGCAAAAAAGGCCGAGCAGGTTGCGCAGACGGAAAGTGTCATTCCAAAATTGCCTTTGAAAACACCTTACCGCTTCGGTGCCGGATACCAGATCGAAGGCAATGGCCAGGGTAAAACAGTGCTGGGAGAAGTGATTATCAAAAAGAAATTCTCGATCGCGGCGGGCATTACCTGGCTGAAAGTGAAACCGGCAGAATTCTTCACGGAAACGGTTTTCAGGGCCAAAGTCCGTTCGGATTTCAAGGAAACGCATCCTGGGCAGGTACCACTCATTTTCCAATTGTATAATATCAAAATTGACCAGAATGTGGTTCAGATACCGCTTACACTGGCTTTCCGCAACACTATAAAAGACGATTGGGCATATTATGCAAGCCTTGGAACGAACTTCAAGGTATCGTCCAAAGAGACGATTTCTTATGATTGCCGCGGCCCCAAAAACGAATTTTTCAGCCAGAGCTTCACCAAAAAGGGAGACGTATCCCCCATCACTTCGATGAACTTCGCGGTGGGGATCGAGAAATCTTGGCATCCCATTGTGGTGCAGGCCGAAGGTTATTGGGTCAATTATTTCAAACCGCTTTCACCGCTAAGGCAAAGTGCCGGACCCGGGGTGAAAGTAAAGCTATTGTACCAGATAGGCCGTCAAATGTAGCTTTTACACATGAAGTTTCGCGGGCAGGATATTGAAACTTGTCCGCGAAATTCTATTTTTGGCCTTTATTAACTCCCCTACTAGACGAGCTTTTGAAATTCGCAGCCATAGATATCGGTTCCAATGGTGCCCGTATGCAGATCTCATCCGTCTTGCATGACGAAGGCATTTCCCGCTTCAAGAAGGTCGAATATGTCCGGTTCCCGCTTCGCCTCGGACACGACGTTTTTACCCAGGGACGCATTACCCCGCAAAGCGAAGACCGCATGATGAAGCTCATGCTGGCCTATCAGTTGCTGATGGAACTTCATGAAGTCGATGACTTTATGGCCTGCTCCACCTCGGCCATGCGCGAAGCAGCCAACGGGCAGGAAGTCCGCGACCACATCGAGAACCGCACCGGCATCCATATCCAGATCATCGACGGACAAAAAGAAGCCGAATTGGTGAACAATGTGGTGGTACAATCGCTAGGCGACGGCCAATATATCCACATTGATGTAGGCGGCGGCAGCACCGAGTTGAACTTGTACCAGGACAGGCAGAAGATTAAGGCAAAATCCTTCAAACTGGGCTCTGTACGCCTTTTGGAAGGAAAGGAATCCAAAAATGCCTGGTTGAAAATCAAGGAATGGATCAACCAGAATGTCGATTACAGCCAGCCTATTCAAGCGGTGGGCACGGGCGGTAATATCAATAAGCTCTTCGATCTTTCTTCCAAACTCACCGAAAGCTCCACCAGCCTCGAAGAGATCCAGCGGATGCGCGACTATATCGATCAGTTCTCGCTCGCCGACCGCATTAACAAACTACAACTCAACCCCGACCGCGCAGACGTAATCGTACCTGCGGGCGACATCTACACTTCCGCCATGCGCTGGGCAGGCGCGGACGTCATTCACGTACCCGATCTGGGCCTGAAAGACGGTATGCTCCAACTGCTCTACGAACGCGCATGCCGCAAAAAAAAGGCCTGATACCAGGCCTTTTTTGCATTCAAATATTTCGCTCTCCGGCATTACCAAACCTGTTCCAGGTCCTTCGCCGAGTATTTGTGGTTTCTTTCCGTAAATACACTATCGGTATCCTCTTTCTTCAAATGAAGCGGGTTTTTCTTGGTCAGCTTGGCGATAACCGCTACCGGAAACAGCACGACGAAGAATACCAGCGACAAAAGGATTTTACCATTAATCGCGCCCAGTACTTCCGCGATCTTGTACCAGCCCTTCACCACCAGGTCGCCAAAAACCGGAATGGCCAGGCTGCAAACACCGATTACAGCGGCAGCAATAAGGAAATAGGGATATTGCGATTTAAAAATAAAGTATAGCACCACAAGCCCGGTGACGATCACCAGCTGCGCTTTGACTTTTTCTGATTCACTCATTTTAATCAAGTAGTATGTTATTGGCAGCAATGCGTTGTGCATTGCTGCCAGGCGAAGTTTCAGACAGGAACCGGATTGAACTGCGTTGTACTGAAAGAAATCAGAACAAAGTGTAGATGAAAGGCGCAACAGCCGAACCACCACCAATCACGATAAGTACACCAATCAGAAGCAGAACGATGATCACAGGAGCGAGCCACCACTTCTTGCGCTCCTTCATAAATGCGAATAAATCTGTTAAGAAATCCATCTTTATATAGTGTTTAAAAATTCAAATTTAGCACTTAATTACTTTTTGCGCACTTCTAACCCGTTAAATCTGAGTTATCGTTTGCCCATCGCCTGGTAAAGCCTGTCGGCTATCAATTGGTTGAGCGTCGCACTGCCGTGGCCGTCGTTCTTACCTACAACACGCTCTTTTTCAGGAATTTTAACAACGCCATCGTTAATTCCCACGACTGTCACATTGTTCGCCTTCAGGTAATCTTCCACAGGCTTGGTGTACCCCGCACTTTTATCGACCTGGAACAGGAACGGAATGAAAACGGCGTACATCTGCGCTTTGGTACTATCGCGGTAAGCGAGCATTCCGGAAAGGTCCCTCAAATGCGCATTCAGCACCGTGGTATCGGTGTATGCAGTTTGTACAAATTTTTCAAATGTACTGAAACCGGTGTGCGGGAGTTGCCAATAAATGAAATTGGGCAAGTAAAAGCGCTTTACAATCGTCGCCATCGGGCCTTTGAGATCGGCATAAGGTTCGGCGCCGGTGAGGGTGAGGCCTTTTTCGCGGCCTACTTTCTCGATGTCATTGGGAAAATATTCCAGAACGATGATATCGGGCTTTACGGGAAAATCCTGCAACCGTTTTACCTCGTCACGCGTGTCCGCGCCCGACATTCCGAGGTTGTAAATCGTGTATTTGTCAGTCCCGAGCTTGGCTTCCAGCATATTCGAAAAACGCTCGTTGACATCTTTCAAACCATGTCCTGCTGCAAATGAGTCCCCGATAACGAGGACTTTTTTCTTTCCGGGTTCGTTCTGAACTTCCTTATCATGGTATCCCAGCGCATTCACCGGATGCCAGTATTTTTCCCACCAGATCTGCGACGCCTTCGAAAGCACACCTTCATGGCTTTGCGGCACGTACATGAACACGATTTCAAGGAAAATCAACACGACAACCAGCGGCGTAATGATCGTTACGATATTGGCTACCAGCCCTTTGGCTTTGCTTTTTACCACACCGTAATAGAAAATGCGCAGGATCTCGATGATCAGCAAAAACCAGAATGCAAATTTGGCCAAACGCACATGCCAGCTGTCGCTCTGAGGATACCCCGGGTAATCAAATTTGATGTGAAATTTGTCCGGATAGAACAGGAACATAAACAGCAATCCCAGGAACAGGATGCGGATAATGCTGGTAACAATTTTAGATGTCATCAATTTGGGTGCTCTGTGAAATAATGGATTAGTCAAGAACGAATTCTTCCTTCCAGTTATCTTTTTCCAGCCATTCGGGCTGCTGCTTTTTGTCAAAAATATAGTTCCCCACTACGAGGTAATCCATTTCCGTGCGCATGAAGCAGCGGTATGCATCATTTGGCGTACACACGATAGGTTCCCCGCGTACATTGAAACTCGTATTCACGATCACCGCGTAGCCCGTCAACGCCTTGAATGTCTCGATCAAGTCGTAGTAGCGGGGATTGGTTTCCTTGTGCACCGTCTGGATACGCGCCGAATAATCGATGTGCGTGATCGAAGGCAGGTCGGAACGCTCGAAATAGAGTTTTTCACGCAAATCCAGCGAGCCATAGTTCGCAGGCACCGGCTTTCTGCGGCTTTCCGCCACCGGGTGCACCAGCAGCATGTAAGGTGAAATACCGTCGTAGTCGAAATAGTCCTGGCAATCCTCTGCCAGTACCGAAGGGGCAAAAGGCCGGAACGATTCGCGGTACTTGATCTTCAAATTCAGTTTTTTCTGCATTTCGGCATTCCGGGGGTCGCCCAGAATGCTCCGGCCTCCCAAAGCACGCGGCCCGAATTCCATACGGCCCTGCACCCAGCCTACCACGTTTCCTTCCGACAACAGCCTTGCCGCTTCCTGCGTCAGATCTTTGAAGTTCTCGTAATGCGTATAAACCGCTTTGTATTTCTTAGCCGTAAGCGCTACGTCGAGGTCTGAGAAGGTAGGCCCGAGGTAAGATCCACGCATGGCGTCGGCCTTCCAAGTGATCTTTCTGTCCTGACCAAAATAAATATGGTACGCAGCTTGTGCCGCACCCAGCGCACCTCCCGCATCACCGGCGGCCGGCTGGATGAAGATGTCTTTGAAAATATTCGCCTTTTGCAGCTTACCGTTGGACACGCAGTTCAATGCAACACCACCAGCCATACACAGGTAATCGGCCCCAGTGAGGCGCTTGGCTTCTTTGGCCATTCTCACCACCGCTTCTTCGGTGATATTCTGGATTGCCAGGCCGAGGTTACAATGCACGGCTTCGAGGGCGTCTTCGGGCCTGCGGGTTTTGAACCCGAACAACGCTTCCCATTTATGCTCGTTCACCATTTTCAGGCCGGTAGCATAGTCGAAATAGTCCTGGTTGAGCCAAACCGATCCGTCTTCTTTCAGGTCGATGAGGTCTTTCAGGATAATCTCTTCGTAACGCTTGATGTCCGGCGACGACGGGTCACCGTACGGCGCGAGGCCCATCAGCTTGTATTCTCCCGAGTTTACGCGGAAACCCAGGAAGTAGGTAAATGCGGAATAAAGCAACCCGAGTGAATGCGGGAAACGCAGCTCTTTGAGGATGCTGATATCTTTCCCTTCACCCAGACAGATCGACGCCGTTGCCCATTCACCAACGCCATCAATCGTCAGAATAGCCGATTTTTCGTAGGGCGAAGGATAATATGCACTGGCAGCGTGCGAGAGGTGGTGCTCGGGGAAGAGCATTTTCACCTTTTTCTTCTTCTTATCGTAGCCTAGTTTTTCCAGCTCTTCGTTGATGAGCCGTTTCAGGAACATCTTTTCCTTGATCCACACCGGCATAGCGGTCAGGAACGACCGTACGCCTTTGGGCGCAAATGCATAGTAAGTTTCGAGGAGCCTTTCAAATTTGAGTAGTGGTTTGTCGTAAAAAACGATCGCATCGAGCTCGTTAATGGACAAACCGCCGTATTCAAGGCAAAATGCTACTGCATTGGAGGGAAAACCGGGGTCGTGCTTCTTGCGTGTAAAACGCTCTTCCTGTGCTGCGGCAACAATTTCGCCATTATCTATAAGAGCCGCGGCCGAATCATGATAGAAAGCCGAGATACCTAAAATTTTCATTAATGCGTGATTAGAATAATGTGTACAGTCTGGTGCTAAACCGTTCAAAAGGCGTGCAAGATAAGCATTTTGAGCAAGGCTGCAACCGGGCACCGTCGGCTAATTACCCTTATAATGTTATTAAACGGTTCGGAATCAACCTAATAAATAGCCCGGATAATGAAATGATAACAGATTACACGGCGAACTAGCCTTTAAATGATTAATTATGAACCACTTCGAGTGCCCAACTCAGTCACTGCATTATTCGGTGCCGTATGATAACTTACAAAATTCTGGTAGGCTTATGGTGCTCATCAAGCGCCACAAAGGTGAATATCCCCGTCACGGCCTTCTCCCGGCTCACCTCGTACATTTTCTCCACAAAAATATCGACGCGCACCTTCATGCTGGTATTTCCGACTGTCTCGACACGCCCCACGAGCTCGATAATGGTACCCGCCGGAATGGGGTGTGTAAAATCGATGCGGTCGGACGATACCGTTACGCATCGCAACCTTGAAAACCGCGTGGCGGCGATAAATGCGACCTCGTCCATCATCGACAGCGCCGTGCCGCCGAAAAGCGTATCGTAATGATTGGTGTTATTAGGGAAAACGGTTTTAAAAACACGGGTTTCCGAGGCGGAAATTCTATCTTCTAATATCAAAATATAACGGTTTACTGGTGTTCGTAACAGTCATTTGTGGTCAAATGCGGTCGGGTGTTGTCAAGAATTGTCAGGTGTTGTCATGAATGGTCAAGTGTTGTCAAGAATGGTATGTGTTGTCATGAGTAGTCAAGGGTCGTCAAGTGCTGTCAGGGGTGATCATACCTCTCTATTTCTGACCATAGCTGACTACACATGACAACAAATGACCACCCATGACCATACCTGGCTACACATGACTACCCTTGACTACCCATGACCATACCTGACAACACCTGACCACAAGCTTCCGTCGCCGCTATCCGGCAACCGCGACGGATTCGCGCAGCAAGTTAGCCGCAGAAATCATGTTACGCAAAGCGGCTTCGGTTTCCGGCCATTTGCGGGTCTTCAATCCGCAGTCGGGGTTCACCCACAAATTCCGCGCCGGGATTACCTTCAATGCCTTTTCGAGCAAGAGGATCATCTCGTCCACCGTCGGTACGCGTGGCGAATGGATATCGTACACGCCGGGACCAATCTCGTTAGGGTAATTGAACTGCGCGAACGCGTCGAGCAGCTCCATTTGCGAGCGCGACGTTTCGATCGTGATCACGTCGGCATCCATTGCGGCAATGGAATCGATAATATCGTTAAACTCCGAGTAGCACATATGCGTGTGGATCTGCGTCTGGTCGGCCACACCCGCGGCGCTCAGGCGAAATGCGTCCACAGCCCATTTCAGATAGCTTTGCCAGGCATGTTTCCGCAGCGGTAAGCCTTCGCGAATCGCCGGTTCATCGATTTGAATTACCTTAATACCTGCTTTTTCCAAATCCACTACTTCATCGCGTATAGCAAGCGCAATCTGGAACGTGGTATCCTTCCTCGGCTGGTCATCCCGCACGAACGACCATTGCAGGATCGTTACCGGGCCGGTAAGCATGCCTTTCACCAGTTTCTCGGAATTAGCTTGTGCAAATGCCGACCATTTCACGGTCATCGGCTCTTCACGTTCCACATCACCATAAATGATCGGCGGCTTCACGCACCGGCTGCCGTAACTCTGCACCCAGCCATTTTGGGTAAATACAAAGCCGGAAAGCTGCTCGCCGAAATACTCCACCATATCATTCCGCTCGAATTCGCCGTGCACCAGCACATCGATCCCGAGCCCTTCCTGCCAGCGTAGCGAGTCTACAATCTCTTCGCGAATGCGGGTTTCGTACTCGTCCAGCGTCAATGTACCTTTTTTGAACTGCGCCCGGAGCTGCCGTACCTCATCCGTTTGCGGAAACGAGCCGATGGTTGTCGACGGGAATAATGGCAATTTCAGCTTTTCCAATTGAATGGCCTGCCTGATACTAAAAGCATTCTGCCGGTCGAAATCCGGCTCTCGCACTTCACTAACCCGTGCTTTCACCGCCGGTTTGTGGATCAATGCAGATGTGCGGCGGCTTGTAATAGCCTTTTGATTGTCCAGAAATGCACTATCAATTGCATAGTCGGCCGTTGCAAGCCTTGCCAATGTAGTCACCTCATTCAGTTTCTGTTTTGCAAATGCCAGCCAGTTTTTAATCTCCGGCGTTAGTACCGCTTCATTTTTTTCCAATTCCAGATCATAAGGGCTATGCAGCAACGACGATGACGGTGCCACCAAAACCCGCTCTTCTCCCAGCACATTTACAGCTGCTTGAATCCATTCTAGCGACTTTTGATAATCGTTTTTCCAGATATTCCGGCCATCTACAACGCCCAACGAGAGCTTTTTGGTGGAAGATATAAATGCTTCCTCCCCCAGAATCTGCGGTAAAGTCTCTGCACCGCGCGTCAGGTCCAAATGCAATGCATCCACCGGCAATGCGGTCGCGATCGCGAGGTTATCTTCCAGCGGTCCAAAATAGGTTGTTACCAGAATGCGCAGCTTCGGAAACGCCTCTCTGATCTGATTGTACGCACTCAGAAATGCCAGTTTTTCCTTTTCATTCAAATCCAGCACCAATCCCGGTTCATCAAGCTGTACCCATTCGGCTCCTCTCGCTGCGAGTTCTTTGAGTATGGATATGTAAACAGGTAAAAGGCTATCCAGCAGGTCAATGCGATCAAAGCCGCCTTCCTTTTCTTTACCCAAAAGCAAATAGGTAACCGGCCCGAGCAGCACAGGTTTTGTGAGAATGCCTTTTTGCAATGCATCTTCAAATTCCAGCAAAACCTTTTCCGAATACCGCTTGAATTTCTGGTCCTTCACAAACTCGGGCACGAGGTAGTGATAGTTGGTATCGAACCATTTCGTCATCTCCATTGCATTGATATCCAGCCCGTTTTTCTGATAGCCACGGGCCATCGCGAAATAGAGGTCGAGCTCCTTGTTCGACTTGCCATCGAGCAACTGGTGGTAACGCTCAGGAATGGCGCCGACCATCAGTGAGGTGTCGAGGACGTGGTCATAAAGCGAAAAATCATTGGAAGGAATGAGGCCGATACCTGCATTCTGCTGCGTTTCCCAGTTCTGGTGGCGGATCTTCCGGGCAGTTTTCTGCAATGCATCGCGGTCGATGGTACCGGCCCAGAATTGTTCGTTAGCCTTTTTGAGCTCGCGAAGGCTTCCCACGCGCGGGTAGCCGAGGTTGTGTGACAACATACTTTTTTGTGTTTAAAGAGTTAATAAAAACCCTGTGAAAACACCCTCCCATCCCGACAAAACGCCTGTTGCGGACGATCGCCGGCACTTCATTCCATCGCGGCAACGGGGCTACCCTGCGAAACGAACAGATACAGTTTCCCCAAAACAGCCGGGTAGCCTGTGGTACTGCAATAAAATGTGGTAAATCAATGCTTGACTGCTCCCCACCCGTGAGGGAAAAGCCATTGAGGATGATGGCAAGTCTCCTGGCTTGTATCATTTTTACCGCCCTTCTCGCCGCGCCGGGGCGCTGCAATGGGACGCGAGGGTAAAAACAGGCCCTGAATGCTCAGAGCGGATACTTACAGTAGCACGACTGCCCGTGAATTGCACACGGTTCCTTTTTGTTTTGCTGTTTTTGGCTGAGGGGTCCAAAAGCAAAAACCATCACCCCGATTGACGGGCGTTCACAAAGAACTGCGTCAAATTTAGGCGGAAGGCGCATTCGGCTGTAAATGGTCACCCAATTTCAGTGAAGTGAGTAGAAATTAGCCTTTCGGCAGGATAAAATATCTTATTTGGAGTAAAATAAATGGCGTTAAAAGTGATTTCGTATCAGCTAAGAAATCGTTCCGGCCGCCTCCGCATCCAATATAAACTCCGCATTCAAATGATTCTGTAAAACCGTTGCCGGAAAATCCTTTGAAACGGGAAATGCCAATGCCCGCTGGATAACCGGGGCCTTCGCTTTGCCCGATGCCAGGAGAATAGCCGCTCGTGCTTCCAGAATGTGCCTTATACCAACAGTAATGCCACGTGTGAGGGTGGTGGGCTGTTTGAAATACTTCTGACCTACTTCAACGGTTACGGTATCGAGCTCAGAAATGTGGGCGTAGGTATCCCAAGGCGTGCCGGGCTCGTTGAGGGCTAGGTGGCCGTTCATGCCTACGCCTAATATGATAAGATCGAGGCCTCCGAGGCTTTCCACCACTTTGTTGATGCGGTCGCATTCGGCTTGCGGATCGAATGCTTTGCCATCGAAGAAAACAATTTGATCCGGACGGAGGCCGATCGGTTTCAGAAAGTCGCGGTCGAGGAGGTCTCGGCAGCTGCCGTCGTCGCCGGCGCCCAGGCCGATCCATTCGTCCAGACCGATGAAAACGCATTGGGAGAAATCGACGCGGCCGTTCTGGTTGGCGGCTACCAACGCGTCGAACATGCCTTTGGGGCTGCTGCCTGACGGAAAGCAGATCACCGCCCCTGGTTTATGGTTCATGAGGTCGATCACGCGCTCGGCAGCGGCGGAACTCATGAGTGCGTAGTCGGGATAAATGCTGATTTTGGGTGTCATGAAAAGCGGTGTTTAGGATCTCGGGCGGTCAATCTAAACATTCTTTTTTCAGACATGAACATTTATCCATAAAAAACTCCAGAAACTGCAAACCCGATCCTAACTTTACCGCACATTGTTCAATTACATTATCATTCTACTTCAAAAATGGAATACCGTATAGAAAAAGACACGATGGGCGAGGTGCAGGTGCCTGCGCATGTATACTGGGGCGCCCAGACGCAACGCTCGATCCAGAACTTTCCTATCGCACAGGATATCAATAAAATGCCGAAGGAGATCATCAAGGCCTTCGCATACCTGAAAAAAGCAGCCGCCATCACCAATTTCGAAGCGGGCATTCTTCCGCAGGAAAAAAGCGACCTCATCGGCAAAGTTTGCGACGAAATTCTCACCGACCAGCTCGACGACCAGTTCCCATTGGTAGTGTGGCAAACCGGCTCTGGAACGCAGTCGAACATGAACTGCAACGAGGTGATCGCTTACCGCGGGCACGTGCTGCAAGGCGGTGACCTCGCCGACAAAACCAAGTTTTTGCATCCGAACGACGATGTTAACAAGTCGCAATCATCGAACGACACCTACCCTACTGCAATGCACATTGCGGCTTACAAAATCCTGGTGGACGTAACTATCCCGGGCATTACCAAGCTCCGCGATACACTGAAAGCAAAATCCGAAGCGTTTAAAAATGTGGTCAAAATCGGCCGTACGCACTTTATGGATGCTACGCCGCTGACTTTGGGCCAGGAGTTTTCGGGCTACGTTTCGCAGCTCGACCATGGTTTGAAAGCCATTCACAATACTTTGGCGCACCTTTCGGAACTCGCACTGGGCGGTACCGCGGTGGGAACGGGAATTAACACACCTCCGGGATACTCCGAAAACGTAGCACGGCACATCGCTGCATTGACAGGCCTGCCATTCGTTACTGCTGAAAACAAATTTGAGGCATTAGCGGCACACGACGCGATCGTAGAGGCGCATGGCGCATTGAAAACCGTTGCGGTAAGCCTGATGAAAATCGGTAACGACATTCGTATGCTGTCGTCGGGCCCCCGCTCGGGTATTGGCGAGATCCACATCCCGGACAACGAGCCGGGAAGCTCCATCATGCCGGGCAAAGTGAACCCGACCCAATGCGAAGCCATGACCATGGTAGCGGCACAGGTAATGGGTAATGACGTGGCGATCGGTATCGGTGGTTCCAACGGCCATTTCGAGCTGAACGTTTTCAAACCATTGATGGCTTACAACTTCCTGCATTCTGCCCGTTTGATCGGCGATGTATGCGTTTCGTTCAACGACAACTGCGCGGTGGGTATCGAGCCTCTGCACGAGAACATCAAGAAGCATGTAAACAACTCGCTGATGCTGGTTACGGCTCTAAATACCAAGATCGGTTACTATAAAGCTGCCGAAATCGCACAGACCGCTCATAAAAACGGCTCTACGCTGAAAGAAACGGCTGTGGCGCTGGGTTACCTCACGCCGGAAGAGTTCGATGCATGGGTAAAACCGGAAGACATGGTGGGCGAGATCAAGTAATTGATCAACCTCGAAGTAATGTTTGCGAATGCCCTGCCGAAACGTGGGGCATTTGCATTTTGACCTTTCAAAATCATGAATATCAAAGAAGAACTGCTGGCCGATCCCTACCAGTCGAAACGGAAAGCGACGGAAGTGGCTATGTACGCCTGTACTTCGGAAGATGCATTCAGGCATTTGATGCATTGCTTCGAATCCGACGAGTACCGCCTCGCGCAACGCGCTGCGTACAGCGTGAGCATCGCTACGCACGTGCGCCCGGAGCTTATCCGCCCGTACATAGGCGTGCTGGTGAGCCAATTGAAACGCACCGATATTCATGACGCCGTAATACGTAACAGCGCGCGCATTTTGCAGGATATCACCATTCCCGATGAATTTCATGGTGAGTTGATGGACGCGGCGTTCGGCATTATTGCAAACCGCCAGCTGGCCATTGCCATCCGTACGTTTTGCCTGACCATCCTATTTAACCTTTCCAAAATTTACCCGGAGATTCAAAAAGAGCTGCGGGTATTTCTGGAAGAATCGGTGGAATACGAGCCGGCGGCATTCCAATCGCGGGCCCGGAAAATCCTGAAAAAGATTTGAACATGCTCCATTGTGGAGGATAAAGGCCTATTTCACCGTCTGATAAGCAGATATTACAGGTAAATCATTTTACCTTGCTTCTTTAAAACAAAAACAATAGATGATCATATACTGCCACTCATTACTCGACGGCTCGCTCAATGCCAAACTGAGCGAAGCGCTTACCCCGCAGCATCAGATCCATTTCCGCACCGAATCGGCCAGTAATGAGGAGCTTAAATCCTGGTTTGCCAGCGCCGACTACATCCTCGGCAACCCGCCGGTAGCCTGGTTCGAAAGCATTCCTGCCAATCTGAAGTTCTGGCAACTCGATTCTGCCGGGTTCGATCAATATGCGTCTGTGGCCATTCCCGATCACGTCAAAACGGCTAATATGGGCGACTGGTTTGCCCGACCCTGCGCCGAGTCGATCGTGGGCGGTGTGCTGGCGCTGTACCGCGGTATCGACAAGCTGACGCTTTTGAAACAGAAAACAGAATGGATCGGTACGCCGCTCCGCGCCGAGTTGAAGATTTTATATAAACAGACGGTGATCGTACTGGGTGCCGGAACGATAGGGCAATCGACAAATGCAATATTGAAAGGCCTCGGCTGTACCACGCATTTGATGGCCCGTACATCGCAGGAAGCCGATATTCGCAGTAAGGAAGATCTTTTTAATGCATTGCCGCAGGCTGATGTGGTGATCAACACCTTACCCGGTACCGCGCAGCATTTTGTGGACGCAGAATTCATTTCTGCGATGAAAGATGGAAGCGTTTACGCCAGCGTGGGACGCGGCAGCACGACCGATGAGGATGCATTGATCGATGCATTGAAATCAGGCAAACTGGACGGCGCCGTACTCGACGTGACGGAGATCGAACCACTCCCTGCCGACAGTCCGCTTTGGCAAATGGACAATGTGATCCTGACCCAGCATACCGGCGGCGGGCACAAAAATGAGCACATGGGAAAAGTAGATTTATTTTTGAACAACATTTTTGCAATACAAAGCGGCGCCGCAATCGCCAATGAAGTGACCCTTGTAAAAGGATATTAACCGACCGAAACTGACATGCTACTGACAGAAACCGATATCGCAGAAGGTATCCAGGATAAATATTTTTTGAAATTTGGCCCCGCAACGCGCGAAATCGTGCGCGTGTTCCGCTCCCCAGGCCGCATTAACCTCATCGGCGAGCATACCGATTATAACAATGGCTTCGTACTCCCCGCAAGTGTGGATAAGGCCGTGTATTTCGTGATCGCCCCGCGCGAAGACGACCAGGTGATCCTCTATGCCGCTGACCTTGATCAAACCTATTCGTTTTCGCTGGATGACCTTTCCAAACCGGAAAAATCGTGGCCGCATTACCAGATCGGTATTGTGGAGCAAATCCAGAAGAAGGGTTTGAAAATCGGCGGTTTTCAAGCGGCGTTTGGCGGTAATGTGCCGGTAGGTGCGGGTCTTTCGTCGTCCGCCGCACTGGAATGCTGTCTGCTCTTTGCTTTGAATGAAATCTACGGCTTGAACCTCGATCGTTTCAGCATTGTGAAAATGTCGCAAAAGGCCGAAAATGAATATGTAGGAGTGCAATGCGGCATTATGGACCAGTTTGCTTCGGCATTCGGCAGGGAAGAATCCGTAATCCGCCTCGACTGCCGCTCGCTCGAATACGAATACTTCCCATTCCCGATGGACGACTACCTGATCGTGCTTTGCGATACAATGGTGAAACATTCGCTGGCCAGTTCGGAGTACAACACCCGCCGGCAGGAATGCGAAAAAGCAACCGCTATTTTACAGCAATACCATTCCAAAATTCTGAGCCTGCGCGACGCGACGCCTGCATTGGTGGAAGCGCATAAAGAAGAAATGGGCGACGTGGTGTACCGCCGTGCGAAGTTCATGACCGAGGAAATCCAGCGCGTGCAGGATGCTTGTGACCTGCTCGTACAAGGCAATCTGCCCGATTTTGGCAAAAAAATGTACGCTACCCACTTCGGTTTGCAGAACGAATATGAGGTAAGCTGTCCGGAGCTTGACTTCCTGGTGGCCCAGACATTGGACGACGACACGGTACTCGGCGCACGGATGATGGGCGGCGGTTTCGGAGGTTGTACCATTAATTTGGTGAAAAAAGAGGGTGTTGATGCTTTTGAAGCCAAAATGAAGCAAGCGTATCTTGAAAAGTATAAAATCGACCTGCCTTGCTACCGCGTGAAAATCACCGATGGCACGGAGGAAGTTGCCCTCGGATAATCTGACCATTTACGCAAACTCTTAACCTTTGACCATGAGAAGAATCCCTTTTTTACTCACTGCGCTGGTTGGCCTGGCCATTTTCAGTTGCTCAAAAACCAAGAATGAAGAAAAAATGATCAGTACTATTTCCAAAGAGGCTTTCGGCCAGCTCCCCGACGGCCAGCAGGCTGACCTGTACACACTGACCAACGCCAACGGCATGACCGTGAACATTACCAACTATGGCGGGATCATCACCAAACTCACCGCGCCGGACAAAAACGGCCAATGGGCGGATGTTGTACTGGGTTTCGACTCACTGGCACCCTACTTGAGCGGTCACCCGTTCTTCGGTGCGTTGGTAGGCCGCTATGGCAACCGTATTGCGAAGGGTAAATTCAAATTGAATGGTCAGGAATACTCGCTGGCGATCAACAATGGCCCGAATGCATTGCATGGCGGGACAAAAGGATTCGATAAGGTGATCTGGAAAGCAACCGAAATCAAGCAGGATTCGGTGGTAGGATTACAATTGGAATATACTAGCAAGGATATGGAAGAAGGTTATCCGGGCAATCTGACTGTCAAAGTCGTTTACACGCTCGACAACGAGAATGCACTGACGATCGACTACACCGCCACAACCGACAAACCGACCGTGGTGAACCTGACCAACCACTCGTATTTCAACCTTACCGGCCTGAAACGCGACATTCTTGACCACGAAGTGACCATCGCTTCGGACAGCATTGTGCCTGTGGACACCACCCTCATCCCGACCGGCAAACTCCGCGCTGTGGAAGGAACGCCATTCGATTTCCGCAAGGCTACCAAAGTGGGCGCCGGTATTGATAAGGTAGAAGACGAGCAGATCAAAGCCGGCGGCGGTTATGACCACTGCTGGGTGCTGAAACGCAGCGGTGACGGCCTGGAAAAATTTGCCACTGTAAAAGATCCTGAAAGCGGCCGCGTAATGGAAGTCTACACCACCGAACCCGGCGTTCAGTTCTACACCGGTAACTTCCTCGACGGCAAACTGACCGGCAAAGGCGCAACCTTTTCAAAACGCTTCGGCCTCTGCCTCGAAACCGAGCATTACCCTGATTCCCCGAACCAGCCCCAGTTCCCGACCACGACATTGAATCCGGGAGAAACTTATAAGACGACCACGAAGTATAAGTTTTCGGCGCAGTAAGTAGCAGACTCAACATTCCTCATTACAACCTTGGCGAAGAACAGGCCGCGTATGCGGCCCGTCTTCGCCTTTGTTCTTTTCTGCCACTTTTTAGCTAATTTTGATATGCCAACTGTGTTATACATTAATGGTTACCGGTTCTTTTTCTGGATGAACGAGCACGAACCGGTTCACATTCACGTTGAAAAAGGCAAATGTAATGCGAGGGTTATCCTGGTTCCGGAAATAGAGGTTTCTTACAACCATGGTTTTAAAAAGAAGGAATTGAGAAGCATTATCGATATAATCATCTGTAACTATGGAAAAATCATTCAAGCCTGGCAAGACACCTTCTATAAGTGAAGAACTTCAAGTTCAGCTCAATGCGTCGGATGATGAACAGGTAGTCGAAATTGCAGATGAGTTTGACCGCTATATTCAAACCAACGGATTGCAGATTCGGCACTTCGGATTTGCAAGAGACCTTGATTTGGCTTTCTTTATCTTGAATGACAAGCGGATAATTACCATAACATTGTCAGATTTCCCATTCTTAAAGGAAGCAGACGATTACGATTTGGATCAATATAGAGTGTCCGAGCTCGGCATCCACTGGTACAACCTTGATATTGACATGAGTCTCCGCGGGCTGCTTAAAGAAGAAAAGATATTAACCAAATAATTGACATACCTAGTACCGATTTCCAATGCTTACTAAAACCGTAAAAATCAGCAATGTTACCAACCTCTCCGACGCGCGCTATTGTGCGGGTATGGGTGTTGAAATGCTTGGTTTTTCTATTGACGAAGATTCTCCCAATTATATTTCTCCCAAAAAATTCGAGGATATCTGCTCCTGGCTCGCGGGCGTGACGCTCGTGGCGGAGACTTCCAAAACTGATCCCGATGCGATCGTAAGCGCGCTGAACGATTACCCCGTGCACGCGGTACAAGTGAATGACCCCGGCTTGCTTAATTACCTGCGTACCGAACTGGGCTTGCCGCTGCTGTTACGCGTGAGCGTCGATCTCTACGAAGCAGGCGAAATCGTTCCTATCCTGAGCCGTTACGAAGGCGAAGTGACCTATTTCCTGCTCGAAAGCGACAACGAAGCGGAACTGTCAGAGTCGTGGATGCAGGTACTGGGCACCGTAGAAGCCGATTACCCCGTCCTGGTAGGCTTCGGGCTCGATAACGAGTTTACGGTGAGCGCCCTCACCGAGTTGCTCCCAAATATCGGTATTGCGCTGCGCGGAAGTGAAGAAATCCGCCCCGGCTATAAGGATTTTGGCTCGATGATGGACATTCTGGAAGCGCTCGAAGAGCAATAAGGCCGTTTTTCATCCATTTAAAACACATTCTCACTAAAAACATCCGCTTAACACGCCCTTTCGCCGATAATAATTTTCCGGTTTACAGTATCTTGCATTACCTACTACCTTTGATTACAAATAAATACTAAACTAATCATGGAAAAGAAATTGCATCGCATACCTGACCAGGCAGTTTTCGGAGGAGTTTGCGCGGGAATCGCTCAGTATCTGCAAATTGACGTCGTGATCGTCCGCGTGATCTTCGTCGTTATGGCGCTGCCGATATTGCCTCCCGGCTTTGGCATGACCGGATTACTCTACATCATCCTGTGGGCTGTACTACCGACCGGCCCTGCCGGCGAGGTCTACACGACCCACAATGTGTTCGGGTCCGAGCCTTCCAAACCGTCAGACCCGGTATCCGACAAAAAAAGGTCCGACCAGACGATGATGATCCTCGGTGGCGTGCTGATCTTTTTCGGTGGGCTGATGCTGATAGACGATCTGCCGATCTGGTGGTCGTTTAAAAAATACTTCTGGCCGATCGTCCTGATCGCCGTGGGTGCTTTCCTGATCCTGCGCCAGCGCGACAAAGAGACTGAAAACAAATCGACGGTGTATCCTACGACGCCTCCTCCCGTGGAGCCGGTGGATCCGGGTCCCGATCCGCAGCCTTACACACCATTTTCGCCCAGCTCTTCGCCGGAAACACATTTTCCCGAAGATCCCGAATTGAAAAAGCCGGACAATGGTGACGACGACGTCATCAAAGTCAATTAACCTTCCTGAATCGTACCATAAACCATAAAGCCATGAATTTCAAAAACATTTTCTGGGGGGTAATCCTCATTGTCATCGGGTCGCTGTTCCTGGTAGAGGAGCTTACCGATTTCGACTTCGGCCGCTTCTTCTGGCCCATTATCCTGATCGTGACCGGCGGATTGCTGCTGTTGCGTAACTTCCTGAATACCGACAGTACTAACCGATCAAACATATAAGATCATGAAAAACTCACGTGGCATTGTTTGGGGCGGCTTGCTGGTCATTTTCGGGGTGATCTGGCTGCTCAGGAGCATGAATTTGCTGAATATCGATTGGGACCTGGTATTACCTTACTGGCCGGTACTGCTGATTATCGCGGGTGCCATTCTGATGGCGGCCGGACGGGAACGCGGGTCGGGCGGTATTGTGGCATTGCTCATTACATTGGCCGTTCTGGGAGGTGTGGTGAATAAAACGCACCAGGCGTTCGACGACCATGGCAACAACTGGAATTTCGGCTGGGACGATGATGACGACGATCACGAATACGGTTACCACCACGACGATGATGATGATGATGATGATGATGACAACGAGGACGACAAAGACGACGACTACCGCAAAGAGCATTGGAAAAAGGGCGACAGGCCTGTCAACGGCACCTATAATTACGAAATGGAGGATTTTATCCAAAAAGCCAATTTCAACCTCGAAGGTGGTGCAGGTTCCTTTTCATTGAATGGTAATACCGCCAAGTTGTTCGAAGCAGCTACTACCAGCACAGTGGTTGGTTTCCGATCTAACACATCCGTAAACAAGCTGAACAATTCCGCTTCGGTTACTTTGAAAATGGAAGAAGGTAATGTGAAGATCAAAAACGGAGAAATGTCAAACCAGGCGAAAATTCAGCTGAATGAAAAACCGGTCTGGAATATCGACCTGGGGATCGGTGCCGGAAAAGGTGACTTCGATTTCAGTAATTATAAAGTAGAAAAACTGAAAGTAAGCACCGGTGTGGCTGATATGGACATCCGTCTCGGCGACAAAATGCCTACTGCCAACGTCGATATTGAGGCGGGCGTAGCATCGGTAACACTCGAAATTCCTGAATCCATCGGCTGCGAAATGCGCATGGACGGAGCTTTGAATGCCAAAAACATGGATGGATTAAGCAAAATCGGTGACGGGCTCTACCGCACCTCGAACTTCGACACCGCAACGAAGAAAGTCATTGTACATTACGAAGGCGGACTTACCAGCATCAATATCAAACGATACTAGCCCTAGCTTCCGAATTCAGCAAAAAGAATATCTTTGCAGCCTTTGCAAGGATATTTTTTTATGCTCAAAACTGCTTTTTGCCTGCTTTTAACGGGCTTCGCCGCTTCCCATACCTTTGCCCAGTCATCGAAATCACTGCCTGCTATTGAGCAAAAAATGGTAGACCGGGGCCTTGTCGATATCCAAAAAGTGGATCCTGAAATTCTGGTTGAACTCAAATATTCGACCACCGACAACTTCATTGGGCGTGATGTGTACGGCGAGCTTACCCGCGCCTACCTGCAACCCGAAATGGCGAAACGACTTGCCAAAGCGAATGCATTACTGAAAAAAGAAAAGCCGGGATACCGGTTGCTGGTGTACGACGCAGCGCGACCCAACTCCGCACAATATGATCTCTGGAATGCACTGGATCACCTGAAAATTCCCGCACGTAGCAAAACTCAATACGTGGCCGATCCAAAAATCGGCTCTAACCACAATTTCGGGTGTGCTATCGATCTTACCGTTGTCGATGAAAATGGCAAACCGCTCGATATGGGCACGAAATTCGACTTTTTCGGCCCGCTTGCTTACCCGCGTTCCGAGCAGGAAATGCTGAAAAAAGGAAAACTGACGGCCCGACAAATCGAAAACCGCCAGCTTTTACGTAAAGTCATGACCCAGGTGGGATTCAAGGTCAATACCACGGAATGGTGGCATTTCGACGGCATGTCGAAAGCGCAGGCCCGGGCTAAATATGGAATGATCCCCTGAAAATTCTAGTCAGCACGGACACTACTCCCACCAGTTACTTCCTTTTCGACTTTCGGGTTACCGCGGTAACGTACGTTGCTCGCGCCCGAAGCCTTTACATCCAGCAAGCGAGTCACCCAAACCTTCGCGTTGCTCGCTCCCGAAACATCCAGATCCGATTCCTCCGCCTCAAGGTCGAATGCATTGAGCTGTGAAGCACCGGAGGCCTCTCCGTCCAGAAATTTCATTTTACCAACAGCATTCAGTCGCGAAGCGCCGTTAATATCGAACTTCAATGTGGTACCACTGCCGTCGAAATCGCATTGAGATGCGCCCGAAAGGTCGATTTCAATGCTGGGCAGATTTTCAAACCGGGCTATTTCCGCATTAACCGCACCCGAGAAATCGACCTCAGCCAGATCGGGCATTGTAATGTCGATGTCCATTCTTTGGCGCTTCCTCCATGAATTGTTGTAGCGGGCGGTAAGCTTCCCATCCTGAACGAATATGTTGAGATCGTCGAGGTCGTTCCGCTCGCCGGTGGCGGATACCTTAAATGAAGGTCCGGCCACGACGTGTACCCGCATAGCATCACTCATTTCCAACTCATCGAAATTCCGAAAATCATAAGTGCGTGTGGCCTCGCCCCGCGGCGGAATATCCTCGTCTTTGTTGATATAAACACAGGACTGAAGTGCCGAAGCGATAACTAGCGAAACCGAAAGTGTGAGAAAAGTTTGTTTCATGGCTAAAAGAAGTTGTTTACGCTAGGACAACTGCCCCCATGAATCCCCCTATTCAAAAAAATAAAATTTCTCATAGGGGTATGCGGCAGCTAAGTTGTCACATTCCAAAGGACATCCATAATGACCGCTCTTCTATATCAGGAACCGCTAATCGAAAGAGATTATCTATTTTTGACGGAAAATCAAAAACAGATAACTGTGCACTCTTCCGACCCAGAAATAGTCAGCGCAATACGGCGGGGCGATGAACAGGCCTTTGAGCAGACCTTCCGGACTTATTATCCAAGGCTTTGCAACTATGCATGTACGATGCTCAAAGATGAAGAAGAGTCGGAGGAGGTCGTGCAAACGGTGTTTCTGACGATCTGGGAGAAAAGGGAGGAGCTCGAAATCACGCTTTCACTAAAATCCTACTTGTACCGGGCAGTGCACAACCATTGCCTCAACCGCTTCAAGCACGCCAATGTGCGGGAAGCGCATAAGGATTATACCATGTATGTTTCGAGTGGGTCGTACGACTCGGTGACGGAGGTAATCCACGCCAGCGAGCTGGAAGAACGTATTGAAAAAGCTGTAAGCACCTTGCCCGAGCAGTGTCAGAAAGCATTCAGGCTAAGCCGTTTTGAGGAATTGAAGTATCAGGAAATAGCAGATCAGTTGGGAATATCCATTAAAACGGTGGAAAATCAGATAGGGAAAGCATTAAAAATTCTGCGCGCGGAACTGGCAGACTACCTGCCCGTTACGCTTTGGTTGTGTGGTAGCATTGTTGAACAGTTAATCAGATCGTAACCATGAACTCATCTCATGCAAACATATCGGAGGAACTGCTCGCACGTTACCTGGCCGACACCGCTTCGGAATCCGAAAGAAATGATGTGGAAGCGTGGCTCGCCGAATCGGAAGCCAATGCAAGGGAACTGGCGACCTACCGGCTGATCTGGGACCACACGGCTGCGATGAAAAAGAGCAGCACTGGGGTGGACACGGATGCCGCCTGGAATAAAATGAAGGGCAAAATGGCTATGGGAAAGACTGCTGACCCATTATCTAAATTGCCCGGGAAGGAAGTACCTACCCCGGAAGCGCCTACCCGGGAGGCAAGGACGATCGAATTCCGGCCCGAAGTACGGAAACGCCGGTTGCCGGTAACGGTATGGGCGGCTGCGGTGATCGCTATTCTGGTTACAGCTTTCGGATGGTTCTTCCTTATTTCGGAAAAAACGCCGGAATCACTTCAAGTAGCCACAACCGACAATACGAAGGAGCAACTTCTTCCCGATGGGACCAAAGTCTTTCTCAATTACAATTCAAAATTGACCTATCCTGAAAACTTTAAAGGCGATCTGCGGACGGTTTCATTGCAAGGCGAAGCATTTTTCGATGTAAAGCGCGATGCAGCACATCCGTTCGTCATTCAAGCCAATGGCACGGAAATTCGGGTATTGGGAACGTCTTTCAATGTAAAAGCCTATGACGCAGCCCCTGTGCGCGTGGATGTTGCGACCGGAAAAGTGCGCGTTAGCAAGGACTCCCATCGCGTCGAACTCGTGAAAGGACAAAGTGCGGAAGTGCTTAAAGACTCAATCCGCAGCCTGCAAGCGAACATAAACCTGATGGGGTACCGCACGCAGATCTACGAATTCAATGCAGCCGATCTGCAAGATGTCGTCACGTCGATCCGCGATGGCTACCACGTGGACGTGCGGCTGTCCAATGACAAGATCGCACAATGCCGGCTCACAATCCGCTTCGAAAAAGAACCGGTAGACGCCACATTGTCCGTCATCGCCGAAACCCTCGACCTCAATCTCCGGAAAGAAGGAAAGGTTTACTGGCTCGACGGGAACGGTTGCCAATAGAAACTACAAGCCATCCTGCTTTGAAACTACTTTACAGAATTACTTTCTGCTGTGCCTGCATTTGCCTGCTTTCCGGCCACATTTTGGCCCAGGAACTGCTGGAAAAGCGCATTAATTTGAAAGTGACCAACCAACCGCTCGACGAGACTTTGCGAAAAATCGGCAATACCGGTGGTTTCAGTTTCTCGTACAGCCCCGATATGATCGACGTCAAAAGCCGCGTGTCGATACAGGCCGAAAATCGGAGCATCCGGGAAATATTGGTGGCAATTTTCAAAGACAAGGTCACATTCAAAGAGCGTCGACATTATATTATCCTTCAAAAAAAACCGGAAGCCGAAAAGCCGGAAGAACCCGAAAATTTCGATCTGAACGGCTACATTATCGACAATAAAACCGGCAAAAAACTGGCTAATGCCAGTATTTACGAGTCGGTGACGCTCGCCTCGGCGGTGAGTAACCAATATGGTTATTACAAAATACGGCTCCCGGCCGCTCGCTCTTCACTCCGGCTGGAAATCAGGAAGGAGGACTACATCGGCAAATCCATTCCCATTCCCACGCGCAAAGACACCTATTTACAGATTTCACTGAACCCGGACACCCTGAAACCGATTTCGGGGAAGGTCGCTACGCACGCGCCCGTACAGGTGGATTCGCTGCATACCAAAGTTGCCGTTCCGCAATTTGAAGTGGCGAAAACGACGCTGCCCCGCGATACCATGTTTATCGACAGCTCGGCGGGCGGCAAAGCCATTACCTGGGCCGATTATGAAGCGCTTCGTAGGAAATATAAGCGCGCTCAGAACAAGTTTGTCAGCGCATTCGCATCGGCCAAGCAGGCCATTCACACCCGCAATATCGAGGATACGCTGTACGCCCCTTTCCAGGCCTCTGTTCTGCCGTTTCTGGGCACCAACCACGGGCTGAGCGGAAATATCGTGAATGATTACTCCATCAACCTCATCGCCGGCTATTCGTTGGGCGTGGCCAAATTCGAAATCGGCAGTTTGATCAACGTCGTGAGGGGTAATGTCACGGGTTTTCAGTTCGCGGGGGTGAGTAATATCGTCGGCAATGATGTAGTCGGATTTCAGTATGCCAATGCGCTGAACATGACCCTGGGCAACTTCACAGGATTCCAGGGCACGCATTTGCTGAACTATATCGGTCGCAATTTTACCGGTTTTCAGGTGGCCGGCGTGGGGAATGTGATCGTCGGCGAGCTGCGTGGTTATCAGTTCTCGGCGGGCTACAACTATGCGCATACGGTCAAGAGCGGGCACCAGATCGGCGCTGTCAACTACTCCGACTCCACTGCCACCGTTCCGTTCGGGCTTTTCAGCTGGGTACATAGCAACGGCTACCGTCGCTACGAATTCTCCACCGACGAGTTCAACTATTTCAATACCGCGTTCAAAACAGGGGTAAGCCGTTTTTACAACATCTTCAACCTCGGTTTCAGCGCTTTGGCCAAAGATAAACCGCTCTTTACCATCGGTTACGGTTTCGGAACGGCCCAAAAACTGGGCAGAGGTTGGAGCGCCAATGCGGACTTAACGGGAAGTCTGGTAGTGGTTGAGCATAATATCGAGGATGACAACATTAGTCAGGGGCTCGTCAAATTTGCATTAGGTGTCGAGAAGAAAGTAGGTTCCCGGTTCGCGCTGTTCGTCGGCCCGTCGATCAGTACCTTCTTTGCCAAACACTCCGGTTTAATCAATACAGAGGGCAAAAAAGGGTTTCCATCCGTTTGGCTAGGGGAAAGGCCGGACGCTTCCAGCAAAGTATACGGCTGGATCGGCTTCCAGGCCGGGATCCGATTTTTGAATAAAATATGAGGTTACCTCATTAGAGAATTTCTAAAAATAGCTTGTTCAATTCATCCTCAGTAATATCCGACTGCTCTGATTTGTCATAAATTGAAACTAAAAATACCTTATTCTGAACTACTTTAACATAGGTAATTTGACGTGGTTCCGTTTCGGTTTACACTTTTGCGAGTTAGTAAATATTTAAAACTGCCAATCTTATCCTGTTTGTCTATAGTATCGGGCTTCGAAA